>JAKBJA010000133.1 GCA_021836225.1 Pseudomonadota bacterium | reverse complement strand
CGATCAGCGACTTCAGCAGGGCCTGGTCGGCCTCGGGGGTGCCGGTCTTGAATTCGGGGTTGGTGAGCGTGTCGATGAAGGGGATGAGGAAGTCATCCTTGTCGCGGATGCTGGCGACTTCGTGATACGCGTTGAAGATCTCGCCTTCGTCCAGGCCCAGGCTTTCCACGATGTACTGGTAGGCGTGGGTGTGAATGGCCTCCTCGAACGCCTGGCGCAGCAGGTACTGGCGGCACTCGGGCGCGGTGATGTGGCGATAGGTGCCGAGCACGATGTTGTTGGCGGCCAGCGAATCGGCGGTGACGAAGAAGCCGAGGTTGCGCTTGACCAGGCGGCGCTCGTCTTCGGACAGGGCGGTGGGGTCCTTCCACTGCGCGATGTCGCGGCTCATGTTCACTTCCTGCGGCATCCAGTGGTTGGCGCAGCCGGCGAGGTATTTTTCCCACGCCCATTTGTACTTGAAGGGGACGAGCTGGTTCACATCCGTCGCGCCGTTGATCACGCGCTTGTCGGCGGCCTGCACGCGGCGGGCCTGCGGTGCGGCGGTGGCTTCGGCGACCCCGTCGGCCCCGACCGGCGCGGCGGATTCCTTGCGCAGAAAGGACGGCACGTCCAGGGGCTTGGCGGCGGGGGTGAAGTCTTCTTCAAAATTCAGCATCGTTCAAATCTCCTTTGGTTCTTGTAACCACGGTGGGTGACCACCGACTTTCAATCTTTGTTGCACGGTCTTCTGGCTGGCAGTGCTTCGACAGGCTCAGCACGAACGGTAGTGAGTTCGTGGTCTGCCATCGAAGCCCGAACGGCTAACGGATAACACCCGCTAACTTCTGCACACCGGTCCCCCTTCTGCGCCACCTCGACTGAATCGAGTCAGCGGGGATGAAGGCGAGCACTGTTCGAGCTCCGCAGCAGGGCACGTTTTGTGTGCCCTGCCAGGGCGAGTTGCGCAGCCGCCCCGATGGCTCGGTTCAGTCGAGGCCCGCCCCGAAGGGGTGGCGCAGCGGGGTCGCCTTCTTTTGGTTACTTTTCTTGGCGAGACAAGAAAAGTGACTAGCCGCCGGGCTACCCCCGGCCAACGAACCGTCGCATATCACGACCGCATCCATCGACCAGGTTTGCCTCTTCTTTGGTGCTGCCCCTCCTCCTCACTACCTCTTACTGGCAGGCCTCGCATTCCTCGAAGCCAGGATCCCCCGGCCGCATGGTGCAGGCCTTGCCCTCGATCTCCGGCTCCGGCAGATTCGCCGCAGCCTTGTTCATCGCGCTGCTGCCGCCGCTGCTCATCGCCCCGGCGCCGCCGCTCGACGACACCGCATTCAGCTCGCCGCCCTTGCCGGTGGATTTCTCCGCCGAGGTCGCGCCCAGCGTGCGCAGGTAATACGTCGTCTTCAAGCCGCGGATCCACGCCAGCTTGTAGGTGTCGTCGAGCTTCTTGCCGCTGGCGCCGGCCATGTAGATGTTGAGGCTCTGCGCCTGGTCGATCCACTTCTGGCGGCGCGAGGCGCATTCGACCAGCCAGCTGGTTTCCATTTCGAACGCGGTGGCGTACAGCGTGCGGATGTCGGCCGGGATGCGGTCGATCTTGGCCAGCGAACCGTCGAAGTACTTGATGTCGGCGACCATGACCTCGTCCCACAGGCCGAGCTTCTTCAGGTCGTTGACCAGGTACTTGTTGGCGACGGTGAATTCGCCCGACAGGTTGGATTTGACGTAGATGTTCTGGTAGGTCGGCTCGATCGACGCGGAGACGCCGACGATGTTGGCGATGGTCGCGGTTGGCGCGATCGCCAGGCAGTTGGAGTTGCGCATGCCGTACTGGCCGATGCGCGCACGCAGGCTGTCCCAGTCGAGCGTGCTGCTGGAATCCACTTCCAGGTAGCCGCCGCGCTCTTCGGCCAGGAGCTTCAGCGAATCCTGCGGCAGGATGCCGCGGCTCCACAGGCTGCCTTCGTAGCTGGAATAGCGGCCGCGCTCTTCGGCCAATTCCGTGGACGCCCAGTAGGCCCAGTAGGCGACGGCTTCCATCGAGCGGTCGGCGAATTCGACCGCGTCGTTCGACGCGTAGGGCACGCGCAGTTCCTGCAGCGCATCCTGGAAGCCCATGATGCCGAGGCCGACCGGACGGTGCTTGAGGTTGGAATTGCGCGCCTTGCCGACGGCGTAGTAGTTGACGTCGACCACGTTGTCGAGCATGCGCATCGCGGTGTGGATGGTGGTCTTCAGCTTGTCCAGATCCAGCTTGCCGTCTTTCAGATGATTGACGAGGTTGACCGAGCCGAGGTTGCACACGGCGACTTCGTGGTCGTTGGTGTTGAGCGTGATCTCGGTGCACAGGTTGGAGCTGTGCACGACGCCGACGTGCTGCTGCGGGCTGCGGATGTTGCACGGGTCCTTGAACGTGATCCAGGGGTGCCCCGTCTCGAACAGCATCGACAGCATCTTGCGCCACATCTGCACGGCGGGGATGCGCTTGAACAGCTTGATCTCGCCGCGGTCGGCCTTGCGCTCGTATTCACAATAGGCTTCGGCGAACTTGCGGCCGTAGAGGTCGTGCAGGTCGGGCACGTCGTTGGGCGAGAACAGGGTCCAGTCGCCGCCTTCCATCACGCGCTGCATGAAGAGATCCGGAATCCAGTTCGCGGTGTTCATGTCGTGGGTGCGGCGGCGGTCGTCGCCGGTGTTCTTGCGCAGGTCGAGGAATTCCTCGATGTCGAGGTGCCAGGTCTCGAGGTAGGCGCACACCGCGCCCTTGCGCTTGCCGCCCTGGTTGACGGCGACGGCGGTGTCGTTGACGACCTTGAGGAAGGGCACGACGCCCTGCGACTTGCCGTTGGTGCCCTTGATGCGAGCGCCCATGGCGCGCACCGGGGTCCAGTCGTTGCCGAGGCCGCCGGCGTACTTCTGCAGCATGGCGTTTTCCTTGATGGCCTGGTAGATGCCGTCGAGGTCGTCGGTGACGGTGGTGAGATAACAGGACGAAAGCTGGCTGTGGCGGGTGCCGGCGTTGAACAGGGTCGGCGTCGACGACATGAAGTCGAACGAGGACAGCACCTGGTAGAACTCGATGGCGCGCGCCTCGCGGTCGATCTCGTTGATCGCCAGGCCCATCGCCACGCGCATGAAGAAGGCCTGCGGCAGTTCGATGCGCGACTCTTCGATGTGCAGGAAATAGCGGTCGTACAGGGTCTGCAGGCCGAGGTAGCCGAACTGGTAATCGCGGCCGGCGTCGAGCACCTTGGCGAGGCGCACCAGATCGAACTGGCCGAGCTTCTCGTCGAGCAGTTCGGCGGCAATGCCCTTCTTGATGAAGTCGGGGAAATACTCGGCGTAGCGCTGGCCCATCTGCGCTTGCGTCACGGCCTCGCCCAGCACTTCGTGGCGGATCGAGTTCAGCAGCAGGCGCGCGGTGACCAGCGAATACGCCGGGTCCTGCTCGATCATCGAGCGCGCGGCGAGCACCAGCGCCTTTTCGACTTCGGCCATCGGCACGCCGTCGTAGAGGTCGCGCAGCACGGTGTGCATGATGGGCTCGGCCTTGACGTTGTCGCCGAGGCCGGTGCAGGCGTCGGCCAGCAGGCCGGCGAGGCGCGCGGTGTCGAGCGGCTTCTTCTGGCCGTCCTCGATCACGTGCAGGGTGGCTTCGGGGACGCCGGCGGCCTTCTGCGCGGCGCGTTCCTGGGTGCGCTTTTCGCGGTACAGCACGTAGGAACGCGCGACTTCGTGCTCGCCCGAGCGCATCAGCGCCAGTTCGACCTGGTCCTGGATGTCCTCGATGTGGAAGGTGCCGCCGTTGGGGTTGCGCCGCATCAGGGCCTGCGTCACCTGGCTGGTGATCGACTCGACCAGCTCGCGGATGCGCGCCGACGCCGCTGCCTGCCCGCCCTGCACCGCGATGAAGGCCTTGGTCACGGCGATGGCGATCTTGTTCGGCGCGAAGCCGACCACCGCGCCGTTGCGGCGGATGATCTTGTAGTCGGCGTAGCGCGTGTCGATCACCGTCACGTCAACAGGCTCGATGGGGGGAATGGGCGCGGATGCGGCGGATTCGGTGGCGACGTTCAGCATCGATGGGGGCTCCTTGGTGGTGGGTATAACGAAAATCCTGGGCCAGCCTGCCGGGGCGCGAAACATCCACACCTTATGCACAGCTTGCCCAAGCCTCGCCAACAGGTTTATTCACAACATATTGTGGTGCTGGCGGGGGCTGGATACAAATTCTAGGTGTCCTGCCCGGCATGTCAACCCGGATTCGGCTGATCCGCACGACATTTTTTGCGGGCGCAAAAATCCCAAGACAAATCAAAGTTTTTGCCGCGCGGGATGCCTAAAGTTTGCACAGCGCCGCGGTGGGCAAGGCCTGCCGCCCCGAAACGCCCGGGCAGGCCGATGAATGCGTGGAAATTCAGTTTATTCGCAGGCGCGCATGTTGCCCGCGCCGCGCAAAGGCTGCTGAATCCTTGTGCGGCGCGGCCGCGTGCCTGAAGAGGATCAGGGGAATATTGGTTATGATGACGCAAAAAACCAAACCGGTCCGCCCATGCGTCATACCGCCGTCCTGCTGATTTCCTGCCCCGACCAGAAAGGCCTGGTCGCCGCCATTGCCGATTTCCTGCTGGCGCACAACGCCAACATCCTGCACGCCGACCAGCACCAGGACGCCGAGCTGAAGCTGTTCCTGATGCGGGTGGAATGGGAGCTGGCGGACTTCAACCTCGACCTGGCCGATTTCGCCGCCGCCTTCGGCCCCATCGCCGCGCGCTTCGGCATGACCTGGCGGCTCGCCGAATCGAGCCGCAAGCCGCGCATGGCGGTGTTCGTGTCGAAGTTCGACCACTGCCTGGCCGACCTGCTCTACCGCTACCAGAGCGGCGGGCTGCACTGCGAGCTGCCGATCATCCTCAGCAACCACGAGGACACGCGCTGGCTGGCCGAGGCTAACCACGTGCCGTTCCAGCACCTGGTCGTGCACAAGGACGCCAAGCACGAGGCCGAGCAGATCCAGCTGGCGATCCTGCGCGACCAGCACATCGACTTCATCGTGCTGGCGCGCTACATGCAGGTGCTGTCGCCGGAATTCATCCGCCACTATCCCAACCGCATCATCAACATCCACCATTCCTTCCTGCCGGCCTTCCACGGTGCCAAGCCCTACCACCGGGCGTTCGAGCGCGGGGTCAAGCTGATCGGCGCCACCGCGCACTACGTCACCGAGACGCTCGACGACGGCCCCATCATCGAGCAGGACGTGGCGCGCATCTCGCACCGCGACAGCCTCGACGACCTGATCAACAAGGGCGCCGACCTGGAAAAGGTGGTGCTGTCGCGCGCGGTGAAATGGCACCTCGACAACCGCGTGCTGGTGTACGCCAACAAGACCGTCGTGTTCGACTGAAACCGCCATGCTCGATTTCAGTCTCCCCAGGGCCGACCCGGCCGTGCAGCCCTCGGCCGAAACCCGGCCGAAAGCGGTGGCCGCGTGGCTGGGCCGCCTGCCCTACGCCAGCCCGGTCGACGCGGCCCAGCAGCTGGTCGCCGCGCTGTATGCGCTCAACCGTCATCCGCTGGGCGCCGACGACCGCCATGCCCTGCTGACGCTGTACCGTCCCGTGATCGTGCGCGTGGCCGCCAGCCTGGAAACGCTGCTCGCCGAATCGGGCGTGCCGCCCTATGCCCAGCAGCGGCAGGCCGGCACCCTGCTGCGCGAACTGCAGCGCGAGCGCAGCCTCGGCTACAAGCATCTGCTGATGGCCCTCACCGACCAGCGCTTCGGCCGCGCCAATCCCCGGCGCCAGGCCGAATTCACCGCCCAGGTGGCGGCTGCGCTGCGCGACATGCAGACCGCCAGCTTTCTGACCTACACGCCGCCGCCCGCCGGCCTGTGGCAGGACCTGCACCGGCTCCATGCGTACGCGCAGGTCGCGAATGTGGCAGAGCTGCCGACGGACGGGGTGCCGACGGCCAGCCTGAGCTATCGCCAGGCCCTGCTGATCGCGCTGGCCGATCCGCCGCACATGAGCCCGGCCGAGCTCGCCCATACCCGGCTCTACCTCGACCGGTTTGCCGCCCTCGCCGAACTGACCTACGGGCCGGTCGCCGGCCATCTCGGTTTTGCGGTGCCCACCGACGGCGACACGCCGCCGACCCAGGTCGCGGCCGGCGACCAGGCGGGCGGCCTGTGGCTGGATACCGATACGCTGTGCCGCCACGTGCACGAAACCGCGGTCCGGCTGCGCAAGGGCGAGACGCCGGAACAGGTCGACCTGCCGCCGGGGATGGACCGCGCGCTCAGCCTGAGCCTGTGCAAGCGGCTGCTCAAGGAATGGGGCTCCACCGCACAGCGCACGTACAAACGCTACCCGACGGCGCCCGGCAGCACGGTGCGGGTCGTGGCCGGCGTGAGCGCCATCCACCGGCTGCTGGAGCAGGTGTCGTGTGCGGAACGGGCCGAGCCGGACGAGAGCCTGCCGATCCATGACGTGCAGACGGGGTTCGCATCGCCGGTCGCCGTCAACGCCACCGTGTGGTCCGTCACCAACGACAGCGCGGCCGGCGTCGCCCTCGCCGGCGCGCCGGATGCGCCGCTGAACCTGAAGGTGGGCGATCCGCTGGCGCTGCATGCCGATGCGGCGACCGGGTGGTCGCTGGGGACGATCCGCTGGATCCGCATGCGCGATGCGCGCCAGGTCGAACTCGGCGTCGAACGGCTGTCGCCGCAGATCCATCCGGTGTGGGTGCGCCCGCTGCGCGGCCACCCCAAGGCGAGCCCGGAGCCGGCGCTGTTCCTGCCCGGTCTGCCCGCGCTGAAGCAGAACGACCGCCTGCTGCTGCCGCGCCATCTGTATCAGACCGGCATGGATGCCGAGGTGCAGCATGCGCCGCGCCAGTACATGCTCAGCTTCGGCCGGCTCCTCGAGCACACGCCGGGCTTCGATTTGATCGATTTCACCGTTTTTGCAGACGAACAACCATGACCGAGATTCTTGTCCTGTATTACAGCGCCGGCGGCAGCGTGCGCGAGATGGCGCAGCTGGTCGCGCGCGGCATCAACCAGGTGGCCGGCGCTGCTGCGCGGCTGCGCACGGTGCCGCCGGTGGCGCCGCGCACCCAGGTGGCCGAGCCGCCGGTGCCGGACGCGGGCGCGCCCTATGTCGAACTCGCCGACCTCGAGCAGTGCGCCGGCCTCGCGCTCGGTTCGCCCACCCGCTTCGGCAACATGGCGGCGCCGCTGAAGTATTTTCTCGACACCACCGGCGCGCTGTGGGCGAAGGGCACGCTCGCCGGCAAACCCGCCGCGGTGTTCACCGCCACCGCCAGCCTGCACGGCGGCCAGGAGACCACGCTCACCAGCATGATGCTGCCCTTGCTGCACCACGGCATGCTGATCGTCGGCCTGCCCTACACGCTGGCGGAGGTGACCACCACCGCCAGCGGCGGCACCCCCTACGGCGCCAGCCACTGGGCCGGCCCGAACGACGACAAGCCGCTCACCGACGACGAGCGCACGCTGTGCATCGCGCTGGGCAAGCGGCTGGCCGAAATCTCGCTCAAACTGACCGCATGAAAATCCTGCAAACCGTCTCCAGCGTCAGCCTGATCGCGCTGATCTTTCTCTGCGTGGCATGGGAACTGTGGCTGGCGCCGATCCGCCCCGGCGGTTCCCTGCTGGTGCTGAAAACGCTGCCGCTGCTGCTGCCGCTGATGGGCATCCTGAAAGGCCGCCGCTATACCTATCAGTGGGCGCCGATGCTGGTGCTGGCCTACTTCACCGAGGGCGTGGCGCGCGCCTGGTCGGACAAAGGCCTGTCAGCGTTGCTCGCGGGCGCCGAAGTGGCGCTGTCGGTGGTGTTCTTCCTCGCCGCGATCTTCTACGCCAAGTTCAGCGCGCCGTCGCGGCAGGCCTAGCAGCCTGTCGGACTTAAAGAATCGAAGCGAAAATTTGGCTGGGTGAGGACAGATTTTGACGATTTTGCAGGGCAATAGTCGTTCTATTGCCCAATAAAGCGGCGAAATATGAACCGGCCAGGCAAATTTGCAGCCGATTTCCTTTAAGCCCGACAGGCTGCCAGCCTGCGTCACGTCCCCCCGCGCCGGCTGTGCAGCCCGACGAGGATGACGCCGGCCAGCACCAGCGCAGACCCCGCGACCTGCGATACGGACAGGCGCTCCTGCAAGAACACATAGGCCATGAAAAGGGTGCTGACCGGCCCGATGGATCCGATCAGCGACGTGCTGCCGGAACCGATGCGGCGGATGGCGTGCGACAGCAGGAACACCGGCAGCAGCGTGGAGAAGATCGCCATGGCCAGGGCGAGTTCGACTACCCGCGCCGGCACCTCGAGCGCTTGGAGCGGATGCGTGAATGCGAACTGCAACACGCTGGCCGAAGTCGCCACGATCATCGCGTAGGCCGTGAAGCGCGCCGTGCCGATCCGCGCGATGGCATGGCCCGCGCCCACCAGATAGACCGAGTAGGACAGGGTGCTGGCGAACACCAGCGAGGCCCCCACCACGATCCCGCCCTGCAGCGTTCCCACGTCGTGGAAGAACACCAGCGCAATCCCCGCGTAGCACACCGCCATCGCTGCCATGACCGTCCTGCTGATGGCACGCTTGGTGAGCAGTGCCGACAGGATCACTGTCATCGTCGGATACAGGAACAGGATCAGCCGCTCCAGCCCGGCGGAGATATATTGCAACCCGAGAAAGTCCAGGAAACTGGACAGGTAATAGCCGATCAGGCCCAGTATCACGACAAGAATGCGGTCGTGCCGGCTGAGCGGCTCGGCATGCTGGCGCCGGGCCCACACTGCAACGCCGATGAAGAACGGGACCGCGAACGCCATGCGCAGGGCCAGCAGCGTCACCGCGTCGACGCGGTCCAGGTAGGCCAGTTTGACCAGGATGGCCTTGGCCGAGAAGCCAACCGCCGCGAGCAGCGCGAAGAACACGCCGACCAGCGCATCCTGATTGATCAACCTTATTTGTGTAGCGTTTGCCATGGCATGAGACCCTGAGGGGGCTACGGCGGGTCGTCGGCAAACAGGGCGCACTGCGGTCAGACCCGCAGTGCCCCATGATAAAAAGTTAAGTTAAAAGCGGAGCGGACTGCGACAAGGGGATAGCGTCCCCCGCCACAGTCGTTTGGCGATGCCTAGTGTGCAAGCGATGGCGTGTTGCGTGTTCATGGGATGTAAGCCTAACGGGGCGAACAAGCCGGGTCAATGGAAACGCTGTACAAGTCCTTCGACAGGCTCAGGACGAACGGCAAGAGGTTGATTCCGTTCGTGGTGAGCCTGTCGAACGCTCTCCCGAGCGAAGTCGAAGGGCATGAGCGGAATCAACGTGTTCAGCGTTTCCGTATGGCCAGCCTCACACCTGCGGATGTGCGCGCTCGCGCTTGCTGTGCAGCTTGTTGAGCGCATGCAGGTAGGCCTTGGCCGAGGCCACCACGATATCGGTGTCGGCGCCCTGCCCGTTGACCACGCGCCCGTCCTGCGCCAGCCGCACGGTCACCTCGCCCTGCGCATCGGTGCCGCTGGTGATGTTGTTGACCGAATAGAGCAACAGGTCCGCCCCGCTGTTGACCACCGATTCCAGCGCCTTGAAGGTCGCGTCGACCGGACCCGAGCCGTCGCCCTCGGCCTGCTTCTCGGCGCCATCGTCGGTAAACACCAGCCTTGCGTGCGGCACCTCGCCGGTCTCCGAGCAGACCTTCATCGACACCAGCTTGAAGCGTTCGTGTTCGGCCGCATAGCCCTCGTCGGAAACCAGCGCCTGCAGGTCCTCGTCGAAGATTTCGCGCTTCTTGTCGGCGAGATCCTTGAAGCGGGCGAACGCGGTGTTGAGCGCCTCCTCGGTCTCCAGCACGATTCCCAACTCGGCAAGCTTGCTCTTGAATGCGGCGCGGCCGGAGAGCTTGCCCAGGGTCAGCCGGTTGGCGTTCCAGCCCACGTCCTCGGCCCGCATGATTTCGTAGGTCTCGCGGTGCTTGAGGACGCCGTCCTGGTGGATGCCGGATTCGTGGGCGAAGGCGTTGGCGCCGACGATGGCCTTGTTCGGCTGTACCGGATAGCCGGTGATGGTGGAGACCAGCTTGGACGCCGGCACGATCTGCGTGGCGTCGATGCGCGTGTCGCACTGGAACACGTCCTTGCGGGTGCGCACCGCCATCACGATTTCTTCCAGCGAGGCATTGCCGGCACGCTCGCCGAGTCCGTTGATGGTGCACTCGACCTGGCGCGCGCCGTTCATGACCGCGGCAAGCGAGTTGGCGACCGCCATGCCGAGGTCGTTGTGGCAGTGGGTCGACCAGATGACCTTGTCCGCGCCGGGCACGCGCTCGATCAGCTGCTTCATGCGCTCGCCCCACAGGGCCGGAATGCTGTAGCCGACGGTGTCGGGCACGTTGATCGTTTTGGCGCCGGCCTTGATCACCTCGTCGAAGATGCGGACGAGGAAATCCATGTCGGAACGCACCGCGTCCTCGGCCGAAAATTCGACGTCGTCGGTGTATTCGAGCGCGAGCTTGACGGCCTTCACCGCGGCCTCGACCACCTGGTCCGGCTGCATGCGCAGCTTCTTTTCCATGTGGATGGGGCTGGTGGCGATGAAGGTGTGGATGCGCCCCCCCGCCCGATTACCCCGGCTGGCCGGCTCGATCGCGCCGCCCGCCGCGTGGATGTCACGCTCGTTGGCACGCGCCAGCGAGCACACGGTCGAGTTCTGGATCGTTTCGGCGATCGTGCGGATCGCCTCGGCATCGCCCGGGCTGGCGGCGGCGAACCCCGCCTCGATCACGTCGACGCCGAGCTTTTCCAGCTGGCGCGCGATGCGGACTTTCTCGTCCCGGGTCATCGACGCGCCGGGGCTTTGCTCGCCGTCGCGCAAGGTGGTGTCGAAAATAAACAAACGGTCATTCATGGCAGGCTCCATGGAGGGTCGGGCCGATTTCGATGGCGTCTCGGGCCGACGCATTATATAGGGGTTGCCGCGAGAAGCAGGCGGCGCGGGGTACTGCGGGGGGAGGGGTTCAGTATGTGCGCGCGACGCGCAGCAGCAGGCTGCCGAACAGGACGTTCGACAGGCAGAGGAGATAGGACGGGTGCGACTGATTAGACATGGTCCAAATTCTATCTATTTTTCGCCGCCCTGCAAGGGGGCCGCCGCTTGCATCGGTTTTTTGTGGCGGATTCGCCGCAACAGGGCATCGACGTACCCCGACAGGCCATACAACAGGAACACGCCGAACAGCACTTCGGGCGGGCTGGTCGACACCAGGATGAAGGCCAGGACCACCAGCAGGATGACGAAGAACGGCACGCTCTTGCGAAGATTGATTTCCTTGCCGCTGTAGTAGCGGAAGTTGCTGACCATGGTCAGCCCGCCGAACAGCGCGATCACTGCGGCCAGCCAGCGCACGCCATGGCCAGCCACGCCGTATTCGACCATCACCCAGACGAAACCCGCCACCAGGGCTGCAGCCGAAGGACTGGGCATTCCCTGGAAAAAACGCTTGTCGGTCACGACATCCAGCTGGGTATTGAAGCGCGCCAGCCGCAGCGCTGCGCCGGCGCAATAGACGAAGGCGGCGATCCAGCCGAGCTTGCCCATGCCCTGCAGGGCGAACTCATAGATCACTAACGCGGGTGCCACGCCGAACGACACCATGTCGGAGAGGCTGTCGTACTCGGCCCCGAAGGCGCTTTGCGTGTGGGTCATGCGGGCGACGCGGCCATCGAGGCCGTCGAGCACCATGGCGATGAAGATGGCCACCGCCGAGAGTTCGAAGCGGCCGTCCATGGCCTGCACAATGGCGAAGAAGCCGGCGAACAGCGCGCCGGTGGTGAAGAGGTTGGGCAGCAGGTAGATGCCGCGATCGCGCATGCGGCGCTTCGGTTCGGTCTTGCGGTGATGGAAGTCGAGCATAGGGGGCAGCGATTACCAGCGAGCCAGTATGGTACGCCCGCCCGTGACTTTTTGCCCGATCGAGACCTCGGCGCGTGCCGTCGTCGGCAGGTAGACGTCAACCCGCGAGCCGAAGCGGATGAAGCCGTAGCGCTGGCCGCGCGCCAGTTTATCCCCCGTCCGCACGTAGCACAGGATGCGCCGCGCGATCAGGCCGGCGATCTGCACGCTCGTCACATCGCCGCGCGCGGTCTGGATCCAGATCGCGTTGCGCTCGTTCTCGGTGGACGCCTTGTCGAGGTCGGCGTTGACGAAGCTGCCCGGGCTGTACCAGCGGCCCTTGACCTCGCCATCGACCGGACTCTTGTTCGAATGCACGTTGAACACGTTCATGAACACGCTGATCTTCAGCGCCTCGCGATCCAGGTATTCGTCGCGCACCTTCTCCACCGAGACGATGCGGCCGTCGGCCGGCGAGATCACCGCGTCGGCGTCGGCCGGCGGCACCCGCGCCGGGTCGCGGAAGAACTGCAGCGCGAACACCGCCCAGATCCAGAACGGAATCGACCACCAGCCGATCAGCCAGGTTGCGATGAGAGCGGCAGCAAACGCGGCCAGGAGGACCAGCCAGCCTTCGCGGGCGATGAGGGGATGTGTCATAGATTCGGTCAGGGGCAAGTAGAAAGGGGTGAGGCGCACGGGTTAACCCCCCACGCCTCACCCCTGGCCTTACACGCGCATCAGTTCTTGGATTGATCGACCAGCTTGTTCTTGCTGATCCAGGGCATCATCGCGCGCAGTTTGGCGCCGACGACTTCAATTTGATGCTCGGCGTTGAGGCGGCGACGCGCGGTCATCTCGGGGTAGTTGGTGCGGCCTTCGAGGATGAACTGCTTGGCGTAGTTGCCGTTCTGGATGTTGTCCAGGCATTCCTTCATCGCGGCTTTCGACTGCGCATTGATGACCTTGGGGCCGGTCACGTATTCGCCGTATTCCGCGTTGTTGGAGATCGAGTAGTTCATGTTGGCGATGCCGCCTTCATACATCAGGTCGACGATCAGCTTCAACTCGTGCAGGCACTCGAAGTAGGCCATTTCCGGCGCGTAGCCCGCTTCGGTCAGGGTCTCGAAGCCGGCCTTCACCAGGTCGACGCAGCCGCCGCACAGCACGGCCTGTTCGCCGAACAGGTCGGTCTCCGTTTCTTCGCGGAAGCTGGTTTCGATCACGCCGCCCTTGGTGCCGCCGTTTGCTGCCGCATAGGACAGGGCCAGGTCACGCGCCTTGCCGGACTTGTCCTGGTAGACGGCGATCAGCGACGGCACGCCGCCGCCCTGGGTGTAGGTCGAGCGCACCAGGTGGCCGGGGCCCTTGGGGGCGACCATCACGACGTCGAGGTCGGCGCGCGGAGTGATCTGGTTGTAGTGGACGTTGAAGCCGTGGGCGAAGGCGAGCGTGGCGCCCTGCTTCAGGTTGGGTTCGATGTCGTTGTAGTACGTGGCCGCCATCAGTTCGTCGGGGATCAGGATCATCACGAAGTCGGCCGCCTTCACGGCGTCAGCGATTTCCTTGACGTCGAGCTTGGCCTTCTTGGCCTTGTCCCAGGAGGCGCCGCCTTTCCTGAGCCCGACCGTCACTTTCACGCCGGAGTCCTTCAGGTTGTTGGCGTGGGCGTGGCCCTGCGAGCCGTAGCCGATGATGGCGACCTTGCGCTTCTTGATGAGGGAGAGGTCGGCGTCCTTGTCGTAAAAAACTTTCATGGTGAATTCCTGAAGAAATGAAAAATCAGACTTTGAGACTGCGCTCGCCGCGTCCGATGCCAGACGCGCCGGTGCGCACGGTTTCGATGATGAAGGCGGGATCGATCGCCTCCAGGAAGGCATCCAGCTTGGAACCGGTGCCGGTCAACTCGATGGTGTAGGTGGCGTCGGTGACGTCGATGATGCGGCCGCGGAAGATGTCGGCGGTGCGCTTCATTTCCTCGCGCCCCTCGCCGACGGCCTTGACCTTGACCAGCATGAGCTCGCGCTCGATGTGGCGGCCCTCGGTGAGGTCCATCACCTTGATCACGTCGACCAGCTTGTTCAGCTGCTTGGTGATCTGCTCGATGATGTCTTCCGAGCCGACGGTGACGATGGTCATGCGCGACAGCGTGGCATCCTCGGTCGGCGCCACGGTGAGCGACTCGATGTTGTAGGCGCGCGCGGAGAACAGGCCGGCGACGCGCGACAGCGCGCCCGCCTCGTTTTCCATCAGCAGCGAAATGATGTGGCGGCGGCTCATCACAGTTCCTCCGCCAGGATCATTTCGGACAGGCCCTTGCCGCCTTCCACCATGGGGAAGACGTTCTCGGTCTGGTCGGTCTGGAAGTCCATGAACACCAGTCTTTCCTTGAGCGCGGGCGAGAAGGCCTCCCTCAGCGCGGCCTCGACATCCTCGGGCCTGTCGATGCGCATGCCGACGTGGCCGTAGGACTCCGCCAGCTTGACGAAATCCGGCAAGGACTCCATGTAGGACTCGGCATAGCGGCTGCCGTAGAAGAACTCCTGCCACTGCCGCACCATGCCCATGTAGCGGTTGTTGAGCGTGACGACCTTGACCGGAATGCGGTACTGCTTGCAGGTCGAGAGTTCCTGGATGTTCATCTGGATGCTCGACTCGCCGGTAATGCACGCGACCTGCGCGTCGGGATGCGCGAGCTGCACGCCCATCGCGTACGGCAGGCCGACGCCCATGGTGCCGAGGCCGCCCGAGTTGATCCAGCGGCGCGGCTTGTCGAACTTGTAGTACTGCGCGGCCCACATCTGGTGCTGGCCCACATCGGAAGTGACGAAGGCATCGCCCCGGGTCACCTCCCACAGCTTCTCCACCACGTATTGCGGCTTGATGATCGGGCTGTTGCGGTTGTAATTGAGGCAGTTCTTCGAACGCCACAACTCGATCTGCGTCCACCAGGCGTTCAGCGCGGCCGCGTCGGGCTTTTCCTTGGCCTGCTTCAGCAGGCTCAGCATGTCGGTCAGCACGTTCCTGACGTCGCCGACGATGGGCACGTCGACCTTGACGCGCTTGGAAATCGACGAGGGGTCGACATCGATATGGATGATGCTGCGCTGCTCGCGCGCGAAGTGCGCGGGGTTGCCGATCACGCGGTCGTCGAAGCGCGCGCCGACGGCCAGCAGCACGTCGCAGTGCTGCATCGCCATGTTCGCTTCGTAGGTGCCGTGCATGCCGAGCATGCCGAGGTTCTGTCTGTCGGTGGCCGGGTGGCCGCCCAGGCCCATCAGGGTATTGGTGACCGGAAAGCCCAGCAGGCGGGCGAGTTCGACCAGCTGCGCCGCGGCATCGCCCAGCACCACGCCGCCGCCGCTGTAGATCATCGGCCGCCTGGCCTCGAGCATCATCTGCACGGCGCGCTTCATCTGGCCGCTGTGGCCCTTGACCACCGGGTTGTACGAGCGCATCTCGACCGTGGCCGGATACTCGAAGTCGGTAAGATGGGCGGTCACGTCCTTCGGCACGTCGACCACCACCGGGCCAGGCCGGCCGGTGGCGGCGATGATGAAGGCCTTCTTCATCGTCACCGCCAGGTCCTTGACGTCCTTGACCAGGAAGTTGTGCTTGACGCAGGGACGCGTGATGCCGACGGTGTCGACTTCCTGGAAGGCATCCAGGCCGATCGCCGGCGTCGGCACCTGGCCGGTGACGACGACGATGGGAATCGAATCCATGTAGGCGGTGGCAATGCCGGTCACCGCGTTGGTGACACCCGGGCCGGACGTCACCAAGGCCACGCCGACGCGCCCGGTGGAACGGGCATAGGCGTCGGCCGCGTGCACCGCAGCCTGCTCGTGGCGCACCAGCACGTGCTTGAACTTGTTCTGCTTGAAGATTTCGTCGTAGATGTTGAGCACGGCCCCGCCGGGATAGCCGAACACGAACTCGACCCCCTCTTCGGCCAGACAACGTACGACGATCTCGGCGCCCGTGGCTTCCATAAACTGGCAAAAAATCAATTCGTTGGTGAACCTGTGAGGGTAATCGTTTTGCCATGTTTCGGTCAAGAAATCCTGCCATCACGCCGGTCCGGCGGGTTTTCCAGTCCTTTTTCCCGCGCTGGCGGCAGCAAAACGCCCCCGCCACAACGAAAAACCCCTCCGCGCACGGAGGGGTTGAGCGTGTGCAGCATGCCGCTGCGGGTGGACGCAGCAGCACGCCAGACTGCGAGCGCGCCTATTCGTGTGCCGCGTCGCGCAACGCCTGCATGACCTCGTTCAGCGAGCCCTGCGCATTCTCGAACAGGCAGACCATGTTGCCCGAACTGCATACCGTCATCGCGGCGCCCTGCACGACCCAGCCCTGCGACGGCGACCAGCCGCGCATCTGCGTGAACAGGGACAACAGGTCGGTATTGCCCGACACCATGCGGCGATACCACTGGGAAAACTTCGCCAGGCGCTCCATCAATTCCTGCGACAGCATGCCTTCGGCCTCCATGAGCACACCGTCGTCACGGAAGCGGCACACGGCCGTCACGCCGTCGAGCACCAGAATTTTTTTCAGCGACATACGCGCGCTCCTCAGGCAGCCTGCAAGGCATTGAACGTGGCTTCGTAGTCGGCGTCGCGATTCCTGACCACCACACCACAGTTGCCGTTCACCACCACCGACCATTCCAGCCCCACCACCGAGAAGCCCTTGAGCGGCTGAAATCCGCTCTGCCCGGTGAGCGCTTCCCAGCCGCGCGCTTCCATCCCGGCGATCGCCAGGTTGGCGACGCACGAGCGCGTCAGCAGATCCAGCACCTGCGGGGTCAGCTCGGTGCCTTCGCGCAGCATGTGCGACTGCAGGTCCCCCTTGTCGCTGTAAGTAAACGCCGCGAGCGCGCCCGGCAAATCCATCATTTTTTGCAGATCCATCTCTATCCCCCCCTGTATTTTGATGTCAGGCTTCAGTACAACGCTTCTTTGGTATTGCCTCCCAGTCTGGCATACAGGTTGACCAGCAGGTCGTCCTGCACGTCGCCGACCTTGGCGCGCATGATGGTCATGACGTCGTTCAGCAACTCGTCACGGTTTTCGATGAAGGAAAAATAGTTGCCGACCGCACACACCGTTACCTTGTCCCCTCGCACGATCCAGCCCTGCACCGGGCGGCAGCCGCAGTTTTCGGCAAAGGAGTCGAAGATTTCGGACTGCATGTTGACCGACAGGGTATTGGCGCGGCACAGGATGGATGCCATGCGCGCGAATTCGTCGGTGAGGGCGCCTTCGTACGAGAAGCGGTCGCCACGGTATGCATATTCGCCGGCAGCGATAACGCCGGGAATTGCCATGAGTTGCTTTACGATCTTCATCGAGCCCCCTCCTTGATTTTGATTTGTATGCGGTGCGCTGTGGCAAAGTGTCGCACCTAAGTTGCAATATAGAGCCTCCATGCAAGACAACGCAATAGCCCCCATCCCTGCCACTTTTCTGGCGCGCATCGCCGCGATGATCTACGAGCTGCTGCTGGTGACCGCGGTCCTGTTTGTCGCCTCGCTCCCCTTTCTCTACCTGGTCGGCAATGCCGAGACCGGCTGGCGGCATTTTGCCTTCCAGCTGTATCTGACGGTCGTGCTGTTCGCCTACTTCAGCGCGTTCTGGATGCGCAGCGGGCAAACCCTGGCGATGAAGACCTGGCGTATCCGGCTGGTCGACCAGAACGGCGGCCGCCCCACCTTCAGGCAGTCCGCGCTGCGTTTCGTCGTCGCTTTGATCGGCCTGCTGCTGGCGGGCGTCGGCTTCTGGTGGGCCCTGTTCGACCGCGACCGGCAGTTCCTGCACGACCGGATTGCGGGCACCCGCCTGGTGCGCGTGCCGCGCAAGGCTTAGCATGCACTGGCGCGACCACCTGCAGGCCCGCCTGCTGGATATCCGGCCGGACAGCGTGTGCGCACTCGATGCGGCCGCCCAGCAACTGGCCCGCGACGTGCTGCGCGACATACCGGTGCGCGCGCCCGACAATCCGCCTGGCCAGCCGTGCACACTGGCGCTCGGCATCGATGCGCTGAACCGACTGGATGCGCAGCAGGCCCAGCACCTGATCAGCCAGGTGCGTCTCTACACCGCCCCGCGCGTGCTGATCGCCGCACCGCCCGGCTGTGCGCTGGACGAGGCGACCTTCCGCGCACTCGGGTTTACGCTGTCCGGGACGGACACGGCGGAAAACGTGCGCATCTACGATTACGACCTCACGACCTACAAAACCGTGCCAGACTGGCTCAACGCCCGTTTCTGGGCGAACCCCGAGCGCTGGGAGCCCTGAGTGCTTGCGCCCGGTCCGCGCAAGCGCCATCGCATACGTTACACTGGCCCTTACCCTGCTCTGTCCTGCCCGACCATCATGAACTTCATTCCCCACAACGCGCTTGAAGAACAGCTCGCCGCTGTCCATGCCGGCACGCTCGATCCCGAGACTTTCGTGCTGGGCCTGTTCGACCAGCAGCTGTTCATGCCGGTGCGCGACGAAAAGGATGCCATCCAGGGTTTCCAGCGCTCGACCCAGGCCGAGCCGCTGATCATCGAGGACGAAGACGGCGAGCGCGTGCTGGTGATGTTCACCAGCCCCGAGCGCGCCAAACCGTTTGTCGAGCACTTCCCCGGTTTTTCGGGCGGCCTGCTGACCGAGTTCTCCTGGCTGCTGCGCCGCATCGGCGGCGGCGTGCCGATTGCGCTGAATCCGGGCTGGGACATCGGCATGGATTTCGACGCCGACATGATCGCGCAGCTGATTGCGCAACTCCCCCCCGAATACCCTGACGGGCACAAGCACCCGGCCTGATCCCGGCCCACCTGAGACCATGCTGTCCGACCACGCGCTTGCCGCCTTCCGTTCCGCCCTCGGGGCCGATCGCGTCTTCGACGACGCCGCCACCTGCGCGCTCTATGCCTGCGATGAAACGCCGCGCCGGGTCGAGCCCGACGCGGTCCTGTTTCCGTCGTCGCACGACGAGGTGGCCGCGCTCGCGCGCGTCGCCTTCGAACATCGCATTGCGCTGACCCCGCGCGGCGCAGGCTCCGGCAACGTCGGCGGCGCGCTGCCCTCACCCGGCAGCGTGGTGGTCAGCTTCGAATGCATGCGGCGCGTGCTCGAATTCGATCCGGCCAACCGGCTCATCGTCGTCGAACCCGGCGTGGTGACCGAGGAAATCGACCGCATCGCGCGCGGCGCCGGCCTGTTCTACCCGCCCGATCCCGGCAGCAACGCGTATTGCCGCATCGGCGGCAATCTCGCGATGAATGCCGCCGGCCCGCGCGCCGTCAAATACGGCGTCACCCGCGACTACGTGCTGGGGCTGCGCGCCGTCACCGGCAGCGGCGAGGAAATCCGCACCGGCTGCCGCACCACCAAGGGCGTCACCGGCTACGACCTCACCCGCCTGCTGGTCGGCTCCGAAGGCACGCTTGCGCTGATCACCGAAGCCACGCTGAAACTGCTGCCCGCGCCCGAAGCTGTCGCCACCCTGCGCGTGTGCTTCGCCGACAACCGCGCCGCGCTCGATGCCGTCAGCCGCGTCATGCACCAGGCCGTGATGCCGTGCGCACTCGAATTCATGGACCAGCGCGCCATCGATGCCATCCGCCCGACCGGCGCGGCGGACGACCTGCCGCCCGGCACTCGCGCGCTGCTGATGGTCGAGGCCGACGGCGCTGCGCAGGATCTGCCGCGCCAGATCGCCGCACTGGAACAGGCGCTCGCCGGCGACGGTCTGCTCGAAATGAAGAGCGGCTTCGCCCGCGCCGACATCACACGGCTGTGGGCGGCACGCAAATCGCTTTCGCATGCGGTCAAGCAGATCGCGCCGCTCAAGATCAACGAGGACGTGGTGGTGCCGGTGTCGCAGCTTGCCGACTTCGTCGACTTCATCGACCACATGGCCCATACGCATCGGCTGGCCGTGGTGTCGTTCGGCCATGCCGGCAACGGCAACCTGCACGTCAACCTGATGGTGCATCCTGACGACGCCGACGAAATGGAACGCGCCCACCTCGCCCTCGACGCCATCATGCTGCGCGTGCTGGCGCTGGGCGGAACGCTCTCGGGCGAGCATGGCATCGGCACCGAAAAGCGCCGCTTTGTCGACCGGGAAATCGATCCCGCCACGCTTGACCTGATGCGTGCGATCAAACGGCAATTCGACCCGCACGGCCTGCTCAACCCCGGCAAACTTTTTCCTGATTGAGATCGCTGCAAAGGCTTTACAAGCGCAAAAGGCATCTATAGAATGCGCGGCTTCGTTGGGGGTATAGCTCAGCTGGGAGAGCGCTTGCATGGCATGCAAGAGGTCAGCGGTTCGATCCCGCTTACCTCCACCAACTAACAGGATGCACGATGCACAAGCTTGGCATCATCACCACGCTGCTGGGGTTGATTCTGAGTGTAGTCGGAATAATTGTTGGTTTTTGGGAAATGCTGCATGGCAGCGGGAACGCCCAGACGTGGCTCTCGCTGGTACCATTGGGTTTCGTCGGTTTGATGCTCGGCGTTGTCCTGACGCAGCTTTCCAACAAGCAGTAACGGCGCAAGCCGGGCAGTAAAGTTGGCGGTTCACACCGTCGTCCGGGTCCCCATCGTCTAGAGGCCTAGGACATCGCCCTTTCACGGCGGTAACCGGGGTTCGAATCCCCGTGGGGACGCCACCTTACTCCCCGTAAGGTGCTCAAGATCCAGTCCTTCCCGGATTGCGATAAAAAAATCAGATGTAAAAAAATATAGCGGCCAAGGCCGCTATTTTCATTTAGGCGGCCTTGTGCCTGCTGCGGTAGCGCCACCCCAAAAGGCCGAGGCCCGCAAGCATGAAGGCAGCTTCAGACGGCTCCGGAACCGGCGCGGCGAGCGTGTAACCCAGGCTCGCCATCAGGGTGAGGTCGCCCGCCGAGACCGGGTTCTTCACACCCGAATATACGAAAGCATCGAAGGAGTCGTGGCCCGCCGACAGGGCCCAGTCGCCCACGTCACCGCCAGCCGTACTATTGAAAGTATTGATGTTCGTCACGCCGCCATCCACGGAAAAATAGGCAGAGGTGCCGCTCAGGTCGCGCACGCCGGGCGCCGTATAGCGGTAGAGGTCCTGCACGGACAACCTGCCCGATGGCAAGGAACTGAAGCGTCCCATCGCCTCAGAGATTTCATGCTCCGCGACGCCTGTGAAGTCGAAGGTGCCGGACGCCACGCCATTGCTGGGATCAAAGTCGTAGGAAAACGAACTGCCGAAACCTATGAAGGCATCGGTGCTGGTCGGCGGCCCCGCCACGTTAAGTCCCAGGGCCTTGGCGTTGGCGGTGCTGATCTGCATCGCGAGTCCGCCGGGAGCGGAAGCGGGCAAGGTCTGCGAGCCCGGCGCACCCGCGCCTAACAGGGCATTTCTTACATCGGAATATCTCGGAGCGAGGGCATAGTATTGGGTTCCACCCAGCCCCGTGAACGCTTGCCCATTAAGTGTCCCCCAGCCCACATTGAGATTGATGGCGATCGGGTTGCTGAAGCTTGCCTCATAAAAGCTGATGGCATTCTGAAAAGCCGACTGGAAACCCGAAGGCGCGCTGCCGACACTGGAGTCATAGGTGACATTGAACGTCAGCGCATGGGCCGGAGCCGACAGAAAGCCCGAAGCCATTGCCAATGCGGCGGCAACTAGACGGGTACGCGATGGATTGATGCCGCACAACGACACTTTTGCCGCCATGCGGCAGCCCTTCGGGATCCTTGGCACGATTTGTATCCTCCAGTTGAAAATTATTCTGTCTGTACAACACGCTATCGCATTTTGCAGCACGCCATAAGCAAACCATGTTCCATGGATCACAAGCCATTGTTTTCAATGAGTATGCCACTTTGCCATGGCTGGCGTATGTAAAATTATTCGACATTCTCGAATTCCAAAGCTGGCGGCCAGCTTGTTCTCATTGGCATAAGGCTCTGATTTCATGAGAGTCGATTTGAGACCACGAAGCGAATCGATTTACTGCCCGGTCACGCTGAACCGCTACATCTAAACGCCCAATCGCCGTAGCAGCGAAGCCGCCTGAAACCTGAATCTCGAACTGTCCATCTCTCCAAAACTCCAGTCCCCATAGCCCCACCTACTACATCGCATTCGTTGCCTGTCTACGCAGCGCGTTGGATTGCTGTCCCTAGCCGAGGTAGCGGACTGGCCCAGCAGACATCTAACGGACGGCATCATTTTTACATTTACATGTACCTGGACCCACCGGCCAAGCCGACGAAGGCAGACCGCCGTGCACACAGCCACGAGTTCGAGAAATACCTTTTACAGAACCGCGCGCATCAGGTTCTCGGGTCGTAAGAAGCGGGCCTTCGCTCGTCCGACCGCTATTAGGAACACGACCCCAAGAACGGAAACTCAGCGCAAATGCACCGTATTTACTGGCGCCCCGAAGACGAATCGAACGTCCGACCTACCCCTTAGGAGGGGGTTGCTCTATCCACTGAGCTACCGGGGCGTGGCGCGCATTCTACCGAATGGCGCGTGGATTAACGAGCGATCGCAAACCCACCCTGCCGGCCGCAGGCCGGTCTATGATGCGATGTAGGAGAGCTTTATGTTCAAAATGATAATGGGCGTACTGGCGGTGCTGCTGCTGGCCGCGAGCGCGGCTTTCTGGATGCTGAGACCCGGCACGCAGCGGATGGAAGGCAGCGCTGCGCCGGATTTCGCATTGCCGGACCAGAACGGCCGGATTCATCGTCTGGGCGATTACGCCGGGCGCTGGCTGGTGCTGTATTTCTACCCCCGCGACGACACGCCGGTATGCACCCGGGAAGCCTGCCGTTTCCGCGACGACATCGGCACGCTGGGCAAACTCGATGCGGCCGTGGTGGGCGTCAGCGTCGACAGCGCCCGGTCGCATGCCGCGTTTTCCCGCAAATACGGACTGCCGTTTCCCTTGCTGTCCGATCCGGACGGACGCACCGCCGCGGCCTACGACAGCCTGCTCAATCTGGGATTGGTGCGTTTTGCCCGTCGCCACACGTTCATCATTGCGCCGGACGGGCGCATTGCAGCACGCTTCGACCATGTCGATCCCGCGCGACACGCCGAAGAGGTCAGGGATACCCTGCTGGCTTTGCAGCGCGCCCGTGCCACGCAAGTTTTCTCGCCACCCGGCCGTGCCTGAGCATCCGCCCCCCACGAATCCCAAGCCCACGCACAGAGGGGTTTCCCCCCTCATCGTAACCGCCTTTGTCGCCCTGATCGCGCTGATCTGCGGCCTGGTGCTGAACAGTCTGCTACAGCTCGAAGCGCTGGGCAGCCAGCTGGACGTCGTGGTCGAGCACCACAATCGCAAGATCGACCTCATCACGCAAACCCAGGTGGCGGCGCATATCCGCACCGACAGCCTGTTCCGCATGGTCCTGGCCGACGACCCGTTCGAACGCGATGTCCTTTTCCTGAACTTCAACCATGCAGGCTTTCTCGTCGGGCAAGGGCGCGATGCGCTGCGCGCGCTCGGGTTCACCACCATCGAGCAACGCAACTTCGATGCCCAGACCGAACTGGTCAGGCATATCCAGGCGGTGCAGGAACGCGTGATCGATCTGCTCTATGCCAATCGCCAGGCCGAGGCACGCGAGGTGCTGGCGCGCGAAGCCATTCCCCTCCAGGAAGCCTTCAACCTGCAACTGGCGGATATGCGCAACGCCTATCAGCGCGCCAACCAGGCCGCCCAGCAGCAGGCACAACAGACCTACCGGCGCGCGCTTTTTCTTACGCTGGCATTCGGCCTCGCGGCCATCATACTGGCCTTGCTGATCGCCTGGTACGCGATACGCAAGCTCGGCCTGAAGTCACAACAGATACGTGACCAGATGACCGAGCTGGAACAGTCGCGCGCCGCGCTGCGTGAAGAGGCCACCCATGATCCGCTGACCGGGCTGGCCAACCGGCGGCTGTTCTATGACCGGCTGCAACGGGCGATCCGCCATGCCGCCCGCTATGGCGGCAAGGTGGGCATCCTGTATGTGGATCTGGATCGCTTCAAGGACATCAACGACCGGCACGGCCATCATGTCGGCGATGCCGTGTTGATGGAGGTTTCGCAACGGCTGCTCGACTGCGTGCGCGAATCGGACTCGGTAGCGCGTCTGGGCGGAGACGAATTCGTGGTGTTGCTCGAAGGCGTGCTGGGGAGCCAAGACTGCATTGCTGCCGCGCTCAAGATCGAACAAAGCCTGGCGCACACCACCCGCTTTGGCGACCTGCACCTGGAAATTGACGCCAGCATTGGCCAGTCGCTCTACCCCGACGACGGCAGCGACGAAGACGCGCTGATCCGGGCGGCCGACGCCGCCATGTACCGGGTCAAATCCGGCTGCGAGTCGGAACGTCAGAGCTGCCTGCCGTTCTAGGGCGTGTTAACGCCAATTTCACGCCCAAGTGAAACGAATCAATGCGGCTTGAGGCGGATCGCCTCGCGTTCGCGGCGCGCCTTGGCGCTCCAGATCCACACATACTGCACGCCAGACGTCACGGCGATGGCGAACACGCCGACGAACAACGGCAGCTGCCAGTCGCCCAGCGCCAGCAGCCCGGCCAGTCCACCCAGCACCAGTGCCAGCAGCGCGAACTCGGCGAACATGTGCGTCTTGCCGAGCCAGGTCGGGTGGATTTCCAGGTGCCCTGCCAGCCCGCGGTAGCTCAGCGCGCCCAGCACGATGACGGTGTCGCGCAGCAGGATCGCCAGCGTCACCCACAGCGGGATCGCCTCCGCCTGCGTCAGCATCACCAGCGTCACCACGCCCAGCGCCTTGTCGGCAACGGTGTCGAGCGCGGCGCCCAGCTGGGTCAGCTGATTGAGCCAGCGTGCCAGCAGGCCGTCGATGCCATCCGATACCGCGGCCGCCAGAAACAGCCAGCAGGCAGCTTCCCAGCGCTGCTGCAGGATCAGCCACGCTACGCCCGGCACGGCAGCCAGGCGCAGCAGGGTGATGACGTTCGGCAGATTTAAGATGCGTTCGCTCATAGTCGAACCCTACTCAATTCAGCGGCTGTCTGGCAAGTTCGTCCCACAGCTTGTCGAGACGCTTGACCGACACCGGATACGGCGTTTTCAGTTCCTGCGCGAACAGCGAAATGCGCAGTTCCTCCAGCTGCCAGCGGAAATCGTCCAGCGCCGCGGGCGCCTCGCCTTTCACCTGCGCGCGCCGCGCCAGATATTTGTTCTGCAGCGTCAGCACGCCGGCCATGCCGCGCGCGTCGCGCTGCTCGGCGGCGGGCAGCTTCTCCAGCCGCTTGAGGATGCCTTTCAAGTAACGCGGCAAATCCTTCAGGTGCGCCCAGGGCGTGGCGGTGATGAAGTCGGCGGCCACCAGCGCGGCCAGGTGCGCGTGCTCGTCGCGCATCGCCGCAGTGAACTGCGGCTTGGCATTGAGCCGTGCCGCCACCTGCGCATGCAGGTCGAGGATTTCCGCCGCGTCGCGCAGGAGCGCCTGCTTCACCACGGCAATCCTCGGTTTGGCGCGTTCCTTCTGCTTGTCGAATGCCTTCTGGCTGCGCGGCGTGTCGTCGTCGCCCAGCAGTGCGCGGGTGGCGATCGCGTCGACGAGCGCCGCGCGCAGCTGCTCGGGGCTGCCGAAGCCGCGGAATTTCAGCGCCAGCGCGGTTTCGCGCGCGAGGTCCTTGTCGAGCTGCTTGAACTGCGCCACCAGCGCGATCCGCAGCAGGCGCACGATGCCGCGGCGGGTTTCGATCTCCGCCACGTCGGCCGCATCGAGCAGCCGCAGGTCGACGCTCTCGCCGTTGTCGACCAGCGCCGGATAGCCGATCAATTCGCGCCCGCCGCGCTTGAATTTCACCTGCGCGGGGAGGTCACCGAAATTCCATTCGACCAGCCCGGTGCGTTCGAATTCGCTGTCCTCGGCACCGCCGCCGTAGGTGATGCGCGCCGCGCCGCCGAGTTGCTCGCGCAGCACGGCGAGATCGCGGCCGCCGGCGAGTTCCAGCCCACTGTCGTCGATCACGCTGAGATTCATTTTCAGGTGCGCCGGCAGGTCGCCCTTCCACTCGTCGGGATGGATGTCGGCGCCGGTCTTCCTGCGGATGAATCCGGTCAGCGCCTCGGTCAGCGTCTGCTCGCCGGGCTTCGCCATGCCGAGAAACGTGGTCACCGTATCGGGCAGCGGGATCAGCGGACGGCGCTTGTCCTTGGGCAGGAATTTCAGCAATGCGGTCAGTTTTTCCCGGATCAGGCCAGGTACCAGCCAGTCGACCTGTGCGGCCTCGATGCGGTTGAGCAGATACAGCGGCAGGCGCAGCGTTACGCCGTCGAGCGCGTGGCCGGGCTCGAAGCGGTACTTGAGCTGGCACGCCACGCCATCGACCGCCATCGTCTCGGGGAACAGCGTATGGTCGGCGCCGAGCCCCTCGCCGAGGATGTCCTCGCGTTGCAGGAACAGGATTTTCGGGTTGGCTGTTTCGGCTTCCTGGCGCCAGGTCTCGAAGGCCGCGCCGTTGTGGAGGCCGGCCGGGATGCGCGCATCGAACACGCGGAAGATGCGTTCCTCGTCCAGCCACACGCCGGACTTCCTCGCCTTGTGTTCGAGGTCCTCGATCTCCTTGATCAGCGCACGGTTGTGCGCGAACCATGGCGCGCGTGTGTCGTATTCACCCGCCACCAGCGCGCCGCGGATGAACAGCTCGCGCGACAGGTCCGGGTCGATGGGCCCGTAGTGGATCTTGCGCCGCGGCACCAGGGTGATGCCGTACAGGCTCACGCGCTCGAACGCCGCCACGCGCGCACCGTCCTTTTCCCAGTGCGGCTCGATGTACATGCGCGTCAGCAGATGACGTCCCGCTGCCTCGATCCATTCCGGCCGCACCTCGGCGACGGTGCGCGCGAGCAGCCTGCCCGTGTCGGTCAGTTCGGCGGCCATGATCCACTTGGGCCCCTTCTTCGCCAGCGCCGAACCGGGGTGGATCGACAGCTTGATGCCGCGCGCGCCCTGGTAGTTGCCTTCGCCCGGCTTGGGACGGCCTTTCGCGTCGTCCGACTTGAAGCCGATGTTGCCGAGCAGGCCAGTCAGCAAGGCCTGATGGATGGTGTCGTAGCCGGCGTCCTTGTCGTTTTCTTTCAGTCCGAGCTCGGCGACCTGCGCATGCAGCTGGCCGTGGATGTCGCGCCATTCGCGCATCCGCCGCGGCGACAGGAAATGGTCCTGCAAGAGCGTCTGCAGCTGGCGGTTGGTCTTCTTGTGCGCCACCTGCTCCTCGTACCAGCGCCACAGCTTCAACCAGCCCATGAAGTCGGAACGCTCATCTGCAAATAATTTGTGCTTCTCGTCGGCTGCCTGCGCGCGCTCCATCGGACGGTCGCGCGGGTCCTGCACCGACAGCGCGCTGGCGATGATCAGCACCTCGTTGACGCAGCGCTGCTGTTCCGCCGCCAGCAGCATGCGCGCGATGCGCGGGTCGAGTGGCAGCCTGGCGAGCTTGTTGCCGATCTTGGTCAGCTGCCCTTGCTCGTCGAGCGCATGCAGTTCGGCCAGCAGCTGGTAGCCGTCGGTCACCAGCCGTGAACTCGGCGGGTCAATGAAGGGAAAGCCGACGACGTCGCCGAGGCCCAGCGACTTCATGCGCAGGATCACGCCGGCCAGCGACGAGCGCAGCAGTTCGGGATCGGTGAAGCGCGGGCGATTGCCGAAGTCAGCCTCGTCATAGAGGCGGATGCAGACGCCGTCGGCCACCCGGCCGCAGCGGCCGGCGCGCTGGTTGGCCGAGGCCTGCGAGACTTTCTCGATCAGCAGCTGCTCGACCTTGTTGCGCGCCGAATAGCGCTTCACCCGTGCGGTGCCGGGGTCGATCACGTAGCGGATGCCGGGCACGGTCAGCGAGGTTTCGGCGACGTTGGTCGCCAGCACGATGCGGCGCAAGGCGCTGGTCGGCCTGAAGATGGCGTCCTGCTCGGCCACCGACAAGCGGGAGAACAGCGGCAGGATTTCGGTGCCGGGCGGATGGTGCTTGCGCAGCGCCTCGGCGGTGTCGCGGATCTCGCGCTCGCCGGGCAGGAACACCAGGATGTCGCCGGGTCCGAGGCGCGCCAGTTCGTCGGTGGCGTCGAGGATGGCGGCGATCTGGTCGGGGGCGTCCTTGTCCTTTTTCTCGCGCTCGCTCTTGGCCGGGGTGGCTGGCTCCTCACGTTCGATCGGGCGCCAGCGGATCTCCACCGGATAGGTGCGCCCCGACACCTCGATCACCGGCGCGTCGTTGAAGTGCCTGGAGAAGCGCTCGGCGTCGATGGTGGCGGAGGTGATGACCACGCGCAGGTCGGCGCGCTTCTCCACCAGCGTCTTCAGGTAGCCGAGCAGGAAATCGATGTTGAGGCTGCGCTCGTGCGCCTCGTCGATGATGATGGTGTCGTAGCGCGAGAGCAGCGGGTCGCCCTGGCTTTCAGCCAGCAGGATGCCGTCGGTCATCACCTTGATCGCGGTGTCGTGGCGCACGGTGTCGGTGAAGCGCACCTTGTAGCCGACCCGGCCGCCGAGTTCGCCGCCGAGCTCCTGGGCGATGCGCGCCGCCACCGAGCGCGCGGCGATGCGGCGCGGCTGGGTGCAGCCGATCAGCCTGCCGGGGCGCGCCGCCTCCGACCCAAGCCGCGCCTCCAGACACATCTTGGGAATCTGCGTGGTCTTGCCCGAGCCGGTCTCGCCGCACAGGATCAGCACGCGGTTTTTCCGCAGCGCTGCGATGATGTCGTCGCGGCGCTGGCTGACCGGCAGGTCGGGATACTGGATAGGCAAGGTGCTACTTGTTCTGGATATATTTGGAGTCATCGAAGGTTTCCAGCCAGGCCGGGCGATAGACCGCCATCACCGTCACCGCCATGCCGGTCGAAAACGCTTCGGCCCAGCCGAGTAAAATCGTGGCATACGGCGTATATTGGGTGAGCAAATAATCGAGCGGGTAGGCGCCGGCCAGCGCCATCAGCGCGGTGGTCGCCACGCCGATCGCCGCCGCCGACAGCGCGGCACCGAAAAAGCCGTTGCCCAGCACGTAGATGAAAAAGTGATTCGGCAGGCGCCGCTCGATGAAGCGGTAGACGTTCCAGCTCACCGCCGCCGGCAACGCTGCCAGCAGCAGCGCGTCGACGCCCAGCGCACCCCAGCTTGCGCGCCCGAAGGCCGCGTTCGCCACCAGGACCAGCACACCGGAAAAAGTGGCGCGCCAGAAGCCGAACATTAGCGTCAGCGCCGCCAGCCCATACAGGTGAAATGCCAGCCCGGGCCTGACGCCTGTGCGGATCTGCCACAGCGCCAGCACGGCCACCGTGGCGCCGAGAAACAGGTTGAGCCACTGCGGCTCGGCCAGCCGCCGCCAGTCGCCCGACATCAGCCAGCGCCAGAACAGAACGGCCAGCCCCAGCCAGCCGACAAGATAAAAGGATTCGGGCAACAGTGATGCCGGCAAGCCCAGCGCGGTAAAATTCATGTGCCGATTTTACGCGATGCGCGGTCCGCATCCTTATTTAGAAGCCCAGCCATGCCCGCACCCAAATCCCCCCACGCCCCGCTCAGCGACGACGAGATCGACGCGCTGGCCGACCTGGTCGACCTCATCGACGAGCGCACTGACGTGCCAGTCTCGCTGGAAGGCCTGGACGGTTTCGTCACCGCGCTGGTCTGCAGCCCGCGCGCCATCCCCCCCGAGGAATATTTCCCGGTGCTGCTCGACCGCAACGATGGCCTCGATGCGGTATTCGAGGACGAAGCCGACGCGGCGCGCTTTCTGGCGCTGTTCGAACGCCGCCGCAACGAGATCGCCCGTGCGCTGACCGCGCCGATCGAAGACCTCGCCGATCCCAAGGCGCTGTCGCCGCTGATCATGGACTGGAATGGTCTCCTGGCCGAACTGCCGCCGGCCGAAGCCCGGCAGCTGAAGGCAGCCGGCATCCCGCCCTATGCCCAGCTGTGGGCCGCCGGTTTCCTGCTGGCGGTGGAACACTGGGAAGACGACTGGCACCTGCCCGCGGGCAGCAAGGACGAAGCCTTCGTCGACGAAGTGCTCGATCCCTTCTACATACTGGCCGCGCCGCTCGACGAACTCAGCCCGGAAGAGCGCGCCGTCCGTCGCGAAGACCATGTCGCGCTGGCCCTCTGGGGCGCCTATGAACTGCGCGAATTCTGGCTCGACCGCGGCCAGGCCCCGCGCGCCTGAATTCCTGTAACGTGAAGCTTGTACCCTGTATCCCGATATGAATCTCGTCCTGTTCGATCTCGACAACACCCTGCTCGCCGGCGACTCCGATTACGAATGGGGCCAGTTCCTCATCGCCAAGGGCGCGGTCGACGGCCCGCACTACGAAGCCAAGAACCGCGCCTTCTACGAGGACTACAAGGCCGGACGGCTCGACATCTACGCGTTCCTGGCGTTTGCCCTGCGTCCGCTCGCCACCCATACGCGCGAACAGCTCGACGCCTGGCACGCCGAATACATGGAAACACGCATCAAGCCGATGATCACCCAGGCCGCGCGCGACCTCGTCAACAAACACCTCAACGAGGCCGACCTGGTCGCCGTCATCACTGCCACCAACAGCTTCGTCACCGGCCCGATCGCGAAGGAATTCGGCATCTCGAACCTGATCGCCACCGACCCCGAGGAAATCGACGGCCGTTTCACCGGCGAAGTCGCCGGCACGCCCTGCTTCCGCGAAGGCAAGGTCGTCCGTCTCGAGCACTTCCTCGAAGCCCACGGCACGCAGCTGGATTGCCTCAGCACCAGCTGGTTCTACAGCGACTCGCACAACGACCTGCCGCTGCTGGAAAAGGTGAAGCATCCGATCGCCGTCGACCCCGACCCCACCTTGCGCGCGCACGCCGAAGCCAGGAACTGGCCGGTGATCTCGCTGCGCCAGCCCGTTTTACAAGGAAGCAGCTGATGCAGTTCGCCGTCCAGAATCGCGCGTCCAAGCCGGCGCCCACCACCCTGGCTGAAAGCGTCGCCCATCAACGCGACGTCCTGGCCAATCTGCTGCGCGAACCGCTGGCGCTGGCGGCGCAGGCCTGCAGCCGGGCCTGGCCCAGCCGCGCCGGGCTCAATGCCGCGCTGACGCATGCGCTGAAGGAACTGCCCGCCTGCAAGTACATGTATGCGATGGATACCCAGGCGGTCCAGCTCTCCGACAACACCAGCCACGAGGGCCTGATCGAGATCGACTACGGGCGCGACCGCTCCAACCGCCCCTACATGAACGAAGCGGTGCCGAACCAGGGCTTCCTGCTGTCGCAGGCCTACATCAGCCTGCGCGCCAAGCGGCCGTCGCTCACCGCGATCCAGATCGTGCGCGACGACGACGGGCGGGTGCTCGGTTTCGTCGGCGCCGACTTCGACCTGCGCGACCTGCCGATCACCGGCAAACTGTACGACGAACCCACCTACTGGCGGCAGATCAAGGGCGACCCGGCGATCCGCGGCGCGGTGTTCCACCAGACCCGCAGCGACAGCCAGATGGACCTGAACCTCGACACCGTGCTGGGCGTGATGGAGGAACTGATGACCGATCGCGGCATCTTCCACGGCAAGCTGCATTTTTCCAGCAGCCGCGCAACGATCTGGCTGGTCGACGATCCGTATCGCTACCGCCTGCTCGACATCCACGCGCTCACCGACCCCGACACCTGCCTGATTTATCCGCGCCACCCCTACCCGACCGACGCAGTGGTGCCCAAGGACAGAATCCGCCCGGTACTCGATGGCCTGCGTGCGCTGCGCTTCATGGACGAGACCTTCTACCTGCGTGCCGGTTCGCTCAACATCTTCAACGGCATGGTCGGCCTCACCTTCTCGTGCGACGGTTCGCACTACCTGCCGTGGGACGAGTTTCTGAGCAAGGGCTACGATTTCTGGGCAGCAAGCAATCCGGCGGGGCCGAGCTGCCCGGTCTGACACCGGCCGCGAGGCGGCACCACGCTGCTGCCGGATGCATGGCCACAAAAAAACCCGCCAGTCGAACGGCGGGTTTTTGCCATCCGAGTGACAGGCTTAACCGGTCACCTGTCCTCGCCTGCCCTTCAGGCGCAAGCCCATCAGGCCAAGGCCCGCGAGCAGCATGATCCATTCGCCCGGCTCGGGCACGGAAGACGCCATCGTCAGCGTGTCGCCACCGTTCAGCCCGATGTCGAAAGTGGCGGTATTGAAGAAATCCGCGGTTCCGCTGTTGCCGCCCGCACCTGTCAGGAGCACCGCCCCGATATAGAAAGACGTGTCGTAAGTGAAGCCAAAATTGCCGCTATAGGCCTTGTTGATCAGTTTGCTTCCCCCCGAGGTCACGCCGTCCACATAGGAGGCCAGAACAGTCGCGCCGGTCGATGCTTCGAACGCACTAAGCTGGGTATTGAGCCAGGTCGTCGTATTCAAAGCGGTCAGCGTGGAGAAGTCGATGTTGTAGCTGGTCGGCAGGCTGCTGGAAATGACCAGCGCATAGCCCACTCCAGCCCCGGCAAGACCGCTGGAAGCCAGACTGCCATCCAGTGCAGCGGAGAAGCTCGCGCTGCCGCTCCCCGTCCCCCCACTGATCGTGTACTGGTCCCACCACAGGCTGCCGGCATACGCCAGCACATTGGACGTCGTCCCGCTAGTGGCGTGGTTGACGCCGTAATTGGTCTGCGCGCTGGCCGAGTAGCCTGTACCACTGACGCTTGCCGGCGAGGTGTCATACGCCCAATTGGTCGTTGTCCCCGCAACGGTGGTCACCCCCGCGCCAGAAATCAGGCCATAGTCCGGGAGCGCAGCTGAAGATACGGGTGCATGTAAGGTCAGGACGCCCGCAAGCAGCGTCGCCGCCACCAATGCATGTGACATTTTCATTGTGTTCCTCCTCTGGTGATTTATTTTTTGTGCAGCACCGACGGTTTTAAGCAAAAAACACTCCACATTTGCACCCTCTTGTTTATTAATGAAATTTATTGATCCTGGCGGATGCATCCAGTTTTTTTGTAAAGAAACCCGACTCCCTTTTCCTCAAAAAGGCCGTTATTCACCCTTTTAGATGTAAAAAATTCCGACAACCACCAGGAACAAAGGGCCGAGGGCAACGGCTGACAGGGGGTGTACACGAGCGCTGCATGACCCCTAGCAAGAACCTGTTCAGGGTTCGGGGTTGAAGCACAAGCCTCCCGTGGCGGATAATGCGCCATCGCGTCGGGCTGCCTGCTTTGGAAACCTACATCCTCATCCTCATTTCCACGGTGTTCGTGAACAACATCGTGATGGCCAAGATCCTTGGCCTGTGCCCCTTCATGGGCGTGTCGAAAAAACTGGAAGCCGCGATCGGCATGGGGCTGGCGACGACCTTCGTGCTGACGCTGGCCTCCGGCGCAAGCTACCTCATCAACGAATACCTGCTTGGCCCCGAGTTGTTCTACCTGCGCACGCTGTCGTTCATTGTGGTGATTGCCGGGATCGTGCAATTCACCGAGATGTTCATCCAGAAATCCAGCCCGGTGCTGTATCAGGTGCTGGGCATCTACCTGCCGCTGATCACCACCAACTGCGCGGTGCTGGGGATTCCGCTGCTGAACGTGCAGGCGCAGCACAACTTCGTCGAATCGCTGTTTTTCGGCGCCGGCGGTGCGCTCGGCTTCACCCTGGTGCTGATCCTGTTCGCCGGCATCCGCGAACGGCTGGAGACGTGTGACATTCCGGCGCCGTTCAAGGGCTCCAGCATCGCGATGATCACCGCCGGGCTGATGTCGCTGGCCTTCATGGGCTTCTCCGGATTGGTGAAGTGATGTTCACTGCCATTCTGGTGATGGTCGGCATCGCCGTCGTGACCGGCCTGATACTGGGCTGGTCGGCGATCCGCTTCAAGGTGGAAGGCAATCCGCTGGCGGAAAAGATCGACGCCATCCTGCCGCAGACGCAGTGCGGCCAGTGCGGCTTTCCCGGCTGCCGGCCCTATGCCGAGGCGATCGCCAAGGGCGAAGCCGACATCAACCAGTGTCCCCCCGGCGGCGAGGAGGGGGTAAAGAAGCTGGCCGATCTGCTGGGGATCGAGCCCAAGTCCCTGGATGAAACCCACGGCACGCCCAAGCCGAAATCGGTCGCCTTCATCGACGAGCAGACCTGCATCGGCTGCACCCTGTGCATCCAGGCCTGCCCGGTCGACGCGATTTCCGGTGCCGCCAAGCAGATGCACACCATCATCGCTGCCGAATGCACCGGCTGCGAGCTATGCCTGCCGCCCTGCCCGGTCGACTGCATCTCGATGGTGCCCATCGCCGAGGATCTGCCGCACTGGAAATGGAAGCATCCGGTGATTGAACTGAAGCGCGTCGCATAGGAAACCCCATGAGTCGCGAACTGTTCAAATTCAAGGGCGGGGTGCACCCGCCCGAGCACAAGGCGGAATCGAACGCGCGTCCGGTTCACGCCGCACCGCTGCCCCGGAAACTGGTCATCCCGCTGCGCCAGCACATCGGCAACCCGGCCAAGCCGGTGGTCGAGGTCGGCGATCACGTGAAGAAAGGCCAGATGATCGCCGCGGCCGACGGTGCCATCTCGACTGCGGTCCATGCCTCCAGTTCGGGCACCGTCACGGCCATCGACCTGCAGCCGGTTCCCCATGTCTCCGGCCTGCCCGACCTGTGCATCACGATCGAAACCGACGGCCGCGACGAATGGATCACCCACGCGCCGCTCGATTACCGGGCGATGGCACCGGACGAACTGCGCATGAAACTGCGCGACCTGGGGCTGGCTGGCCTCGGCGGCGCGGTGTTCCCCACCGGGGCCAAGCTCAACCCCGGCGCCTCCGGCCACTGCCCCACCCTGATCATCAACGGCGGCGAATGCGAACCGTGGATCACCTGCGACGACGTGCTGATGCGCCACCACGCCGACGAAATCCTGCAGGGCGTGGCGGTGATGCGCCATCTGATGGGCAGCACCGAAATCCTCGTCGGCATCGAGGACAACAAGCCGGAGGCCATCGCCGCGATGCAGGCCGCTGCAGACCGCCTGGACTTTGCCGTGGAAATCGTCACCGTGCCGACGCTCTATCCCAGCGGCGGCGCCAAGCAGATGACCGAGATTCTCACCGGCAAGCAGGTGCCCTCCGGCAAGCGCTCCACCGACGTCGGCCTCCAGGTGTTCAACGTCGGCACCGCGTATGCGCTGGCGCGCGCGGTGCATCATGGCGAGCCGCTGATCTCGCGGTTGGTCACCGTGACCGGCCACGTGCTGCGCCCGCAGAATTTCGAGGTGCTGATCGGCACGCCGATGCACGCGCTGATCACGCTGGCGGGCGACCGCGACGGCACCACCGGCGTGCTGATGGGCGGGCCGATGATGGGCATGCCGATGCCGAACCTCGACGTGCCGGTGGTCAAGGCCACCAACTGCCTCCTGGTGAAATCGAAGGAATTGTTCCCGCCGCTGCCGAAAGCGCTGCCGTGCATCCGCTGCACCCGCTGTGCCGACGCATGCCCGGCCGAGCTGCAGCCGCAGGAGCTGTTCCGTTTCGCCAAGGTGGGCGACTTCGGCCGCGCACAGGAATACCACCTGTTCGACTGCATCGAATGCGGCTGCTGCAGCTACGTCTGCCCCAGCCATATCCCGCTGGTCGATTTCTATCGCTACGCCAAGAGCGAAATCTGGGCGCACGAAAAGGACAAGCGTGCCGCCGATCTGGCGCGCGAGCGCCATGAGTTCCGCCAGTTCCGTCAGGAGCGCGAGAAAAAGGAAAAGGCCGAGAAGCTCGCCGCCAAGGCGCAGGCCAAACGAGCCGAACTCGCCGCGGAGCCCGCGGCTGCAGGTGCCGCCCCCAGCGATGCCGACGCGAAGAAGGCACTGATCGCCGCGGCACTGGCGCGCGCGGCGGCGAAAAAACCCGACGTGGCTCCGAAAAACGTCGACCAGCTGACGCCCGAGCAGCTGCAGCAGATCGAGGAGATCGAGGCGCGTCGGGCCAAGATCCGCGAACTGGCGCGCCAGCCGCTGGAAACCGAAGAGAAGAACACCTGATGCCCTCCCCTTTCATACTCGACCGCAGCAGCGTCACCCAGATCATGGCCTGGGTGCTGGCAGCGCTGCTGCCTGCCATCGCAACCTACGTCTGGCTGTTCGGGCCGGGCATCCTCGTCACGCTGTCGATCGCCACCGTCACCGCGCTGGCGGCCGAAGCGGCGATGCTGAAGGCACGCGGCTATCCGCTCCAGCCCTTCCTCATGGATCTGTCCGCCATCGTCACCGCCTGGCTGCTAGCGCTATCGTTGCCCTCGCTGGCGCCGTGGTGGCTGATCGTCACCGGCACGCTGTTCGCCATCGTGGTCGCCAAGCATCTGTATGGCGGGCTGGGGCAGAACATCTTCAACCCGGCCATGGTGGGCTACGCGGTGCTGATCGTGTCATTCCCAGTGCAGATGACGCACTGGGCGGGGCCGCTCGAACTCACCTCCGCCCACCTCACGCTGGCTCAGAGCAGCACCGTGATTTTTGGCGGCGACACGCCCAAGGCCACGCTCGACGCCGTCACCATGGCCACCCCGCTGGATACGCTGCGTACCGGCCTGCTGCGACAGCTGACGGTGGATGAGGTCATGACCGAGCCGATTTTCGGCCGTTTCGGCGGCACCGGCTTCGAGTGGCTGGCAGCGGCGTTTCTGCTGGGCGGGCTGCTGCTGTGGGCCTTGCGCATCATCAGTTGGCACGTGCCGCTGACCTTTCTGGCCGGCGTGTGGCTCACCGCCGGTTTTCTGCATTTCTACGACGCCGGGCGCTTCGGCCCGCCGTGGTTCCACCTGTTTGCGCCGTCGGTGATGCTGGGGGCCTTCTTCATCGCAACCGATCCGGTGTCGGGCGCGACGACGCCACGCGGCAAGCTGATCTTCGGTCTGGGCGCGGGTTTTCTCACCATGGCCATCCGCACCTGGGGCGGCTTCCCCGACGGCGTGGCCTTCGCCATCCTGCTGATGAACCTGTGCGTGCCCCTGATCGACCAGTACACCCAGCCGCGCATCTACGGCGGCGCGCGCAAAACCAAGGAACCGCCGGCATGACCCCGCAGACTCGGGTCGCCCTGAAGAATGCGCTGCGCACCGGCATGATCCTGTTCGTGTTTGCGCTCGTCGGCACCGCCATCCTGGCATTTACCCATGACCGCACCGAGCCGACCATCACCCGCGGCCAGCAGGCCGAAAAGCGCGCGCTCCTCAGCCAGGTGCTGCCTGCCACGTTGTACGACAATGATCTGGTGGGCAGCCAGCAAATCGTGCCGCCCGACGACCTGCTGGGCACCCGCCAGCCCTCGGCGCTTTGGGTAGCACGGCGCGGCGGGGCATTCAGCGGCGTGGTGCTGGAAGCCATCGCGCCCGACGGTTACAGTGGCGACATAGACTTGTTGATCGGAATCGATGCCAACGGCACCGTGACCGGCGTACGGGTTACTGCCCACCACGAAACGCCGGGCCTGGGCGACTACATCGATCGCGCCAAGAGCCCGTGGATCGACCAGTTTTCCGGCAAGTCGCTGACCAATCCGGAGCCCAAGCACTGGAAAGTCGCCAAAGATGGCGGCGCATTCGACGCCCGTGCCGGCGCTACCATCACCCCGCGCGCAGTGGTCAAGGCAGTCAAGAGCGCGCTCGATTATTTTGCGCGGCACCGCGCGGCCTTCGTCGCGCCGCCGCCGGCCAAGGAGAAAAGCGCATGATCACGATGAACGAAATCCGCAGCCTGTTCCACAACGGCATCATCAAGCAGAACACCGGCCTGGTGCAGCTGCTTGGCATGTGTCCGCTGCTGGCGATCAGCAACAATGTAGTCAACGCGCTGTCGTTGGGGATCGCCACGGCCCTGGTGATGGCCGCATCGAGCGGCGCGGTGTCGAGCATCCGCAATTTCGTGCCGAACGAAATCCGCATCCCCGTGTTCATCCTCATCATCGCCGCGCTGGTCACGGTGATCGACCTGGCGATGAACGCGTTTGTGCAGCCGCTCCATAAGGTACTGGGGATTTTCATACCGCTCATCGTCACCAACTGCATCGTGCTGGCGCGCGCCGACGCGTTTGCCGCCAAGAATCACCCGCTGCATAGCGCGATCGATGGTCTGGCGATGGGATTGGGACTGACCATGGTGCTGGTGGTACTCGGCTCGATCCGCGAACTGGCCGGCACGGGCACGCTGCTCTCGGGCATCGACCTCGCCCTCGGCGAATCGGCGAAAGGCTTCGTTCTGCACGTGCTGCCCAACTATCGGGGTTTCTTGCTGGCGATTCTTCCGCCTGGCGCCTTTATCGGGCTGGGGCTCCTGATCGCCGCCAACAACTGGAACAAGGCGCGCGTCGCCCAGCGCGCCCGCGCGGCCGTTCCGGTTGTGGCATGAAGCCGCCGCTGAAAAGACGCGTCCCCAAGCCGCGCAATCCGTTTGTCGCGCTGGCGATTGCCCGCAAGGCCGGCGAACACGAAAAAACGGCGCGCGCCAAACGGCAGGCCGAAAAACGGGCGCTAAAAAAACGCCTGGCCGAACAATGACCTGCGCGCAATGAACAACGCCAAGCGCCACGAGATCTTCAGCCGCCTGCGCGCGGCCAACCCGCATCCCACCACCGAGCTCGAGTACACAACGCCGTTCGAACTGCTGGTGGCGGTGGTGCTGTCGGCGCAAGCCACCGACAAGGGGGTGAACCTGGCGACGCGCAGGCTGTTTCCGGTGGCCAACACGCCCGAGGCGATCCATGCGCTGGGGGAAGCCGGCCTCGCCGAATACATCAAGACCATCGGGCTCTACAAGAGCAAAGCCAAGCACCTCATCGCCGCCTGCAAGATGCTGGTCGAGCAGCACGGCAGCCGGGTGCCGGCCGAGCGCGCCGCGCTCGAGGCGCTCCCCGGCGTGGGGCGCAAGACCGCCAACGTGATCCTCAACACTGCCTTCGGCCAGCCGACGATGGCGGTCGACACCCACATCTTCCGTGTCGCCAACCGCACCGGGCTGGCGCCCGGCAAGACGGTTCTGGAGGTGGAAAAGAAACTGCTGAAGACCATCCCCCTGGAATTTCGCATCGACGCGCACCACTGGCTGATTCTGCACGGGCGCTACGTATGCCAGGCGCGCAAGCCGAAATGCGGCGAGTGCATCATCGCGGACCTGTGCGAATACAAGGGCAAGCTGCTTCCCACGGGTTGATGTTCAATCCCAGCCGCGACCAGGTTCGCCAGTTCTTCTTCGATGTGTGGGCGAAATACCGCGCCGGGCAGCCGCTGGCGGGGGCGGAACAGCCGGCGCTCGACGCCGTGCTGGCGCACCCCGAATATCACGCCCTGCTCGATCAGCCCGAGCGTTACAGGGAGCGAAACTACCTGCCGGAACAGGGCGAAACCAATCCTTTTCTGCATCTTTCCATGCATCTGGCGATCACCGAGCAGCTGTCGGTCGACCAGCCGCCCGGGATACGCGAGCGCTACCAGCGCCTGCTGAAACGGCATGGCAATGCGATGGACGCCCAGCACGCGGTGATGGACTGCCTGGCCGAGATGATCTGGCAGGTGCAGCGCCACCAGACTGCGTTCGACTCTGCCGCCTACCTGCGTTGTCTCGACCACGCCCTCGGCGAATCCTGATCCGTTTGTCCCCGCGCCGGCGGGGGTTAATTTTGTCGAAATTCTGACGATAAACCTGGTGTAGGTGCCGACAGACTGACAGGTTCCTGGCAAGCAGACCCCGCCCTTCCCACCATTTGCCTCCCGGAAAGGCCGCTCGCCCTGGGTGCGACCGGGCTGCGTGGCAAGGCGAACGGGGATTTACCCACTTTAGATGCAACAGGTTGATTGATGACACCCCAGCTAGAGCAACTCAAGATCAGCGGCCAACTGCCTACGCCGCGCGGGGTGGCCCTGGCCGTGCTGGAGTTGTCTCGCCGCGAGAACGCGACCCTGGGCGAAATCGCGCGCGTGGTGCAGACCGATCCCGCCCTGTCGGGGCGGCTGATCAAGCTCGCCAATGCCGTTTCCCATATCGGGCGCCCGGTGGTATCGGTGCAGGAAGCCGTGGTGCGCCAGGGCATGGCGACCGTGCGCCATCTGGCGCTGGGGTTTTCGCTGCTCGACCAGTACCGCAAAGGCGCCTGCGAAGCGTTCGACTATCAGGCCTACTGGTCGCATTCGCTGCTGATGGCCTTGACCATGCAGGCGCTGGGACAGCGGGTGCGGGTGGCCGCCGCCGACGAACTGTTCGTCTGCGGCCTGCTGGCACAGGTGGGGCAGCTGGCCCTGGCGACCGCCTATCCCGATGAATACAGCGTGGTGCTGAATACATACCATGCCGATTCCGCCCAGCCCCTCTTCGCCCACGAGCGGGCCCGCCTGGAAACCGATCACGGCGAACTGGGCATCATCATGATGGCCGACTGGGGCATACCCAGGGTCTTCACCAGCCCCCTCTCCCACTATGAAGACCCGAACCATCCCGGTTATCCCAACGACTCGCGTTCGCACAGCATGACGCTGATGCTGCGCCTGTCGCATCGACTGGCCGATTTCGGACTCGCTGGTTCCGCCGTCCGGCAGGGGCTGGCCAGGGAATGGGTCACGCAAGTGGCCGAACTCGATATCTCGACCGAGCAGGCCGGCAAATTGATCGACGACGTGCTCGCCAGCTGGCGGGAGTGGGGCGAGCTGTTGAAGATTCCGGCGGCTTCGCTGCCGCCGTTTGCCGAAATCCTGCACGGCCACAACGAAGTCGAGGATGTCGACCCGGAATGCGAGGCGGCGCTGCGCATCGTGGTGGCGGACGGCAACGCCTTCACCCGCCGCAAAACGATGGCCCTGCTGGTCGAGGACAGCAGTCACATCGTGTATCCGGCCGACAACGGCACCACCGCACTGGCACTGGCGATGGAGGTGCTGCCGCACGTCATCATCGCGCATTACGACCTGCCGCTGCTCGACGGCCAGGAGTTGTGCCAGGCCCTGCGCGCTACCGACGAAGGCCGTCGCATGCATATCCTGCTGATGGCCGACGACCACAACGAGGACCACCTGGGCCGCGCCTACGAGGCGGGCGCCGATGGCTACGTGCCCAGCACCCTCAGCGCCAAGGGCCTGCGCACCCGGCTGCGTGCCGCGCAGCGCCTGGTGCAGCTGCAGGCCGCCTGGGAAAAGGACCGCACCCAGCTGCGCCAGATCGCGGCCGAGCTCGCCGTGGCCAACCGGCGGCTGGCCAACGCTGCGCTGACCGACCTGCTGACCGGGCTGCCCAACCGCCGCTCGGCCATGGATCAGCTCGAACAGGCGTGGAGCGCCGCCTCACGCACGACGTTGCCGCTTTCGGTGATGGTGGTCGACATCGATCATTTCAAGCACATCAACGACACCTACGGCCACGCCGCCGGCGACAGCGTGTTGCGCGAGGCTGCGGCCATCCTGCGCACCACGGCACGCCGCGAAGACAGCGTCTGCCGCATCGGCGGCGAGGAGTTCCTGGTCATTTGCCCCAACACCGATCTCAAGTCCGCGATGCAGTCAGCCGAACGCCTGCGTACCAGCCTCAGCGCCAAACGGATGACCATCGGGAAAACGGAAAAAATCCTCACCGTCAGCATCGGCGTCGCGACACGCGAACCCGACATTGCTGACATGGACGCGCTGGTAAGCCTGGCCGACCAGGGCCTCTATGCGGCCAAGGAAGCCGGCCGCAACCAGGCCTGCACCCGACAGCACAGCCCGCTCCACTGATCCTGGCGCGGGTTACAGGGCGCGTGAAACCTTGCGCACCGACTCATCCTCGGGGTGCGGTTCGATGCGGAAACCCAACGCTTCCACCAGCTTCAGCATGGGGCGGTTGGTCTTCAGCACCTCGCCCTCCATCACCTTCAAGTCCCTGGCGCGCGCCACGTCCATCAGCACGTCCATGAGCTTGTGGCCGATGCCCTGCTTCTGCCACTGGTCATTGACCACCAGGGCGAATTCGCAGGATTCGCCATCGGGGTTGATGGCGTAGCGCGCCACGCCCAGTTCCACTTCCCTGCCGTCGACCTCGGTCAGCGCCAGCAGCGCCATCTCGCGCGTGTAGTCGATCTGGGTCAGGCGCGCCAGCGCGACCGGTGAAAGTTCGCTCACCGCATCCATGAAACGGAAGTATTTGGATTCCTCGGAGAGGCTCTTCACGAAGCCCTGGGTCAACTCCGCGTCTTCCGGGCGGATCGGGCGAATGACGACGTCGTTGCCGCTGGGCAGCTGCCAGCGCGTCACCAGATGCGCCGGATAGGGATGGATCGCCATGTGGCCGTAGCGGTCGGCCGTCGGCACCCGCGGCGCGATGACGATGCGCGCATCCAGCGCCAGCGCGCCGTGCTCGTCCACCAGCAGGGGATTGATGTCGATTTCCGCCAGCCACGGCAGCTCGCAGACCATTTCCGACAGGCGCAGCAGCACGTTCTCCAGCGTGTCCATGTCGACCGGCGGGCGGTTGCGGAACGGGCCCAGCAAGGTCGCGACACGGGTCCGCTGGATCAGGTCGCGCGCCAGATAGTGGTTGAGCGGCGGCAGGGTCACCGCGCGATCCTGCAGGGCCTCGACATCGACGCCGCCGGCACCGAACACGATCACCGGTCCCAGCACCGGGTCCGAGGTCATGCCGAGCAGCACTTCGCGCGCATGCGGACGCGCCGCCATCGGTTCGATGACGATGCCGTCCAGCGTGGCGTCGGGGCGCAGGCGCTTGATGTCGGCGAGCATCTCGCCGAAGGCGGAGCGTACCGCCTGGCCGCTGGATAGCCCCAGGCGCACGCCATTGACGTCGGACTTGTGGGTGATGTCCGGCGAGTTGATCTTCATCGCCACCGGGAAGCCCATCTGCTGCGCCATCAGCATCGCTTCCATGGGATCGCGCGCGATCAGGGTCTGCGCGATCGGAATGTGGAACGCCGACAGCAAGGCCTTCGACTCCACTTCGTTGAGCAGATGGCGGCCGTGCGCCAGCGCGCTCTCGATGATCAGGCGCGCGCCTTCCACGTCCGGCTCGGCCTGATGCGACAGCGGCCCCGGCGTCTGCAACAAGAGACGCTGGTTCTCGTAAAAGGCGGACAGGAAAGAGAACACCTCGACCGCCGGTTCCGGCGTGGTGAAATAGGGAATCCCGGCCTGCTTGAACAGGCTGCGGCCTTCGCGCACCTGCGCCTCGCCCATCCAGCAGGTCAGCACCGGCTTGCGCGAGGTCTTCGCCACGTCGACCACGGCCTGCGCCGCCTCGGTCGGCCGGGTCATCGCCTGCGGCGTCAGCATCGCCAGCACGCCGTCGACGTTGTCGTCGGCGAGGCAGGCGGCCACCGCCGCGCGATAGCGCTCGGCCGTGGCGTCGCCGATGATGTCGAGCGGATTGGCTTGCGACCAGTTGGACGGCAATACGCCGTTGAGCGTCGCAATCGTTTCCAGCGACAGCTCGGCCATGCGCACGCCCATGTCCACCGCGAGATCGGTCGCCATGACGCCGGGGCCGCCGCCGTTGGTGACGATGGCGAGGCGGTTGCCGGTGGGCTGGATGTGGGTGGCCAGCGCCCGCGCCGACGCGAACAGCTGCAGGATGGTATTGACCCGCACCACGCCGGCGCGCCGCACCAGCGCATCGAACACCGCATCCGAGCCGACCAGCGCGCCGGTGTGCGACAGCACCGCCCGCGCGCCCGTCGCATGACGCCCCACCTTGACCATGACGATGGGCTTGAAGCGGGCGGTCGCGCGCAACGCGCTCATGAAGCGGCGCGCGTCGCGGATGCCCTCGATGTAGAGCAGGATGCCCTTGGTCTGCGTGTCGAAGGCGAGGTAGTCGAGGATCTCGCCGAAATCCAGATCGGCCGACGCGCCGGTGGAAATCACGCTGGAAAAGCCGATGCCGTTGGCTTCCGCCCAGTCCAGCATGGCGGTGCACAGCGCGCCGGACTGCGACACCAGCGCAAGATCGCCCGCCAGGGTGACGCCCTGGCTGAAGGTGGCATTCAGCCCGATGGACGGCCGCTGGATGCCCAAACAGTTGGGGCCGATGAAGCGGATATCATGCTTCTTCGCCACCGCCACCAGGGCCGCTTCCAGCGCCACGCCCTTCTCGCCCACCTCACGAAAACCGGCGGACAGCACGATGGCATGACGGATGCCACGCTGCCCGCAGTCCTCCATGATCTGCGCCACGGTCGCCGCCGGCGTGGCGATCAGGGCCAGTTCCGGCACCGCCGGCAACTCGCTGGCCGAAGCGTAGCAGCGTTCGCCGAATACCGCCGCGTGCTTGGGATTGACCGGATAGACCTCGCCCTGATAGCCGGCATGGCGCAGGTTGCGGAACAGGGTACCGGCGACCGAGTCCTCGCGTTCGCTGGCGCCGAAGACGGCCACCGAGCGGGCGTTGAACAGGGGATGCAGATAGTGTTGGGGCATGGCTATGCTGATGGTGGACTCGTTAGGGCGCCGACAGCCTATGCTAGGTCATCCCCCGTTACAGCGCCATCCTGCCGGGCTATAGTTCTCCCATCCCCTCCTGCGCCACGCCATGCATACCGCCTACATCTCCCACTCCAGCTATCTCCTGCACGACATGGGCGGCTGGCATCCGGAAAGCCCCGCACGCCTGCGCGCCATCGACGACCGGCTGCACGCCGCCCACCTGTTCGATCACCTGACCCACCTTGAAGCCACACGGGTACAGCGCAGCCAGCTTCTGCGGGTGCATGACGCCGCCTACATCGACTTCGTCGAAGCAGCTTCGCCCAGCGAAGGCCTGCGCGAACTCGACCCCGACATCAGCATGAACCCGCACAGCCTGGAGGCCGCCTGCCACGCGGCCGGCGGTGCGGTGATGGCAGTCGACCGGGTGATGCGGGGCGAGGTGGCCAACGCCTTCGTCGCCTGTCGGCCGCCCGGCCACCACGCGACCCGCAACCAGGCCATGGGGTTCTGCATCTTCAACAATGTCGCCGTGGCCGCCGCGCACGCACTCGAAGCGCATAGCCTGGAGCGAGTCGCCATCGTCGACTTCGACGTCCACCACGGCAACGGCACCGAAGACATCTTCAGCGACGATCCCCGCCTGATGCTGTGCTCCACCTTCCAGCACCCCTTCTACCCCCACTGCGGCGCCGACACCGTCAGCGACCACATCGTCAATGTGCCGCTGCCCGCCGGCACCACCGGCACGGCCTACCGCGAGGCCTTCACCGCCCGGATCCTGCCGCGACTGGGAGCCTTCCGCCCGCAGATGCTGTTTTTCTCTGCCGGCTTCGACGGCCACCGCGAGGACGACATGGCGCAGTTCGGCCTGGTGGAAGCGGACTACGTCTGGATCACCGAGCAGGTCATGGACGTGGCCGCACGCCATGCCGGCGGGCGCATCGTGTCCGTGCTCGAAGGCGGCTACGATCTCAGCGCCCTGGGGCGCAGCGTGGCCGCACACATCAAGGCCCTGGCGGCGCTATAAGGCACGCTTCATGGCCTTTGCGTACTAAATTGGAAGGATCGTTTTTTTGGGAGACGGCGATGAGCAGCCCTGAATCCGACAAGATCTTTGCCGGCTCGATCCCCGGGCTGTATGAAGAATATCTCGTCCCACTGATCTTCCGACCGTATGCCGAAGACCTCGCAAACCGCCTGGCGTCACGCCCCCTCTCTCGCGTACTCGAAATTGCCGCGGGAACGGGTGTCGTGACCCGCCACCTGGCGTCCGTGCTGCCGGAAGACGTCGCAATTGTCGCCACGGACTTGAACCGGCCCATGCTGGCGATGGCTGTCGAGATCGGCACGAGCCGCCCGGTTGCGTGGCATCAGGCAGATGCCATGCGGCTGCCCTTCGAAGACGCGCAGTTTGACGCCGTGGTATGCCAGTTCGGGGTCATGTTCATTCCCGACAAGCCGCAGGTGTTCTCGGAGGCACGCCGGGTGCTCAGGCCAGGCGGTGTGTTGCTGTTCAACGTCTGGGACCGAATCGAGGAGAACGAGCTTGCCCATACGGTGACGACTGCCCTCGAGTCGCTCTTTCCCCAGGATCCCCCACGCTTCCTGGCCCGCACGCCGCATGGCTACCACGACCTCGCCCGCGTTGAGCACGATCTTCAGCGCGCTGGCTTTGCTTCCCCTCCGCACGTCCATACCGTTTCCAGGCGAAGCACGGCGACGTCTCCGCGGATCCCCGCGCTCGCCTACTGCGAAGGGACACCCCTGCGCAACGAGATCGAGGCGCGCGACGCGTCCCGGCTTGGCGAAGCAACCGACCTCGCAACCGCCGCGATCGCCGAACGGTTCGGGCCCGGTCCCGTCGACAGCAAGATCCAGGCACACGTTGTTACAGTCGAACGCTGAGTGTCGTCACTTGGGCATATTGCTTTAACCTCTCACCAACCGGACGCGTTCCCGGTAAGTCGAACCCACCCATGAGGAGAATCATGATCAATTTACGCTACGTCATCCTGCTTGCTTATCTCGCCATGTGCCCTGCAATCGCGGCGGAAGCTCCAGCCAGCGAAACCTCCATACGGGAATTGCTCACCCTCACGCAGTCCCAAAAGTTGCTTGACGGCACCATGGGGCAAGTCGATGCCATGATGCAGCGTTCCATGAAGCAGGCGCTTGCAGGCCAGACGCTGACAGCCGATCAGCAGCGGATCATGGACAACATGCGCACGAAGATGATCGCCCTGTTCAGGGAGGACATGAAATGGGAGACGCTGGAGCCCATGTTCATTGACGTCTACAAGCAGTCCTTCACGCAGAAGGAAGTCGACGGCATGCTTGATTTCTACAAGTCCGAACCGGGGCAGGCCGTCATCGCAAAGATGCCCCTTGTGATGCAGAACACCATGCAGGCCATGCAGGGACGCATGGCCGTGATGTTGCCGAAGCTGCAGCAATTGCAGCAGGATGCGATTGCCGAGCTCAAGGCGAGCCGGGCGAAGTGAAACGGGTGGCCAACAATCGGTACCAGGAGCGCTCACCGAGCAGTGGTATCGCCTTCAGATAGAAGAGGATCTACCGCACTGATAATCGCCCCCTCCTGACACCCCATAAAAAACGGGCGCGTCCTCGTGGCGCGCCCGTTTCCTTTTCGTACTCCAATCAATACTTCAGGGTCAGACCCTTCTGCTCGGAAAAGTACGTCGTCAGATCCTCCATGTCGGTCTCGGACAAGGCCTGCACCTGCGCCCCCATGATCGGGTTGGTGCGCTTGCCGGTCTTGTATTCGTGCAGCGCCTGGAGCAGATAATCGCGATGCTGGCCGGCCAGCCTGGGGAAGCTCGTCACCGTGCTGTTGCCGTCGAAGCCGTGGCAGGCCGCGCAGGTGGTTGACTTGGCCTTGCCGGCCTCGTAGTTGCCCGCGGCGTGAACCGGGAGCGAAACAGCCAGTGCAACGGTCGCGAGGATGAGCAGCGTTGTTTTCATAGTGTCTCTCCTCACTTGGCCGGGCCGCTGTACGACGACTCGTAATAGGCCGCGAGATCTTCCATGTCCTGCTCGGACAGGCTGCTCGCGATGCTCTTCATGCCGGGATGGTTGCGTTCACCGTCCTTGTAGGCCTTGAGCGCCGCCACGATGTATTCCGCGTGCTGCCCGCCGAGCAGGGGGACGCTGTATACATAGGGATAAGCGGTACGCCAGCCGGCAATACCGTGACAACCGGCACACATCGAGTTTTTGAGTTGCCCGGCCTTGGGGTCGCCCGCTGCCTGAACCGGCACGGCCAACACCAGCAGCACGGACGCGCACAGCGTCATCGTGGTGAGTTTCATCATCCTCGCTCTCTCTGGTTGAGTTGTCGTTGTGGTCCCCGTCTGACGCAGGGCTTGCGCTCGATTATAAAACCTGAGAGGCGGAGCGATGACGGTCCGGCCCCTAAAAAATCCTTTTATGACAAAGACTTATAATATTATTCGCTAATATGCTTCTAGACTGCACGATCGATGGGATCGGCCGCCATTAACGCCTTGCCGCGCGAATCCGCCGGCTAATGCCCCGCCACTGGATGCGTACGTCGCCATACCCACGGCGGCACCGGCGCGGCGTCCTGCCACAGCCCGCGCCGGGCCAGGCGCGCCTGGCGCTGCGCCGCCTTCAAGGCGGACGCGTTACGCGAACGTGTGACGCTCCATGCCAGGCCGCGCCGCACCAGGTCCGCGACGACCTCGTCCCCGTCCATGCGGATGCGTGCGATGGTGCGGTCATAGACGTCGGTCGCGACCGTGTCGACTTCCACCCGCTGCTTCAGCACCTGCGCCGCCAGCGCGCGGGTGGCCGCCTCGCCATAGGGCTGGTCGTGTTCCGGCGCGTCGATATCGGCCAGACGGATTTTCAGGAAGGCACGCCCGGAAGGGTGAGTGTGGTCAGGCTTGAAGAGGACGGTATCGCCGTCGATGACCACGATGACGACGCCGTGCAGGGTCTCCGCGGCCACGGGCCCGGCGACCGCCCAGGCAAGAAACAGCAGGCCCAGCTGCGCGAACCCGCGCCTCACCCGGCGAGCATCTCCGCGGCGTGCTGCCGCGTGGTGGCGGTGATCTTGAGGCCGCCGAGCATGCGCGCGATTTCCTCCACCCGCGCGGCCGCATCGAGCGTTTCGATGTTGGACGAGACGAAGCTGCCGTTCGCCTGCCTGGTCACGCGCAGGTGCTGCACGCCGCGCGCCGCCACCTGCGGCAGGTGGGTAATGACCAGCACCTGCCGCGTCTCGCCCAGCTTCGCCAGTCGGCGGCCCACGGCTTCGGCCACGCTGCCGCCGATGCCGACGTCGACCTCGTCGAAGATCAGCGTCGGCACGCCGGCCACGCCCGACAGCGCGGTCTGGATCGCCAGGCTGATGCGCGAAAGCTCGCCGCCCGACGCCACCTTGCCCAGCGGCCCCGGCGGCAGGCCGGGATGGCTGGCGGCGAGAAAGCCCACGTCTTCCAGCCCGTGCGCGCGCGGCTCGCCGACGGGCTGCAGGACGATGTCGAGATGCCCGCCGGCGAGCGCGAGTTCGTGCATCGCCGCCGTCACCTGCTTCGCCAGCGCGGCGGCCGCCTTGCGGCGCTGCGTGCCGAGCTGTTTCGCGTCGGTCTGGTACTGCGCGAAAGCAGCGTCCTCGGCGGCCTGCAGCGCGTCGAGGTCGTCGCTGGCGGCCAGTTCAGCCAGCCGTGCCTGATAGCCGTCGAGCAGACCGGCCAGTGCGTCCGGCTGCACGCGATGCTTGCGCGCCAGCCGGTGCATGTCGCCGAGCACGCGATCGAGGTCGGCGAGGCGCTCGGGATCGAGATTCAGGTGGTCGGCATAACGGCGCAGCGCATGCACAGCCTCGGCCAGATTGGCGCTGGCTGAATTCAGCAGCGCGGCGACTTCGCCCAGACTGCCGTCCACGGCCTGCATGGCATCCAGCCGCGCACACATTTCGCCCAGGCGGCCCGACAGCGCGTCCTCGCCCTCGTCCAGCCCCTGGATCAGCGCCTGCCCGCCCTCGATCAGCGTGGTGACGTGCGCCAGCCGCGCATGCTCGGTCTGGATCTCGTCCCAGCGTGCGAGGTCGTCGCCGAGCGCACGCAATTCCTCCACCGCGAGGCCCAGGCCCTCGCGCTCGATCTGCCGTGCCTGGCTGTGGGTTTCGGCGTCCAGGCGCCGTTGCCGCGCGGCCTGCCAGGCGTGCCAGGCCGCGCTCACGGCGGCCGCCAAAGCCTGCGCGCCGGCATAGGCGTCGAGCACCTCGCGCTGGGTCTGCGGGCGCAGCAGGGCGTGATGGGCATGCTGGCCGTGGATGTCGAGCAGGAAGTCGGCCGCGTCCTTCAGTTGCGTCAGCGGCGCCGCGCTGCCGTTGATGAAGGCGCGCGAGCGGCCGCCGGCGTCGATCACGCGGCGCAGGATCAACGTGCCGTCGTCCGAGGCGAAGCCGGCCTCGTCGAGCCAAGCCGTCAGCGCAGGCAGCCCGCCGATCACGAATTCGGCGGTGATTTCCGCACGCGGCGCGCCGCTGCGCACCACGCCGCCTTCGGCGCGGTCGCCCAGCGCCAGCGCCAGCGCATCGACCAGGATGGATTTGCCGGCGCCGGTCTCGCCGGTGAGCACGGTCAGTCCCGGCGCGAAGTCGAGATCGACCGATTCGACCAGCAGGTAGTTGCGGATGGACAGATGCGACAGCATGAGGGCGTGCTGTGCGTTACAGTTTTTTTCCCCAGTGCAGCTTTTGCCGCAGGGTATCGTAGTAACTGTAGGAATGCGGGTGCAGCAGGGTGACCGGGCGGCTGGCGCGGGTGATCCACACGTGGTCGCCGCTCCTGAGGTCGAAATGATGCTGGCCGTCGAAGTGGACGCGCGCGTCGTCGGCATAGGTCAACGTCAGTTCGATGCGCGAATGGCTGCTGACCACGATGGGCCGCGCCGACAGCGTGTGCGGGCAGATCGGCACCAGCGCCACCGCTTCCAGCGTCGGATGCACGATGGGGCCGCCCGCCGACAGCGCGTAGGCGGTGGTACCGGTCGGGCTGGTGACGACCAGGCCGTCGGCGCGCTGGCTGTAGACGAACTCGCTGTTGATGGCGATTTCCAGGTCGATCAGGCGGCCCGAGCCTCCCTTGCCCACCACCACGTCGTTGAATGCGGTGGACTCGAACACGGGCTCGCCGTCGCGGCGGATCTGCCCGTTCAGCAGGATGCGCTCTTCGGCCACGTACTGGCCGCTGAGAATCTCGGCGATGGCATCGAACATGTCGTCGACCGTGATGTCGGTGAGGAAGCCCAGCCGTCCCTGGTTGACGCCGATGAGCGGCGCGCCGTTCGGCGCCAGTTCGCGCGCGATCGACAGCATGGTGCCGTCGCCGCCCAGCACCACCACGACATCGCTTTCGGTCGCCAGATCGTGCAGGTTGCGCGTCGGAAAATCCTTGATCCCCAGGTGATCCGCGCTCTGGCAGGCCAGCAGGACGTCATGTCCGCGCCCGCGCAGGAACTCGCCCAAGGCGCGCACCGAGGCTTCCATGCCCTGGTTGTCGTATTTGCCGACCAGGCCGACAGTGTGGAAAGGGGTTTGCATGAGGGGCGATTATATAGGGGGATGGTGAACGGTAAGCAGTGAGCAGTGAGCGGAGGGGCAAAGACGTGTTCCCGCTTCCCGCTCACTGCTCACTGCTCACTGCTCACTGCTTACCGCTCACCGCTCACCCTATATAATCAGATCATGCTCAACGACCGCGCCCGCATCCTGCTGAAAACCCTGGTGGAACGCTACATCAGCGAGGGGGAACCCGTCGGCTCGCGCACCCTGTCGAAGCATGCCGGGCTGGACCTGTCGCCCGCCAGCATCCGCAACATCATGGCCGATCTCGAGGAGATGGGCTTCGTCGCCAGCCCGCACACCTCGGCCGGTCGGGTGCCGACGCCGCGCGGCTACCGCTTCTTCGTCGACACCCTGCTGACCGTGCGGCCGCTGGCGCAGGTCGAGGTCAGCCAGCTCGAACACAGTCTCACGCCGTCCGACCCGCAGCGGCTGATGACGGCAGCGTCCACGTTGTTGTCCGACCTCAGCCAGTTCGCCGGCCTGGTGATGACGCCGCGCCGCAGCCCGGCGTTCCGCCAGGTCGAATTCATCAGCCTGTCGGACAAGCGCATTCTGCTCATCATCGTCACCATGGAAGGCGAGGTCGAGAACCGCGTCATCCTCACCGACAAGCCGTACAGCGCCTCCGCGCTGACCGAAGCCGCCAATTACTTCAACCAGAACTTCGCCGGCCACAGCTTCGACCAGGTGCGCAGCAAGCTGCGCGATGAACTGGGCCGCATGCGCGACGACATCACCCGCCTGATGTCCGCCGCGGTGGATGCCGGCAGCCAGGCCGCCAGCCAGGAAAACGTGGTGGTGTCCGGCAGCCGCAAGCTGCTCGACGTGCAGGACCTCTCCAGCAACATGGGCAACCTGCGCCGCCTGTTCGATGCCTTCGAGCAGAAAACCGGCCTGCTGCAACTGCTCGACCAGTCGCGCAACGCCGCCGGCGTGCAGATCTTCATCGGCGGCGAATCCGAACTGCTGCCGCTCGACGAATGCAGCCTGGTCACCGCACCCTACTCGGTCGACGGCCAGGTGGTGGGCACCCTCGGCGTCGTCGGCCCCACCCGCATGGCCTACGAGCGCGTGGTGCCCATCGTCGACGTCACCGCCAAGCTGCTATCGAGCGCCCTGTCGCACCACTGATGAGCTATCTGAAAGAGCCGGACTATACCCACGGCCAGCAAGCCCGCACCGGCATCCTGCTGGTCAACCTCGGCACCCCCGAAGCACCGACGTCGCAGGCGCTGCGCACCTATCTCAAGGAATTCCTGTCCGACCCGCGCGTGGTGGAAATCCCGCGCGCCGTGTGGTGGCTGATCCTCAACGGCCTCATCCTCAACACCCGGCCGAAAAAATCGGCCGCCAAATATGCCGCGATCTGGACCCCCGACGGCTCGCCGCTGAAGGTGCACACCGAGAAGCAGGCCAAGCTGCTGAAGGGCTGGCTGGGCGAACGGATCGCCAGCCCCTTCATGGTCGACTACGCGATGCGCTACGGCAATCCCTCGATTCCCGACACGCTGGCCAAGATGAAGGCCGCCGGCTGCGACCGCATCCTCATCCTGCCCGCCTACCCGCAGTACGCCGCGTCCAGCACCGCCACCGCCTTCGACGCCGCGTTCGACTGGCTGCAGCAGACCCGCACCCAGCCAGCGCTGCGCACGCTCAAGCACTACCACGACCACCCCGCCTACATCCACGCGCTGGCCGCCAACATCCGCGACTACTGGCAGGTGCACGGCCGCCCCGACGTGCTGCTGATGAGCTTCCACGGCGTGCCGCGCTACACGCTGGGCAAGGGCGACCCTTACCACTGCGAATGCCAGAAGACCGGGCGCCTGCTCGCCGAGGCGCTCGGACTCGAACCGAAGCAGTATCGCCTCACCTTCCAGTCGCGCTTCGGCCGCGCCGAATGGATCAAGCCCTATACCGACAAGACGCTGGACGAACTCGGCCACGCCGGCACCGGCCGCGTCGACATCGTCGCACCGGGCTTCACCGCCGACTGCCTGGAAACGCTGGAAGAACTGGCGATGGAGGGCCGCGCCACGTTCCTCGCCGCAGGCGGCAAGGCATTTCACTACATCCCCGCGCTCAACGAACATCCGCAATGGATCGCTGCCCTCGGCCGCATCGCGCTGGAAAACCTCGGCGGCTGGGTGAGCGACAGCTTCGACCGCGACGCCGACGAACAGGCCCGGCAGGCTAGCAAGAACCGCGCGCTGGCGACGGGCGCACGCAGCTAGACTCGAACGGTTCGACGCGCATGAACACGAACGGGGCCGTGGCCCCGTTTTTTATTGCGACCTGCCTCCATCAGCGCCTGGCCGGATGTGTCCGCGCTACGGAATCAAAGACGACGGTTGTCGTCGAACGGATTGATGACTACCTTTAAGTCATCCAGGCCACAGCATTTTTTCATTGCAGGAGAAGCGGAAATGACTGAAACGCCCAAAATGAATCATCTGATCCAGCAACATATCCTCGAACATGAAATGCGTCTGAAGCATGTGGACACCCTGCTCGGACGCGCCCAGCATGGCATTGCCAAAACGGGCGGCGGCGACACGGCGGAACAGCTGGCGCAGGCGAAGGCGGCGCGCGACAGACTCTCCAGCCAGGTCGAGGAATACAGGCAGCATCCGCCCGAGACGTGGTCCGAAGCGGAATTTGAAAGCAAGGGCCCCATGATCGTCTGGGACAACCTGGCCAAGCAACTGGAAAAACTGGTCGAGCGCATGGAGCACTAGGCATTCCTCCACGCTGAAGCGGGTCGAAAGCCATTCGGGCCGAGGTGCCGCGTGGCACCCCATGGAAAAACGGGGCCACGGCCCCGTTTTTCCCGATCACGCCGAGCGCAATCCAGGCCGTCCTACACCTTCTTCACGAACTCCGATTTCAGCTGCATCGCGCCGATGCCATCGATCTTGCAGTCGATATCGTGATCGCCTTCGACGAGGCGGATGTTCTTGACCTTGGTGCCCACCTTGACGACCAGCGACGAGCCCTTGACCTTCAGGTCCTTGATCACCGTCACCGTGTCGCCGTCGGCCAGCACATTGCCGTTGGAATCGCGCACGACGCGCGCTTCATCCGAGGCCGCCGGTGCATCCTTGGGCCACTCGTGCGCGCATTCCGGGCAGACATACATGGCGCCGTCTTCGTAGGCGTATTCCGAGCCGCACTGGGGGCACTTGGGCAAGCCGCTCATGCCACGCCTCCGGACATCGTTTTGTTGCAGTCTTTCACCTTCATTTTTCCTTTAACTGTTCAAATAGACTCACGTAAACCAGGATCTGCGCTGCTCAGGTTTCCGTCAGGCAAAAATCGTACTTGCCCCCGCTCTGGGTAAGTAGGTATTGAGTTGGCGCATTACGCCCATTCCAAATCTGGTGCGGCGTACCTGCCCGGATGACAAGACTTTGTCCTTCGGATAGAACCGTCTCGGTTTCAGTGCCATTTATGGCAACAGACATCTGGCCATCCAAACACACAACATGCTCATCCACCTGGGTGTGAAAATGCAAAGGTGCGACCTCCAGAGGCGCAAGGGTCATTCTGCGCACGCGTACCTGGCCCGTTTCCAATAAGGTTTCAGATGAGCGCGTCAATTCGACACCTGATCAGGAAGATCGCCCGGCATTCATCTGGGCCGCATTCAGAACACTTCGCAACGGCCATCCTCCTTGTCCAGAATTCACGCGATCTTATCCGCATCCAGTGCGTCATTCCAGATGTCGTAAGGGCCTTTGGGCCGTGGGACGAGCGTCAGCAGAAAAGACAGGTCGGAATAGACGTCGGCTGGAAATCCCTGGCGGCCGCCCCGGCTGTCCACCAGCAAACCTTGCAGTTGATCGAAACAGGTGGGCGACCCCCAGAACGCCACGATCTCCGGTACCAGGCGAGGAAAATGTTCTTCAAGCGGACTCAGATCGGACATGGCGTTCTCCCTTTTCATTGACGCAACGGACACCGCGTGAAGCGGGACGAGACGAGCGGGATGGCCACACCATTTTCGCTTATCCCCGCTCGTACACCACAAAATCAAACTCCAGCGCATCGCCTTTCTCGCCGGTGTGCGACTCGCGCGACACTTCCCTGAACGCGCTGCGGTCGTAGTCTGGAAACCAGGCGTCGCCCACGGCTTCGATGCCGACTTCGGTCAGATATAAACGGTTGGCGAGCGGGATGGCTTGAGCGTAGAGATCGGCGCCGCCGATGAAGAAGACTTCGTCGGCATCCTGGCACAGGGCAATGGCTGCGGGAATGGAATCGGCGACGAGGCAGCCGTCCTTGCAGTAGTCGGGATTACGGGTGATGACGATGTTGGTGCGCCCGGGCAGCGGGCGGCCGAGCGATTCGAAGGTCTTGCGGCCCATCAGGACGGGGTGGCCGAGCGTCAAAGCCTTGAAGTGGGCGAGGTCTTCCGGCAGCCGCCACGGCAGGCGATTTTTGATGCCGATGACGCGGTTTCTGCCGAGCGCGGCGATGACGCTGATTCTGGGTTTGTTCGGACTCATGACTTCTCGATTGTTGTGTCTGGGCACTTGCCCTTCGACAGGCTCAGGGCGAACGGTACTTAGTTTCGCGCCCACTCACCACTCACCCTTCACTAAACCGCCACCGGCGCCTTGATCGCCGGGTGCGGGTCGTAGCCGCTGAGCGTGAAATCCTCGAAACGGAACGCGAAGATGTCGCGCACCGCAGGATTCAGCGTCATGGTCGGCAGCGGGCGCGGTTCTCGGCTCAACTGCTCGCGCGCCTGGTCGAGGTGGTTGAGATAGAGGTGCGCGTCGCCGAGCGTGTGGACGAAGTCGCCCGGCTGGAGCCCCGTCACCTGCGCCATCATCAGCGTCAGCAAGGCATAGCTGGCGATGTTGAACGGCACGCCGAGGAAGATGTCGGCGCTGCGCTGGTAGAGCTGGCTACTCAACTTGCCGTCGGCGACGTAGAACTGGAAGAAGGCGTGGCACGGCGCCAGCGCCATCTTGTCGAGGTCAGCCACGTTCCATGCCGAGACGATGATGCGGCGCGAGTCGGGGTTGGTCTTGAGCGTCTTCACCACTTCGCTGATCTGGTCGATGGTGCCGCCGTCGGGCTTGGGCCAGCTGCGCCACTGGTGGCCGTACACCGGGCCGAGGTTGCCGTTTTCGTCGGCCCACTCGTCCCAGATGCTGACGCCGTTTTCCTTGAGGTAGCGGATGTTGGTGTCGCCCTGCAGGAACCACAGCAGTTCATGAATGATGGAACGCAGGTGGCATTTCTTGGTGGTGACGAGCGGAAAACCTGCGGCGAGGTCGTAGCGCATCTGCCAGCCGAACACCGACAGGGTGCCGGTGCCGGTGCGGTCGTCTTTTCGGGTGCCGTGCTCGAGCACATGGCGCATCAGGTCGAGGTAGGGTTTCATCGTGAAGTGGCGTTAAGGTTTTGCGGGTGCGGCCTGGATCGAAGCATTATCGTTTAATCCGGCATCGCCTGGCACGCCCTCGTAAAAGCCGGCCAGCCGGGTGGCCGGCGACTGGCCGTAGATGTCCCAGAAGGCGATCTCGAAATCGGTGTTGTTCTGCACCGCGAGTGCAAGGGCGCGAAAACGTGCTTCGTCCTGCGCCTTCAGCCAACCGACCAGCAGCATGGACTCGCGGTAGAACTCGAAGATGTTGAGCTTGAACGCGCCCGCGCGGTGGCGCTGGTCGGGGGTGTCGCGGGCGACGAGATCGACCCGGCGTCCGGCGCGGATCGCGGCATACGCCTGCGCGTCGGTCGCATACTCGGCGCCGCCGCCATCGGCGGTGAGCGAGGCCCAGCCTTCGTGGAACCACACCGGCAGGGTGCTGTTGTAGTGGCCGATGCGCTGGCCCAGATGCAGGTGCGCCAGTTCGTGCGTCAGCAACCCGGGCAGGCGGCTGCTTTCGCGGCCGTCGAGATTGGGCGACAGGATCAGGCGGTTGTCCGGGATGACGGCGGCAGACAGCCGGGGGGTGTACACACAGCGGTTGAAGCAGTCCTCGCTGCCGCAGACATACACGCGCGGCGGATGGAGAAACGGCAGGTAGTGCGCGGCCTCGACCTTGGCGATGGCGGCCGGCAGCGCCGCCGCCACGCGCGCACCGTAGGCTTCATAACCCGGCTCGACCCAGACGCGTGCATCGCTTGCCAGTTGAACGAAGCCGTCGATCGGCTGCAGGGCGCGTGGATTGCTCACGGTGAGCGCGCAGCCCTGCAGGGTCGCCAGCAGGACGGCGACCAGGAGCCAGGCTTTCATGCGTCGAGAACCTGCCAGCGGCCGTCGGCCAGCCCCTCCAGCGGCGGATACTGCTTCTTGTAGGCCATCTTGCGGCTCTCGGCGATCCAGTAGCCCAGATAGAGATAGGGGAGCTCCAGCCGCTTCGCCAGCTCGATCTGCCACAGCACGCCGTAGACGCCGAGGCTCTGCTGTTCGCGCGCAGGGTCGAAGAAGGTGTAGACGGCGGAGAGGCCGTCGTCGATCTGGTCGATCACCGAAATCATCACCAGGTCGTCGCCGTCGCGGAATTCGACCATCACGCTGTCGACGTTGGACGACAACAGGAACTGGGTGTACTGGTCGGGTCCGTCGCGATCCATGCCGCCGCCCGCATGGCGGCTGCCGAGATAGCTGCGGTACAACTCGTAATGCTCTTCCTTGAAGTCGAGCGGCAAAAAGCGCGCGGCCAGATGCCGGTTGCGCTTGAGGCAGCGGCGCTGGGTGCGGTTGGGCACGAAGCCGGCCACGTCGACGCGCACCGGCACGCAGGCCTGGCACTGCTCGCAGTGCGGACGATAGGTGAACTGGCCGCTGCGGCGAAAGCCGGCGCGGATCAGCGCGCTGTAGGCATGGCGGTCGATCAGGTGGGTGGGCGTGGCGACCTGCGAGCGCGCGCGCCGGCCGGGGAGGTAGCTGCAGTCGTAGTGCGCGGTCAGGTAGAACTGGATGCGCTGGAAGGGCGGTTCAGTCGGATGCATCGAAGTGCCAGGGTCCGGGCAGATGCGGCAAGTTTACCAACTCCGCCAGCTTTGCCGTGAACGCCGTACGCGGCAGCGTGCGAGCGCCCAGGCTGGCGAGATGCGCAGTCTCCATCTGGCAGTCGATGAGGCCGAAATCCCATTGCTGCAGCTGCCGCGCCAGCCGCACCAGCGCGACCTTGGAGGCGTCGGGTTCACGGCTGAACATCGATTCGCCGTAGAACATGCGGCCGATCGCCACGCCGTAGAGGCCGCCGACCAGCCGGCCGTCGTGCCAGGTTTCCACCGAATGCGCGTAGCCGGCCTGATGCAGCCGCGTGTAGGCCGCGATCATCGCTGGCGAGATCCAGGTGCCTGCCCCCTCGCGCGGCGCAGCGCAGGCGCGCATCACCTCGGCAAAGGCCGTGTCGACACGCACCTCGAAGCCGCTGTTGCGGATGCGCTTGGCCAGCGAACGGGTGACGCGGATCTCGCCCGGCACCAGCACCATGCGCGGGTCGGGGCTCCACCACAGGATCGGCTCGCCGGGGTTGAACCAGGGAAAGATGCCGTGGCGGTAGGCGTCCAGCAGGCGTTCCGCCGACAGGTCGCCCCCCATCGCCAGCAGGCCGTTGGGCTCGCGCAGCGCGGTCTCGACCGGCGGAAAGTAGGAGGGGTTCTGGAGACGTCCGCTCATGGTGCCATGGTAGCGGATTCAAATTCCCGTTGCGCCTGTCATTTGACTATATTATGATACGTTTATCTTTAATACTGTTATGCCGCCTCGGCACTATCTCTGAAGCCAGCCGCGGAACATTCCCTGCCCCACACCAGACTGAAGGATGCGCAGGTGAGTGAGGGCGCAAGCCCGCTCGCTTCTATAATGGTCGGCTTTCCGGTACAGACGTCGAAGAGACAGCTTGGACGTTGAAGCCGGGTGGACATCGCAGTAAAGAAGAATGGCTATAGCAACCTGGACGTCAAAAGAATCTGGATCGACACCGAGGCCACAAGCCGCGGCGTCGAAGCCACCGAGCCCGACTTCAACCCGATGGCCGCGCTTGTCGGCAGCGGCGTTTTCTGACAACAGGTTGGGCCAGACGCCGGCGGTGGGTTCGACCTCTCTCCCGGACCTGTCGCGTCAGGGCGTTCTTCTGCGGGGCGATTCGTGACCTACTCTCCTGGGCTCACGGACGCCCCGTCTTTTTCTGGCTGCTTCCATTGCGGCCTGCCGGTGCCGGACGGCGCCCACTACCCCATCCAGTTCGAAGGCGAGACCAAACAGGCCTGCTGCCGCGGCTGCCAGGCGGTGGCGCAGACCATCATCGACAGCGGCCAGGGCGCGTACTACACCCACCGCACCGCGCTGCCCGCCACCCCCCAGCAGGCCGAGGCCGAACTGGCGCAGCTGGGCCTGTATGACCTGCCGGAAATCCAGGAAAGCTTCGTCCGGACGGAATCGGAAAACATCCGCGAGGCCGCGCTGATCCTGGAAAACATCGTCTGCGCCGCGTGCATCTGGCTGAACGAGCGCCATATCGCCGGGCTGCCCGGCGTGCTGTCGGTGGAAATCAACTACGCCACCCGCCGCGCGCGGGTGCGCTGGGACAACAGCCGCATCCAGCTGTCGGCGATCCTGAAGGCGGTGTCCGACATCGGCTACATCGCCCACCCGTTCGACCCTGGCCGCTCGGACGATATCTACAAGCGCGAGCGCAACACCGCGATCAAGCGCCTGTCCATCGCCGGCCTCGGCATGATGCAGGTGATGATGTACGCGCTGCCGGGCTACACCGCCACCGACATGAGCCCGGACATCCGACTGCTGCTGCGCTGGGCAAGTCTGGTCCTCACCATCCCGGTGGTGGGGTATTCGGCGTGGCCGTTCTTCCTCGGCGCCTGGCGCGACCTCAAGCGCAGAACCCTGGGCATGGACGTGCCGGTGGCGCTCGGCGTGGCCACCGCCTTCATCGCCAGCGTCTACAGCACGTTCTCCGGGCACGGCGAGGTGTATTACGACTCGGTCGCCATGTTCATCTTCCTGCTGCTGACCGGGCGCTTCCTCGAAATGAACGCGCGCCGTCGCGCCGGTGCGGCGGTGGAAGAACTGGTGAAGCTCATTCCCGCCACCACCACCCGCCTGCCCAACTGGCCTTTACGCGACGAGGAAAAGGTTCCGGTGGCGCGCCTGGCAGTAGGCGACCACGTGCTGGTGCGGCCCGGCGAGACCCTGCCCGCCGACGGCGTGGTGGCCGAAGGCAACAGCGCGGTGAGCGAAGCCATGCTCACCGGCGAATCGCTTCCGGTGTCCAAGCGTGCGAACGCACGCGTGGTCGGCGGCAGCCTCAATCAGGCCAGTCCGCTGGTGGTGCGCGTCGACCGGCTTGGCGCCGACACGCGGCTGGCCTCCATCGTGCGACTGCTCGACCGCGCACAGAGCGAAAAGCCGCGCATCGGCAAGCTGGCCGACCGCGCCGCCGCCTGGTTCGTCGGCCTGCTGCTGCTGATCACCGTGGGGGTAGGGGTGGCGTGGATCCTCATCGATCCGTCGAAAGCGCTGTGGATCGTGGTGTCGGTGCTCGTCGTCACCTGCCCCTGCGCGCTCGGCCTCGCCACCCCCGCCGCGCTCACCACCGCCACCGGACGGCTCACGCGTCTGGGCCTGCTCACTACGCGCGGCCATGCGCTGGAAACGCTGGCGCGCGCCACCGACCTGGTGTTCGACAAGACCGGCACCCTCACCCACGGCCGCCTGAGCGTGCGCCGCGTGGTGCCGCTGAGTGGCCGCAGCGAAAGCGGGGTCGGCATGCTCGCTGCCGCGCTCGAGGCCGGTTCGGAACATCCCATCGCAAAAGCATTGCGCGAAATCGCCACGCCAGGCGCAACCGCCAGCCAGATCCGCAACACGCCCGGACGCGGCGTCGAAGGCACGATCGAAGGCCGCGTGTACCGGCTGGGTGCACCCGCCTTCGCCGCCGCCAGTGCAACGCCACCTTCCCCCCCCGAATCCGACAGCGGCCCATATCCGAAAAATGGGTACGAAAGCTGGGTCGCGCTGGCCGATGAGTCCGGACTGATCGCCTGGTTTGCGCTGGCCGACACGCCGCGCGCGGATGCCGCCGTCGCGCTCGCCACGCTGAAGAAACAAGGGCTGCGTCTGCACCTGTTGTCCGGCGACGCCGAAGCTGCAGTGATGCGCACCGCGCAGGAACTCGGCATCGCCGACTGGCACGCCGGTGCGCTGCCGGAAGACAAGCTCGCCTACGTGAAGTCCCTGCAGCAGCAGGGCCGCATCGTCGCCATGGTGGGTGACGGCATCAACGACGCGCCGGTGCTCGCCGGCGCACAGGTCTCCATCGCCATGGGCGAAGGCGCCGACGTGGCGCAGGCCGCGGCCGACATGGTGATGCTCGGCAGCCGGCTCGGCACACTGGCCGACGGCGTCGCGCTCGCCCGCAAGACGCAGCGCATCATCCGCGAGAACCTGGGCTGGGCGCTCGCCTACAACCTCGTCGCCATCCCCGCCGCCGCCCTCGGCCATGTCACGCCCTGGATCGCCGGCATCGGCATGTCGGCCAGTTCGCTGCTGGTGGTGCTGAATGCGCTGCGGCTTGCGGATTTCAAGCAAACAGGCAAGGCAGTCGCGCTCAAGACACAAGAGGTACACGCCTGAGATGGACATCCTCATCCTGCTCATCCCGCTCAGCCTCGTCCTCGTCGGCGTCATCGCGTGGGTCCTGCTGTGGGCGGCCAGAAGCGGCCAGTTCGACGACCTCGAAGGCCCCGCGCACAGCGTGATCATGGACGACGACAATCCGCCCAAGCCGGACGACACGCCCAAGCCGTAAGAGCTCCCGATCGCCTATGCTGTGAACTGCTCTTCACGCACGGCACCCGCGCCATGACCACTCCCATCCTCTGGTATTTCGCCGATCCGATGTGTTCGTGGTGCTGGGGCTTTTCCCCGGTGATCGAAACGCTGCGCGATGAATACCGCGAGCGCATGAAAATCGCCCTGGTGCTGGGCGGCCTGCGGCACGAGACCGCACCGATGACGGCCGCGCAGCGCGAGGACATCCTGCATCACTGGCGCGCGGTGCAGGCCCGCACCGGCCAGCCCTTCCGCTTCGACGACGCATTGCCGCCTGGCTTCGTGTACGACACCGAACCGGCCTGCCGCGCCGTCGCGACCGTCGGCGGAATCGGGCCCTCGCTGATCTTTCCGATGTTCAAGGCGATCCAGACCGCGTTCTATGCCGAGGGACGCGACGTGACACAGCCCGGCGTGCTGGCCGAACTGGCAGCAGAACTCGGCGTGGATGGCGAGACATTTGTGCGCGACTTCGAGAGCGACGCGGCGCGGGCCCGCACCCAGGCGCATTTCAGGCAGGCGCGCCAGGCCGGCGTGCGCGGGTTTCCCACGCTGATCGTGCAGCAGGACGCGCACCTGCATACGGTCTGTACCGGCTGTCAGCCGCTGGACACGGTACGCGCGGCGCTCGAGCGCTGCCTGCAGCCGGATGCCTAAGTCCCTCGCACGCCGCTAGAATCTCCCTTTTTCTCTCCGGAGCCTTGCCAATGTCCCGTCTTTCCGTGTTTTCCGCCACGCTGTTTCTCGGCGCGATCCTGCTCGGCATCTCCGGCTGCGGCGCCAGCGAGCCCGGCAAGCAGACCGTCTCCACCGCCCCGGCGGCCGGCCAGCCCGCCAACCCGCGCGTGCTGATCGAAACCAGCAAGGGCGACATCACGCTCGAGCTGTTTCCCGGGAACGCCCCCAAGTCGGTGGCGAATTTCCTCGGCTACGTGAAAAGCGGCTTCTACGACGGCACCGTCTTCCACCGCGTGATCCCCGGCTTCATGATCCAGGGCGGCGGCATGACGCCGGACATGGTGGACAAACCCAAAGGCGCGCCGATCCCCAACGAAGCCGACAACGGCCTGAAGAACCTGCGCGGCACGCTGGCGATGGCACGCATGGACGCGCCCGACTCGGCCAGCTCGCAGTTCTTCATCAACGTGGCGGACAACGCTTTCCTCGACCATCGCGGCACGAGCTACGACACCTGGGGCTACGCCGTGTTCGGCCAGGTGGTCGGCGGCATGGACGTGGTCGACGCCATCGTCGCCGTGCCACGCGGCGACCGCGGCCCCTACCAGGATGTCCCCGTCGAGCCGGTCGTGATGAAGCGCGTCACCGTGCTTCCCGCCGCCGTTCGGCCTGAGCCCGTCGAAGGCCAAAAGCACTAAGGCCCGGTCTGTCTTCCGCCACCAGACTGCTGCTGCTCGGGCTGACCGCCCTGCTGGCAATTGCGCTGGGCCTGCTGGCCGGCGCATTGCCGGACGATCACGAACTGGCGATGCAGATCCTCGACGAGCTGCGCGGACCGCGCGTGGCGGCGGCGTTCGCCTGCGGCGGCCTCTTGGCGCTGGCGGGCGCGCTGATGCAGACGCTGTTCCGCAACCCGCTGGCCGAACCCTATCTGCTCGGCGTCTCCGGCGGCGCGGGGCTCCTCGCGCTGCTGGGCATGGCCGCCGGGCTGGCGTGGCCGTGGGTGTCGGCGCTGGCGTTTGCCGGCAGCCTGCTGGCGCTGGTGCTCGCCGCCGCGCTCGGCGGCCGCCTGCTGGCACGCGACCACACGCCGCTCCTGCTCGCCGGCGTGATGCTGGCGGCGGGCTTCGGCGCCCTGATCGCCTTGGTGTTGAGCGTGGCGCCGGCCGAACGCCTGCCTGGCATGCTGTTCTTCCTGATGGGCGACCTGGCGTGGAGCGACCAGCCGGCATTGTTGTGGGCTGCACTGCTGCTGGCGGTGGCCGTCGCGCTAAGCCTTTCGAGACGGCTCGACGTATTGCAGCTGTCGCCGCTGAAAGCCGCATCGCTCGGCGTGGCGGTCGCGCCCACGCGCTGGATGCTGTTCACGCTGGCCGGCGCCTGCACCTCATTGGTGGTGGCGCAGGCCGGCAGCATCGGCTTCGTCGGCCTGATGGTGCCGCACGCGCTGCGGAAGATGGGCTTCGCCGGCCATCGCGTCCTGCTGCCTGCATGCGTGCTGGCCGGCGGCAGCCTGCTGGTGCTGGCAGACGCGCTGGCGCGCACCGTGATCGCGCCGCGCGAACTGCCGGTCGGCGTGCTAACCGCGCTGCTCGGGGTACCGATGATGCTGTGGCTGCTGCGCAGGCCGTAAGGGAACACTGAACAAGTTGCCGTTCGTCCTGAGCCTGTCGAAAGACCTGTTCGGTGTTTCCCGAAGTCAGGCTTGCAGGGCTGCAGGCATATTGTTGGAGTATTTGACAACACGTCCTGCATGTTGTTATCGTCTCCAACATGAAGGCCGTCCAGCTCGTCTCTACGCGCATCGCATACTCCGAGTCGGCTTTCGCGGAACTCGTATTGTGGCGGCTTCCCAAACCCATCGAAGGATCGGCCCATGGCTTCAAGTATCGACTTGCCTACGTCGTCCATGGCGTATGCGTTCTCCGTTACGACAACGAAGCGGGGAAAGGCGACCACAGGCATGTTGACGGAGCCGAGCACGCCTACGCATTCACAACGCCCGAGCAACTGATTGCCGACTTCCAGCGTGACATTGAGAGGTGGAATTATGAAAACCGTAACGCTTGACGTCCGCTCGCCTTCCGACGCGATGGCGGACTTCGTCCAGGCCTGGAAGACAGGCAAACCCCAACGATCCGCCCGTATCAGCTTCGCCACGCCTGAACTGCTCTGGCAAGTACTCACCGCCAAGCGCTGGGAACTGCTCAAAGCCCTATGCGGGGCTGGCCCCGTCTCCATCCGCGAAGCCGCCCGGCGCGCAGGCCGTGACGTAAAGGCCGTGCACGGCGACGTCACCGCCCTACTTGACGCCGGCATCCTCAACCGCACGCCGGATGGCAAGATCGAGTTCCCTTTCGATGCGGTCAAGGTCGAGTTCATGTTGCAGGCTGCCTAGTGTGTCGCACCGTGCTGGCGCGCACCGTGACCGAGCCGCGCGAACTGCCGGTGGGCGTGCTCACCGCCCTTCTCGGGGTGCCGATGATGCTTTGGTTGCTGCGCAGGCCTTGATATTGACGAATGCGGCCTGGTTCTGCCGCAGAATGGCCGGCTGATTAACGTTTGAATCGAGGAAACGCTCGTGAACCCACAAGAACTACTATGGCGGCAGTATCAGCAGAACATTGATTTGTATAAGTTCTACATGGACCTTACAGTCAAGTTCAATGTCTTTTTTTATGCCGTAACGGGCGCAATCGTCTCTTACGCCCTCGCACAGCACAACAGCAATGCCATTATCAAATATGCATTAGCACTCCCTTTTGCTATGAGTTTGTGCTTTGCAGGTTTCTTTGTGTACGGCGGGATTCTAATGCGCGTCCTAAAAAGGGAGACATTTGCAATCAGAGACGCACTCGGTCTACAGGCTGCGCCTGACGTGGGTCTACTCAGCGTTTTGTTGTACTTGTTCACCTTTATTTTCTTACTGATTGCTGCCGGCTGCGGGGTCCTCCTTTGCCAGTTGTAAATTCTTATATTTCAATCAACGGGCCACTCCGCAAACTACGCTTTCCGGATCCCTCTTGGCTTTTCACCCTATGGGTCGATTGCCCCAAAGGCCGGCGCTCAATGCCAAATTGGCAATGTACTTGATCACGCAGCAACTCTCCCTCCACGCCGGCACCCGCACGCTGGTCGACTCCCTCGACCTCGCGCTCGAACCCGGCGAAGTACTCGGCATCCTCGGCGCCAACGGCGCCGGCAAGTCGACGCTGCTGACGGTGCTAGCCGGCCTCGCCGCTCCCGCGCGCGGACAGGTCACACTCGATGGCCAGCCGGTGGCCGACCTGCCGCCGCTCACCCGCGCGCAGCACATCGGCCTGCTGCCGCAGGGCGACGAAGGCGGCTTCTTCGGCAGCGTGGCCGACTTCGTTGCATTGGGGCATTTCCCGTTCGGCATGCCGGTGCCCGATCTGGCGCCGCAACTTGCCACCTGGGAACTGACCGATCTCGCCAGCCGCCCGCTCGACACCCTTTCCGGCGGCGAGCGCCAGCGCGCGCGGCTGGCGCAGCTGGCTGCGCAGCAGCCGCGCGTCGCCCTGCTCGACGAGCCGCTGACCCACCTCGACCCGGCGCACCAGGCGCGGCTGCTGTCCTGGGCGCGCGGCGAGGCCGATGCCGGCCGCAGCGTGGTGCTGACCCTGCACGACCCCAACTGGGCCGCCTGCCACTGCGACCGCCTGCTGTTCCTGTATGGCGACGGCCGCTGGCGGCTGGGCACGCCGGCCGACCTGCTCACCCCGGCGTCGCTCGAAGCACTGTACGGCCCCGGCACGGCGGCGCTGTGGCAGAAGAGCGACCGGGTCCAGCCTGTATAATCGCTTTTTGGTCAGCATTCCACCGCCCTCGCGCACCTCATGATTCGTCGCATCATCAACAAAGTATTCGGCCGCAAGCCACGCCCCGCCGGCACCCAGGCGCAAATCCTGCCGCTGGCCGCGCACGGCATCCGCCGCGACCAGCTCGACGACTGTGCGCTCAAGGTCTGCGAAACCCTGGCTCAAGCGGGCTACAAGGGCTACCTCGTCGGCGGCGCGGTGCGCGACCTGCTGCTGGACAAGACCCCCAAGGATTTCGACGTCGCCACCGACGCCACGCCGGAAGAGGTGCGGCGGCTGTTCCGCCGTTCGCGCATCATCGGGCGGCGTTTCCAGATCGTGCACGTGATGTGCGGCCGCGAGACCATCGAGGTCACCACCTTCCGTTCCAACGGCCAGAAGGAAACCGAGGAGGAGGACGAACGGCCGACCGACGAACACGGCCGCCTGCTGTCCGACAACGTGTTCGGCAGCATGGCGGACGACGCCGCGCGCCGCGACTTCACCATCAACGCGCTGTATTACGACCCCGCGCGCGAAGAAGTGCACGACTACTTCGGCGGCGTCGCCGACTGCAGGAAGCGCGTGCTGCGCATGATCGGCGACCCCGACACGCGCTACCGCGAAGACCCGGTGCGCATGCTGCGTGCTGCGCGCTTTGCCGCCAAGCTCGACTTCCACATCGACCCCGATACGCGCAAGCCGGTGGCGGCGCTGGCGCCGCTGCTCGCCAACATCCCGCGCGCGCGCATTTTCGACGAGGCGCTCAAGCTGCTGCTGTCCGGCCACGCCCTGCGCGGCGTCCACCAGTTGCGCGCCGAAGGTCTGCACCACGGCATGCTGCCGCTGCTGGACACGATCCTGGACGATTCCACCGGCGAGCGTTTCATCAATGCCGCGCTGAAAACCACCGATGCACGCATCGCGCAGGACAAGCCGGCCTCGCCGGCCTTCCTGTTCGGCACGCTGCTGTGGCCGCAGGTACTGCAGCGCTGGCATGCGCTCGAAGCCGCGGGGGAGAAGCCGCAGCCCGCCTTGTTCCTGGCGATGGACGAGGTGCTCGATGCACAGCGCAGCCAGCTTGCCATTCCGCGCCGCTACGACGGCATGATGAAGGAAATCTGGGCGCTGCAGCCGCGCTTCGAGCAGCGCGGCGGACAGCGCCCGTATCGCCTGCTGGAACATCCGCGCTTCCGCGCCGCCTACGATTTCCTGCTGCTGCGCGCCGAATCCGGCGAAGTCGACGCCGAACTCGGCGAATGGTGGACGCGCTTCCAGGAAGTCGGCGACGACGAGCGTGCTGCCATGCTGCTGGCCGACAATGCACCCAGGCCGCGCCGCAAGCGCAAGCGCAAGAAACCGGGCGAAACCGCCGGCGAGACCCAGCCCGCATGAACGTCATCGCCACCATCGGCCTCGGCGCCAACCTCAACGATCCGGCGGCGCAGGTGGAATATGCGCTGGCCGAACTCGACCGCCTGCCGGGCACGCGGCTCGTCGCCCGCTCCAGCCTGTACGCCTCGGCGCCGGTCGGCTATGTCGACCAGCCCGATTTCATCAACGCGGTGGCGCAGGTGGAAACCACCCTCGCGCCGCGCGCGCTGCTTGCTGCGCTGCTGGACATCGAACACCGCCACGGCCGCGAGCGCAGCTTTCGCAACGCACCGCGCACGCTCGACCTCGACCTGCTGCTCTACGGCAGCGCGCATTTCCACGAAGACGGCCTCACGCTGCCGCATCCGCGCATGCACGCGCGCGGCTTCGTGCTGTTGCCGCTGCTGGAAATCGCTCCCGATGCCGTGATCCCCGGCCACGGGCGTGCGGCTGACTGGCTCGCGGGCTGCGCCGGCCAAAATGTGATTCACCTTCCCCCTCCCGCCGCTGCCGTCAACGCATGAGTCTCTCCCGTTACCGTTACATCGTAGTCGAAGGTCCGATCGGCGCCGGCAAGACCAGCCTGACCTACAAGCTGGCCGAGCGCATGGATGCCGACACGCTGCTGGAAAACGCCAGCGACAACCCCTTCCTGCCGCGCTTCTATCAGGAACCCAGGCGCTATGCGCTGCCGACGCAGCTGCATTTCCTGTTCGACCGCTCGCGCCAGCTGCGCGAACTGACGCAGGGCGACCTGTTCCGCGCCGGCACCGTGTCGGACTTCCTGATCGACAAGGACATGCTGTTTGCGCGGCTGAACCTCGACGACGACGAGTTCGAGCTGTACCAGAAGGTGTACGCCGACCTCGCGCCGCAGGCGCCGACACCCGACCTGGTGATCTACCTGCAGGCGCCGGTCGATGCGCTGCAGGAACGCGTCAGGCGCCGCGGCGTGGACTTCGAGCGCGGCATGGATGCGGGCTACCTGCAGCGCCTGGCCAACAGCTACAGCGAGTTTTTCCACCGCTACGAGGCCGCGCCCCTGCTCATCGTCAACACCGGCAACCTCAACTTTGCGGAGAGTGAAGCCGACTTCGAACTGCTGCTGGAACGCATGGACAAGATGCGCGGCCCGCGCGAGTTCTTCAGCCGGGCCGCGTAGGCATGGCAGTCACCCTGTCCAACCTCAGGACGATGCGCGAACACGGCGAGAAAATCGCCGTGCTCACCTGCTATGACGCCAGCTTTGCGCGCGTGCTCGATGCCGCGGGCATCGACGTGCTGCTGGTTGGCGATTCGCTCGGCATGGTGGTGCAGGGCCACGCCTCGACCCTGCCGGTAAAGCTCGCCGAGATGACGTATCACACGCGCTGCGTCGCCGCCGGCACCGAACGCGCCTTCATCGTCGCCGACCTGCCCTTCGGCAGCTACCAGCCCTCGCCCGAGCGCGCGTTTGCCGCCGCCGCGCGGCTGATGGCGGCGGGCGCGCACATGGTCAAGCTGGAAGGCGGCGCGGTGATGGTCGACACCGTCGCCTTTCTGACGCAGCGCGGCATCCCGGTGTGCGCGCACGTCGGCCTCTTGCCGCAGTCGGTCAACCAGCTCGGCGGCTACAGGGTGCAGGGGCGCGAGGAAGCGGCCGCTGTGCAGCTGATCGCCGACGCGCGCGCGCTGGAAGCAGCCGGCGCCGGCCTGATCGTGCTGGAAATGGTGCCCGCCGCGCTGGGGCGGGCCGTCACCGAGGCGCTGACGATTCCGACCATCGGCATCGGTGCCGGCGCCGACTGTTCCGGCCAGGTGCTGGTGCTGTACGACATGCTGGGCCTGTACCCGCGCGCACCGAAATTCTCGAAGAACTTTCTCGAAGGCAGCAACGGTATCGAGGCCGCCGCACGCGCCTACGTCGCCGCCGTGAAGGACGGCGCCTTTCCCGCTGCCGAACACGCGTTCTGATTCTGATGCAAGTCGTCCATACCGTAGCCGAACTGCGCGCCGCGCTCGCTGGGCAGACCGGCACTGCTTTGGTGCCGACCATGGGCAACCTTCACGCCGGCCATGTGTCGCTGGTCGAACTGGCGAAGCAGCGCGGCCGCCCCGTCGTCTCGAGCATCTTCGTCAATCCGCTGCAGTTCGGCGCGGGCGAGGATTTCGAACGTTATCCGCGCACCCTTGCCGCCGACTGCGAGAAGCTCGCCACCGCTGGCTGCGACCTCGTGTTCGCACCGGACGTCGCCGAGATGTATCCGGTGCCGCAGACCTTCACCGTGCAGGTGCCCGCCAGCCTGGCAAACGACCTGTGCGGTGCGTTCCGCCCCGGCCATTTCAGCGGTGTCGCCACCGTGGTGCTGAAACTCTTCAACCTGGTGCAGCCGCGCGTGGCCGTATTCGGCAAAAAGGATTTTCAGCAGCTGCATGTGATCCGCGACCTGGTACGGCAGTTCAACCTGTCGATCGGCATCGTCGGCGTCGACACCCTGCGCGAGGCCGACGGGCTGGCGATGAGTTCGAGGAATGGTTATCTGTCGGAAACCGAGCGCATGCAGGCACCGCAGTTGCAGCGCGAACTCGCCGCCATCGTGGCGGCCGCCCAGGCAGGCGAACGGGATTTCGGGACACTGTGCGCCGCCGCCTGCCGCCACCTGAAAATGGCGGGCTGGCGCGTCGACTATGTCGAATTGCGCGACGCCGCCACGCTCGCAGCGCCGACACCCGACAGCCGCCATCTGGTGGTGCTCGGCGCGGCCTGGCTGGGCAGCACGCGCCTGATAGACAACCTTGATTTCGATCTGGGAACATCCGCCTGAGGAAAAACTTTGCCTTGGGTCATGAAGGGTCAGCGGTTATAATATGAGCCCTTTCTTATATTGTTGAGGGCACCGTCATGCAAAGAACGATGCTCAAGTCCAAGCTGCACCGGGCGACCGTCACGCATTCCGAGCTGCATTACGAAGGCTCCTGCGCGATCGATGAAACCCTGCTGGACGCGGCCAACATCCACGAGTACGAGCAGATCCAGATCTACAACATCACGAATGGCGAGCGTTTCACGACGTATGCCATCCGTGCCGCGCGGGATTCCGGGATCATTTCGGTGAACGGCGCCGCCGCGCACAAGGCGAATCCGGGCGACCTCGTCATCATCGCCACCTATGCGGTCTACAACGAACTGGAGCTGACGCGCTACGCGCCGGAGCTGGTGTACGTGGACGCGGACAACCGCATCATGGACACGCGCCAGGCAATTCCGGTACAGGCGGCCTGATGCTGCGTTGACCCGACGAAAGAGGCCGGGATGTCCCGGCCTTTTTTATGGCCATCTGGAAGGCTATTTTAAGCCCCCTGTTCCATCCCATTCTGATTCAGTGACGAAAGCCGCAGCCTGGGACCTTTGCCGCCAAAGGTCTGCTCCATGTGTTGTTGCTGCCGTTCGGGCTTGGTGCCGTCATTGCCGATCTGAAAATCACCCCCATCACCTCAGGGTTACGGATTAAAATCCATTCGATGGTTGATCAAAATTCACTTTCCCCATACTTCAACGCCGACCGTCGAGAACTTTTGCATTTCCTCGGTGACGCTCGGTATTCTTCGGCAATAGATGTGGGGTGCGCTTCCGGCTTGTTGGGCAGAGAGCTGATTTCCAGTCGTACCGTCAAGGAATGCGACGGGATCGAATTGAACCCACACGCTGCGCGTGTCGCCGCAGATGGATTGCGCAAAGTATGGGAGGGCGCCATTGAAGCTGTATCTGGAACAATCCCTTGGCGTTCCTATGACTTGATCGTCATGGCTGATTTACTGGAACATCTTGCGGATCCTTGGCAGGCTCTGCGTGATTTGCATTCAAGCACGGGAGCCGAGGTCAATCTGCTGATCAGTGTTCCCAATGTGCGTCATAAAAGCGTTGTTTTCCCCTTGTTATTCTCGGGGCGTTTTGAATATCAAGATGCCGGAATCATGGATCGTACGCATCTTCATTTTTTTACGCGCTCGAGTTTATTGAAAATACTCGCCGACACCGGATGGAAAGTGCAGAAAGTAAGGCCGAATATCAAAGGCAAATATCTCAAATGGTGGTATCCACACCATTTGCTTGAAGAGTTTCTTGCAGTTCAGTACTTCGTCCTCGCCAGCAAATGACCTACCCATTGATGAGCGTGGCTATCCCCGCATACAACCATGCCGATTACATCGAAGCCTGCCTTGCCTCCGTTTGTGCGCAAACCTACCCCGAGCTTGAGATCGTGCTCGTCGATGATGGCTCTACGGACGACACCCTGTCCCGCGCAAAAGCCTTTCTAGATCGGCACGCCTCACGATTCCGCCGGATTGAAGTTTATTCACGCCCAAACCGCGGCGTGAGCGCAACATCAAATGAATGCATCGCCGCCTGTAGGGGGGAGTGGGTGCATTTGTTGGGGTCGGATGACACCTTGTTGCCGGACAAGGTCATGCGCGAGTGGCAAGCCATACAGGAGTGGGGCGATCCGGAACTGGCGCTGGTTTACGCCGATGTGGAAGATATCGACCACACGGGTCGGGGGCTCAACAGGCACGATCATGACCGCCCTTCTCCGGGCCCGGATCACAAGGCCTACGAGGCGTTGTTTCTGGGAAATCCGGTCATCAATCCTACTGTGGCATTACGCAGAGAGGCCTTTCTGGAAATCGGAGGCTTCGACGAAACGTTGGCACTGGAAGACTGGGATTGCTGGCTACGCCTTTCAGCCAAATATCCGATAGCTCGAGTACCTGAAGTGCTCGCATGCTACCGACGTCACGGTTCGCAAACCAGTCGTAACCAGGCGCGCATGTTGCATGCAATGATGCTTACTTTCGGCAAATTTCTAATGCAGCATGGTGATCTGGTCCCTTCTGAAATTCGCCAGAGAAGCTTTCGTAAGAACCTTCACCGGCTCTTTCGCTGGGCAAGAAAAAACCGGCCGTCGCTACTGCCGCTCTTGCTCAAGGACGCCCTGGCCAGCTTGTTTCTTATCCCTCAGGCTGAAAATTATTTTCGTTATGCCAAAGCCCTTGAACCAGGCTTGCATAAACCTATCCCAAAAATCACCGGGCCTGCCAAGCCGCTGTCCATCGTTATTTTTGAGGCGCTGCTCCAGGCCGATGATTACCATACCTATCTGTTTTCCATGCCAAGCTTTTTGACCTAGCGGAAAACGCAAGGTGAGCTTCACACACTGAATCCGGAATCCATTTTATTGCCGCGCCCGTGGAAAAGATCCGGGGCTAGGTCAATTTCCAGATGTCGTCGTTGTACTCCCGCATGGTGCGGTCGGTCGAGAAGAATCCGCTCGACGCCGTGTTGAGGATGCTCATGCGCGTCCAGCGCGGCTCGTCCAGCCAGGCTTGAGCCACCCGCTCCTGCGCGTCGACATAGCCGCGGAAATCCGCCAGCACCATCCAGGGATCGTTCGGACTCATCATGGCCCCGAGGATCATATCGAAGATGCCCGGCTCGCAGGGGTTGAAATGGCCTGACATGAGCAGGTCGATCACGTGGCGCAACGCGGGGTCGCGCTCCATGTAGGCCGACGGCTGATAGCGGCCGCGCAGCGCCTCGACTTCGTCGGCGCGCAGGCCGAACAGGAAGAAGTTGTCGTCGCCCACGGCATCGAGGATTTCGATGTTGGCGCCGTCGTAGGTGCCGATGGTGACGGCGCCGTTCATCATGAATTTCATGTTGCCGGTGCCTGAGGCTTCCTTGCCTGCGGTGGAAATCTGCTCCGACAGATCGGTGGCCGGGGCGATGACTTCCATGCTGCTCACCCGGTAATTGGGCAGGAAGGCCACCTTGAGCCGGCCGTCGACGTCGGGGTCGCTGTTGACCACGCTGGCCACGCTGTTGATCAGCTTGATGATGCGCTTGGCCATCGCGTAGCCGGGCGCGGCCTTGCCGCCGATCAGCACGCAGCGGTCGACCCAGCCCTCCAGGTGGCCGTGCTTGATGCGGTTGTACAGATGAATCACGTGCAGCACGTTGAGCAGCTGCCGCTTGTATTCATGGATGCGCTTGACCTGCACGTCGAACAGGGCGGACGGGTCGAAGCTCACGCCGCACTCGGCCTCGACCAGGGCCGCAAGGCGCACCTTGTTGGCGCGCTTCGCGGCACGCCATTCGACATGGAACGCCCCGTTCTCGATATCCGCCAGGGGCTTCAGCCTTGCCAGGTGCGACAGGTCGGCAATCCAGTCCTCGCCGATTTTCGAGCCGATCAGCGCCGTCATGCCCGGGTTGGCGTGCGCCACCCAGCGGCGCGGGGTGACGCCGTTGGTCTTGTTGTTGAACTTGCCCGGCCACAGATCGACAAAGTCGCGGAACAGGCCTTCCTTCAGCAGGCGCGAATGCAGCGCCGCCACGCCGTTGACCGAAAAGCTTCCGACGATGGCGAGCCACGCCATGCGCACCTGGCGTACCGGCTCTTCCTCGATGATCGACATGCGACGCTGGCGGTCGATGTCGCCCGGCCATTTCAGCGACACCTCGCGCAGGAAGCGCGCGTTGATTTCGTAGATGATCTCCAGCGGCCGCGGCAGCAGGCGCTCGAACAGCGCCACCGGCCAGCGCTCCAGCGCCTCGGGCAGCAGCGTGTGGTTGGTGTAGGCCATGCACCGCGAGGTGATCGCCCAGGACTCGTCCCACTGCAACCGCTCGTCGTCGAGCAGCAGGCGCATCAGTTCGGCCACCGCGATGGTGGGGTGCGTGTCGTTCATCTGGAAGACGTTGTGCTCGGCGAATTTCGTCAGGTCGCTGTTGCCGGCCGCGCGCCACTGGCGCAGCGCATCCTGCAGGCTGGCCGAGGCCAGGAAATACTGCTGGCGCAGGCGCAGTTCCTTGCCGTTTTCGCTGCTGTCGTTGGGATACAGCACCATCGAGATGTGCTCGGCGTGATTCTTGGCCTGCACCGCTTCGGAATAGCTGCCGGCATTGAATTCGTCGAGGTCGAACACGTCGGTGGCGGCCGACTTCCACAGCCGCAGCGTATTCACCGCGCGATTGCGATAACCCGAGATCGGCATGTCGTAGGGGATGGCCAGCACGTCGCTGGTGTCCGCCCAGCGTGTGCGGGGTATCCCCGCCTTGTCGTGGAAATGCTCGGTATGGCCGCCGAACGGCACGCGGCAGGTGAATTCGGAGCGCTCGACCTCCCACGGGTTGCCGTCGCGCAGCCAGTGATCGGGCTCCTCGACCTGGTAGCCGTTTTCGATATGCTGGCGGAACATGCCGTACTCGTAATGAATGCCATACCCCATCACCGGCAGGTTCAGGGTGGCGCAACTGTCCATGAAGCAGGCTGCCAGCCGCCCCAGGCCGCCATTCCCCAGCCCGGCGTCGGTCTCCTCTTCGGCCACCGCTTCCAGCGTCTGGCCGAAGCTTTGCAGGGCCTCGCGCGATGCCTCGTCCAGCCCCAGATTCAGCACATGGTTGGACAGCGCACGGCCGATCAGGAATTCCAGCGACAGGTAATACGCGCGACGCTTGCCGGGCTGGTCGCGCTCGGCATAGGTATTCATCCAGTCCGACATGAGGCGGTCGCGCAGTGTCCAGGCCAGCGCATGGTAGGTGTAGACTGCCGGGCAGCCATGGAAGCGCCCCAGGTGATAGAACTGGTAACGCTGGAAATCCCCGGTCAGCGCCGCACCGCTGTCGGGCAACTGCCTGAGGGCGATGCGGCCGGGGGAGGCAGGTTTCTCGTCTGGCATGGCGGCTCCCGCTAAGGTCATTTGGAATAGAGTGCAAGATAATGATCGGCGCTGCCAGACCAGTCGAACGACTGGCGCATGCCGGTCTGCTGAAGATGCCGCCATGGTGCGGGCTGGCGATACAGGTCGAGCGCCCGGCGAATGGCCCCCAGAAAAGCGGCGACGTCCGGAATATCGAACACGAAGCCGGTGGCGCTGCCCGCCGGCAGGCTGGCCGCGTCCGCATCGACCACGGTATCGGCCAGTCCGCCGGTCCTGAAGACGATGGGCGGCGTGCCATAGCGCAGGCTGTACATCTGGTTGAGCCCGCACGGCTCGAAACGCGACGGCATCAGGAACAGGTCCGCGCCGGCCTCGATCAGGTGCGCCAGCGCCTCGTCGTAGCCGATCACGACAAACACGCGATCCGGATGCTGTTTGGCCAGGCGCACGAGCTTCTGCTCGTACACGGCCTGACCGCTGCCAAGCAGCACAAGGCGCACGTCGGTCTCGGCGAGCAATACGGGAATCGCCGCCAGCACCCAGTCGACGCCCTTCTGCTCGACCAGCCGCCCCACCAGCCCCAGCAGCGGGGCCTGCATGGCCGCATCCTCGGCGTGCGGAAGGAAACGCTCGAGCAGCGCCTGCTTGTTGCGCCGCTTGCCGGGCAGGATGCGGCCCACCGAATAATGCGCGGACAGATGCGGGTCGGTGGATGGATTCCACAGGCGGGTATCGATCCCGTTGAGAATGCCGTGCAGCTTGTGCTGCCTGGAGAGCAGCAGGCCATCCAGTCCGTAGCCGAATGCGGGCGTGCAGATTTCGGCCGCATAGGTGGGACTTACGGTGGTGACAGCATCGGCGTACACGATGCCTGCCTTCAGCATGGAAAAGCCGCCATGGAATTCCACGCCCTCGGGCGACCACCACGGGCTGGGCAGTTGCAGACGAACGAAATCGGTGTTCGAAAAATGGCCGCCGTAGGCCAGGTTGTGAATGGTGAACACGGTTTTGGGGCGCACCGGCTGGTCGGACAGAAACGCCGACACCAGTCCGGTTTGCCAGTCGTGCGTGTGCACCACCGCAGGCTGCCAGCCTATATCCAGCGCATCCTGCGCCAGTAGCGCCGCCACCCGCGCGAACACCGCGAAGCGCTCGGCGTTGTCCGGCCAGTCCTGGCCGCTGGCATTGACATAGGGATTGCCCGGGCGATCGAACAAGGGCGGACAGTCGACCACCCAGAGCGGAAAGGCAAAATCGGGGTGGCGCGTTTCCAGGATGCGCGCGCTGACGATGCCTTCGGCACCGCGCACATCAAGCCAGCCGAGAATGCGCACCTGATCGAGCTGGCGCAACAGCGCCCGATAGCCCGGCAAGACCAGGCGGATATCGGCGCCGCGCGCCTGCAGGGCATGCGGCAGGCTGTAGAGCACATCGCCCAGCCCGCCGGTTTTCACCAGCGGATAGGCTTCGCTGGCCACAAACAGGATTTTCATCGCTCCGCGTTTCATTGTTTTTTTCCGTGTTTTTATTTGATCGAATCAACTGCAAGGTTTGAGAAAGATCGCTCCCAGCGGCGGCAGTGTCACTTCAACGGACTGCTCGAAGCCCATCCAGGGCAGATTCTGCGGATGCAGGGGCTGGCCGTTGCCGAGGTTGGTGCCGCCGTAATACATCGAATCGGTATTCAGGACTTCGCACCACGCCGAACCCGACGGCACGCCGATGCGGTAGCCGCGGCGCGGCACCGGGGTGAAGTTGAGCAGCACGACCATCTGCGCAGACGGATCCTGACCCTGGCGCACGAAGCTCAGCACCGACTGGTCGGCATCGTGGCAGTCGATCCAGCGAAACCCGCGCGGGTCGAAGTCGAATTCGTGCAGTGCCGCCTCGCTGCGATACAGCCGGTTGAGATCGCGCAGCAAGGTGCGAATGCTGTCGTGCGCCGGAAATCCGAGCAGCGCCCAGTCGAGCTGGCCGGCTTCCTTCCACTCGTTCCACTGGCCGAACTCGCCGCCCATGAACAGCAGCTTCTTGCCGGGATGCGCGTAGTGCCAGGCGTAGAACAGCCGCAGGTTGGCGAAGCGCTGCCAGATGTCGCCTGGCATCTTGTCGAGCAGGCTTTTCTTCATGTGCACCACTTCGTCGTGCGACAGCGGCAGCACGAAGTTTTCGGTCCACGCGTAGACCTGGCTGAAAGTCAGCTGGTTGTGCTGGTACTTGCGATAGACCGGCTCTTTCTCGATGTAGTCGAGGCTGTCGTTCATCCAGCCCATGTTCCACTTCATCGAGAAACCCAGGCCGCCGAGTTCGACCGGGCGCGACACCGCCGGCCAGGCAGTCGACTCCTCGGCGATGGTGAGCACACCCGGAAAACGGCCATGCACCTCCGTATTCATCTCGCGCAGAAACTGGACCGCCTCGATGTTCTCGCGTCCACCGTACTGGTTCGGCAGCCATTCGCCCGGCTTGCGCGAATAGTCCAGATACAGCATCGACGCCACCGCATCGACGCGCAGGCCGTCGACATGAAATTCGTCCAGCCAGTACAGCGCATTGGCCACCAGGAAGTTGCGCACTTCGTTGCGGCCAAAATCGAATACCAGCGTGCCCCATTCCTGGTGCTCGCCGCGGCGCGGGTCGGCATGCTCGTATACCGGCTCGCCGGTGAAGCGCGCCAACGCGAAATCGTCTTTCGGAAAATGCGCCGGCACCCAGTCGAGCAGCACACCGATGCCGGCCTGGTGGCAGGCATCGACGAACGCACGGAAGTCGTCGGACGAGCCGTAACGCGCAGTCGGCGCGTAATAGCCCGACACCTGGTAACCCCACGAGGCGTCGAGCGGATGCTCGGCCACCGGCATCAGTTCGATGTGGGTATAGCCGAGATCCAGCACGTAGGGAATCAGTTCGGCGACCAGCTCGCCCCAGGTATAAAAACCGCCGTCGGCATGCCGTCGCCAGGATCCGGGGTGCAGTTCATAGATGCTGACCGGCCGGTGCTGCCAGTCGAAATGGGCGCGTGCCGCGATCCAGTCGCCGTCCCGCCAGGCATAGGTTCCGTCATCCGGCACGCAGCTGGTGGTTTCCGGACGCAAGAACATCTGCCGCGCATAGGGATCGGTCTTCCTCACCAGCTGGCCGTGGCGGCCGAGGATTTCGTATTTGTAGGCATGCCCCGCATCCAGCCCGGGAATGAACAATTCCCAGATGCCGGATGTGCCGTGGCAGCGCATCGGGTGGCGGCGGCCGTCCCACTCGTTGAAGTCGCCGACGATACTGACGCGCTGCACCGCCGGCGCCCACACGGCGAACAGGCACCCCGCGACCCCATCGATGGTTTTGAGGCGTGCCCCGAGTACTTTCCAGGCTTCGAAGTGGCGCCCCTCGCCAATCAGGTACAAATCCATTTCGCCCAGTTGCGGACCGAAGCTGTAGGGACATCGGGTGACATGCCACTCGCCCCGCCCCTTGTCCTGCCAGCGCAACAGCGGGTGCACATCGACTACGCTGCCGGACGGCAGGCTCAGTTCGAAGCAGTCCGTTCCGGCGACGCGCGTCATGCGCGCCCCGGTCGCTTCCAGTTCGACGGCTTCGGCAGCGGGAAGGAATGCGCGGATTAGGATGTCCCCGTTGGGCTGTGCATGGATCCCCAGCACTTCGAACGGATCGTGATGCGTGCCGGCCTGCACCCGCAGGATCGGTTCGCTGATTGCAGGCAGGGTGGCGCCGGAGGAGGGCTTGAGGGGTGCACTCATGGCGTGGTCTGACTCTTGCATCGATGGGCTTTCTGTAATTGTTGCAGCAAACGGGGGGCCAGGTCGGGTGCCAGCGCATCCCATTCAAACCGCCATCCCCAGTTGCCGTTGTCCGTACCGGGCGTATTCATGCGCGCCTCGCTGCCGAGGTGCAGCACATCCTGCAGCGGCAGCACGGCCAGGGCGGCGCGGCTTTCCAGCACCGTGGCCATCATCACATCCGGCACCGCATCGGAATCCGCGACGCCCAGCTGCTGCATCACCTGGTGGCGCGCATGCTCGGGCAGCGCGCGCCACCAGCCCAGCGTGGTGTCGTTGTCGTGCGTGCCGGTGTAATACACGGTGTCGGGGTGCACATTTTCGGGCTTGTGCGGGTTATCGGCATGATGATCGAACGCAAATTGCAGCACAGCCATGCCGGGCAGGCCAAACTGGTGGCGCAGCGCGGTGACATCGGGCGTGATGATGCCCAGGTCTTCGGCCACCAGGGGCAGGCCGCCCCGTTCTGTGGCGCCGATTTCCCGGGATATGGCCTGCAGCAATGCCGTACCGGGCGACTCGATCCACTCGCCATGGATGGCCGTGGCTTCATGCGCCGGGATCGCCCAGGCTGCCGTCAGCCCGCGGAAGTGATCGATGCGCACCAGATCGAACCACTCGAAGTGCGCGCGCAACCGCGCCCGCCACCAGGCAAAGCCATCGGCCTGCATCGCCGCCCAGTTGTAGTGCGGGTTGCCCCAGCGCTGCCCGGTCTCGGAGAAATAATCCGGCGGCACGCCCGCCACCACCGTGGGGTGGCCGTCGGCGTCCAGCAGGAACAGGTGACGCTGCGACCACACATCGGCACTGTCGTGCGCGACGAAGATCGGCATGTCGCCAAACATCCGGATACCGCGTGTCGCGGCCATCGCGCGGATGTGCTGCCCCTGCACGGCAGAGCGGTACTGCTCGGCCATCACCGCCTTCAGCGCATCGGCATGGCTGCCATCGAACGCGGCCAGCGCCTGGGCATCGCGGTCGCGCAGCGCACGCGGCCAGTCGGTCCAGGGCGCGCCGCCCTGCTCGTGCTTGATCACCATGAAGCGCGCATAATCCTCGAGCCAGTGGCGCTGTCTCTTGCGCCAGCCGGCAAAGCCGCGCATGTCGGCGTGCGCCCCGGGAAACAGCGCGGGATTGACCGCAAACGCCGATGCGCACTGGTAGGGCGACAGCCCGGTCAGCGGAATGCCAAGCGGCAGCATCTGCCATACGGCGACACCGGCCGCATGCAGAAAATCCAGCCAGCGCTCGACATCTTCCAGCGCGCAGGATGGCAGCGAGGTCGGGTGCAGCAAGATGCCTGCACGGCGCGCGTCGAAATTCATCCGGCATTCCTGCGCATGGTGCCGGCGTTTTCCGCCCAGCCGCCGCCGCTCGACAGCGGCACGTCGAGCAGCGCCGGCGGGGCGACGCCCAGCAGGCGATACAGCTCGCGCAACTGGGTCCGGTACAGCTGCTCGAAATCGCTGACGCTGCTTGCCGGGTTGTAATCGCCGAACCACCAGAACCAGTCGGAACCTTCGCACACGGCAAGCTGGCGGGTGGCCAGGGCCAACTGCTCGGCATTCAGTTTCCCGGCGGCCACCACCCCGTCGTAGGCCTGCTTGGCGGCGACCAGATAATCCCAGCCGCGGTTCTTGTCGGCCGAGCCGATCCAGGTCGAGAAGCTGCCGTACACCCAGCTGCCGGCGGCCAGCCGCTTCAGCGGGCTGGCCGCCAGGTGCGCGGTCTGCTCGGAGAAGGTGCCGACCTTGAGGCTGGCATGGCTGGACAACGCCGCATAAAGCGCCTCCAGGAAATGATGGCCATTGTCGGGGTAATACTCCCACGCGTTTTCGCCGTCGAGTATGACCGAGACCACATGCCGGTTCGCATCCTTGCCGAAGGAGCTGGCGATGTTTTCCAGATGCTGGACGAAATCGCCCACCGCGTCGTCGGCGTGCCAGTCGCTGTACTTGAAGCCGATCAGATCCGACAAGCCGTCGTCGCGGAAAAACATCCGTGTCCTGAAGCCGTCGATCTGCGCAGGCGAAAACAGCGCGCGTTTGGTTTGCGTCTGCTCGGGCGGGCAGCCCGACTTTGCGCAACTGTTGCGCCACACCCCCTCGCCCGACGCCGTCCACTTGAAACCCATTTCGTCGAGCTGGGCCAGCGCATCCTCGCTCACGCCGCCTTCGGACAGCCACACCCCGGCCGGTTTCATGCCGAAATAACGCTCGAACACCTCGACGCCGTGCCGCAAATGCCAGCGCGCGCGCTCCGTTCCGCCCGGATAGGCCGGCGCATCGGGCGCGGGCGCGTCGGGCATCGCATCGCGCAGGTTGGAAAAGTCGTTCAGCAGGGGCACGATGGGGTGGCCGTAGGGCGTCATCGACAGCTCGACCTGACCGCGCTGGGCGAGCGCGCGATAACGTGGAATCAGCCCGGCCATGCAGTGCTGCATGAGATGCAGCAACTCATGGCGGTCGGCGGCGGAAAAACTCTTTTCCTGCGTCATCAGCCGCTGGACCAGCGGCAGCTGCCTGAGCGAATGCCCCAGCCAGGCGAGGTGATACCAGGTCAGCAGATCGAGGAAATACTGCTCGGACAGGTAGCCCATCAGCCAGGGCATGCCGGTGCTGTCGGCGCCCGCCTCCCCGGTGACACCGATCATGCTCAGCAGGCGATGGAAAGCCGGATACGGATGGATCATGCGCGGCGCGTTGCAGCGCTGGCAGTCCCGCACGATGCGCAGGCGGCTGGCGGCATCCGACGGGATGCGCTCGATGCCGGACAGCAGGTTCAGCATATGGTCCTGGGTGGGCTTGCCCTGCTTCAGCAGCACGTCGAGCTGCTGCGCATAATCATCCAGCTGCTCCAGCAGCACCGGCGCAAAATTCACCACGGCACGCATCTCCGGGTGCCGCTCCAGGTGGGCGGCCATGTCGCTGTAATCCTTGATGCCGTGCAGATAGACCCAGGGCAGGTGATACGCACCCTTGAGCCCCTCGCGGTAATACGGCTGGTGCATGTGCCAGCACAGCACCACGTTGAGCGATTTAGCCGTCATAGTCGTTGTGCATCCTCGAATACAGGTTCTGGCCGAGCATGGCCGGGGTCACCAGCACGATGCCTTCGGGGGTGACGTGAAAACGCTTGGCATCCTCGACCGGGTCTTCGCCGATGACCGTGCCGTCCGGAATGACGCAGCCCTTGTCGATGATGGTCCGCGAGATGCGGCAATTCCTGCCGATGCTGACCTTGGGCAGGACCACGCTGTCCTTCACGAGGCTGTAGCTCTCCACCGTGGTCGCGAAGAACAGCACCGAGCGCTTGACCCGCGCGCCGGACAGGATGCAGCCGCCGGCGATCAGCGAATCGATCGCCTCGCCGCGCCGTCCCTCGTCGTCGAAAATGAATTTCGCGGGAGGGTATTGCGGCTGGTAGGTCCAGATCGGCCAGTCGCGGTTGTACAGGTTGAGCTCGGGCTCCACCGAGCATAGCTCCATGTTGGTCTGCCAGTAGGAAAACAGCGTCCCCACATCGCGCCAGTAGGCAGGCCTGCCTTCATTGTTGCGGAACGGGAAGGCCATTGCGCGCGCCTCGGCGATGTTGGCGGGAATGATGTCCTTGCCGAAATCATGCGAGGACTGCGACTTGCCCGCATCCTCGATCAGCGTCTTGTAGAGGAAATCCTTGGAGAAAATGTAAATCCCCATCGACACCAGCGCGGTCCCGGGTTTGCCGGGAATGCAGTCGGGGTTCTGCGGTTTTTCGGCGAAGCGCGTGATGCGCATGTCCTCGTCCACCGACATCACGCCGAACGCGCTCGCCTCGGCCGCCGGCACCTCGATACTGCCGACGGTGAAATCGGCGCCGGTCTGCACGTGGTGCAGCAGCATCTCCGAATAGTCCATGGTGTAGACGTGATCGCCGCCGAGCACCAGCACGTATTCCGGGTGGTGGCGCTGCATGATGTCGATGTTCTGGAACAGCGCGTCGGCCGTACCCTGGTACCACTCCTTCTTGTCCGTGCGCTGCTGCGCCGGCAGGATTTCCACGAACTCGCCGATCTCGGCGCGCATGAAGCCCCAGGCGCGCTGCAGGTGGCGGATCAGCGAATGGGATTTGTATTGGGTCAGCACGCCGATGCGGCGAATGCCGGAATTGACGCAGTTGGACAAGGGAAAATCGATGATGCGGTACTTGCCGCCGATGGGCACCGCCGGCTTGGCGCGCCAGGCCGTCAGGTCCTTCAGCCGCGAACCCTCGCCCCCCGCCAGCACCAGCGCCAGCGTCTTGCGCGTGAGGTCGGTCACCATCTTCGGTTCGGTGTAATAGCGATAGAGCCGTTCCTGTTCTTCCTTCGAAATCGTCATGTCCCACTCCTGATTGCTTCTGTATTGGAATTGATGTGATGCGGTGATACGGGGTGTGGCTGGGCCAACGCGCTCGCAATCGCGCCCTGCACGCCCAGCCGGCTGCAGGTGACCAGAAAGATCGGGGTGCGCTCGACCACGCCGCGCATCCGGCCCTTGTCGGTGGCGGCGGCCATGAAGCGCGGCGACTGCATCCGCGTCAGCATATGCCCTGCCACGCCCCCTGCGATATACAGCCCGCCGCGCGGCTGGTACAGCAGCGCGACATTGCCCACCCACGCGCCATACAGATCGATGAAAAGATCCAGCGCAGCCGCGGCGGCCGCATCGCCCGACCCGGCACGTGCAACCAGGGCGGCGCCATCCAGCGTCGCTTCCGGCAGCGGGCGGGCGTGCTCGACACAGCAGAAGCGATACAGGTCATTCATCGCCGAGCCCGACACCACGCGCTCCCACGACACATGACCGTATTCTGCGCGCAGTTTTTCCAGCAGGCGCGCCTGCATGGCGTTGGCCGGCGCGAAGTCGACATGCCCGCCCTCGGTGGCAAAACTCCGGTAGCCCCCACCGGGGTCAGCCAGCATGAACGCGAGCCCCAGCCCCGTTCCCGCGCCGGTGATGGCGCGCACGCCGTCCTGCTCGGCCGGCCGGGAATTGAGCGCGACCACATCGGCGGGTGTCAGCGTCGCCACACCCGCAGCAGCAGCCTGGAAATCGTTGATGAAGCGCACGCTGGCCATGCCGAGCGTGGCCCGCATGGCGGCCGCATCCAGCGTCCAGTCCAGATTGGTGAGCGTGGTGTGTTGCGCATGCAAGGCGCCCGGCAGCGCCAGCAGCAGGCGATCCGGCACGGCTGCCTGCTGCGCGTCGGCGATGAAACGGCGGATCAGGTCGTCCGCGGTTGCAAAATCGGCACTCGGATAGACATGCTCGAAACGCAGTTGCTGCGCCCCGTCCGGCATGCCGGCCACCCAGGCCAGCCAGCTTTTGGTTCCCCCGATGTCGCCTGCGATCAACTCCATTTTTAAACTATAGGCCAGTGTGCGGATGACTCATGCGTCGATAGTAATTGATCAGCGCGTTGGTCGAGGCATCATGGCCGCCCACCGGTGCGTCGGCATGCAGTTCGGGAAGGATGCGACTGGCGAGCTGCTTGCCGAGTTCCACGCCCCACTGGTCGTAGGAATTGAGATTCCAGATCACGCCCTCCACGAAGATCTTGTGCTCGTACAGCGCGATCAGCATGCCGAGCGCGTGCGGGGTCAGTTTCTGCAGCAGGATCGCATTGCTGGGGTGGTTGCCGTCGAACACCTTGTGCGAGACGAACTGGCCGCTCTGCGCCGAACCCATTTCACGCTGCGTTTCCTCGCGCGTGCGGCCGCGCATCAGCGCCTCGGTCTGCGCCAGGAAATTGGCGATCAGGATGTCGTGGTGCGCCTGCAGGTCGGTGTGCGGCTCGACCGACACGATGAAGTCGGCCGGGATGATCTTGGTGCCCTGGTGCAGCAACTGGTAGAACGCATGCTGGCCGTTGATGCCGGTGGCGCCCCAGACGATCGCGCCGGTAGGATAGTCGACGACGTTGCCGTCGCGGTCGACCGATTTTCCGTTCGACTCCATGTCGGCCTGTTCGAGGTAGGCCGGTAGGCTGCGCAGGTAATGGTCATACGGCAGGATCGCGTGCGACTCGGCGCCGAAGAAATTGTTGTACCAGACGCCCAGCAGCGCCAGGATGACCGGCATGTTGGCAGCCAGCGGCGCATGGCGGAAATGTTCGTCCATGGCGTGGGCGCCTTCCAGCAGCTCGATGAAGCGTTCCGCACCCACCGCCAGCACGATCGACAGCCCGATGGCCGACCACAGCGAATAGCGCCCGCCCACCCAGTCCCAGAATTCGAACATGTTGGCGGGGTCGATGCCGAATGCGGCGACCGCGTCGCGATTGGTCGACACCGCCACGAAATGCCTTGCAATGTGCTTCTCCGCCTGCGACTGCGCCAGGAACCAGGCGCGCGCATAGTGCGCGTTGGTCATCGTCTCCTGCGTGGTGAAGGTCTTGGACGACACGATGAACAGCGTCGTTTCCGGATTCAGCGCCTCCAGCGCCTCCTTCACGTGCGCGCCATCGATGTTGGAAATGAAATGCACCTTCAGGCGCGGATGACGGTAAGGTTTCAGCGCTTGGTAGACCATCTGCGGGCCGAGATCGGAGCCGCCGATGCCGATGTTGACGACATCGGTGATGCGCTCGCCGGTGTAGCCGCGCCACTCGCCGCTCCGCACCCGCTCGGCGAACGCGCCCATGCGCTCGATCACCGCGTTCACCCTGGGCATGACGTCCTCGCCGTCGACCCGCACCGGATGGTTGCTGCGATTGCGCAGGGCCACGTGCAGCACTGCGCGGTTTTCGGTGTTGTTGATCCTGTCGCCGCTGAACATGCGTTCACGCCAGCCGGCCACGTCCGCCTCTTCGGCCAGCCGCACCAGCAGGCTCATGGTCTCGTCGGTGATGCGGTTCTTCGAATAATCCAGCAACAGTTCGCCCACCTGCAGCGAAAAGCGCTCGAAGCGCGCCGGGTCGGCCGTGAACAGGTCGCGCATGTGCACCGCAGCCATCGCGGCCTGGTGCGCCTTCAACTGGCGGCATACCGGGCGATGCAGGGGCCCGGGCATCCCGTCCTGTTGCTCTTTCGCGAATACCGACGAAACCATGCAGTGTTCCCCCTACCGGATAGTGCCGCGCCATCTGGGTGCGGCGTTGGATGCCGCTTGATTGTCATCAAGCAACGGCTGTGCCACCGACGAGAAAAAACGTCGGGACTTGATTAACCATAGGAAAAATTGGTGATGGGCAGATGACACGCCCGGATGCCGCCCAGAACATGCGCCAAAAATTTCCGGTGATGCCATGCAGAAAGACGGGAGCGCACCCAAAAGGTGCCCCGTGATCTGCCGTTATTGGATAGGCACCAAATTGGTACGCTCCTTGCTGTTATCCGGACAGGCGCGGCAATGATCGGCTAAGCCCTCACAACAACAAAACAACTCATTGTTTTTACGGGAACTTAAATTTCGACCTCCAGCCGGCCTGTTCATCGTTCGGCAGGGGCTGGCGAAAATTCAGAGAGGTGCACGATATGCATGTTTTGATCACGGGCGGCGCAGGGTTCATCGGATCGCATCTGGTGGAACACCATCTGGCGCTGGGCGACCAGGTCTATGTGGTGGACAACCTGAGCACCGGTTCCCTTGCGAACCTCGATCCCTTCCGCGGCGATCCCGCCTTCCGCTTTGCCGAGGCGGACATCCTGCACTGGAACGGCCTCGACAAGGCCGTCGCCTGGGCCGACCGCATCTACCATATGGCCGCGGTCGTCGGCGTGAAAAAAGTGCTGGAAGACCCGGTGGCCGTGATGGCGACCAACATGACCGGCACCGAGCGCATCCTGCGCGCCATCCACCACGGCGGCTGGAACCCGCAGGTCATCATCGCCTCGACCTCGGAGGTCTACGGTTTCAATCCCAACGGCAGCTTCGCGGAAACCGACTACATCGTGCTGCCGTCCGCCGGCCGCCTGCGCTGGGCCTATGCCGTGACCAAGCTGGCGGACGAGTTCCTCGCCTTTTCCTATGCGCGAAAATACGGTCTGAATATCGTAGTCGCGCGGCTGTTCAACACCATCGGACCGAACCAGGTGGGCCACTACGGCATGGTGGTGCCCAGTTTCGTCAGACAGGCGGTCAACAACGAGCCGCTCACCGTCTACGGCGAAGGCAACCAGACGCGTTCCTTCTGCGATGTGCGCGACACGGTGGTGGCACTGGACCGCCTCGCCGGCTGCCCGGAAGCCTGGGGCGAGGTGGTGAACGTCGGCAACGACCAGGAAATCTCCATTCGCGACCTGGCCAGCCTGATCATGCAGAGCGCCCACAGCGCCTCGTCCATGCAGTTCATTTCCTACAAGGATGCCTACGGCGAGGAGTTCGAGGACGTCACGCACCGGCGCCCGGTGCTCAACAAGTTGCGCGCCCTGACCGGCTTCGAGCCCGTGTGGAAGTTAAGCGACACCCTGAACGATCTGATCGAAAGACAACGCGCGCAACGTTTGCGCGCCGCCTAGAATAAGCACCCATGGCCACTACCCCCTACTTCATCCTCAGCCCGAACACGATACTGAGCCTCATCGGCGTGGCCCACGGGCCGGACAAGACGCTGCCCAATCCGGCGGAAGACTGGCGCGATGCCACCGTCGACGTGGTGATTCCTGCCTTCAACGAGGAAAGCAACATTCCGCTGTGCCTGGCCGCGCTGGCGCGCCAGACCCGCAAGCCCACGCGCATCATCCTGGTCGACGACGGCAGCCACGACCGCACGGTCGAATATGCCCAGACCTTCTGCGCGCTGAACGGCATGGACCTGATCACGATCCGGCGCGCGCACTCGATCGGCAAGACGCCGACCCTCAAGCGCCAGTCGCGCGAGTTCGATTCCGACGTCCAGTTCATACTCGACGGCGACACCGTGCTGGAATCGGACAACTACATCGACCGCGTGGTCGAGGAGCTCTACAAGGGCGCCGGCATCGCCAGCGCCTGCGGCACCGTGCTGCCGCTGCGCGACCATGACCGCCGTGCCATGCTCGATACGAATGCCCTCAAGACCTTCCTCGATGCGCATCCCGAAGCCACGATCTATCCCAGGGTCGGCTGGTTCCACCACCTGCAGCGCGGCATCACCGACATGTACCGCGACGTGCTGTATTACTTCCTGCAGAAATTCGTGTACCTTGGCCAGATGACCTTCTTTGGTGGCATTCTCAATCCGGTGGGCTGCGCCGTCGCGTATCGTCGGGACGTGCTGAAGACGATGGTGTTCGACCGCTACGAGCCGATCCTGGGCGACGACCTCACGAATTCCGAGGACATCTTCATCGGCTTCGCGATGAACGACAACGGCTACCGCAACATCCAGCTCACCGACGTCTACGCCCGTTCGCAGGAGCCGGAAGTCGGCCGCGTGCCGGGGCAGATCTACCTGTGGTCGTCGTCCTTCCTGCAAAGCTGCTACTACTTCGACGAACTGATGCGCAGTCCCTTCAAGTCGCTCAAGCGCTATCGGAAAAAGAAACAGGAAGCCGCCGAACTGGCCGCGGGCCTCGCGGACAAGCGTGTCCACAGCGAGCAATACCGCCAGCCCTTCGGCACCGACTACACGGAAAAATATGGCCGCCCGATCGGCTGGGTGCTGTTCATGTCGGCCTTCGAGAAGATCGCGTTTCCGACCGCCCTCCTGATCATGATCCTGCTGCAGCTGTGGGAACCGCTGGCGATCACGCTCATTGCAGAAACGGCTGTCGGCACCAGCATCCTGGTCACGGTGGCCAAGGGACATCGCGTGGAATATCTCTTCAAGGGTCTGCTGGTGGCGCCGCTGCGTTATGCCGTGCTGCTGTTCGACCTCGTCACCATCGGCCGCTTCGCCGCCGACCTCTGGATCTTCCGTAACCGGCGGTGGCGCAAATGAAGCGGCATTCGATCATTGCCCTGGCGTTTCTCGCGGCGGTAGCGCTGCCCGCTGCCGCGCAACCCGTCCCCGACGACGGCCTGCGTGCCGAGATGCAGGGCCAGTGGGCCGACGCCGAGAAAATCTACCAGCGGGCGCTGGAAGCCAATCCGGCGCAGGCGAATCTGTGGGAACGCATCGCCGACATTCGCGCCACGCAACTGAAGAATCCCGAAGGCGCCGCCGACGCCCTGCGCGAAGCGGTGAAATACGCGCCCATGGACGCCCGCCTGCTTTACAAGCTGTCGCAGGCGTATGCCGCGATCCGGAAAGGGCCGAGCGCGCTGACCGCCATCTCGCAAGCCGTCGAACTCGATCCCGGCAATCCGACTTATCTGCGCGCGCGCGGCGAAATCGCCCTGTGGACCGGTTACTACGCCGTAGCGACCGACAGCTTCGAGCGCGTCCTCGCGGCCTCGCCCCAGGACGCCGATGCCCTGCTCGGCCTCGCCCGTGCCTATTCGCACAGCGGCAGGAAGGACGCCGCCGCGTCCCGCTACCGCGCCTATCTGGAGCAGCGGCCGCAGGACAAGGACGCCATGCTGGAAACCATGGAACTGGAAGCCGAGCGCGGCAACACCCAGGCGGTACAGGAATACGACGCGCTGTATCGCCAGCGCTTCGGCGCCAGCAAGGCATACTGGCTGCGCATGGCCGACCTCTACGCGCTGGGCAACCATCCCGCCGCCGCGTCGGCCGCCCTCAAGGAAGCCACCCGCCTCGATCCGCAGGACCCGGCGCTGTTCTACCGGCTGGCGCAAAGCTATTCCACCGACAAGGAAGCCGGGGACGCAGCGGACGCCATCGAGCATGCCGTGGCGCTCGACCCGAAGAATCTCGAATACCTGCGCAGCCGCGCCGACATCGCGTCCTGGCGCAGCGACTACGCCACGGCGCTGGACAGCGACCGCCGCATCCTCGCAATTGCGCCGGACGATCCCGGCGCCCGCCTCGGCATCGCCCGCGTGCAGTACTGGCGCAGCCAGCTGGACGAATCGGCACGCGCCTATCGCGACTATCTGGCCAAGCAGCCGAACGTCGCAGCGCCATGGATGGAATACATCGTCGTCGTCACCGAGTTGGGCGACTACGCGCGTGCGATGGAACTGCTGGAAGACTATCGTGAGAAATTCGGCGACAACGTCGCCTACCGCAAGCAGAAGGCGCGCGTGCTGGCGTGGGCCGAGCGGCCGACGGCATCGCTCGCCCTCGTCGGCGAACTCGCGCCGACGCTGCCCGACGATTACGAATTGGGCTACACCCGCACGGTCGCCCTGCACTACGCCCACCGCCCGCGCGAGGCGCTGGCGAGCCTCGCCGACCTCGCGCTGCTGCGCCCGGACAGCAAGGAAATTCTCGATCTGACGCGCTTCATTTACACGCCGCAGCGCTCCAGTGCGACCTTCGATCTTGGCTACGAGACGGCCTCCGACGACATCACCCTCCGGCATGCCGGCCTGCGCGGCGAATACGTGATCAATCCCGAGACGCGCCTGTTCGGCGGCAGCGACCGGCAGGCGATCCGCACGAAAACCGGCAGCGTCTACGTCAAGCCGGACGGCGGCACATCCATTGGCTACAACCGCGCCTGGCTGGGCGTGCAGCACCGTACCTCGCCCAAGCTGTCGCTCGACGCGCAAATCGGCGGCGGCAGCGCCGAAGGCGACAGCCACTTCATCTACGAGATCGGCGCCGACATGCAGCCAAAGGACGAACTGGCCCTGCGCCTGTCGCGCCGGCAGGACCTGTTTGCCGTGTCGCCCCGCGCCGCCAGGCTCGGCATCGAGCGCCGTGCCAACACCCTCGACGCGACCTGGACGCCCGACCTGCGCTACACCGTCGCCAGCCGCCTCGCCTATGACAGCTTCTCCGACGGCAACGATCGCTGGGAAGCCGAGCTCGCGCCGCGCCGCGCCATCCTGCGCACGCAGCGCCTGAACCTGGACCTCGGCGTGAGCGGCCGCTGGTTCGGCTTCGACCACGATCCCGGCAACGGCTACTACGCCCCTTCCCGCTACGAGCGCTACGCGCTGACCGCCTTCACCTACTGGAAGATCAGCGACGACGACGGCGTCAGCGTGGCCTTCAGCTACGGCCCCTACAAGGACAGCACCATGGGGGGCTTCCGCAGCGGCGGCGACGTCGTGGCCGAAGGCTTCTTCGGCCTGTACCGCGACTGGTACCTCGACGTGAAAGCCGCTCTGTCCAGCTACGGCGGCGGCACCACGGCCGGCTACCGTTCGCACCTGTTCGAACTCAGCCTGACGCGCCGCTTCTGAGCGGTCAGCCCGGCCGCTGACGGGGCAACATGATTCGCAGGCTGCTGCTTCTCCTCGTCCTCCTCCCCTTCGCCGCCGCGGCTGCCCCGCTGCCGCCGGCGCGCGCCGTGGCGATCACCTTCGACGACCTGCCTTTTGCCGCAGTGCCGACCGAAGACGACACGCAGCTTGAAGCCGTGACGGCCCGGCTGCTGCACCGCCTGCAGGCCGCGCAGGTGCCCGCGGTGGGCTTCGTCAACGAAGCGAAGCTGACGCGCGACGGCACGCTCGATCCGCGACGGGTCGATCTGCTGCGCAGCTGGATAAAGGCCGGCTTCGAACTGGGCAACCATACCTATTCGCATCCCTCGCTCAACCGCATCCCGCTCGACGCCTTCGAGGCCGACCTGCTGCAGGGCGAAACCGTCACGCGCCCGCTCATGCAAGGCGAAGGCAAAACCCTGCGCTGGTTCCGCCATCCCTTCCTGCATCAGGGGGCGACCCCGGAGGTGCAGAGAGCGTTCCAGGATTTTCTGGCGGCCCATGCTTATGTCGTGGCGCCGGTGACCGTGAACAGCGCGGAATGGGTCTTCGCCACCGCCTATTCGCGGGCGCAGGCGCAGGGCGACGCGGGCGCGGCACGCCGCATCGGCGACGCCTACGTGCCCTACATGCAGGCAGTGTTCGCGCAGGCCGAACAACTCGCGCTCGACCTCTTCGGCCGTCCCATCGCCCACGTGCTCGTGCTGCACGCCAACGCGCTCAACGCGGACTATTTCGACGCGCTTGCCGCCATGCTCAGGCAACGCGGCTATCGCTTCGTTTCTCTGGACGACGCGCTCAAGGACAGCGCCTACGCGTCGCCCATGGGATCGAGCGGCGTCGAGGGCGAATCCTGGCTCGAAGGCTGGGCCCGCCAGGCCGGCCTGCGGCCCCCCCTGCCGCCGCCGGTGCCCGGCTTCGTCACGCAGTGGGCCGGGGCGGCTGCGCTGCGGGGGTACTGAGATGCGCCCGCTCGCCGCAGCAACCGTGTTCGCGCTCACGCTCGCCACCACGCTGTCTGCCGGAGCGGCCGATACCTTGCGCGATCTGGCCCAATCGGCTGGCATCCATTTCGGCACCGCCGTCAACGTCGAGGCACTGGATACCGATGCGGCCTACACCCGGCTGCTGGCGCGCGAATTCAACCTGGTCACGCCGGAAAACGCGTTGAAATTCTCCGTCGTGCAGCCCGAACGCGGCCGCTTCGACTTCACCCAGGCGGACGCCCTGGTCGAATTCGCCGAAGCGCACGCCATGCAGGTGAACGGCCACGTGCTGGTGTGGGACCAGCAGCTGCCGGACTGGCTGACGCAAGGCCATTTCAGCCCGGACGAACTCAAGGCCATCCTGCGCGAACATATTCAGACATTGGTCACACGCTATCGCGGCCGCGTGGCGTCGTGGGACGTGGCGGCCGAGGCGGTGGGCGAAGACGGCAAACCGCGCGAGACCGTCTGGTCGCGCGGCATCGGCCCGGATTACCTAGCCCTGGCCTTCCGCTGGGCCCACGAGGCCGACCCGCAGGCGCGCCTGCGCTACAACGACTACGGTGGTGAGGGCGCCGGCGCCAAGTCAGACGGCATCTACACGCTCGTGGCCGAGCTACGCCGGCACCGCGTACCGATCGATGCCGTAGGCCTGCAGATGCACGTGAGCCTGAACGATGCGCCGTGTGCCGAGGACGTGCGCATCAACATGAAGCGCCTGGCCGCGCTCGGCCTGCAGACCGACATCACCGAAATGGATGTGATGCTGCCCGTGCCGGCAAGCCGAGCGGCCCTCAGGAAACAGGCTGTGCTTTATGGCGACATGCTGCGGGCCTGCCTGGCGGTGCCGCAGTGCCGCAGCTTTTCCACCTGGGGCGCGAGCGACCGCCATTCGTGGATACCGGAATTCTTTCCCGGCCAGGGCGCAGCCCTGCTGTTCGATGCGGGCGAGCGTGCGAAACCCGCGTATTTCAGCGTCCGACGGATTCTGCGCAGCGCTACATCGGGTCGGCGCTGAATAACCCAGGGTTGCGTGCAACCGGGACTCGCCAACGCGTCCTGACGCGGTTTCTGATGGTTATCGGCGCAGAATGTCCCCATGACCGCTCCACTATGCCTGGACGGCCGGTGGTGGCATAGCTGCTACCGGCCAACTCAGAACGTACTACCACGAGCGGCCGCTCATCGGCCAAAGCGGTCAGTCGGTGTGCAGCTTATGAGCGACCGCTTCCAACCAGAAGCTGTCATTGACCTGCTTGAAATGGATGTCTAGTTAAGCCCGGTTGCGGTTGGTCAACTTTGGCGAGCTAGTAAAACTACGGAGGTTGGTTACCAGACATTGCCAAGATCTAACGGTTTATGTTTGCGGCACCCACTGAAGCAGACTGTTAAAGCGGCTACGAAGCAGTCCAAGCAACCTTGCGCAGACACGCCGCAGACTAGGCGGTCAGAAAGGTCTCATTGGTTCGTCGAGAGAGCGGATGCGAAAACAGTCATCGCAGAGCCGAAGCGTCCCTGGTCCAGCCGCCGGCATACTCACCAAGGCGTAATCACGGGCCGGATCATCCGCACAGACACTGCACACATCCGAACTTCCCGTCGTCTGAATGGCCGCTTCCGTCATTGCGGCCTGCTTGGGATCCCATTCGCGCAGCGAAGCAAACCACTCAGGCGTGTGCGGACGGAGGAGTTTGGGAGGCGCAGGCTTGAGCAGTCCCCTACGCTCAAGCCAGGCAGTTGCCGCCTTGATGCGCCGAGCATGAAAATCGGTCAGGATGTCGTACAGCTCTACCATCAGGGCAAAGTATTGACGAGGGTGCAACGTGTTCAGGGTCACGTAGCCCCCGTGGTTCAGTATAAAACGGTTTTGGCACAACTCCTCGTCGGCCAGCAGCTCTTCGCAGTACCTCTGCTTGCCTTCGTCCGAGCCATTGTGCCCCTCCATCATGGCAATGTGGTACTGCCAGGAACTCCTTTCAAACTCATCTCGCCACAGCTCCAGGTACCTCGAAGATCGCAGGGCTTGCACAAGTTGAGCATCTCCCTCTGGATGCTCCACCAGGTAAGCATCGATATCGTTCAGCGACTCGATCTCAGGGGACAGCTTGCGGGCCTCCTGAAGCAAGGCGTTGGTTGAATCGCGCATGGCCTGGACATTGTCAATATCCTCACGCCATTCGGCCCCTTCTTCTGGGCTGAGATTCCTAAGCACATTTGGTACTTCAACAAGCGCCGCGCTCTTCAGGAGCTCTCCTGGGTGGCAGAAGTCAGCATCCGATACCAGGTTCACGCCGGCATCGCGGTAGGCCTGCGCGACCAAACGCGAGCAGAACTGCCTCCGGCCGGCCACGAAACCAGCCAACACGCTCTTGGCAGCGCCGTTCATCGTGTATCGAGTACCAACCGCAGCTCTGGCGAAGGAGATGACAGAGCGCAATTGATCAGTCGACAGTGGCTTCACCGGTCGAAGCACATGACCTGCGCAGCCTGGCTCAAGAATGATCCGCCCAAGGTTTCGTGCGTGAACACCGTTGCCAGTGGAATCGATCACGCTCGACGTACCCACACAAATCATGGCGTGAGAGATGTCCGCGCCGGTGAACTTACGTATCGTTTGGCTCATCGGTTCGGGCGTGGTCGTCAGGACAACATCGCCGGGCTGGATGAGGCCGGCGACGAACACCCTGGGCAGCAGTTCCGATTCACTCATTTTGCAACTCCGATTGACCATCGATTCGGCGCAGGTACTGAACGATGGGGTCTCCGCTATAGCTGTCTGTCGCCTTCTTCAGGTATTGTCTGGGCCTGTCACACCGGCCATTGGCTAGAAATGCAGCTGAATGGCCGCCTTCAATTTCGGGGAATGCGTACTCCTGATCAAAGCGGTTGTTTGCCTGCAGCTCGCTGCTAAACAACAGACAGGTCCGCCTGTGCCTGCGCCACTCGGGTAGCTGCAGCGTTGAGCACAGGAAGTAGTTGTGACCGCTGCTGCAGAATCTGCCCTCGAATCTGCACCAACTGCTCATGGCCAGCCAAAATACTGCCTTCAAGTTGCTTCCGCTTTTGTGAAAACCGCTGATTCAGTGCCGCAGTGTCAGCCGGATCGACCCCCTTAGTCGGGTCGAATACAAACCGCCTTTCCAGGGAAGTACGCCAGCCAACAAGAGTGTCAGCCAGAGAAGGACCGAATCCACGGATTCGCAGAATCTTAGCCTTGGTAACGTCGGCCGCTGTTTCGACCCCAAAGGATGCGAGCGTAGCTTTTCGGGCGGGGCCAACGCCAGAAATGGCGTGATCGCTGATAAAGAATCTGTCCAAGAACTTGTGTAACTGGGCATTGCGCAAGTTCTGCTGCAGCTTCTGCTTTTCCAATGCAAGTTGGTTAGCTAACCCCTCATATTCCTTCCGCAAGCCAGCCAACTCCATTAACTTCGCTTGAAACTTGCCGTCACCTCCTTCGGCATTCCAGCGATGTTGGACAGCGTTGAGATCATTGCGGGCAGCATTCAGTGCTGCCTGCCGAACCCGTTTCTCGGAGGAAGGCATTTCGCCTCCAAAGAAAAGAATGCCGCTAACAATCATTGCTAGGAAGAACCCAGCCGGCCAGAACACAAGGCATCCAACGAATATCGCGACAGCGGCAGCTTTCCTAAGGAACGCTACTGTCTTCGCTCGCACCGCTTCTGGTGGCAAGGGCTTAGGCTGAACCTGGAAGGCAGGCAGATCCACAGTGGGGGCCCCTCCAGGTGAATCAACAGCCACTATCCGAGCCCAAACCAGCCCAAGATTGAAGGTGCCTGAGCCGCCCGCCGTGGGAACAAGGGATATGAAGAAGTAGATCCCGGAATTTTTCTCTTGGACACACCAAGGGCAGGAAGTCAGCCCCCCAAAGTACTTATGAACTGAATCTTGCCCGCAGGTGCGGAGTTGGCCTCTCAGCGAGTCCAGCTCAGCTACCCACTCTCTTGCTAGGGGTCTGCCGTCTGGCTGCGATCCTTGCTCGGTAAAAGCACGCTCAAAAAGGGCTGCGACTGCACTTGGCAGGATGGCAGGCGTCACGCTGTTCGGGGGTGGGGCCATTCCTTTGCTGACAGCATTGCGGCCGAAGGCATATCGGAATTGCGCTATGGCCTTCTCCAGTGGCATGTCTCCCGCCCCCGAGTAGACGCCTGAGAAAGGATGCCGACCCATCAGCAATAAGTGAAAGATGAGGATTGCTAGCCCGAAGTTGTCATGGTTTTTCGTGCGGCGCAGCCCCCGGAAAGTAGAGAGCCCCTGTAACTCTGGAGGGGTGAAGATTGGGACACCAACCTCACACAGGTAGTGCTTGCCACCCGAGACGACTTGGAAAGAATCGCAGTCAATCAGCTTGACGATGCTGTTCCCCGCAACAAAAACCAGGTCAGGGTTGATGTCTCCAATAACGTGACCGTGGCTATGAATGGTTTCAAAGGCAGCGGCCATGTTTCTGGCTGTGTTGACCAGAAACCCCCAATCTTTGTCAGGATGGCGCTGCTTCCGATGACTAGGACTGTAAAGGTGATGGATCGGCTCTGAGCCGGACACCTTTGGCATCAGAAAACCGCGGACAGGGCCCCCTGCGCTAGTGTGCAGAGTACCCGTAGGCCACGCAGCGATCTTCTTCAGGGCCCCATCGCTCCCTTGAGCCATGCCAACCAACTTCATCTGCTTTTCGTGACCTACGGTCGCATGGTAGACCTTCGCCACCACGTCGCTCCCCGCGGTCGGGACTTCGTATACAGCGCCTTCTCCGCCAGATCCAAGCTTCTTACCGAGTGGGATGCGCCGACCATCGCGGTCGAAAAGGTCAGTCACGGCTCACGGCGGGTAGCTAGCACGAGAGTCTTGTCATCGTCTGTTCGCTCGTTGATCCGGGTGCTGCCAAGAAACTGGGCAAGCTGTTCCCCCAAGTCTTCGCATTCTCCAGCATTTCGTTTTCGAAGCACTCCGAGCATGGGTTCGAAGAACGGGGCATGTGGCGCAAGCTGTTCAAAAGACAGTGCCAACCGCTGAAGGCCATCGCTGAACAACGCCACCTCATCGACCCGAGCGCTCGTGATCGCGACTTGGAGGTGCTCAAGCGCATCCTCGTCGGTGACAAAATAAGTCATGTTCGCGTAAGGGCCAGACTCAGGCCAAAACACCACGCCATAGGAGTAGCCACTGGAAGCGACGATGGCCCCGTCCCCGATCTGGTAGAAAACAGCCCCGCCAGGACCGACTACAGCGGCAAGGAGTGTGCAGGCAAAGTCTCTGGCGGTCAGCGAGCGGGCCTGAGCTTCCTCGTGAATTGCTCGACGGACAGCCTCAACCCATTCCCTTACGATGGGGACGGTCGGCTGAAAGGAAGCTACAGTGTTGAGAGAAGCTTCAATGCCAGACAGGGAAACAAGGCACGCCAGTTCCGCACCTTTACCCCCCTCTTTTGCGCTGCCGGCTCCGTCCGCCACCACACAAACCAGATAATCCTGGTCGTCCACTCCCCGAATAATTTCCGAGTAGCAGTCGTCTTGGCAGGGAATGTTTGCTTCTGTATGAGAGGTTCCTACGACTGACGCGCTAACAACCTTCCACATCAAACCTCAGCCCAGCCAGTCGGGGGAGCGATCGGCACGGCAGTGCCTGGGACAGACTGGGAGACCGACTTCATGGAGTTCGAAAGCCATTGGAAGAGTTCCCGGAACTTCAGGCCGCTGAGTTTCAGCGGCTCTCGCACCGATATCTGACTAAGAACATCCATGTTGGCGCCCTCTATCCCGACCGCGAAGAACGCGAAGGATTTAGACGCTTCCCCTTCGCGCACCAGAGCTGCGGCTGATTGCCATTCGTCGGTAGGGCCGCCGTCGGTAATCAGGAACACCCACGGGCGGTAAAACGAAATGCCATTGGCCCGGTATTCAGCTTTGCGTTGCCGGATGAGTTCAAGGCCTTGCTTGATAGCTGCCCCCATCGGGGTATCGCCGTTGGCAGAAAGGCTCGGCGGATAAAAGTTCGAGGCGGTGTGGAACGTAGTTTCCACGTTAACGGGGCCAAAAGTGACGATAGCGACCTCCACCCTCTTCATGGCCAATGAGTCTGCGGCCAACTCGTCCTTAAAGGTCATCAAGCCCGCGTTTAACTCTGCGATGGGTGTGCCATTCATCGAGCCGGAAGTGTCGAGGAGCAACAGACAAGGGCAACGCGGCTCCGGGTTGTCGGCAAAGTTGTCCGTGCCGAACGGTATCTGATCAATAGCGGTGTTGTCGTTCATTAGTTACTCCTCCCTGTCCTTATGAATTTAGAGCTGCCCCCCTGGCACCCCTCGGTACGCCGAGGGGTAAGTATATGCCCATGACCCTTCACTCGTCACACCACAAGCGAGGCCTAAATAGTGAATCGCCCCGGTCAACTAGAAAATTTTGAACGCTAATCTGTATGACTGCTTCGGCCGAGTTAGCGGAAACGCGCGGCTAAATTTCCAGCGGCTGCTTCGGCCGACAAACAGGCGTTTAACGCACGCAGCCGGAAGGCCAGATCATCGGCCGAAACGGAGGCCTAAATTTTCGGCCCGGGACGTCTGCAGAGCCAGCGTGGTTCATCAACAATCCGGAACCATATACCATCTGCTTGCGTCTCCAATTAATCAGCACCCGTCGGAAAGGGGCACGTCCATGCCGCCCAGAACTTCGTCACTCATCCGTTACGCCACGCTGGCGGGCCTGGCCTTGCTTGCGGGTTGCCAGTCGCTCGGCAGGCCGGAAGCGAATGCAGTGCCAGCCTTGGCAACCCATGCGGCGCCGAGCCCGGTCGCGATGCACGAATTCACCCTCAACCCCGGGGACGATGTGGTCGGCAACGTGCAGGTCGTCCGGGCGCGCGATGAGGACACCCTGTCGGATATCGCGCGTCGTTTCAATGTCGGGTACGAGGAAATTGTCAGCGCCAATCCCGGCGTTGATCCGTGGGTGCCCGGGGCGGGCACCGAAGTCGTCATTCCCACCGAGTTTGTGCTGCCGGATGCGAAGCGACAGGGCATCGTGATCAATCTGGCGGCGATGCGCCTGTTCTATTTTCCGAAAATGAAACCCGGCGAGCCGCAGAAGGTGATCACGCATCCCATCGGCATTGGCCGCGTCGGCTGGAGAACGCCGGAAGGCAACACCAAGATTGTTTCCAAGACAGCGGCCCCGACCTGGACGCCGACGCCGGCGATCCGCAAGGAGCATGCGGCCGATGGCGATCCATTGCCCGAAGTGGTGCCGCCGGGCCCGGACAACCCGATGGGCACGAATGCGCTCAGGCTGGGCTGGCCGGAGTACGCGATTCACGGCACCGACAAGCCGCCGAGCATAGGCCTGCGCGGCACGCATGGCTGCCTTCGGATGTACCCGGAGGATATCGTTGGCATTTACGACGCCGTGCCGGTGGGTACGCCGGTCACCGTCGTCAATCAACCGTTTCTGGTTGGCTGGCTGGGCGACACGCTGGTGATGCAGACCTACCCGGTGCTCAAAGACGACAAACGTAAACACCACCCTGACCAGCTGATCAAGCTCGCGCGCAAAGAGCCGACGCCGGGCGGACACGGCGCGCGCACGAACGTTGTCGTCAATGAGGCGCTGGTAGCGGAAATCACGAACAAACCACGGGCCGTTGCCGTACCCATTTCAACTGCCAATCTCACGCTGGAGCAGTATCTGGCTACCGCGCTGCGGGTCAAGAACGAATTGCCGTCGAACGCCACCTGGGATGGCGACACGGGCCGGCAACTCACGACCACTGACGGGATGAAGCAGGCCGAGGCACCCGGAGATCAGAACCGGCTCTCGGGCGTGCGCGACGGGAACGTACACTAGGACTTCAGATGCCATGTTCTCCCGGGCTCGTCCCGAGAGGCGGTTCCGCGGACGGAAAAACGGTAGGGGTCAGCCCGGAATTGCGGGAGTCCGGGAGCGGAACACAATCGCGAAACCCGCGTAATGACTGGTGCCGGGAGGGGGACTCGAACCCCCACAGTGTTACCACCGGCGGATTTTGAATCCGCTGCGTCTACCGATTCCGCCATCCCGGCAAAGGGGCCGGACGCGAACGCGGCCGGCACGGAAGCCGCGCATTATCGCCGAAGCGGGCGGCCTGCCGCAAGGCGCCAGCTACAATCCTTGATTCTCGGTTGACCGCTTTCCCTCCCTTGGCAAGTCCGATGAATGCAGAATCTTCCGGCTGCGCTGACTTTCGCCCACCGGCTGGGACCGCTACGCACCCGATTGCACGATTTTCAAGTCGCCTGGCTACGTTGCTCCTCGTTGCAGGGGACGGCCATGCGCCTCCTCGCGCCTTGCCAGCCCACTTGAAAATCGCACACTCGGGCACGTTCAACCGAGGAATCAAGGATAATCGCGCCCCATGCGCGTTGCCGATTTCGACTTCGACCTCCCTGCCGACCTGATTGCGCAGTTTCCGCCCGCGGTGCGCGGGGGCAGCCGGCTGCTGCACGTCGAGGCGTCCGGCACGGTGCATGATCGCTGGTTCAGCGAGCTGCCCACGCTGCTGCGGCCGGACGATCTGCTGGTGATGAACGACACGCGCGTGATCAAGGCACGGCTGTTCGGCCAGAAGGACTCCGGCGGCAAGGTCGAACTGCTGGTGGAGCGGGTCACGGGCGAATTCGAGGCGCTGGCCTTCATTCGCGCCAGCCATGCGCCGAAGCCGGGTTCGCGCATTCAACTTTCCGAAGACACCCTCCTTGATGTGCTGGCGCGGCAGGACGACCTGACGCAGCTGCGCTTTCCGCGCCCGGTGCTGGACGTGCTGGATCGATTCGGCCGGTTGCCGCTGCCGCCCTACATCGAACACGTGCCGACGGCCGACGACGAGGCGCGTTACCAGACCGTGTATGCCGACGAACCCGGTGCGGTGGCGGCGCCGACGGCCGGCCTGCATTTCGACGACGCGATGCTGGACGCGCTGAAAGAACAGGGGGTCCGTACGGCGCGGGTGACCCTGCACGTCGGCGCCGGCACCTTCCAGCCGGTGCGGGTGGACGACGTGGCCGAGCACAAGATGCACAGCGAGCGCTACACGATTCCGCAGCCGACGGTCGACGCGATCCGCGAAACGCGCGCGCGCGGCGGCCGCGTGGTGGCGGTGGGCACCACCAGCCTGCGCGCGCTGGAGGCGGCCGCCCAGTCGGGTCAATTGCATGCAGGCTCCAGCGAAACCGACATCTTCATCACGCCGGGCTATCGCTTCAAGGTGGTCGACGCGCTCATCACCAACTTCCATCTGCCCCGTTCCACGCTGCTGATGCTGGTCTCCGCATTTGCCGGACTGGACACCATCCGCGCCGCCTATGCCCACGCCATCGCCGAGCGCTACCGCTTCTTCAGCTATGGCGACGCGATGTTTCTGGAAAAGACAACTTTTTGAATTTTCCATCTGCACATGACAAAGTCCCCGTTCGCCCTGAGCTTGTCGAAGGGCATGTCCGAATGGGCAAAGGGCCGCTTCGGCAAGCTCAGGACAGGCTTCGACAAGCTCAGCCCGAACGGTGGTTGATATCTTTCACTATTAACGGAAATCTCGATAGAGAAGCATCCGCTCCATGAAATTCGACCTCCTCACCACCGATGGCGGCGCGCGCCGCGGCCAGCTCCAGCTCGCGCACGGCACCGTGCAGACGCCCGTGTTCATGCCGGTGGGCACCTACGGCACGGTGAAGGCGATGTCGCCGTTTGAACTCACCGACATCGGCTTCGAGATGGTGCTCTCCAACACCTTCCATCTGTGGCTGCGGCCGGGGCTGGAGGTGATCGAGAAGTTCGACGGGCTGCACCGCTTCATGGGCTGGGACAAACCCATCCTCACCGATTCCGGCGGCTTCCAAGTGTTCAGCCTGGGCAAGCTGCGCAAGATCACCGAGGATGGCGTGAAATTCGCCTCGCCGATCAACGGCGACAAGCTGTTCCTGACGCCGGAAATCTCGATGCAGATCCAGCGCACGCTGAATTCCGACATCGTCATGATCTTCGACGAGTGCACCCCCTACCCCGCCACCGAGCGCGAAGCCGCCGACTCGATGCGGCTCTCGCTGCGCTGGGCAGCGCGTTCCAAGGCGGCGCACGCCGGCAACCCCAATGCGCTGTATGGCATTGTCCAGGGCGGCATGTACGAAGGGCTGCGCGACGAATCGGCGCGCGAGCTGATCGGCATGGACTTCGACGGCTATGCCATCGGCGGCCTCTCGGTCGGCGAGCCGAAGGACGACATGACGCGCATCCTCGCCCACACCGCGCCGCAGCTTCCGGTCGACAAGCCGCGCTACCTGATGGGGGTCGGCACGCCGTCCGACCTGGTCGCCGCGGTGGCCCAGGGCATCGACCAGTTCGACTGCGTGTTGCCGACGCGCAACGCGCGCCACGGCATCCTGTTCACCCGGCGCGGCGAGATGCGCATCCGCAACGCGCGCTGGAAAACCGACACTGCGCCGATCGACGACGCGTGCGACTGCCATACCTGCCGCCACTTCAGCCGTGCCTACGTGCACCACCTGATCCGCGCCGGCGAAATATTGGGCGCACGGCTGGCCACGATCCACAACCTGCATTACTACCACCGCCTGATGGCCGGCATGCGCGCCGCGATCGAGGCGCATCGCTTTGCCGACTTCACGGCAGGGTTTCACGAGATGCAAGCGCGCGGATGGTAGAATCCCACGGTTTTAACTGAACAGCCTTGATTCGGAGCGTTTACCCATGATTTCCCTTGCCCATGCACAAGCCGCCGCAGCGGCCAACCCGGGGTTCGAGCAGTTCCTCCCGCTCATCATCATCTTCGTCCTGTTCTGGTTCATGCTCATCCGTCCGCAGATGAAGCGCGCCAAGGAACAGAAGAAAATGCTGACCGAACTGGCCAAGGGCGACGAAGTCGCCACCGCCAGCGGCCAAGTCGGCAAGGTCGTCAAGGTCGGCGATCAGTATGTGTCGCTGGAAATCGCCGACGGCGTCATCACCCACGTGCAGAAACAGTCGGTGCAGACGCTGCTGCCCAAGGGCACGATCAAGGGCCTGTAAGGTACCGACGCGAGCAGCCAGCCTCGCCGTGCTGCTCCTTCCACCCCTCTCACCGCTTCCGGCTAAAAAATGAACCGCTTCCCGCTCTGGAAATATGTGCTCATCGGCATCACGCTGGTGATCGCCTTCCTTTACACCCTGCCCAATTTTTTTGGCGAAGTGCCTGCGGTGCAGATTTCTCCCGTGCGCACCACCGAAAAGGTCGATGCCACCCTGCTGGGCCAGGTGGAATCCTCGCTGAAAGCGGCCAGCCTGGGCTATCAGGGCGTGGAACTGGCAGGGAACAGCATCAAGGTGCGCCTGGCCAGCACCGACCTGCAGATCAAGGCCAAGGACGTGCTGCAGAACAGCCTGGGTGACCGCTATACCGTCGCGCTCAACCTGGTGTCGGCCTCGCCGGCCTGGCTGTCGTCGATCCATGCGCTGCCGATGTATCTCGGCCTGGACTTGCGCGGCGGGGTGCACTTCCTGCTCGAGGTCGACATGAAGGCCGCGCTGGAAAAGGCGGCCATCCGTTACCAGAACGATTTCCGCACCGAACTGCGCGGCGACAAGATCCGCTACGGCGCCATCACCCGCGCAGGCGACGCCGTCACCGTCCATTTCGCGCTCCGCGACCAGCGTGACGCCGCCCTCAACAAGCTGGAAGCCGCGTACACCGACCTCGCGTTCACCTCCGAGGATCTGGCCGACGGCTTTACCCTCACTGCACGCCTGAAACCCGCGGCCGTCACCCGCGAGCAGGAAAAGGCCCTGCAGCAGAACATCACCACGCTCCGGAACCGCGTCAACGAGCTCGGCGTGGCCGAACCGGTGATCCAGCAGCAGGGCGCCAGCCGCGTCGTGGTGCAGTTGCCCGGCGTGCAGGACACCGCCAAGGCGAAGGACATCCTCGGGCGCACCGCCACGCTCGAAATCCGCATGGTCGACGAGCAGGCCGACCCGACGGCCGTCCAGCAGGGCCAGACCCCGTTCGGCGACGACATCGTGGCCAGCCGCGAGGGCGGCAAGATTGCGGTGAAGAAGGACGTGGTGCTGACCGGCGACTCGATCACCGACGCCTCGCCCGGTTTTGACAGCACCAGCGGCCAGGCCGCGGTGCACATCAACCTGGACAGCAAGGGCGCACGCATCTTCAAGGATGTCACGCGCGAAAACGTCGGCAAGCGCATGGCCATCCTGCTCATCGAGAAGAATGTCGCCGAAGCCATCACCTCGCCGGTGATCCGCGAGGAAATCGGCGGCGGTCGGGTGCAGATCACCGGCATGGAATCCGCCCAGGAGGCCTCCGACGTCGCGCTGCTGCTGCGCGCCGGCGCACTGGCTGCACCGATGCAGATCGTCGAGGAACGCACCGTCGGACCCAGCATGGGCGCGGAAAACATCCGCAAGGGCTTCCACTCCAACCTGTGGGGCTTCCTCGCCGTCTCGCTGTTCATGGCGATTTACTACCGCGTGTTCGGACTGTTCTCGGCGATTGCGCTCGCCATCAACGGCTTCTTCCTGATCGCGCTGCTGTCGATGCTGCAGGCCACGCTCACCCTCCCCGGCATGGCGGCCATCGCGCTCACCCTCGGCATGGCGATCGACGCCAACGTGCTGATCAACGAACGGATCCGCGAAGAACTGCGCAACGGCGCCACGCCGCAGGCGGCGATCCACGCCGGCTACGAGCGCGCCTGGGCCACCATTCTCGACTCCAACCTCACCACGCTGATCGCCGGCATCGCCCTGTTCTGGCTGGGCTCCGGCCCGGTGCGCGGCTTTGCGGTGGTGCTGTGTCTGGGCATCCTCACCTCCATGTTCAGCGCCGTCACCGTGTCGCGCGCCATGGTCAACCTCACCTATGGCCGCCAGTCACGGTTGGCCAAGGTTTCGATCTAAGGGTCCGGTCATGCTGGAATTTTTCCCGTTCAAGAAGAACATCCCCTTCATGAGTTGGGGGAAGGTGACGACGGCGATTTCGCTGCTGACCTTCCTCTTTGCGATCTGGGCGCTGTGGGACAAGGGCCTGAACCTGGGCGTCGATTTCACCGGCGGTACGGTGATGGAAGTGCACACCAGCCAGCCCGCCGATCTGCAGTCCATGCGGACGGTACTGGAAAAATCCGGCCTGACGGAAGTATCGGTGCAGAACTTCGGCACCAGCCAGGATGTCCTGATCCGCCTGCCCAACAAGGGCGAGGCCAACGCCGCAGAAACCAGCAACCGCGTGATGACCGCGCTGACCGCCACCAATCCCGGCCTCGAGCTGAAGCGCGTCGACTTCGTCGGACCGCAGGTGGGCAAGGAACTCTACGACAACGGCGCGCTGGCGCTGCTGGTGGTCGCCTTCGGCATCATGGCCTACCTGGCGATCCGTTTCGAATGGCGCTTCGCGCTGGCGGGGATGCTCGCCAACATGCACGACATCGTCATCATCCTCGGCGTGTTCGCGTTCTTCCAGTGGGAGTTCACCCTCACCGTGCTGGCCGGCGTGCTGGCGATCCTGGGCTACTCGGTCAACGAGTCGGTGGTGGTGTTCGACCGGATCCGCGAAAACATCCGCAAGATGCGCGGCGCGACCATCCCCGACATCATCGACGACGCCATCACCCGCACCATGAGCCGCACCATCATCACCCACGGCTCGACGCAGATCATGGTGCTGTCGATGCTGTTCTTCGGCGGCGAGGCACTGCACAACTTCGCGCTCGCGCTCACCATCGGCATCATGTTCGGCATCTACTCGTCGGTGCTGGTCGCCTCGCCGCTGCTGCTGATGTTCGGCGTCAAGCGCGAGCACTTCATCAAGCCGGTGGAGAAGAAGGAAGAAGCCGTCGTGTGAGACGGTGAGCAGTAAGCAGTGAGCGGCCAATCCGCTCCGTCCCACTGCTTCCCGCTCGCCGCTTACTGCTCACCGCTCACCGCTTACTACTCACCGCTCACCCCCCATGCTCGATAATTTCATCACCTGGATCCTCACCACCGTCCACAGCTGGGGCTACACCGGCATCTTCATCCTGATGGCGCTGGAATCCACCGTATTGCCGATTCCGAGCGAACTGGTGCTGATTCCTGCAGGCTATCTCGCGCACCAGGGGCACATGAATTTCGGCCTGATCGTGCTGACGTCCACTGTCGGCTGCCTGGTCGGCGCCTCGCTCAACTATGCGGTGGCGCTATGGGTAGGGCGTCCCTTTCTCGAGCGCTGGGGGCGCTACTTCTTCGTTCGCCCCGCACTGCTGCACAAAACCGACGCGTTTTTCGCCAGGCATGGCGCGGTCTCCACCTTCACCGGCCGCCTCATCCCCGGCATCCGCCACCTGATTTCCATCCCCGCCGGACTCGCCCGCATGAACCCCGGCTCCTTCGCGCTCTACACCTGCCTCGGCGCGGGGCTGTGGTCACTCGTGCTGACCCTGTTCGGTTATTTTCTGGGCGGCAACGAAGCGCTCATCCGGGAATACCAGCACTTCATCACCGCCGGCGTCATCCTCTTCGTCGCGCTGATCATCGGCGGTTACGTGTGGTGGCAGAAACGACGCTGAGATTCGCTTGAATTTAAGCGGTCAGTAGAAGACGCCCATTGCTACCGCGTCGATGCCGACGGGTGTCTGGAGTATGGCACTTGCCGTATCATCTGCGGCGAGTTCCACAATGCCAACCTGGATGATCCCCGGCGGTTTCGGCATTCCCTACAAGTTCGGACAAGGCGTTGCGGTCAGAAAAAAATGAGCCAGCCCCACCAGGAAAACAGAAAAACCAGCGCCCTCGCCCTCGGTGCGCTCGGCGTCGTCTTCGGCGACATCGGCACCAGCCCCCTCTACACCATGAAGGAGGTCTTCAGCGGACATCACCTGGCGCTTAGCCAGGACAATGTCCTGGGCATTCTTTCCCTGATCTTCTGGGAACTGATACTGGTCGTTTCCGTGAAGTACGTCGGCATCATGATGCGGGCCGACAACAAGGGGGAGGGCGGAATCCTTGCCTTGCTCGCCCTCGTGCAGGGGCAGGCCCCGCTGGCATCGCGCAGCCGCTGGTTCCTGATGTCGCTGGGCTTCCTGGGCGCCTCGTTTTTCTTTGGTGACAGCCTGATCACCCCGGCCATTTCCGTGCTCTCCGCGATCGAGGGTCTGGAGATGGGGACGCCCGTGTTGCATCCCTTCATCGTGCCGCTTGCGCTGGGCATCCTCATCGGGCTGTTCGTCATTCAGCGCCAGGGAACCGACACCATAGGCAAGCTGTTCGGCCCGGTCATGCTGCTCTGGTTCGGGGTGCTGGGCCTGCTCGGCGCGCTTAGCATCCTCCAGCATCCCCAGGTGCTCGCCGCTCTCCTGCCCATCCATGCCGTGCATTTCTTTGCCGCACACGGTGCGGCGAGTTTCCTCATCCTTGGCGCGGTCGTCCTGGCGATTACCGGTGCGGAAGCCTTGTATGCGGATATGGGGCATTTTGGCCGCCGCCCCATCCAGCTGGTCTGGTTCGCCTATGTCCTGCCGGCGCTGCTGCTCAACTACTTCGGTCAGGGCGCGCTGCTACTCGCCAACCCGGAGGCGCTCCGCAACCCGTTTTATCTGCTCGCGCCGGAATGGGCGCTCTACCCCATGATCGGCCTGGCCACTGCGGCGACCGTGATCGCCTCCCAGGCCGTCATCTCGGGCGCGTTCTCGGTGACCCGCCAGGTCATCCAGATGGGCTATGCGCCGCGCCTGATCATTCGTCACACCTCCGCGACCGAAGTGGGCCAGATCTATATCCCCTTTGTGAACTGGGCCCTGGCGGTCGGCATCGCCGTGCTGGTTTTGGGCTTCCGGAGTTCGGGCAACCTGGCGGCCGCCTACGGCATCGCCGTCACCGGCACCTTCGCCATCAGCACCATCCTGATGTTCATGGTCATGCGTGTGCGCTGGGATCTCGGTCTCGGTGTAACCCTGGCCGGCCTGATGGTCTTTCTCACCATCGACCTCGCCTTTTTCGGCGCCAATGCAGTCAAGATACCGGACGGTGGCTGGTTCCCTCTGGCAGCCGCCCTGCTGGTTTTTACCCTGCTGGTGACCTGGAAGAGCGGCCGTGAGATCGTGCTGGAGCGCTTGCGGGAAACTGCGCAGCCACTTGCCCCGTTCGTGGAAATGCTTCTGGCGCATCCACCGGTTCGTGTGCCGGGAACCGCCGTATTCATGACCGCCGATGCGAACGGGGCGCCCTCAGCCCTGCTGCACAACCTCAAGCACAACAAGGTGCTGCACGAACGTGTGGTGATCCTGAACGTGCGCTATGCCGAAGTGCCGTATGTCCCTGCCAACAGACGGCTGGAGATGTCACAGCTGGCCGAGGGCTTCTACCACGTCGTCATCCGCTACGGGTTCATGGACGACATCGACATTCCCAAGGCCTTGTCGGAATGTCCCTGCGGCATGCAGTTTGAGCTGATGGATACCACGTTCTTCTTCAGCCGGGAAAACCTGATCCCCACCCGTGGCGAGGGAATGATGCTCTGGCGCGAGCATCTTTTCGCCACCATGGCACGCAACGCCGCGAGCCCCATGACCTTTTTCCAGATCCCCGCCAACCGGGTGGTCGAACTCGGGGCCCAGCTCGAGATCTGAGCCATCCCGTTTCAGGTCATGCAGGGCGCATCCGTCGCCGCCGGTATGGGCGATCAGGTGCCCTTGCTCGCCAGACTGTTTTCGGTGAAGTAGCTGATCCGTGTGCGCGGATCGAGATACGCACGCATAGCCATGTCCAGTTCGGCAGGGCGCAGGGTTCTGGCGACGGCGAGCTCGGACGACTCGCGCATATCCAGCCACAAGGCCTCCTCCTTGGGCACGTCCGGGTCGTAGATCAACAGCGAAGGATGCAGCAGCTTGCCCGGGTTGACGCTCATGACCAACCCGATCTGCCCATTGTTCAACTGCACAACGCTTCCAGGCGGGTATATCCCCATGCAGCGGACGAACAGCTGCAGCAACACGGGATCGTATTTCCCCGGCTCTTTCTTGAACATGTAGGCAATGGCCTCGGCGGGTGTCATCGATTCCGCCGGGTTGGCGCGATTGCAATAGGTATCGAAGGCATTGGTGATGGAGGCGATGCGGGCGAGCTGCCCGATCTGTTCGCCTGCGAGCTTTCCCGGATAGCCGCTCCCGTCGAGCAGCTCATGGTGCTTGGCGATGACTTCCAGGGCAGCGGGCGGGATTCCCGGCAGGCGCTGCGCCATGTCGAGACCATATGCCACATGTTGCTGGTAGAAGCTCAGCTCGGCCTTCGTCCAGGGAGACTTGTTCAGCAGGATCTGGCTGGGAATCTTTTCGCGGCCGATGTCGTGCAGCAGCGTACCGAGACCCAGCGCGCGCATCGCGTCGGCATCCAGCTGCGCGTCCTTTCCCAGAATCAACGCCAGCATCGTGACATTGAGGGCATGGTAGTACGCATTCTCGTCACCCGCCTTGGCATTTACCAGATGCAGGACGATGTCCTTGTCCGCCAGCATCGCGTCCACCATGTCCGACACCAGCGACTGCGCCTGCTGCATCGATTCGTCGGGACGGGAAAAAAGGTTGCGCAACACGGATTTGACGGTGGAGGCACCTGCGGCGAATTGCCGCTCGCAACGCCCCAGCGCCTCCCGCTGGCGCGAGAGTTTTTCCCGTCTTTCGTTCTTTTCCGCCCACATCGCCTCGATTTCAGGGTCGGGCGGCGCAGGTGGAGGCGCAGGCGTGTTTTCCCTGGGCGGCGGCAAGGGAGGCAGATCGCTCTTGCTGCTGTCGTAGAGCACATGCGAAATCCCGAGGGAGCGCAGTTGCTGCAACTGCTTCTCGCTGCGAATCTTGAAGCTGCTGAACAGGAAGGGATGATCCATCCAGGATTCGATCCGGATATGCAATCCCACTCGTATCTGGTCAATGCTGATGCGTTGTTCCTGGTCGCTCATCGGTCACACAGTCCTGCAGCCGGTTCGATCTTCACTATCAGCCTGCCGCCGCTTCCACCATCAGCCGCTTCATCTCCGCCACGGCATCCTTCCAGCCGACGAACAGCGCCTGTGCCACGATCGCATGGCCGATGTTGAGTTCGTGGATACCCGGCAGCGCTGCGATCGGCTGGACGTTGTGATAGGTCAGGCCATGGCCTGCGTTGACCGTGAGGCCGAGGCTGCGGCCGTAAGCGACGGCCATGCGGATACGCTCGAATTCGGCGATGCGCGCTTCGTCGGTCGCGGCGTCGGCGTAATGGCCGGTGTGGATTTCGACCACCGGCGCGCCGGCCGCATGCGCGGCGTCGAGCTGCGCGAAGTCGGCGTCGATGAACAGCGAGACGCGGATGCCGGCGTCGGCCAGCCGCGTGCAGGCATCCTTCAACCTGGACAACTGGCCGGCGACATCGAGCCCGCCTTCGGTGGTGAGCTCCTCGCGCTTTTCCGGAACCAGGCAGACGTCCTGCGGCCGCGTGGCGATGGCAATGGCGAGCATTTCCCCGGTCACCGCCATTTCCAGATTCATCTTGGTTTTCAGCACCTGGCGCAAGATCGCCACGTCCGCATCCTGGATGTGGCGGCGGTCTTCGCGCAGGTGCAGGGTGATCGAATCGGCGCCGGCGGTTTCTGCAGCGAGTGCCGCTTCGACTAGGCTGGGATAGCGGGTCCTGCGTGCCTGGCGCAGGGTGGCGATATGGTCGATGTTGACGCCGAGGAAGATGCTCATTGTGTCAGTTCGGTGAGTTCGCGTAACAGCTGGCGAGTATAAAGCGGCTTTGCGCCCAGCGTATGGTTGATCAGGGTGCGCATCAGCGCCTTGGCCTCGACCAGCGTCGCCGGCCGCTCGAAGCGGTCGGTGGCCAGGTCGATCAGGGTCTGGCCGGACACCGGGCAGCCCGGCTGGCCACTCGCCTGCAGGGCGCCGCGTTCAGGTTGAAACACATAACCCATCTGTGACTGGACCGGCGCACCGCTGTCTGCCTCGACGTCGAAGGTGGCACCATAGCCGATTTCGGAGAGCAGGTTTTTCTCGAAGCGCCGCAATATCCGCTCAAAGTAAGTGGCGCGTTCGTAATCGGAGCTGCCGGCCTCGCCGGCCAGTTGCTCGAGGGTTGCGAAGTAGCAGTCGTACAGCGTCTCGTGCGCATCGCCACGCGCCAGCAGGCGCAGCAGTAGCTCGTTGAGATAAAAGCCACACATCAGCGCGCGCCCCTGCGGCGCCAGCAGACCGCCCTGCCACTCGGCGGCATGCAGGGTTTTCAGCTCGGCCTTGCCGAACCACGAGAGCAGCAGCGGGCTGAACGGCTGCATCAGCCCGCGCAGGGCGGAGGCCGGGCGCCGGGCACCGCGCGCGATCAACGCCACGCGCCCGTGGCTGCGGGTGAACACCTCCGCCACCACGCTGGTTTCCTTGAAGGGATAGGTGTGGAGGATGAAGCCGGGTTCGTTGTTGATGCGGGCGTCGGCGGACATGCTTTATTTATCCACGAAGGACACGAAGAAACACAAAGGAAAAACCATCATTCGCGTATATTTCGCTGAGCGTTTTTTTCGATCTGCTTCGCGTTCCTTCGTGCCCTTCGTGGAAGCGATTAATCCAGGCCGAGCGATTTCAGCATCCGCACGTCGTCGGCCCAGCCGCCCTTGACCTTGACCCAGACCTCCAGATACACCTTGCTGTCGAAGGCACGCTCCATGTCGAGCCGCGCCTGGGTGGAGATGGCCTTGAGCTTTTCGCCGCCCTTGCCGATGACGATGGCCTTGTGGCTGTCCCGGTCGACCAGGATGGTGGCGAAGATGCGGCGCAGGTTGCCCTCTTCTTCGAACTTGTCGATGGTGACGGCAACCGCATAGGGGATTTCCTCGCCGCACAGGCGGAATACCTTCTCGCGAATCAATTCCGCCGCCAGCTGGCGCTCGGTCTGGTCGGTGACGTCGTCCTCGTCGAACAGTGGCGGATTCTCGGGAAGATGTGCCTGCAGCGTCTTCAGCAATTCGTCGAGGTTGCTGCCCTGCTTGGCCGACACCGGGACGATCTCGGTGAACGCGTGCGCGGTGGCCGCTTCCTGCAGATACGCCATCAGCTCGGCTCGATCCTTGACGTGATCGATCTTGTTCACCACCAGGATCAGCGGGCGATCCTTGGGCAGCAGATCCATCACCTGACGATCCTCTTTCTTCAACCGTCCTGCCTCCACCAGCATCATCACCACGTCGGTATCCGACAGCGTTTCGCGCACCCGCTTGTTCATCGCGCGGTTTAGGGTGCTGGCGTGGCGGGTCTGGAATCCCGGGGTGTCGACGAAGACGAACTGCGCTTCGCCGGTGGTGTGGATGCCCATCACCCGGTGGCGCGTGGTCTGCGCCTTTCTCGACGTGATGCTGATTTTCTGCCCTACGATGCGGTTGAGCAATGTCGACTTGCCGACGTTGGGCCGGCCGACGATGGCGATGAGGCCGCACTTGAATTCGCTCATTTCTGCAACTGCACACACGCCTGGCGTGCGGCCTCCTGTTCGGCGGCGCGGCGGCTCTTGCCGATGCCGCGTGTGCTGAGTGGGGGCTTGGCCAGCACGCACTCGACGATAAAGCTCTGGTCGTGCGCCTCGCCCTGGGTGCCCATCAGTCGGTAGTCCGGCAACGGAAGCCTGCGCGACTGGAGCATTTCCTGCAACTCGGTCTTGGGGTCCTTGCCTGAGGCCCTGGGGTCGATTCTCGCAACCAGCGGGTCGAACAGCCCGCGCACCACACGCTGCGCTGCCTCGAATCCGGCATCCAGGAAGACGGCGCCGAACAGTGATTCCAGCGCATCGGCCAGGATCGAGGGACGGCGAAATCCGCCGCTTTTGAGTTCGCCTTCGCCCAGGCGCAGGCTATCACCCAGTTTCAGGGATGCGGCAATCTCGGCCAGCGTTTCCTGCCGAACCAGGTTGGCGCGCAGGCGCGACAGGCTGCCTTCCGGCAAATCGGGGAACGCGTCGTAAAGGGCACGGGCGACGGTGCAGTTCAACACCGAGTCGCCGAGGAATTCGAGCCGCTCGTTGTTGAGCGCGCCGTAGCTACGGTGCGTCAGCGCCTGGGTCAGAAGATCGGAGCGGACAAAGGTATAACCCAGCGCCTGTTGCAGGCGCTGGTTCAGCAAGGCGTTATTCAACCTCGACGGGTGCCGCGTTGGGATCGGAACTGGCACTGAAATCGATCACCAGGCTGACATTGCCGACGAGCTTGGTGCGGAATGTGTAGTCGGTGGAAACGACGGGGACGGCGCCGTGACGGTCGACGACGATGTCCTCGGGCTTGACCGCAGTGACATAGCCTATATCAGCACGTTTGGCGAAGTCGTTGCGGATGTCCGCATTGCTCTTGGATTTGAGATCGGACTCCTGCCCCATCGTGGCGAGAATCTTCTTCACCGAGAAATACTCGATGTAGGCCGGCACCAGTTTCATCGCCAGCATGGCGATCATGACCAGCACGACGGCCACGAACAGGAAGCCGATCATGCTCAGGCCGCGTTGCCGGGATTGCATGGGGGGGGTGCAGTGCATGGTGTCTCCTTATCGAATGGTGGTGCCGATGCGGCGGAATTCGTCAAAGTTCATCCAGATGAGGAAGGCCTTGCCGACGATGTTGCTGTCAGGGACGAATCCCCAGTAACGGCTGTCATTACTCTCGTCACGGTTGTCGCCCATCATGAAATATTGTCCTTTTGGAACCTTGCAGACGAAGCCCTTGCCCTCGGCATTGTAGGAGCAGTTCTCGCGGTAGGGGAAGTCCACCACCTGGGTCGGGTAGACCGGGGGTTTGTCGGGTTCGGTCATCATGGTGTGGTTGACGCCGTTGAGCTGCTCCCTGTACACCATCGCGGTGATGTAGTTCAGGCCATTGCCCACATAGCTGTAGGTGCCGGTATTGACGGCAGGCACGGGCTTGCCGTTGATGGTCAGCTTCTTGTCGCTATATTCGACCACATCGCCCGGCACGCCGATCACGCGCTTGATGTAATCGAGGCTGGGGTCGCCCGGATAGCGGAACACCATGACATCGCCCCGCTCGGGATTGTTCAGTTCGACCACTTTCGTGTTGATGACCGGCAGGCGGATACCGTAGGTGAATTTGTTGACCAGGATGAAGTCGCCGACCAGCAGCGTGGGCATCATCGAGCCGGACGGAATCTTGAACGGTTCGACCAGGAAGGAGCGTAGCGCAAACACGACGAGGATGACCGGGAAGAAGCTCTTGGCGTATTCGACCAGCAGCGGCTCCTTGGCGTCCCGGTCACGGCCGCGTCTGAGGATCAGCAGGTCGAGCAGCCAGATGCCGCCGGTGACGACCAGCGCAACAAAAAGAATAAGGGCGAAGTTCATGTTGATGGGGTCCACTTCTTATTTATCGGAGACCTGGAGGATCGCAAGGAAGGCTTCCTGCGGGATTTCGACGTTGCCGACCTGTTTCATGCGGCGCTTGCCGGCTTTCTGTTTTTCCAGCAGTTTCTTCTTGCGCGTGATGTCGCCGCCGTAGCACTTGGCCAGCACGTTCTTGCGCATCGCCTTGACGTTCTCGCGCGCGATGATGTTGGCGCCGATCGCGGCCTGCACCGCGACGTCGAACATCTGGCGCGGGATCAGCTCGCGCATCTTGGACGCCAGTTCGCGCCCGCGGTACACGCTGGTGGCACGGTGCACGATGAGGGAGAGCGCATCGACCTTCTCGTTGTTGACCAGGATGTCGAGCTTGACCAGATCGCCGGCGCGAAATTCCTTGAATTCGTAGTCGAGCGAGGCGTAGCCGCGGCTGGTCGATTTCAGCTTATCGAAGAAATCCATCACCACTTCGTTCATCGGCAGGTCGTAGCGCAGCATCACCTGCCTCCCGTGGTACTGCATGTCAATCTGCATGCCGCGCTTCTGGTTGCACAGGGTGATGACGTTGCCGACGAACTCTTCCGGCACGAAGATCGTCGCCGTGATGATGGGCTCGCGGATCTCCTCGATCTTCGACGGTTCCGGCAACTTGGACGGGTTCTCGACGTTGATGGTGGTGCCGTCCTTCAGCACCACCTCGTACACCACCGTCGGCGCGGTAGTGATGAGGTCCATGTCGTACTCGCGTTCCAGCCGCTCCTGCACGATGTCCATATGCAGCAGGCCGAGGAAGCCGCAACGGAAGCCGAAGCCCAGCGCCTGCGAGACTTCGGGCTCGAACTGCAGCGCCGCGTCATTCAACTGCAGCTTGGTCAGGGCATCGCGCAGCGCCTCGAAGTCGTGCGACTCCACTGGATACAGGCCTGCGAATACCTGCGACTGCACCTTCTTGAAGCCCGGCAGCGGCTCGCTGGCGGGCCGGTCGATCAGGGTGATGGTGTCGCCCACCTGCGCCGACTTGAGTTCCTTGATGCCGGCGATCACAAAACCCACCTCGCCGGCCGACAACTGCGGCCGGTCGACCGATTTCGGGGTGAACACGCCGACGTGCTCGGTCAGGTGCTGCGCACCGCTGGCCATGAAGCGGATCTTGTCCTTCGGCTTGAGCACACCGTCGACCACCCGCACCAGCATCACCACGCCGACGTAGTTGTCGAACCACGAATCGATGATCAGCGCCTTGAGCGGCGCGGACTCGTCGCCACGCGGCGGCGGCACCTGCTTCACCACCACCTCGAGGATTTCGGGAATGCCGATGCCGGTCTTGGCCGAAGCGCGCACCGCATCGCTCGCATCCAGCCCGACGATGTCCTCGATCTCCTCGGCCACCCGGTCGGGGTCGGCGGCCGGCAGGTCGATCTTGTTCAGCACCGGGATTACCTCGACGCCGAGGTCGATCGCGGTGTAGCAGTTGGCCACCGTCTGCGCTTCGACCCCCTGTGAGGCGTCGACCACCAGCAGCGCGCCCTCGCAGGCCGACAGCGAGCGGCTCACTTCGTAGGAAAAGTCGACGTGGCCGGGGGTGTCGATCAGGTTCAGGCGGTAGGTCTGGCCGTCCTGCGCCCTGTAGGTCAGCGCGGCGGTCTGTGCCTTGATGGTGATGCCGCGTTCCTTCTCCAGGTCCATCGAATCGAGCACCTGCGCCTCCATCTCGCGCTCGGACAGCCCGCCACAATGCTGGATCAGGCGGTCGGCCAGGGTGGACTTGCCATGGTCGATGTGGGCGATGATGGAAAAATTGCGGATCAGGTTCTGGGACACAGCAAAACGGGCACGTTTCCGTGCCCGACAAGGGATGCGATAACTTGCAGAATTTTAACGGATTTCAGGAGTGGGCGCGCAGCCATTCCTGAATCGCAGGCAGATTCAGCTGATGACGGCAAATCTCGGTGTCGCCGTCGAACAGCAAGGGGACCTCCCAGCCGTATTTCGCCTTGAGCGCGGGGTCGGCATCCACGTCCACGGGGATCAGGCCGTGCCCGGTTCCCGCGATCAGGGCGTGGGCCTCGGCCGCCATGTCCTCGCAGAGCGGGCAGCCTGCCCGCGTGTAGAGCGTCAGCGTGTTACCCACCCGAAATCTTCAGCGGAATGTAGAGCGTTCCGTCGCCGCGACGCACCAGGATCGCCGCGCTTTTGCCGACAGGTATCGCGGCGGTGGCCTTGCGGTAGTCTTCAACGCTGGCGATCCTGGTATTGTTGACCGCCAGGATGATATCGCCGGTTCGAATGCCGGCACGCGCCGCTTCGCCCGTGGCATCCGCGACCAGCACGCCATGGTCGAGGTCGAGCGCCCGCCGCTGATCCGCTCCCAGCTCCGACAGGGCCAGCCCGCCGCGCAACATGGCCTTGCCATCTTTGCCGGCCTGCTGGTTTTCGGCAGGCAGTTCACCCAGCACCACGTTGAGTTGCTGGAGTTTGCCCTTGCGCCAGACCTGCAGCGGAATCCTGGTACCGGGTTTGGCCATGCCGACCATGCGTGGCAGGTCGCTGGAGTTTTCCACGGCCTTGCCGTTGAATTCCAGGATGACGTCGGCTGCCTGCAATCCGGCCTTGCTCGCCGGGCTATCGTCCTGAACCTGTGACACCAGCGCACCGCGCGGACGATCCAGGCCGAAGGAATCAGCCAGATCGGCCGTCACTTCCTGGATCACCACGCCCAGCCAGCCGCGTGAAATCTTGCCGCCGCTCTCGAGCTGCTTCGCCACTTCCATCGCCACATCGATCGGGATCGCGAACGACACCCCCATGTAGCCGCCGCTGCGGCTGTAAATCTGCGAATTGATGCCGACCACTTCGCCCTTCATATTGAACAACGGCCCGCCCGAATTGCCAGGATTGATCGGCACATCGGTCTGGATGAAGGGCACATAGGATTCCGACGGCAGCGAACGCCCCTTGGCGGAGACGATGCCCGCCGTGACCGAGTTTTCGAAACCGAAGGGCGAACCGATGGCTGCCACCGCCTCGCCGACCCGCAGCTTGGTGGGATCCCCCAGCTTGACGACAGGCAGGTTGTTGGCGGTGATCTTGATGACGGCGACATCAGTGCGCGCGTCCGCCCCCACCACCTTGGCGGTGAAGGTGCGCTTGTCGATAAGCTTGACCACCACCTCATCCGCGCCCTTGACCACATGCGCATTGGTCAGGATGTAGCCGTCGTTGCTGACGATAAACCCCGAGCCTTCGCCACGCGCCGGAATTTCCTGCATGGGGCCCGGCCCCCCCTGCCCACCCTGCGGCATGCCTGGAAAGAAGCGGCGGAAAAACTCCTGCATGCCCTCGTCGTCGAACGGCAGGCCTTCCTGACCGCGCTTCACCAGCTTGGTCGTGCTGATGTTGACCACGGCCGGCCCCTGTTTTTCAACCAGATCGGCCACATCCATCACATCTTTCGCCAATGCCGGTACCGACACGGCAAACACCAGCGCAATCGCCGCCAGAGCGTTTTTCATCATGGCTGTCCTTTCATCATTTGAAACAGGATTTTGTCTTCGCGTCGGAGTACCACCGGGCGCGCCGTCCGGCCGCCTCGCGCCGCCACCCAGCCCACCGCGCCCCCGACCAGCATGCCAACGAGCGCGGATCCGTCACCGGGCTGGATGGCCTGCGCCAGCAACGCGCCGGCCAGCATCAGGCCCAGCGGCAGGCCGTAGACACGCAATGCGCTTTTGAGCACGCTGCCATCGGCAATCCCGACGACGACGCGATCCCCGGGTGCCAGGGCCAGGTCGCAGTCGACCAGAAAATTCCGGGGCTTGCGCTGGAAAAGTTCGGCGATGCGGCGCGACGAACACCCCTGGCCGCCGCAGGTGCCGCAGCCCGAGGGCTCGACCGCCTGCACCCAGACGCCGTCGGATGCGGTACGTATGACTTCGGCCGTCTGTTCCAGCATGGGCAGCCCTTACTTCCTTGTCGCCGAATTGCCGGTTTCGATCAGCGCCATGTTCGGCACCTCGCCCAGCGTCGTCACGATGTAGCCGTCGACCTCGCGGGCATAGATGCCGATCGCGCCTTCGGCCGACAGGCCGTGCAGGCTTTGCACCTGCGGATCCTCCGGTTCGACGAACATCGACAATACGCTCAGGCCATCCGAAAACACCAGATGGGTAACCGGTGCCCGTTTGCCCGGCAGCGAACGCACCGCCTCCTGCACCTTCTCGTATCCGGGTGGCGGCGTCACGCTCCAGGCACTCACGACAGGTTTGTCGGAATGGATTTTCTGGATGATTTTCCCTGCCATGTCGTTGCGGATGTCCGGCGCCTTGCCAATCTGGATTTCGGAGAAAACGAACATCGAGATCACGCTGCCACTGTCGTTGACGACACGCGCCTTGAGCGGCAATGCTGTGCGCTTGTCCAGCCACAGATTGTAGGCATACCGATACCCATCGCGCGGTGACAGCGTCACCACCTGGCAGGAACGCCCTGCGACGCGCTCGATTCCACCCAGTTTCGCCTCGTAAAAATCAAGCAGGCTGGCCGGCTGGGCCGGCAGCAAGTCGGGGAAGAAACGGCGCAGCGCATTGCGCTCAAGTTGCACATGTTTGCCGTCCGGCAAGTGGCAGTACACGTCGTTATTGATACGCAGGAACTGGCGTGACGTACCATCCATGACTTCGACTTTTGCCTGCTCGCCATTCGCATCGGTACGGTGCAGCACGCGCAGCACCTCGACGTGCTCGCCGTGATGGTAGACATAGACGCCGCTGTAATTCTGCTGTTTGGCCGCACTCGCTGCGCGGTCGAGCCAGTCGGCCGCGGCATCGGCACGCGCCCCGCCGGAGAAGAATACCAGCCCGGCAAATCCCGCAACCAGCCAACCCTGCCGCCAGACAGCCAGTGCTCGCATCAGCGCGGCTCCACCGCAACGGCCACCGCAGGCTGATAGGGGGAAACCACCGTCATCGGGGCGAATTCCTGATGCGCCACCAGATAGGGCGTAAACCGGGCGTCTTCGCTTGCCGACTCCGACGACAGCGAAGCCTGCTGAAAGCCTGGCGCCGTCGCCATGGGCAGCGTGGCAGGCTCATCCGACATCATTCTGGTGAGCGAGATCGCGCCCCAGACCGCGAGCGAGGCAAACGACGCCACGGCAACCCGCTGCGGCCACACGCTCCGGCGCGGCGCAAGCACGGTCGGCTCGGCTGCCAGCCGCGCCGAGAAACGTGCCATGAAGCCCTCCTGCGTAGGCGCCTCGCCCCGCATCAGATCGCCGATCAAATGGTATTCCGACCAGCTCTGTCGCAAATCCCCATCGCGTTTCAGGACCGTGATGCAGTCCTCCGTTTCGGCCCGTTCCGTTTCGCCATCCAGCGCGGCGGAGAGCAGCAGACGCCAGTTGTCTTCGGCCTGTTCAGGCCGGGGAAGGGTATCGGTTTTAAGAAGTGCTGACATGATTACCACCTTTTGTCCTGACTGGTGCCCAGCATCGGGCGTATCTTTTCGGCGATGGCCTCGCGCGCGCGGAAGATCCGCGAGCGCACGGTACCGATCGGGCAGTCCATCATCTGCGCGATTTCCTCGTAACTCATGCCTTCGATCTCGCGCAGCGTGATGGCTGTCCTCAATTCCTCGGGCAACGCATCGACCGCCTCATTGACTGCTTTGGCGATCTGCTTGGTCTGAAGTTCCGCTTCCGGCGTCGCAATATCGCGCAGCAGGTCGCCGTCCTCGTAATTCTCCGCATCTTCCGCCTGAACATCGCTCGACACCGGCATGCGCTTGTGCGCGACCAGGTAATTCTTGGCGGTATTCACGGCAATGCGGTACAGCCAGGTGTAAAAGGCACTCTCGCCGCGGAATCCAGGCAGCGCGCGATAGGCCTTGATAAAAGCTTCCTGCGTAATATCTTCCACCTCTGCCGCATCCCGCACCATGCGCGACAACAGCCGCCCGAGCTTGCGGTGATACTTGCTCACCAACAGCTCGAAAGCGCGCTTGTCACCCTGCTGGGCGCGTTCGACCAACACCTGATCCAGTTCGCGGTCCGACATATCTCCCTACTGCTTTTTGTTTGTGTTGAAAGTATACGTGACCGCACCTTCCGGAACGTGTGAGCGGATCGGGGCAGAAAAGTTCACCCCGAACAGGGTTATTCTGGCACGACCCAAGCCTGCTATCATCGCCCGACCACCATGCACAGACACGACGTCCTCATCCTCGGCAGCGGCCTCGCCGCGCTGACCACCGCGCTCAAGCTCGCCGACCAGCGCCGCGTCGCCATTGTCACCAAGCGCCAGATGACCGACGGTGCCAGCGACTGGGCGCAGGGCGGGATCGCGGCCGCGGTCGACAGCGGCGACTCGGTCGAGGCGCACGTGCACGACACCCTGGTCGCCGGCGCCGGCCTGTGCGATGAGGCGGTCACCCGGCTGGTGGCCAGCCAGGCCCGTGACATGATCGCTTGGCTGACCGCCAACGGTGTCGCCTTCACCCCCGATCCGCAGGCGCCTGGCGGGCTCCACCTGGCACGCGAAGGCGGGCATTCCAAGCGCCGCGTGGTGCACGCGGCCGACGCCACCGGCCATGCGGTGCAGACCAGCCTGCTCGACCGTGTGCGTGCCCACCCCAATATCGAGACCTTCGAGCAGCACGTCGCCATCGACCTCATCACCGGCAAGCGCGCCGGCGGCCAGGAACGGCAGATCCACGGCGCCTACGCCCTGAACAAGGGCACCGGAGAGGTCGAGACCTTCGCTGCCGGCCATACCGTGCTCGCCACCGGCGGCGCCGGCAAGGTCTACCTCTACACGACCAATCCCGACACCTCGACCGGCGACGGCATCGCCATGGCATGGCGCGCCGGCTGCCGGGTGGCCAACCTGGAATTCGTGCAGTTCCACCCGACCTGCCTGTACCACCCGCACGCCAAGTCCTTCCTCATCACCGAGGCGGTGCGCGGCGAGGGCGGCCATCTGCTGCTGCCCGACGGCAGCCGCTTCATGCAGTTCCATGACGAGCGCGCCGAACTCGCGCCGCGCGACATCGTGGCGCGCGCGATCGACTTCGAGATGAAGAAACGCGGCCTCGACTGCGTCTATCTCGACATCAGCCACAAACCGGCCGACTTCGTGCGCGAGCACTTCCCGACCATCTACGCCCGCTGCCTGGAGCTCGGCATCGACATCACGCGCCAGCCGATCCCGGTGGTGCCCGCCGCGCACTACACTTGCGGCGGCGTCGTCACCGACACCGACGCGCGTACCGACCTGTGCAACCTGCATGCGGTCGGCGAAGTCACCTTCACCGGGCTGCACGGGGCCAACCGGCTGGCCTCCAACTCGCTGCTGGAATGCCTGGTGTTCGGCCACGCCGCCGCCCGCGACATCCTGGCCACGCCGCCCGCCCCCTCGCTCAGCCTGCCGCCATGGGACGCGTCTCGCGTCACCGACCCCGACGAGGAGGTGGTGATCTCGCACAACTGGGACGAACTGCGCCGCTTCATGTGGGATTACGTCGGCATCGTGCGCACCAACAAGCGGCTGGCGCGCGCGTCGCACCGCATCCGGCTGCTGCGCGCCGAAATCGACGAGTTCTACCGCAATTTCCGCGTCAGCAACGACCTGATCGAACTGCGCAACCTGGTGCAAAGTGCCGACCTCATCATCCGCTCGGCCCAGTTGCGGCAGGAAAGCCGCGGCCTGCATTTCAGCCGCGACTACCCCGAAACCCTGCCGATCGCCGGAAATACCGTGCTCAACCCGCGTCCGGGAACGATGTGTCCGAGCGTGTGCGGCGTGCCCAGCGAAGCGACACCCTGAGACGGCGCAACGTATCGGCATCCGCACTGTCGGGCAACAGCGTCAGGGCACGTACCTGACGGTCTGCCGTGCGGTAGCGCACCACGATCAATGCGGTCGAGACAAAACTGTCGTCCAGCACCTCGGCATCGTGCCATTCAGCGGCATCGTCCAGGCATTGCAGGCGGCCGTCTGGCGCAATGCGCAAGCTCGACGTCGGTGCTGCCTGCCGCCAGCCCCACAAACCCAGCCCGATCACGACGACCCCCAGCGCAAACGCGGCTGCAGCCGGTACCTCCGCAAGCAGGATGGCAGCCAGCGCCAGCCCTACCCCACCCAGCAGCAACAGCCCCAACAGGCGTGAGGGTTTGAGTTCAATCTCGCGCATCCGCGTGTACACTTTTGGCCTTCATCACATCCCTCTCTGACTGGAACGCATCGTGATCGATTCCTGGAAAAATCTTCTGCAATCCCAAGGCGCAGTAATCGAAGGCAGTACCGTGCTCCACTATGGCGATCCGGCGGCCGAACGCGCTGCCGCTGCAGACGGCACCATTGTGGCGGATTTGTCGCAGCTCGGCATGATCGCGTTCCGCGGCGAGGACACCGCCGCGTTCCTGCAGGGCCAGCTTACCAACGATGTGCGCAGCCTGCATGCCGACACTGCGCAGTGGAGCGGCTTCTGCAACCCGAAGGGGCGTCTGCTCGGCAATTTCCTGATGTGGCGACAGGGCGAGGATACCTGCCTGCAGCTCTCCGGCGACATCCTTCCAGGCGTGCTGAAGCGCCTGTCGATGTTCATCCTGCGCGCCAAGGTGCAGGGGCGCGACGCCAGCGACGAAAACGTACGGCTGGTGGTGGCCGGCCCGCTGGCGCTGGCGGCGGTGAGCGCCGCGATGGGCGCGGTTCCGGACGCCGTCCTGCGCACAGCCTACGGCGAGGCCGGCCAAGTGGTCCGCGTCGGCGCCGACAAGTTCGTGCTGTCGGTCACGCCCGAACGCGCCGCGGCCGTGTGGCAGGTGCTGCGCCAGTCGGCCACCCCGGTCGGCGCCCCGGTATGGGACTGGCTGCGGCTCAATGCCGGCATTCCGATGATCGTCGCCGCCACGCAGGAGCAGTTCGTGCCGCAGATGGTCAATCTCGAAGTCATCGGCGGCGTCAATTTCCAGAAGGGCTGCTACACAGGCCAGGAAATCGTCGCGCGCAGCCAGTATCTGGGCAAGCTCAAGCGCCGCATGTTCCTTGCGCACGTGGAGGCCGAAGCCGCACCCGGCGACAACCTGTACAGCGCCGACATCGAGGGCCAGGCCACCGGCACCGTGGTCAACGCAGCCCCGGCGCCGGCCGGCGGCTTCGATGTGCTGGCTGTCGCCCAGGTCGAAAGCGCGAGCACGCAGACCCTGCATCTGAAATCCGCCGACGGCGCCGCGCTGGCCCTGAAACCCCTGCCCTACGCGCTGCCGGAATAGGTGAAACACGCCTATATCTACTACCGCATCGATCCCGCACAGGAAGCCACGGCCGCCGGCAGGATCGATGCCTTGCTGGGGATGATGGCGGGTCACTGCGCCCAGCCACCCCGCCGTCTCCGCCGGTGCGACGACTTCGCGATGTGGATGGAGGTCTACGCGGACATCGCCGACTATGCGGCGTTCACGTCGGCCCTGGATGCGGCCGTGCGCAGCCTCGGCTGTGCGGCATTCACCCGGGGTGAACGGCATCTTGAGTGTTTCTCCCCCACCGACAGCAGGACGCCCGGATCGACCGATCCGCGCTGCTGAATCACCGCTTCAGGGTATTCGCCCTGGGACCGGATGGTTGGGTTTTCTGCGCGCGCATCCTATAAATAAAGCCATCCTTTGCACTCAAGGAGTTCATCATGCTGGACATCAACAAAATGGTGGCGCAGGAGCATGCGGATCCTACGATGCGCGGGCACCTCGTCGAGCTGGATCCTTGGACGGAGAAGCAGGCCATCGAGATGGCGCGGCAGGACGGTCTGGAATTGACGGACGACCATCTGGCGATCATTCGCTACCTGCGCGACTGCTATGCCGACCATGGCGGCACGATCAATGCGCGCATGCTGGTGAATTCGCTGGAAGAGGAGTTTGCGGGACTGGGTGGACACAAATTTCTTTACAAGCTGTTTCCGCTGGGACCCATCGCCCAGGCCAGCCACTATGCCGGGCTGCCGCTGCCGCCGGGCACGCGTGACCCCTCGTTCGGCACGACCCACTAGGCTTGGGGCGCGTTAACAGGCCCTAGTCGGTCTCCTCCACCGGAACCCGCGCGGCCAGCGCACACAGCAGTTCATAACTGCTGGTGCCCGCGGCTGTGGCCACCGTATCCACCGGCAGTCCCTCGCCCCACAACACGACCGGGCTCCCCACCCCGGCATCGGGACACTCGCTCAAGTCCACGCACAGCATGTCCATCGATACCCGCCCCAGAATCCGGCTAACTCGCCCCTCAACAAGGACCGGCGTGCCCGTCAGCGCATGGCGCGGATAGCCGTCCGCATAGCCGCAGGCCACTACCCCAACCCGCATGGGGCGATCGGCACGAAACAACTGGCCGTACCCCACCCCTTCGCCCGCCTGCAGCGTCTGCACGCCGATGATTTCCGATTGCAGCGTCATCGCCGGCCGCAGCCCCAGTTGTGCGGCCGGCACGTCGGCAAAAGGCGACGCGCCATACAGCATCAGGCCTGGGCGCACCCAGGTTCCCAGGGTCTCCGGATAGCGCAGCAGCGCCGCCGAGTTGGCGCTGCTCCACGGCAAGCCGTAGGCCGACATTTCATCCAGAAACGGTTGCAACTGCCAGGCCACGCCCGCGGTTTCATCCGCCTGGGCAAAGTGGGTCATCAGGGTGATGCCAACCACCCCGGCCAGGCTTTTCGTCCGCGCGACGATGGCAGCGTGCTCGGCGAGCGGAAACCCCAGCCGGTGCATGCCACTGTCGAACTTGAGAAAGACCTGAATGGGCCGCACGGGCGGCTGCTGTTGCAGCCAGTCGAGTTGCGCTGCGTGGTGCAGCACCGGCCACAGATCGAGTTCCGCGCAGGTGGCGATTTCGTCCGCGCCAAACAGCCCTTCGAGCAGCACGATGGGCTGTTCCACCCCCATCAGCCGCAGGTTGGCGGCCTCTTCCAGTGTCAGCACGGCAAAGCCGTCGGCGGCCGCCAGCGCGCGCCGCGCACGCGACAGTCCGTGGCCGTAGGCATTGGCCTTGACCACTGCAAACACGCGTGCCGCGCCGGCATGACGGCGCGCCACACGCAGATTGTGCGCCATCGCACCGATCGAGATCCGCGCCTGGATGGGCCGCATCGGGTTTAGTATGAACCCGGCTGCGCCAGCGTTTCGAAGCGCGTGTATTCGCCGAGGAAGGCCAGCCGCACCGTGCCGATGGGGCCGTTACGCTGTTTGCTGATGATGATTTCCGCCGTACCCTTGTCCTGCGTGTCGGGGTTGTAGACCTCGTCGCGATAGATGAACAGGATGACATCGGCATCCTGTTCGATGGCGCCCGATTCGCGCAGGTCGGACATCACCGGGCGCTTGTTGGGGCGCTGCTCCAACCCGCGGTTCAGCTGCGACAGCGCGATCACCGGAACGTGCAGCTCTTTCGCCAGCCCCTTTAACGCACGTGAGATTTCCGAAATTTCGGTGGCGCGGTTTTCGCCCCCGCCGCTGCCCGACATCAGCTGCAGATAGTCGATCACGATGAGGCCGAGCTTGCCGCACTGGCGCATCAGGCGGCGTGCACGCGCGCGCAGTTCCAGCACGTTGAGCCCTGGCGACTCGTCGATGAAGACCGGCGCCTCGTTGAGCTTGCCGAGCGCATAGGTGAGGCGCTGCCAGTCGTCCTCGCCGAGCTTGCCCGTACGCAGACGATGCTGGTCGAGCTTGCCGACCGAACCGATCATCCGCATCACCAGCTGGGCGCCACCCATTTCCATCGAAAACACCGCCACCGGGAGGCCGGTGTCGAGTGCGACGTTTTCGGCGATATTGATCGAGAAGGCGGTCTTGCCCATCGACGGCCGCCCGGCGACGATGATGAGATCGCCCGGCTGCAGGCCCGAGGTTTTCTGGTCGAGGTCGTGAAAACCGGTGGGTACGCCGGTGACGCCGGAATCGTTGTCGCGGTGATAGAGCTCGTCGATGCGCTCGACCACTTCCTTCAGCAGGGGCTTGATTTCGGTGAAGCCCGCCTGCCCGCGGCTGCCTGATTCGGCGATCTCGAACACCTTGGCCTCGGCCTCGTCGAGCAACTGCGAGGCGCTACGCCCGGCCGGCGCATAGGCGGTGTCGGCGATTCCGGTCGCCACCTCGGCAAGCCGCCGCATCACCGAGCGCTCGCGCACGATTTCGGCATAGCGGCGAATGTTGGCCGCAGACGGCGTATTGCTCGCCAGCGCGACGATGTAGGCCAGCCCCCCCACGCTTTCAAGCTGTCCCATGGATTGCAGTGCCTCGGACACAGTCACGGCGTCGGCCGGGCGGTTCTCGGCGATCTGCCGCACGATCGCGCGCAAGATCTGGCGATGATCCTGGCGGTAGAAATCGCTCTCCGACACGACGTCGCCGATGCGGTCCCATGCGCTGTTGTCGAGCAGCAGGCCGCCCAGCACCGCCTGCTCGGCTTCCAGCGAGTGCGGCGGCAGACGCATCTGCGCCAGCTGGGGGTCGGAATTTGCAGTCAGGGAGTGGATGGCGGCCATGGCAGGATTCTAGTCTTCAGCCTCGGGCCCACCAAGTGAAAAGCTGTGGATAAGACGTGGACAGCCGGGTATGCCTTGAGGACAAATAAAAAAAGGGAGCCGATGGCTCCCTTTCCAGGAATGGCCGGCGGATTACTGTTCGCCGACCACCACCACCGTGATGTTGGCGGTGACGTCATGGTGCAGCCCCAGCACCACCGGGTATTCGCCGATGGCCTTGAACGGGCCTTCGGGCAGGCGGATTTCCGCCTTGACCACGTCGTGGCCTTGCGCTTTCAGGGCATCGGCGATATCGGCGTTGGTCACGGAGCCGAACAGGCGGCCATCGACGCCGGCCTTATGGCTGACCGTCACGCTGACACCTTCCAGCTTTTCGCCGCGGCGCTGGGCATCGGCCAGCTTTTCGGCGGCCACGCGTTCCAGTTCGGCCTTCTGCGCGGCAAACGCTTCCATGTTGGCTTGCGTGGCGCGACGTGCACGGCCGGTGGGGATCAGAAAGTTGCGGGCGTAGCCGTCTTTCACCTTGACCACGTCACCCAGATTGCCCAGGTTGACGACTTTGTCCATCAGAATCACTTGCATGGTCGTCTCCTCAATGCAGGTCGGTGTAAGGCATGAGCGCCAGGAAGCGCGCACGCTTGATCGCGGTACCCAGCTGGCGCTGGTAGTGCGCCTTGGTGCCGGTGATGCGGGCCGGGATGATGCGGCCGTTTTCGGCGATGAATTCCTTCAGCACGTCGATGTCCTTGTAATCCACCTCGACCACTTTCTCAGCGGTGAAGCGGCAGAACTTGCGGCGCTTGAAGAGACCACGGTTGCCGCTGTCGCGGCGCTTGTTGGCGAACTTGCCGCCGGATTTTCCACCCATGGGACGTGCCATGATTTATTCCTTTTCGATTCGATTCAATATCAAGATCAGTTGCCGGCTGTTCACGCTGCGTCGGTTCAACGCGCCTTCCAGTTTGATCTGCGTTCCGGTGGCCAGTTGGGCCAGCTGGCCAGCAAGCGATCCACTCGCCTGGACTGTCAACTCGCACTCCACCTGCCGGGGCTGGCCTGCCACTGCCTGACTGCTGCGATGCTGGATGACCGCTTCGGCAATCGGCACGCCCGCCGGGCTGTAACGCAGAGGGTCAACCTGGATGAGGGCTCCGCTGATGACCAGCCGATTCACTCACTCAGGCTGAGGCAGGCGCTTCGGCTGCCGCTTCCGGCTTGGCGCTGTCCAGCATGTCGCGCGACTTCTCTTCCTTCATCATCGGCGAGGCCGTGGTCACGGCATCGTCGCGCTTGATGGTCAGATGGCGCAGCACGGCATCGTTGAACTTGAAGCCATGCTCAAGCTCTTCCAGGGTCTCCTGGTCGCACTCGATGTTCATCAGCACGTAGTGGGCCTTGTGGACCTTCTGGATCGGGTAGGCCATCTGGCGGCGGCCCCAGTCTTCCAGGCGGTGGACGCTGCCGCCGCGCGTGGTGATGTTGCCCTTGTAGCGCTCGATCATCGCGGGCACCTGCTCGCTCTGATCGGGATGGACGATAAATACGATTTCATAATGCCGCATCAAGTTTCCTTTCGGTTCAGCCCCCCGCTGCGGTGCGGTGCGGTGGAGCAAGGTAGTAAAGTCAAAAAAACAATCCCCGGCAAACCGGGGACTGCAAATCATACGCTTCTTGCCTGACAAATCAAGCAGCCTCAGCAAACGGCGGCCGGCTCAGCTCACGCAATCGACGTAATAGCGGGGCTTGCCGTCGACCACGTCCTCGACCAGACCGTGCACATCGGTCTCGAAGCCGGGGAATTTCTCGTTGAATTCGCGGGTGAACTGCAGATAGCGCACGATGGTGCCGTTGAAGCGCTCGCCCGGGATCAGCAGCGGAATCCCCGGCGGGTAGGGCGTGACCAGCATGGCGGTAATGCGGCCTTCAAGCTTGTCGATCTCGACGCGCTCGATCTCGCGGTGCGCCATCTTGGCGAAGGCATCGGCCGGCTTCATCGCCGGCGCCATTTCCGACAGATACATCTCGGTCGTCAGACGCGCCACGTCCTTGGCCTTGTAGATGGTGTGGATCTGGTCGCACAGATCCTTGAGCCCGGTTTTCTCGTAGCGCGGGTGCTTTTCGATGAACTCGGGCAGCACGCGCCACAGCGGCTGGTTTTCGTCGTAGTCGGCCTTGAACTGCTGCAGCGCGGTCACCAGGGTATTCCAGCGCCCCTTGGTGATGCCGATGGTGAACATGATGAAGAAGGAATACAGCCCGGTCTTTTCCACGATGACACCGTGCTCGGCCAGGTATTTGGTGACGATCGCCGCTGGGATGCCCCAGTCGGCAAAGGCGCCGTCGACATCCAGGCCAGGCGTGATGACAGTGGCCTTGATCGGGTCGAGCATGTTGAAACCGGGCGCGATCTTGCCGAACTCGTGCCAGCGCGCGCCGGTTTCGAGCATCCAGTCTTCGCGGTCTCCCACGCCTTCGTCGGCGAGTTTCTGCGGCCCCCACACCTTGAACCACCAGGAGTCGCCGAACTCATCGTCGACCTTGCGCATGGCGCGACGGAAGTCGAGCGCTTCCTTGATCGATTCCTCAACCAGGGCGGGGCCACCGGGCGGCTCCATCATCGCTGCCGCCACGTCGCACGAGGCGATGATGGCGTATTGCGGCGAGGTCGAGGTGTGCATCAGGTAGGCTTCATTGAAGCGGTGGAAATCGAGTTTGCGCGTCTCCGAATCCTGCACCAGGATCTGCGAAGCCTGGGAGAGGCCCGCGAGCAGCTTGTGTGTCGACTGGGTAGCAAACACCAGCGCATCCTTGGCACGCGGGCGGTCGCGGCCGATGGCGTGCATGCCGCGATAGAAATCATGAAAGGTCGCGTGCGGCAGCCAGGCTTCGTCGAAATGCAGCGTGTCGATGTAGTCGCCCAGCAGTTCCTTGATCATGTCGACGTTGTAGAGGATGCCATCGTAGGTCGACTGGGTGATGGTGAGGATGCGCGGCTTGCGCTTCACATCCTTGGCAAACGGGTGCGCGGCGATTTTCTTCTCGATGTTCTCCGGGCGGAATTCGTCCAGCGGAATCGGGCCGATGATGCCGTAGTGGTTGCGCGTCGGCGTCAGGAAGATCGGGATCGCGCCGCACATCATGATGGCGTGCAGGATGGACTTGTGGCAGTTGCGGTCGACCACGACGATGTCGCCGGGCGCGACGGTGGCGTGCCACACCATCTTGTTGGACGACGAGGTACCGTTGGTGACGAAGAACAGGTGGTCGCAATTGAAAATGCGCGCCGCATTGCGCTCCGACGCACCCACCGGGCCGGTGTGGTCGAGCAACTGGCCAAGCTCGTCGACCGCGTTGCAGACGTCGGCGCGCAGCAGGTTCTCGCCGAAGAACTGGTGGAACATCTGGCCGATCGGCGATTTCAGGAAGGCCACGCCGCCGGAGTGGCCGGGGCAATGCCAGGAATACGAGCCGTCCGCCGCATAATGGGTCAGCGCGCGGAAGAACGGCGGCACCAGGGAATCGAGGTAGGCGCGCGCTTCGCGCCCGATATAGCGGGCGAGAAATTCCGGCGTGTCTTCCAGCATGTGGATGAAGCCGTTGAGTTCGCGCAGGATGTCGTTCGGGATATGGCGCGCGGTGCGGGTTTCGCCGTGCAGGAAAATCGGGATCTCGGCATTGCGGAAGCGCACTTCCTCGACGAAGCCGCGCAGTTTTTGCAGTGCCGCATTGGCATCCTCGGCCGACCCCGCCAGTTCCTCATCGTCGATCGACAGCACGAAAGCCGAGGCACGCGCCTGCTGCTGGGCAAACGAGGTCAGGTCGCCGTAGTTGGTGACGCCGAGCACTTCCATGCCTTCCTTTTCGATCGCCTCGGCCAGGGTACGAATGCCCAAACCCGACGCGTTCTCGGAGCGGAAATCTTCGTCAATGATGACAACGGGAAAACGGAAGCGCATGGCCTGCTCCAGAGGGAAGCCGTCGGAAAGGGCGGATTAAAAAAAGCGGATTATACGAATCCCCGGTGTCCCGGGGATTAAATTTTCGGCAGGGTCACGCCAACCTGGCCTTGGTATTTGCCGCCGCGGTCCTTGTACGAGGTTTCGCACACCTCGTCGGATTCGAGGAACAGCATTTGCGCCACGCCTTCGTTGGCATAGATGCGCGCGGGCAGCGGAGTGGTGTTGGAAAACTCCAGCGTCACGTGGCCCTCCCACTCGGGCTCGAGCGGGGTGACGTTGACGATGATGCCGCAGCGCGCATAGGTGCTCTTGCCGAGGCAGATGGTCAGCACGCTGCGCGGAATGCGGAAATACTCCACCGTACGCGCCAGCGCAAAGGAATTCGGCGGGATGATGCAGGAGTCGCCCCTGACCTCCACGAAGGAGTTCGGATCGAACGCCTTGGGATCGACGATCGTGGTGTTGATGTCGGTGAACAGCTTGAATTCGTTGGCGCAACGCACGTCGTAGCCGTAGCTCGACGTGCCGTACGACACGATGGACTTGCCGCCGGCCTGTTTGATCTGGCCCGGTTCGAACGGTTCGATCATGCCATGCTCAGCCGCCATGCGGCGGATCCATCGGTCGGACTTAATGCTCATCAGGTATTGGAAATGACGATATTGGGGAACTTGGCGGAATGATCCACCGCGGTTTCGCCAATCTTAACAGCAACGCGGCGCGCGATCTGCTTGTATATCTCGGTCACGCGGCCGTTCGGGTCGGACACTACCGACGGCTTGCCGGAATCGGTATCGGCACGGATCGCGCCGTCGAGCGGCAGCGCGCCGAGGAATTCCACGCTGTAGTCCTTGCACATGCGCTCGCCGCCGCCTTCGCCGAAGATGCGCTCTTCGTGGCCGCAGTTCGAGCAGATGTGCAGGCTCATGTTCTCGACCACGCCGATGATGGGGATGCCGACTTTCTCGAACATCTTCAGGCCCTTGCGCGCATCGATCAGCGCGATGTCCTGCGGCGTGGTGACGATCACCGCGCCGGTCACCGGCACGCGCTGCGCCAGCGTCAGCTGGATGTCGCCGGTGCCAGGCGGCAGGTCGACCACGAGATAGTCGAGGTCGTTCCAGTTGGTGTTGTTCAGCAGCTGCTCCAGCGCCTGCGTCACCATCGGGCCGCGCCAGACCATGGGCGTTTCGACGTCGATCAGGAAGCCGATCGACATCGCCTGGATGCCATGCCCCATCAGCGGCTCGAGGTTCTTGCCGTCGGTGGATTCGGGCTTGTCGGTGATGCCCAGCATGGTCGGCTGCGACGGACCGTAGATGTCGGCGTCCAGCATGCCGACACGCGCGCCTTCGGCGGACAGCGCCAGCGCCAGGTTGACGGCGGTGGTGGACTTGCCGACGCCGCCCTTGCCGGATGCCACGGCAATGATGTTCTTGACGTTGGGGATCAGCTTGACGCCACGCTGCACGCTGTGCGACACGATCTTGAAGCTGACGTTGGCGGTGGCGCTGGTCACGCCGTCAAGGGTTTTGAGCTTGTCTTCGATCTGCTGTTTGATGACGGGCAGCTGGCTCTGCGCCGGATAGCTCAGCAAAATATCGACCGACACGGCACCGCCGTCGATCTTGATGTTGCGGGCGGATTTGGTCGAGACGTAGTCCTTGTGAGTGTTGGGGTCGACCAACTCTTTCAGTGCGGTCTGCACCTGAAGTTCAGAAACGGCCATGTGTGCTCCAGCGGGTTAATTAGCAATCGCTCATTTTAACGAATTCTGCCGCTTTGGGTGAACGGGAACGCAGAAAGGACGCGGGATTCCCTGCAATCTGCAGGGATATACGGAATGCACTGACAAGCGCAAAACTTGTCCGGCCGACCACGGAAAACCGCTAGCGCGGCTCGGCGTAATGCGCCACCAGCACCGCCTCGGGCACGCGCAAACGGATCGCCGCCACCAGTTCGCTGATTGCCCCGGGACGCGGGCGCAAGGACACCCACAACAGGTTCAGTTTCAGGTTGAGGTCGGCAAATACGACATCCTGGTGCAGTGCCAGCACGGCCTGGATATCGCGCGACGCCTGTTCGATCTCGGCGCGCGGGCGGCTGCGCAAACGCGGGATCAGCATCATGAAATCGGTCAGTCGCCGTCCGGCGCCATCCCGCGTGGGCGCGACCTGCCACAAGGGCAGACCCGGCCCGGGTCCGGCAAATGCCGTCAGCGTGGTTGAAGCATGGATTCGTATCTTCATCACGCCTCCGTCATTCCGGGATCAGGGCTTCAGCAACAGGTCCTGTGCCATGCCCCGCCGGTCGCACAGGCGGGGCGCACGCTGCCGCAAATGACGGACATCCTTGTGCAGATAGCGTTCGAGCTCCTCAAGTGCCAGTCGGTAGACCTCGCGCTTGAAGTCGACGACCGCCTCCATCGGCACCCAATACTCGTTCCAGCGCCAGGCGTCGAATTCGGGGTGACTGCTGGCACGCAACGAAACATCGCAATCACGCCCGGTCAGGCGCAGTAGAAACCAGATCTGCTTCTGGCCGCGATACAGGCCGCGGCTGTCGCGCCGCGTCCAGTGAGGGGGCACGTCGTAACGCAACCATTCGCGCGTGCGACCCAGAACGCGAACATGCGCGGGCTGCAAGCCCACTTCCTCTTCCAGTTCCCGGAACATGGCCTGTTCCGGCGTCTCCCCCGAGTTGATACCGCCCTGGGGAAACTGCCAGGCGTGCTGATTGACGCGCTTGCCCCAGAAGACCTGGTTGTGCGCGTTGCACAATATGATGCCTACGTTCGGGCGGTACCCTTCTCGGTCGATCATGGCCGCCACCATTAATAAAATTCAATTAGTTACATTCTTTCATACCCGCTGAAAATTGCAAACCTGCCACGATCCGGAACATTACGTTAAGCATTGTTTTAATTAATATTTCGAGCGGATTATCAAATTCCATGCTGACTGAACCACCGGATCGGGACTTGACAGGGAATCCATGAATTCGCCCCCCTAGCTTCGCCCGCACCCCGGCATCCGACCCGGACACGGGAAGCGTCCGGCTGTATCGCTTCGTCGAACAGGCGCGCTACTTGAGCAGCGGCGCAATCCCCTCTGCCCACTGAAAATCGCGCGCAAAGCCGCGCAGGTCGAGACCGTAACGCTTTGACAGATCGGCCAAGTGCGGCCGCGCCGCCTCGAGCCGGGCCGGCGCACCCGGCTCGGCAAACGCAAACACGATAACGTTGGTCTTGTCCTGCACCGAAATCCAGCCGACCTCGCCGTCGAATGCCCGGGTCAGGCGCGCGAAATATTCGGCAAATTCGCTGTCACGGCCCCACAGATTCACCACCAGAATGCCGCCCGGCCTCAGCACACGGCGGCAGGCAGCATAAAACGTCTGCGTCGCCAGCGCCTCCACCTGATTGCCGGCGTCGAAACCGTCGAGCAGGATGACGTCGGCGCTGCCGGGGTGCTGACGCACATACAGCGCGCCGTCGGCTTCCACCACGTTGAGGGTGGCGTCGTCCGGCGGCAACTCGAAATGCGTGCGTGCCGAGGCGATCACCCGCGGATCGATTTCGACCGCGGTGATGCGTGTCTGCGGCCGCTGCTTGCGGATGAACTTGGCGAGCGAGCCGCCGCCCAGGCCGATCATCAGCACGTCCTGCGGCATCGGGTTGAACATCAGGAACCCCATCATCGCCCGCGTGTAGGCGAGTTCCAGGTCCCACGGCCGGCTCACCCGCATCGCGCTCTGGATCGCGCGGCTGCCCAGGTGCAGCGTGCGCATACCGCGTTCCTCGGTCACTTCCAGCCCGTCGTCGCCTGCCCGGCGTTTACCAAACTTCAAGCGCATTGCCATCCCGTCCCAAAATCGAGCGCGAAAGATTACCCGTCCGCACGCTAAAATGCGCGTTTTCGTCCCGATTATTCCACCATGCGCGCCACCCAGTTCTTCATCTCGACCACAAAGGAAGCCCCGTCCGAGGCCGAACTCGTCAGCCATAAGCTGATGCTGCGCGCCGGCCTCATCAAGCGCCTGGGCTCGGGGCTGTATACCTGGATGCCGCTGGGGCTGCGCGTGCTGCGCCGGGTCGAGGCGGTGGTGCGTGAGGAGATGGACCGCGCTGGCGCGATCGAACTCCTGATGCCGGCGGTGCAGCCGGCCGAGCTGTGGGAGGAAACCGGGCGCTGGGCGGTGTTCGGCCCGCAGATGCTGAAAATCAAGGACCGCCACCAGCGCGACTTCTGTTTCGGCCCCACCCACGAGGAAGTCATCACCGACGTGGCGCGGCGCGAAATCAAGAGTTACCGCCAGCTGCCGGTCAACTTCTACCAGATCCAGATGAAGTTCCGCGACGAGATCCGTCCGCGCTTCGGCGTCATGCGCGCACGCGAATTCCTGATGAAGGATGCCTATTCCTTCCATGCCAGCAAGGACAGCCTGGCCGCCACCTACCAGACCATGTATGACGCCTATACGCGCGTGTTCACCCGGCTGGGGCTGACCTTCCGCCCCGTGGCGGCCGACACCGGCGCCATCGGCGGCTCGGCCTCGCACGAATTCCACGTGCTGGCCGACTCCGGCGAAGACCTGATCGCCTATTGCCCGAACTCCGGCTACGCGGCCAACGTCGAGCTGGCCGAGGCGCTCGCGCCCGCGACACCACGCGCTGCCCCGCAGGAATCGATGCGTGAGGTCGACACGCCGAAACAGACCACCTGCGAGGACGTCGCCGCGTTGCTCGATATCCCGCTTGCCCGCACCGTGAAGCTCATCGCCGGGATGGTCAACAACGGCGCCGGCGAGCAGATGATCGTCCTGCTGTTGCGCGGCGACCACATGCTGAACGAGGTCAAGCTCGGCAAGCTCCCAGGCATGACGGATTTCCGGCTGGCAAACGAAGCCGAAATCCGCGCTGCCTTCGATTGCCCGCCCGGTTTCCTGGGGCCGGTCGGACTGGACCGCAGCCGGATCAGGGTCATCGCCGACCGCACGGTCGCGGCGATGAGCGATTTCGTGTGCGGCGCCAACAAGCCGAAGTTTCACCTGGCCGGGGTCAATTTCGGCCGCGACCTGCAGGAACCGGATGTTGTGGCCGATATACGGAATGTCGTCGCCAGCGACCCCAGCCCGGATGGGAAAGGAAGCTTGCAACTGTGCCGCGGCATCGAGGTCGGCCATGTGTTCCAGCTCGGCAGCAAGTATTCGCAGGCGATGAACGCGACCTACCTCGACGAAGCCGGCAAGACGCAAGTCATGGAAATGGGTTGCTACGGTATCGGCGTGTCGCGCATCGTGGCCTCGGCCATCGAACAGCACCACGACGACCGCGGCATCATCTGGCCGAAGGCGATGGCACCGTTCTTGCTGGTGATCGTGGCAATCGGCTACGGCAAGAGCGAGGTGGTTAAAACCGCCGCCGATACGTTGTATGCTGAACTTTCTGCTGCCGGGTTCGACGTGCTGTTGGACGACCGCGACGAACGCCCCGGCGTGATGTTTGCCGATGCCGAGCTGATCGGCATCCCGCACCGCATCACGGTTGGCGAGCGCGGGTTGAAGGATGGCGTGATCGAATACCAGCCGCGCCGCGCCGACCCCGGCCAGAGCGGCGAGGCACAAAAAGTCGCGCTCGCCGATGCAAGGAATTTTTTGACAGGATTGCTGGAACGCTAACATGAACAAGACGACGCACATCAGCCTGCTGATTGCCGCCCTTCTGCTGGCCCAGCCCGCGCATGCGGGCGCCCAGCGCGAGGAAAAGCTGTCGGCCAGCATGCGTGCGTCGCTGCAGCGGTCTCTGGCAGACACTGCGGTTACCCGCACCGCATTCCGCAATCCGGCCGACGAAGCCGCCTGGCTGAAGGAAATGTCGCGCCGTCTCGCCAAGCGCATGCCCGACGAGACAGAACGGATCGAATTCCTGACCACCCTGCACTGGGAAGCCTCACGCGCCGGCGTCGATCCCCAGTTGATGCTGGGGCTGATTCAGGTCGAAAGCGGGTTTCGCAAATATGCCGTATCGCCTGTGGGCGCACGCGGCTACACGCAGGTCATGCCCTTCTGGGTCAAGTCGATCGGCAGCCCCGACCAGGACCTGTTTCAGCTGCGCACGAACTTGAGGTATGGCGCGGTTATCCTGCGCCACTACATCGATATCGAGCGTGGCGACCTGTATCGCGCGCTGGGGCGCTATAACGGCAGCTTGGGCCAGCCGGATTACCCCTATCTTGTAGTCAACGCGTGGAAACGCAACTGGGATTACACCCCCCGCACCCAGGCGGCCGACAATCGCGCCGGCCCCGACTCGCGCAGCTGAAGCCATCCCGGCCCCCCCTTTGCGGGGAGGCATCAGACGAAAATTGCGTAACGCCCACAGAAGCGTCGTGACGCAGCGCCCTCTCTCCCCGGTCCCCTGACGAAATTTCAACCACCCGTCACGCGGTCGACATTTTTGCCGCCGACCCCGCCCCCGCGGCCCTCGGTCAACCGCGCCACAGGCCTTGTCAATCAAGGGCTTCGGGATTCCCCTCCATCCTGGCACAGGCTATGCAAAGTGCCTGGCATAGGCGAAACACCTATATCACAACAACGGAGGCGACCATGGACATGACAATGCAATTGTCCCGCACGATGAAGGGACAAGAAGAAATCTTCAACCTCGGCCATACCTTGCGTCCCAGACACCGGCAGATCCTGTTCAGCGTGGGGAACGGCATTTCGTTTGGCGAACTCTGCAAGAAGATGCCCCACTGCGCCGAACTGGAAGCGATGGTGAACGACTTGCTGCAAAGCGGGTTCATCCAGGCCCTGCGCAACATGGCGACGTCACAGTCGGCTCCGGTTGCCGCCGCCCGTCCTGCCGCGCCAACGGTGGCAACGCCTGCACAATCCGTTGCCAACCTGGAAAATGCCCGCAGCTATGCGCTGGAATTCCTGACCGCGCTGGTGGGAACCAAGTCCCCTGCCTACCGGAAGATGAGCGAAGTCCAGGACCTGGCCGCTTTCAACGCCGCCCTGCCGATGTGCTACAAGGTGATCGCCGCTGTCGCATCGCCGCATCAGGCTGCGGAAATGGAAGCCGAAGTCGCCAAACGCCTGGCCGGCTGACAGCCTCGTCGGGGGCCGTTTGCTGACGGCTCCTGCCTGAAACAGCCGACCGGCGGGAATGCCCGGGCCGGCCGACTCAGCGCTGATCGGGGCTCAGGATGATCAGCGGTTTCGGTTGACAATCCGCGGCCACGACGGTGCCAGGCCCGCCCGGCACCGCGTCCACCACCCCGCCGAACGGCGCCTTGAGTTCGGCATCCGCCAGATTCTTTTGCGCAATCACACGGCGCGCCTGGGCAGCCGACAGGGCTGCCTTGGCACGTGCGTAGCGCAGTTGAGCAGCCTCCAGTTCGCTGGTCGACGAGACCGTGCGATCGTACAGTTCCTGTGCCCGTCCCTGCTCGCGTTTGGCTTCCACCTCATCGGCCTGCGCACGCATATGCTCCGCCTGGGCTTCCTCGAGGCGTGCCTGCAGCACGGTCCTGTCCAGACGCAGCAGAACGGCGCCCTTTTTGACACGCTGGCCGGGTTTGACCAGCACCGTTTCCACCACGCCGGACACGCGCGTGGTGAGCTCAAGCTTGTCTGCCGCCCACAACGGGCTCGCGCCCGCCAGGCTCAATCCGGCCAGTGCAACGGCCGCCATGCGCTGATTCATTTCCGAGCTCCCTCAACTGGCGGCAGACTGCCGCCGGACAATGCCTGCAGTCGCGCCAGCGCCAGCGCCAGACGGTATTCCACCTGCTTGCGACGTATTTGCGCCATCTGGGTTTCGGCCATGCTGGTGCCCAGGTTGGTTTTCAATTCCAGTTCGTATTCCGCACGCGCCCGCTCCAGCGCCCAGTCGCGGTATTCGGCCTGCTTGTCAGCGGCCGCGCGGCTGCTGCCGCGCAGCCATTCGATTTCCTGCAGGGTCGCAAGGAGGGTGTCGGACAGGTCGAACCTGAGTTTTTCCAGCTCGGCGGCCGTCCGTTCCTTTTGCGCCCGTTCGCGTGCAACCCGCGCGTCCACGCGCCCGCCCTGATACAGCGGGATCGTGAACACCAGCCCGGCACTCGCCTCGTCGCGCGTGATCGACTCCCGGCTGTAGCCGCCGCCGATCACCTCGGCGTCGAGGGTCGGATTGCGCTCCGCGCGTATCGCCGCCAGGCGCGCATCCGCTGCCGCCAGCTGCGCCTGCAGGGCGAGGATGCGCGGGTTCTTCGCCATGACCCAGGGCAGCAGGGTTTCGTAGTCCGGTACCGGGCGGGCATTGTCCTGGAGCCGGGGCTCGACCAGTTCTTCGGGCAGCGTGTCAGGGCGGTAAATGGCTTGGGCAAGCCGCTGCCGCGTGCTGCGCATGCGCTGCTCGCTGGCGTTCCGGCGCTCGCGGATATCCTGGTACTCGGTTTCCAGTTTCAGCAGATCGGGCTGGCTGATCTGGCCCACCTTGAAACGGTCCTTCGCGTTGTCCCACGCGACATAGGCGACCGCCATGAATTCGTTGTCGGCAGCGTACTGCCGGTCGGCCATCAGCACATCGAAGTAACGCGCCATGATGTCGATGCGGCGCAGGCTTTCCACGGTGTAGAGCGCCTCCTGCCGGGCAGCGACCTCATCATCCGCCGCGGCGATGGTCTGGCTGCTGCGGCCGAAATCGAACAGCGGCTTGCGCGCCACGATACGGCCGATGTTGTCGGGCTTCCAGTCGCCACCCGGCTGACGTCCCGTGCGCAGACTGCCGTCCAGAAACAGACTGAAATCCTGGCGGCTGGCCGCCTCGTCACGGTTGGCCCGTGCCAGTGCCAGATCGCTTTCGGCAATCCGCCGGTCGGGATGGGGCGCGGCCACGCTCGCCAGCGCCTCCTCCAGTGTCAGCGGCTCGGCTGACGCCGGGGCGGAAAGCGCGCACGCCAGCAACGCGACCCAGGTCGCGCGCCTCATTTGCCTTGCTTGTATCGGGTGAAGGGTTCGGTCGCGTAGCTGCCTTCAGCCACATACTTGCCGAGCAGCAGGAACTCGGCCTTGTCCCTGGTGGGGCCGACATAGCGCGTAACCAGCTTGCCGTCGAGATCGAAGAACAGCATCGTGGGCGTGGCGCGCACCCGGTTGGCAAGCGCGAACGCCTTTTCGGTGGTTTGTCTGCCCTCGAAATCGGTCATCTGCGTATCGCCGTTGACGTCGATCGGGTACAGCAGAAACTGCGCGCGGTAGGTGTCCTGAACGTCGGACTGGTTGAGGATGGTACTTTTCATGCGGGCGCAAAACGGGCAGTCGTCCATTTCAAAGAACAGGAAAATGCCCTTCTTGCCCTGCTCCCTGGCGGCCTGGAGTTCGGCCTTGAAATCGCCGAACTTGGGCTGGAAGAAATAGCTGAGCGGATCGCGCGTCTCGGCCTGTGCGGTTGCGGCGAACAACATGAAGAACGCGATGAACAGTTGACGCATGATGTCTCCTCGGTCGGCAGACCGGCTTATTTTTTGGCGCGCACGCCTTTTTTGGCGATGAAGCTTTCCACCGATTCACGGGTGATCGCTCCCACTTGCTGGGCAACCATTTTACCGTCAGGGTTGAAGAGATAGGTGGTCGGCAGGCCCTGAACCGGCCCGATCTGGTTCGCCACCTGGGGGGTACCCAGCACGATCGGGTAATCGACCAGCAGACCGTCAGCAAAATCGGTCACCTGCTTGGCATTCCGATAATCCATGGCGATACCGATGACGACGAGATTGTTTTTCTTGTCGTCGTGCAGCGCGATCAGATCGGGAATTTCCTCCTGGCACGGCGGGCACCAGGTTGCCCAGAAATTCACCAGCACCCACTTGCCCTTGTAACCGTCGAGGGTGTGTGTCTTGCCGTCGGTGTCGGTCAACCTGAATCCGCCCGCCTGGGCCCACGAGCCGAACAGTGCCAGCAACAGCCCGGCCAGCCATATCGGATAAAATCGACCACCTTGTAATGTCTGCATTGGTTTTACCATCATGAATGAATTCGCCACGAATAAATTTCGCACTGAGAAAGACTCGCTGGGCGAAGTCCAGGTTCCCGTGGATGCGTGGTATGGAGCACAAACTGCGCGCGCCGTGGCCAATTTTCCCATTTCGGGCCGCTTTCCGGATAAGGATTTCGTACTAGCGCACGTACGAATCAAGCTCGCTGCCGCACACGCCAACTGCCAGCCGGGCTGGCTCCCCGCAGAAAAGCGCGACGCCATCGCCGCCGCCTGTGAAAAGATTCTCGCGGGTGAATACGACGACCAGTTCGTGGTCGACCGTTTCCAGGCAGGCGCCGGCACCAGCCACAACATGAACAGCAACGAGGTCATCGCCAACCTCGCCAACGTCGCGCTGGGCGGCGAAAAAGGCGCCTACAGGCCGGTCAACCCCAACGACGACGTCAACATGGGGCAGTCGACCAACGACACCATCCCCACCGCGATCCGGCTGGCCGTGCTGGCCAAGCTGCCGCGCCTCGCCGCCGCAGTGCACGCGATGGCGGCGGAATTCTCGCGGCTGGCCGAGCGCGAAAAGGACACCGTGAAATCCGGCCGCACCCACCTACAGGACGCGGTGCCGACCACGCTGGGGCAGGAGTTCGCCGGCTACGCCTGGACGCTGATCCGTTGTGCCGGCGCGCTCGAAGCGGTGCGCCCGGCACTGTGCGAAATCGGGCTGGGCGGCTCGGCCGCCGGCACCGGGCTCAACACCTCGCCCGATTACCCGGCACGCGCCGCGGGCGAGCTGGCCAAGCTCACCAATGAGCCGATCCGCGTCGGCCAGCTGGTCGCGCAGATGCAGTCGATGAACGACCTCGCGCGCCTCTCCGGCGAGATCCGCAACCTCGCGCTGGAGCTCACCCGCATCTCCAACGACCTGCGCCTCCTCGCTTCCGGGCCGCGCACCGGCCTCGGCGAAATCCAACTGCCGCCGGTGCAGCCGGGCTCATCCATCATGCCCGGCAAGGTCAACCCGGTGATGTTCGAGATGCTGAACCAGGTGTGCTTCCAGGTGCTGGGGCAGGATGCCGCCGTGTCCTACATGGTGCAGGCCGGCCAGATGGAGCTCAACGTGATGATGCCGGCGCTGGGCAGCGCGCTGTTCGACGCCATGGACTGGCTGACCAACGCGATGAACGCCGCCACCGAAAAGAACCTCAAGGGCATCATCGTCAACCGCGAACGCTGCGCCTTCTTCATCCATCAGAGCGTCGCGCTGGCCACCCTGCTCAACACCCGGATCGGCTACAACCAGGCTGCCGAAGTCGCCAAGGAATCGGAAAAGTCAGGCAGGCCGGTACGTGACATCGTCGCCGAGCGCGGGCTGATGAGCGCGGCGGAATTCGATGCATTGGTACTCGAAGCCGCGCACGGCGTGGGCAGCGGCGGTGGCGGCGGCTGATGCCGCACTGATGCGATAATCACGCCCCTTACCTGACACCCTTACCCCATGGCGATCCAGTGGTTCCCCGGTCACATGACCACCGCGCGCAAGAAAGCCGCGGAGACGATGGCGCAGATCGACGTGGTGGTCGAGGTGCTCGACGCGCGCCTGCCGGAAGCCGGCAGCAACCCGATGATCCACGAGCTGCGCCACTTCCGCCAGCGGCCCTGCCTCAAGCTCCTGAACAAGGCCGACCTCGCCGATCCCGAGGCGACCCGCGCCTGGATCGATTACTTCAACAAGCAGCCGGGGGTGCTGGCGGTGGCGATCTCCGCCAAGAAGCCGGGCGATGTGGCGAAGCTGCCGGCGCTGGCGCAGAAGCTCGCGCCGCACCGCGACGACACCTTCAAGCCGCTGCGGCTGATGATCATGGGCATCCCCAACGTCGGCAAATCCACGCTGATGAACACCTGGGTCAAGCGCAAGGTGGCGGCGGTGGGCGACGAGCCGGCGGTGACCAAGTCGCAGCAGCGCATCAACCTGTCGCCGCGCCTGATCCTGGTCGACACGCCGGGGATGACCTGGCCGAAGATCGAACACGATGCCGACGGCTTCATGCTGGCGGCGAGCCACGCCATCGGCCGCAACGCGGTGATCGACGAGGAGGTGGCGGTGTTTCTGGCGGGCATCCTGCTCGAACGCTACCCGGGTCAGCTGAAGGCGCGCTACGGTTTTTCGCTGGACGGACTCGACGCGACGGGCGTGCTGGAGGCGGTGGCGAAAAAGCGCGGCTGCATCCTGAAGGGACGTGGCGGCGAACTCGATCTGGAAAAAGCCGCGATGATTCTGCTGACCGATTACCGCAGCGGCACGCTCGGCCGCATCAGCCTGGAAACGCCGGCGTCGCGGCAGGCGATGCTCACGGCTGCGGCAGCAAAGCCTAAGAAGACAGCCGCACCCGAACCCGACGATAGCGGCAACTGATCAGCCGCTCTGTGCCCAGGCAGCGGCATCGAGCCAGGCGACCGTCTCCTGCCTCCCCTGCACGGCCGCGACCGGCAGCGCCTCGCCACGGCGCCAGCGCTGCAACGCCGCATGCTTGCCGGCACCCGTCACCACGATCCACAGCTTCATGCTGCGATTCAACCGCATCGCCGACAGGCTCACCCGCTGGGGCGGCGGCTTCGGCGCGTCAGACACGGCCAGCGCATCGGGGCTGTCCGCCGCAGCCCCCCAGTCGTGGCCGGGGAAAAGGCTCGCCGTGTGGCCGTCCTCACCCATGCCGAGCAGCACGACATCGAAATCGCCCACGCGCTCCAGCCAATCCGCATACACCGCTGAAGCTTCGTCGGCACCGTACTCGGCAGGTATCGGCCAGCGTTGTTCTTCGGGAATATTCGACGCCGCAAGCCAGGCGGCCTCGGCCATGGCGCTGTTGCGTTCGGGATCGTTGGCCGGAAGGCAGCGCTCGTCGCCGTACCAGATATGCCAGCGCGCATCGCCTGCGCCACGCCGCGCGAGCTCGGCATACAACGTGCGCGGCGTGGTGCCGCCGGCCAGGACCAGGTGGAACGTGCCACGCGTGGCAACCGCCGCTGCGGCTTCGGCGCACAGTGCGTCGGCCAGCGCCCGCACCAACGCATCGGCATCGGCGAACACCCGCCACTGGGTCGTCATCACAGCTCGTTGCGCCAGGTCTGGTCGTCGCTGTCGAACAGCCGGTTCGCCTCGGCCGGTCCCCAAGAGCCGGCGGGATAGGTCGGGATGAATTCGCGCTCGACCGTCCAGTTCTTGAGGATGGGATCGACCACCCGCCACGCCCACTCGACTTCGTCGAAACGGATGAACAGCGAGCGGTCGCCCTCGATCACGTCGAGCAGCAGGGTCTCGTAGGCATCGAGCGTCTGTTCGTCGGTCTTGAGAAAGCTCGCGTTCATCTGCATCACGCGCGTGTCCATGTCGAGGCCCGGCTGCTTGACGTGGATCTCCATACGCATCGATTCCTCGGGCTGGATCGACAACAGCACCCAGTTCGGCGCGACCGATTCCAGGGGCGTTTCGCGGAACAATTGTTGCGGCGGGTGGCGGAAGCGGATCGCGATCATCGAAGTCTGCTTCGCCAGCCGCTTTCCGGTGCGCAGATAGAACGGCACGCCACGCCAGCGCCAGTTGTCGATGTAGAACTTGGCGGCGACGAAAGTTTCGGTGATGGAATTCGGCTCGACCTCGTCTTCCTGCTGGTAGCCCATGACCGACTGACCGTCGATGCTGCCGCGCGCGTATTGCGCGCGTACCGCGTGCGCATGGACCGCACGCTTGGCAATCGGCCGGATGGAACGCAGTACCTTGACCTTTTCATCGCGCAGCGCGTCGGCTTCGAGCGCGGGCGGCGGCTCCATCGCAACGACCGTGAGCAGCTGCATCAGGTGGTTTTGCAGCATGTCGCGCAGCGCGCCGGCACGGTCGTAGTAATCGGCGCGCTGTTCGATGCCGATCGACTCGGCCACCGTGATCTGCACGTGGTCGATGAAGTTGCGGTTCCACAGCGGTTCGATCAGGGTGTTGGCGAAGCGGAAAACCAGCAGGTTCTGTACCGTTTCCTTGCCGAGAAAATGGTCGATCCGATAGACCTGTTCCTCGTCGAAATGCTGGTGCAGCAGACGGTTCAGCATCTGTGCCGATTCAAGATCCTCGCCGAAGGGTTTTTCGATCACCACCCGGTTCAGTCCGCGCGGCTTGTTGAGCCCGACCGCTTCGAGGTTCTGGATCACCGCACTGAATTCGGCCGGCTTGATCGCCAGGTAGAACACCGCGCTCGAACAGGCCGATTCCGGCGGCAGACGCTGCGCGAGCGAACGGAAGGAATCGACATCGTTGAGATCCCCCTTGTGGTAGGCAAAGCGGGCAATGAAACGCTCGAATACCGGCGTGTCGAGCGAGCCCTTGATCTTGTCCCGGAGGACTTCGCGCATGTGTTCGCGCCAGCTTGCAGTGGTCCAGTCGCGGCGTGAAAACGCGATGATGGTGAGCGATTCGGCCAGCCGGGCCGCCGCTTCGAGGTGATACAGCGCGGGCAGCAGCTTGTTCGACGCGAGGTTGCCGGTCGCGCCGAAGATGACGAACGAACACGGCAGGTTGTCGGAACTCGCATTCTTGGCCAGATTCATCTCAGCCCTCCTTCACTGCGTGGCCGCCAAACCCCTGGCGCATTTTCGCCAGCATTTTCGCGGCGTAATCGTTCCGGCCCTGGCTGGCAAAACGCATCATCAGGGCGAGCGACATCACCGGCGTGGGGATACCCTGCTCCACCGATTCCAGCGCAGTCCAGCGCCCTTCGCCGGAGTCGGCGACGAAGGGTTCGATGGATTCCAGCGACTGATCTTTCGCCAGAAAATCGGCCGACAGATCCAGCAGCCAGGAACGCACCACGCTGCCGTGCCGCCATAGTTCGGCGATTTCGCCGAGGTCGAGATCGAACCCCGGCTTGTTCTTCATCAGCGCAAAGCCTTCGGCGAAGGCCTGCATCATGCCGTACTCGATGCCGTTGTGAACCATCTTGACGAAGTGGCCGGAGCCGACCGGGCCGGTGTGCAGCCAGCCGGTGGTCGGCGTCGGTGCGAACGCTTCCATGTACGGTTTGAGCCGCGCGGCCGCCGCGTCGCTGCCGCCGAACATGATGCAGTAGCCGTTTTCCAGTCCCCACACGCCGCCGGATACGCCGGCGTCGGCAAACTCGACCTTCTGCGTCGCCAATCTTTCGGCATGGCGCTGATCGTCCTTGTAATAGGCATTGGCGCCATCGACCACGAGGTCGCCTGGCGAAAGCAGGGGTACGAGCGCATCCAGCGCCGTCTCGGTGGCCTCGCCTGCCGGCAGCATCAGCCAGACGATGCGCGGTGCCTGCAATGCCGCCACCAGATCCTGCAGCGAAGCGCAGGCGAGATGTCCGGTTTCTGCTGCGATGGCTGTGCTGACATCATGGCTGCGATTGGTGACTGCAATCCTGATCCCCTTGCGCGCCAGCCGCCGCGCCATGTTGCCGCCCATGCGGCCGAGTCCGACGATACCGAATTCCATGCTTGACTCCTTTGGAATGAAAACCTGGTGGCGCAGCAATCGTACCCTGAAGGATATGAATGCCCACTGCAAAGCCCATGATTAGGACGCGGGGATGGCAGGAGGGTTGCTCAAAATACACACCCTCCCGGTGCTGCACGTACCGAATCAGGCAAGCAGCCCCGGAAACAGCTTGCCCAGCCCGGTGGCGATCATCTCGACCGAGATCGCCGCGATGATGAGGCCCATCAAGCGCGTGACGACATGTATCCCGGTTTTTCCCAGCCGCCGTGAAATCACGGGCGCAGCACGAAACGCCAGCCATACCGACAACGCGACCACCGCCACCGGAATCAGCAGGGCGATTTGATGCAGCACCTCGCCCCTGGCCGCAGAAGCCGCCACGATCACATGGGTGATCGCCCCCGGCCCCGCCAGCAGCGGGATCCCCAGCGGCACCACACCCACCGCATCTCTTTCCTCGGCTTCTACCGCCTCATCCCGGGTTTGCCGCTGCGGGCTGACGTGAGCCTGCACCATCGACAGGGCCAGCAACAGCAGCAGCAGGCCGCCCGCCACCGAGAACGCTGCGAGACGAATGCCGAAAAACATGAGCAGCGGCTCGCCCGCAAAGGTGAACAGCGTCAGCACCCCCAGTACCGTCAATGCGGCGATGCGTGCCGCTGCGTGGCTCTGCGCAAGGGTGTAGCCATGGGTGGCGAGGAGAAAAATCGGGATGACGCCGACCGGGTCGACGATGGCGAACAGTGCAAGCGCCGCCTTGACGAGTTCGGGAATGTCCATGTCGGCATCATAGCCGCACGGCACGTCAAACCGCTAAAGGCGGCGAAATACCAGGTCCCACACCCCATGCCCGAGGCGGATGCCGCGCTGCTCGAACTTGGTCAGCGGCCGGGTGCCGGGACGCGGTGCGTAATCCGGCACGGTATTTTGGAGAAGCGGCTCGGCAGCCAGCACGGCGAGCATCTGCTCGGCGTAGTCCTGCCAGTCAGTCGCCAGATGGATGTACCCCCCGGGCTGCAGGCGGCTGGCCAGCAACCTCACCAGCGGCGACTGGATCAGGCGCCGCTTGTGATGGCGCTTCTTGTGCCAGGGGTCGGGAAAGAAGATGTGGATGCCAGCGAGGCTGTCCGGCGCCAGCATGTTCGTCAGCACCTCAACGGCGTCGTGCTGGATGACGCGCACATTGGTGAGGCCGCGCTCGCCGATCTGTTTGAGCAGCGCGCCCACGCCCGGCGTGTGGACCTCGACGCCAAGGTAGTCGTTCTCGGGATGGGCGGCGGCAGTCTCGGCCAGACCCTCGCCCATGCCAAAGCCGATTTCCAGGATGCGTGGTGCAGCACGGACGAATACGCCGTCGAGATCAAGCACGGCGGGTTGGTACGGCCGCATATATTGCGGCCCGATCTCGGCCAGCGCGCGCGCTTGGCCAGAGCCGACGCGCCCGGCACGCAACACATAGGAACGGATGCGCGGGTGCGCGCCGGTTTCACTCATGATTACTTGCTGCCCGCGCTTTTATTTTCAGTAATGAGGCCGCTAGTCGGCGAGCTGGGGCTGGCCTGGTAGATCTTCTTCGGCATGCGGCCGGCGAGGAAGGCCTCGCGGCCCGCCTCCACCGCCTTCTTCATCGCCGACGCCATCAGCACCGGATTGCCCGCGCCGGCGATCGCGGTATTCATCAGCACGGCGTCGCAGCCGAGCTCCATCGCGATGGTGGCGTCGCTGGCGGTGCCGACGCCGGCGTCGACGATCACCGGCACCGAGAGGCGGTCGATGATGATCTGCAGGTTCCACGGGTTGAGGATGCCCATGCCGGAACCGATCAGGCTCGCCAGCGGCATCACCGCGACGCAGCCGATATCCTCCAGCTGCCTGGCGGCGATCGGGTCGTCGGACGTGTAGACCATCACCTGGAAGCCGTCCTTCACCAGCACCTCGGCGGCCCTGATCGTTTCGGCAACGTTGGGATAGAGCGATTCGGCGTCGCCCAGCACTTCGAGCTTGACCAGGGAATGACCATCCAGCAGTTCGCGCGCCAGGCGCAGCGTACGGATCGCGTCGTCCGCGGTATAGCAACCGGCGGTATTGGGCAGATAGGTATATTTCGACGGCGGCAGCGCGTCGAGCAGGCTGGGCTGGCTGGCGTCCTGGCCGATGTTGGTGCGGCGGATGGCGACGGTGACGATTTCCGCGCCCGAAGCCTCGACCGCGAGGCGCGTCTGTTCGAAATCCTTGTACTTGCCGGTGCCGACCAGCAGGCGAGAAGCGTAGGATTTTCCGGCGATGACGAGAGGGTTCATAGATTCAGGTGCTTAAAAAGGTGGGAAGCCGGATCAGCCGCCGCCGACCGCGACGACGATCTCCAGGCGATCGCCGCTGGCAAGCCGGGTGTCGGCATGCTGGCTGCGCGGGACGATTTCGCCGTTCTTCTCGATGGCGATGCGTTTGCCCGTCAGGTCGAGCGACTCGACCAGCTGGGCGACGGTGAGCGGAGCGGGGAAGGTACGGGGTTCGCCGTTGATGACCAGTTCAATCACAACTTCTATCCGGCAGGACTATTCAGTAGAATTGCCAATTCTACCCTGAAGGTCAGAAGGACCCGAAGGGCACAAGCACAGCGCGGGCGTCGTATAGTGGCATTACCTGAGCTTCCCAAGCTCATGAGGAGGGTTCGATTCCCTTCGCCCGCTCCAGATATGGCTTGCCGCCGATTGATTGGGTTGACGCCCGATCAATAATTTGTTCCCCTTGGCCGTTATAGTGTCAAGGCCATGAATACCCAGTCCGCTCCGCCCTCCCCTGCCGCATTGCTCCGCGAAGCCGATGCACGCATGGCGCAGGCACTGGACAACTTCTTCCAGCGCAGCCGTGTCTCGATTCAGGACACCATCTTCCGCGCGCTGGCGACGCAGATGACGACTTCTGCCATCGCAACGGGGCAGACCTGTCTCGACTGGCTCAACGCCTATCCGGAGGCCTTGTCCACCGCGTTCGCCGATCAGTTCCGCCGCCATCTCGCCCAACCCGAGACGTTTCCCCAGCGCCTGGTCGATCATCCTTCCGAACTGCAATTGGTGGACGACGAGACGCTCAAACGGCAGCTTGCCGAAGAGAAGGCTGCGGCCTACATGACCGAAATCCTGCGTGCCGAGATGATGCTGCTGTTCGGCCGCATGGAGGCCGTGCAGCGGGCCGCACTGGAAGACACGGACCGGAATCACGCCGACCTCTACGCCCCGCTGCCGGTCGTTCGCGCCCTGTCGCGCGCGCTCGATGCGCTGGGTATCGATCCGGCCTGTGGCACCTTTCTGCTTCAGAGCGTCCGCACCCCGCTGCTCGACACGCTGAAACACACTTACACGGCGCTCAATCAGTTCCTGGGCACCGCCGGCATTCCCGACCTGCCTGCCACGCGCACGGCCCGCCCTTCGCCCCCCAGGCGGAGCGCTCCCGACGCGGGGCAGGACGTTCTGGCGCATATCCGGTCTGCAGCCACGCGTAGCGGGGAAGCCGGTCCGACAACCGGTGCGGCACCGGCCGGTCTGTTTCATGCAGCCGCACCGCGCAGCCTGTTCGACAGCCTGGCAGACTGGCATGCGCTCCCCACCGGTATTCCGGACCCCCGTGCCGGATCACTGAATCTGGTGCTGCGGCAACTGCAGCAGGATGCGCGCCATGCCGACGCGGCTGCTTTCGATCTCGCCGTACTGGATGCCGTGGCGGGGCTATTCGAGTGCATCCTCGACGATCCTGGCATCTCGCCGCGTTACAAGGCCGAAATCGCGCACCTGCAAATCCCGGCCCTCAGGGTCGCGCTCGTTGCGCCCGATTTTTTCAGCGACGACCAGCATCCGGCACGCCGGCTGATCGACCTGATGGGCCTGTTCTCCCGCCGCTTCCCCGAGGGAAACTCGGCGCACCCCAGTGCACTCGAGCAAATCCAGGCCGCCAGTGCCGCCATACTCCACGACGCCGATCACCCGGCCGAGGCATTTGCCCAGGCACACGGCGCGCTCGCCGCCTGGCTGGCCGGGGAAAATGCACGCACGGAAGCCGCACTGACCGCTGAAGTGGCGAATCTGGAACACATCGAACGGCAGGAGCTGGGCACGCTGCTGGCGCTGGAAAACCTGCACGACCTGACCGAACGCTACCCCGCCCCGGAATCCGTGTTGCGACGTCTGGAAGCCGCCTGGGTTCCGTACATGGCTACCTTGTATGTCGCCGAATCCGGCGAGGGCCCTGACTGGCGCGCGGCCTGCCTCACCCTGCAGAACCTTTTCCTCAGCCTGCAGGCACCCGACAGCGACGCTACCCGGGAAAACCGGCTGCAATCGATTCCAGCCATCAACACCGCATTACGGCGCGGCCTCCTGACCCAGGGAGCCGAGCCCGCGCAACTGAAAGACTTTTTCAGTGCCATCACCGCCACCCAGGAATGCTGGATCCGCCCCGCCATGGGGCAACACGAAGCCGTGGTCAGTACCTTCACCCCCCTGCGCGTCTCGCAGGCGCACCTCGAGTCGTTCGCCCGGCAACTGCCGGATGTGCAGGAAAACGATTCCGCCCTGCAACAGTCGCAGCAGCTGCTCGAAGGCGACTGGGTGGATTTCGACCCGCCCTACGAGGGCCTCGCGACTGCCCGCGTGGCCTGGGTCGGCGTACGCGGCTACCTGCTGTTCTGCGACAGCGAGGGCGAGCAACGCTTTTCCCTCGACTGCGAGCATCTCGCGACGGAAATCCGTGCCGGCCGAGCGCGTATTCCGGAGCAGTCGCTAACCCGCAATGCCATGCTGCGCCTCAAAACCCGCCTGGCGGGCGACCAGGCGTAAATTTTCCCTCTCGACAACGCTCAAGTTTTTCCCACCCTCGGCCGATAGACCAGTTATGCGGTTGTGTGTCGATCTTTCGACGCAATCGCCGACCACCGAACAGGGCAAACCCGCCGTGAGGCGGGGACGCAAAGTTACCGGTCTCGCCCCCGCAGCAAGCGGACGAGACAGCGGGACCGCCGGCAGTACGCCTGTCACGCGCATGTCCCTTCGTTCCTGGCCGGCCAGCCGCCGATACCGCGAGGTGATCCCATGGAGCGCGAGATGCCAGACAATTCAGTCGTAGTTAACCTCAATCAATTCGAGCGATCACGCCGTGCACAGGTCTCCGCCGAGACGCTGTCCGTGCTGCACGGCTGCCGCGACCTGTTGATCGAGGGCGCGACCCGTGTGCTGACGCGGCAGACCGAGGCAATGGAAAACACCCTGCTGGCAATGGCCGATCGTTCGCCTTTGCTGGAAACGCGCAACACTTACTATGGCGCCCAGGGCATCCTCAGCAAGCGGGCCAATGAACTGTTGAGCGCCTGCAAGGATGCCTACTGCCAGAGTTTCAGCGATTTTGCGCACAACCGCGAAAAAGCCGCAGGTGGCGAATTGCTCGAGTTGTCCCTGGTGGACGACCACGATTTTGAAATCACGCTGGCGGTCGACAAGGCCACCTCACGACTGCGCTACAACTGCGCCGAGGAACTGGTCGCCCTGGATGCCCGTATCGCCCATCTGCTGGGTCGCACCGATCTGGCTGAAAACGACAACCCACTCGGCCCGCGTGCATTGTGCGACGCAATGCTGGACGGCATTACCCATATGCAGCTGGAACAGGATGTCCGGATCGTTCTGTTGAACCAGTTCGATCTGGTGCTGACCACCGAGCTTGCCTCCATCTACCAGACCATCAACCGTCACCTGATCGATCGCGGCATCCTGCCCGACCTCAAGGTCGGCGCGAAAAGCCGGGCACAAAGTGCTGGCGCCGGGCAGCACGCCGCCGCGCCGGCCGGGGCGGCGCCCGTCATGCCGGGGCAGACAGGCGGGGACATGTTCAGGCTGTTCGAGCAACTCGCGCACGGCGGCAGCCCGGCAGCAGGCGGCCATGCCGGCGGTGTGGGCAACGCAGGAGGGCTTGCCGGATTCAGCCTGCTCGATTCGCTCAGCCAGCTTCAATCCGGCGGCATGATGCTGCCCGGTGGCGGGCGCTTCGAACTGCCCCTTCTGGAAGCCGCCACCGTCAGCAATGTGCTGCGCAGCTTGCAGCAAAGTCCGGTGATGCAGGCGGCCAGTCCGCTCGACGCGGTGCTGGTCGACGCCGTGGCTATGCTGTTCGACGTGGTATTCGACGAAGCCTCCATCCCAGATCGCCTCAAAGCCCAGATCGCACGCCTGCAGATTCCGGTGCTGAAGGCAGCGATGCTGGACCGAAATTTCTTCTCGCAGTCGAATCACCCGGTGCGCCGCATGCTGGATGCGATCGCCACGCTTGCCGTTCACCTGCCCGACAACGAGACGGGCAACGCCCGCCTGGAGGCCATCTCGCAGGTGGTGAGCCGGGTGCTCGACAGCTTCGAAAAGGATATTGCCGTATTCGAATCCGCTGCCGCCGAACTGGAGGCCCTGGGCTCCACGCTGGAAGAAAAGCTCGAGGAAACGGTCGACGTCAGCCTGCAACCGGATATCGCGCAGATCAGGCAGGCCGAGCGTGCCGAACTCGCGCCGGTCATCGTGCATGACTTCATCAATCGTGCGCTCAAGGATCAGCCGGTCGTGGACACGGTACGCGAGTTTCTGCGCCGCGACTGGGCGCAGCTGCTCACCCTGGATTACATCAACGAAGGCGAGCAGGGCGCGCACTTCAACAGCCATGTCGAAACCATGCGCGAACTGATCTGGAGCGTACAGCCCAAGGCGGACATGGATGCACGCCTGATGCTGGTGCGGATTCTGCCCGGACTGTTGAAACGCCTGCGCGAAGGCACGGCAGAGATTGAGCTTTCGCAAAAACTCTCCGACCGTTTCTTCGCCACCCTGGTCATCCTGCACGCCAACGCAGTGCGCCCCAATGCCCAGCCGGTACCGCTGCCAGACATCACGCCCGAGGAAATCGAAGAGCTGATACCCGCTCCGGCCACCCCTGAGACCGTCGCCGTCGCGACGGCGGCCGAATCCGAGCCCGTCGCGCCCGAAGTGGAAGATGAGTTCACCCAGCGCGCCCGCGCCCTCAACAAGGGCGACTGGGTGGAATTCCACTATGACGACGGCACCTTCCGTTGGGCCCGGCTGGGCTGGATCAGCAGCATCAGGAACACCTACCTGTTCTCGGATCAGGACGGCATGAACAGCTTCTCCATCGGCCTGCATCGCCTGGCCGACAAGCTGCGTCGCGGCGAGGCCGTGCTGGTCGAACGCAAATCGATCACCGATTCGGCGTTCGGCAAGCTGATGAACCTGTTCCGCCAGAAACTCGGTTACGCCTGAGCGTGGTTGTTGCCGATTTATCGGCTTTACAACCACAGCCTACCCTTTATGCCCTTCAGGGTGCTTGCGGGTGGAGCGTGGTTGTTGCCGCATACGATTCCACACGTCCTTCAGCACGTAGTGGATCGGAGCCCTTCAGAGATTTATCGGCCATACAGCCACGGTCTACTCCTTATGGGTAGCCCCGTTTCCCATTGATTCGCCCCGTCACCCCGGCTACCCTGCCGGGGTGAAATCGTTTGCATCCCGCATCGTCAGCTGGCAAAAGCGCCACGGCCGCCATAGCCTGCCGTGGCAAGCCACACATGACCCTTACCGCATCTGGCTGTCGGAAATCATGCTGCAGCAGACCCAGGTCGCCACGGTCATTCCCTATTTCGAGCGCTTCGTCGCACGCTTTCCCGATCTTCCGGCCCTGGCTGCCGCCCGCGAGGACGACGTGCTCGCATTGTGGAGCGGGCTCGGTTACTACAGCCGTGCACGCAACCTTCACGCCGCAGCGCGTGTCATCGTGGCCGAACATGGCGGGATATTTCCGGCTCTGCCGACCGCCATCGCGCAATTGCCGGGGGTCGGACGCTCGACCGCCGCAGCCATCGCAGCGCTGGCGTTCGGCCAGCCGTGCGCCATTCTCGACGGCAACGTCAAGCGCGTGCTGGCACGCCACGGCGGGATTGCCGGCTGGCCCGGCGACAAGAAAATCGAGGCGGCGTTGTGGACGCTGGCCGAGTCGCGTCTACCGCGCACAACCGTCGAGTCCTACACCCAGGGCATGATGGATCTCGGCGCGCTCGTCTGCACCCGCAGCCAGCCGGCCTGTCCAGCCTGTCCGGTCAACGTCGACTGCATCGCCCACACGCGGGGTCGCATCAGCGAACTGCCCGCGCCACGCCCAAAAAAAACGCTGCCCGAAAAACAGGTGCAGATGCTGCTGCTGCTCGATCGCGGCGAACTGATGCTGGAAAAACGTCCGTCGCAGGGCATATGGGGCGGCTTGTGGAGCCTGCCCGAACTGGCCCCCGACGCCGATGCCACCGGCCACTGCCGCGACCGCTTCGGCTTCATCGCGCTGACCCAGCAGGCGTTGCCGCAATTCACCCACAGCTTCACCCATTTCAGGCTGCACATCCGGCCGGTGGAACTCCATCTTGCGCCGCGCCACAACACCCCGCCCGGCCAGATCTGGATGCCCCTGGCCGATGCGCTCGATGCGGCCCTGCCCGCCCCCGTACGCACGCTGGTCAGACAACTTGACCGTCGATAAGCCGCCCGGCTGCTGCCCGCGTGGCATTTGCCATGTTATAAAGCGGCAGCTCAATAAAACACACTCCCTACGCCCAGTGGCACATGCGCAGTTTCTCTTCCGGCGGCTGGTTCTGCTGATCCTTCTGGTCAGCCCCCTTGCCGCATCGGCTGGAGTCATCGTCAACGCCGACGTCGAAGGCCACAGCATCAGCGTCGCCACCCTGCGCAACATTTACACTCTGCGCCAGACGCTGTGGCCCAACCGCGAGCCCATCGTGATTTTTGTACTGCCAGACGACCACCCGGTGCATGTGGCGTTCGCCAAGGAAAAACTCGGGCTCTATCCCTATCGACTGCGGCAGACGTGGGACCGGATGAGTTTCAGCGGCATGGCCAGTGCGCCGATCCAGGTAAAGGACGAGAATGAAATGCGTGCGCGCGTACGTGCCACGCCGGGTGCAATTGGCTACACAAGCAAGGACATAGTCTATGACGGCATCAAGACGCTCAGGCTGGAATAGCCTGCTGTTGGCGGGTCTGCTGGCGGCGTCGCCCGTCTGGGCGGATGAACTCGCCGGTCCCCGCTATCACATCCAGGGATTCGCGGCGTAAGGCCTGATCGGCAGCACCAACAACCGCTTCTTCGGCGACAGCCGGGACGGGATCAGCACCGAATTCACCGAAGCCGGTCTCCACGGTACCTGGCAGCCACTGGATGCGGTGCGCCTGTCAGGCCAGGTGTTGTATCGGCGTGCAGGAGAAAGCGACAAGGACGGCCTGCGCGTGGATTATGCCCAGGCCGATTGGCAATTTTATCAAACCACAAGCACCCAGTTCGGCAAGGTCAAACTGCCCTACGGCCTGTATAACGAAACGCGCGACGTGCCGTTCACCCGCCCCGGCATCCTGCTGCCGCAATCGGTCTATGTCGACAACAGCCGCGATTTGCTGCTCGCTGCGCCTGGCGCCTTCCTGCATGGTGCAAGCGTGCAGCAATACGGTGCGACAGATTTCCTGCTGGGCTGGGTGCGTCCTGATTTCGACAGCCCATCCGTCGATTACAGCTTCCTCGGCACCACACGGCCCGGCAAGCTGAAAGGCAAGGGGGCTCTTGGCGCCCGCCTGCGCTGGGATCTGCCGACCGACACCACTCTGATGCTGACCTATGCCAACGCCACAGGTGATTACGCGCCCGGCAATGCTGACCTCCTGAGGGCGGGCAGCATCCGTTTCCGCAACCTGCTGTTCTCCGCGCAGCAACGACTCGACACCCTGACGTTGACCGCGGAATACGGCGAACCCCGTTTCGATACCGCCGGCTTCGGCCCATTTCTGCCCGACAGCCACAGAGTGATCCAGGCAGCCTATCTCCAGGGCGAATGGCGCTTCCTTCCCGCTTGGGAGCTGATGTTGCGGCATGACATCTTCTACCGCGACAAACACGACAAGAGCGGCCGCCAGTTCGCGGCAGCCACCGGCCTGCCGGCGCACAGCATGTTTGCCCGCGACACGACGCTGGGCCTGCGCTGGGATACCACGCCCAATCTGATGCTGCGCGCGGAATTTCACCATGTCGACGGCACCGGCTGGTTGCCGGGTCCTGACAATCCCGTCTTCCTCAGCCGCGAACAGCGCTGGAACATGTGGCTCCTGCAGGCAGCCTACCGGTTCTAGTGCCATGCGCCTGCCCGCATTCCTCAGCCTGAAATGGAAGCTGCTGTTGCCGCTCACGCTGGCCATGGCGGTCGGCACGGTGGCACTGACTTGGATAAACGACTCCAACCTGCGGCGCGAAGTGCAGCAGACGCGGCTCGACAGTGCGGCACGCAACGAGGCGCTGCTGCGCTTCCTGATCCAGCAGAACGAGCGGCAGCTGGTGGACGCCGGAGCAGCGCTGGCCGACTTCCTGGTGGCCAATCGCGGCGGACCTCCCGACCTGGAATCCGGCTTCGCCCTGCAGCCTTACTGGGATCAGCTCAGCCTCAACCAGGGTTTTGAAAGCCTGCGCCTCTACGATGCCGGTCAGCGGCTGCTGACCGGTTTCGGCAGTACGCCTGCACCCGATGCCTTGATAACGGCCAGGCTCGCGGAGGTGCTCACGAGCGAACATCCCGCCAGCGGCCTGTACTGCGCCGAGCGCTGCCTGTTTTACGGCATGGCGCCTGTGCTGCGCCAGGGCCGTACCGCCGGCGTGGTGGTGGTCTCGATGGATCTCTCCAGCCTGCTGAGTACGTTTGGCCAGAGCAGCGGGTACGATCTGGCCATAGCCGTCGACCGTCAGCAGAAGGTCCAGCTGATTGCAGCCACCACGCCGGATATCAGAACGATGGTGGACAAGGCGGACTTCGCACCGTATCCGCAGCGCCCGCAACTCGAGTCCGCCCTGACCCGCAACCGCGCCAAGGTATACGAGTGGCAGAAACTGAAGCCGCTTACAGCGGCACCCGATACGCCGTACTTCATCGCGCGCAAGGACGTCACCGATGCCGAACACGCCATCGAGCAGTCGTTCCTGACCAATCTGGTGACCGGCCTGACGGTGTTCATCCTGGCCGAGGGGGTGCTGCTGATTTCGCTCGCCTGGCTGATGCGGCGAATGAACCGGGTCAGCGCCGGCCTGCCGCTGCTGGGCCAGGGCCGCTGGCGTGATGCGCGTCAGCATCTGCAGTTTCGCGACAAGGCGCCGCGTGACGAACTCTCCACCCTGGAAGACGCCGCGCTCACCCTCGCCGGCCAGCTCGAGTCGCTCGACACGGCCGCACGCAACCAGCAAAACGATCTCGCCAAGCTGGTCGACACCCTGTCGCACGAGCGCGACTTCATCTCGGGCCTGCTGGATACGGCACAGGCACTGATCCTGACGCAGGACCGGCAGGGCGTGATCCGCATGGCCAATCATTACGTGGAAACCCTGACCGGCCTCACCGAACACCAGTTGATCGGCCAGGACTACTTCAGGCAGATGATCGCACCGCAGGAAAGCCGCGACTGGCGTTCGCGATTGCTCGTCCATTTCGTCAACGATCCCGCGCCGCTGCGATTCGAAGCGCTGCTCGCCACCCCCGACGGCCTGCGCAACATTACCTGGGTTCATTCGCTGATCGGCCAGGCGGGCGATAGCGAACTGCTGATCCTGTCGGTGGGACTGGACCTGACCGAACTCAAGAGCGCGCAGGCACGCGCCAGCTACCTGTCCGACTACGACACGCTGACCGGTCTCTACAATCGCCAGGGCTTCCAGCGGCGGCTGGCGCATGCGCTGAACGAACTGAAGAGCGGTGCGCTGCTGTTGATCGATCTCGACGACTTCAAGGCAATCAACGACCTGGCCGGGCACAGCGCCGGCGATGCGGTGATCCAGCGCATGGCCGACCGTCTGCGCGAACTCCAGCCGGCGCCCAAGCTGGCCGCGCGGCTGGGCGGCGACGAATTTGCCCTGTATTTCGAACCCTTGCCGGATGCCCAGCTGCTGCAAACTGCGCGCTTTTTGTGCAAGGGCGACCGCGAACAGCACATTGCCACCGCCTGCGTCGGCATCGCCGTGGTCCAACCCGACTGCACCACGGAAAGCCTGCTGGGGCACGCCGACCTGGCGCTCTCCCAGGCGCGCGCCAAAGGCCGTTCCAACTGGCATCTGTATAACCCCGCGGACGGCACCCGCGAGAGCCTGCTCGACCGCACCTCGCAACTCGCACTGATCACCGACGCACTGCACGACAACCGGCTGGCGCTGTTCCTGCAACCCATCATGGCGGTCCAGTCAGGTCAGGCCAGCCACTACGAGGCATTGCTGCGGGTACGGACGCCGGACGGCCAGATTCTGCCGCCCGCCCCACTGATTGCCGCAGCCGAAGCCTCCGGGCTGATCCGGGAAATCGACCAGTGGGTGCTGCAACATGCCATCGAACTGATTGCCAGCCGGCCCGGCCTGCACCTCGCGGTCAATCTGTCCGCCCGCAGCCTGGACAATCCTGAATTGCCCGCCCTGCTGCAGGGCATGCTGGAACAACAAGGCGTCCAGCCGCACCAGCTGATCCTGGAAATCACCGAAACGGCGACCCTCAACCAGATGACCCATGCCGAAATCCTGCTCACCGGCATTCGTGCGCTGGGCTGCAAGCTGGCGCTGGACGATTTCGGCGTCGGCTTCTCCACATTCCAGTATCTGAAACATTTGCCAGTGGATTTTGTCAAAATCGACGGCTCGTTCATTCGCACGCTGGATCACAGCGAGGACGACCGCCTGTTCGTGAAGGCGCTGGTCGAAGCGATCCATGGCTACGGCAAGCTGGCGATAGCGGAGTACGTCGAGACCGCGGCCATTTTTCAGTGGGTGAGGGAGCTAGGCGTGGATTATGCCCAAGGCTACCACTTCGGCCGGCCGCAACCGGTGGAATCCGTGCTTCCGCTCAAGTCTGATTGATTGCGGACAGGGTGCTATACCTAATATTCACAGCGTCACCGCAACAGGAGCTTGCCATGAACACACGGCTCAATACGCCCGGCACTGCCGTCTTCGACCCCGACGGTTTCCTGATCGACCCTGCCATGTGGAGTGAAAGCCTGGCCGACCGCATTGCCCGGACCGACGGCATCGGCCCCCTCAGCGAAGCCCAGTATGGCCTCTTGCATGCCTTGCGGGGCGAATTTTCCAGACATGGCAGCGTCACCGCACTCAGCCATGTCTGCCACCTCATCGGGCAAAGCGCCGATTGCATGCAGCACCTGCTCCCCAGCCCGCGCGAGGCCTGGCGCCTGGCGGGGCTGCCCAACCCCGGCGAGGAAGCCAAAGCCTATCTCTGACGCCAAACTGCAGTGTGGCCATGGCGACCCCGACATGCAGCGAGCGGGCGTCGCCAGCGGGCACGCGAACACGTTTCTCCCTCAGCGTCTGGACGGTCTTTTGTGCGACAACATCTTGCCGCCAGCGGGTGCTTCGCCGTGCCCGGAATCCGGTAAGATTGAGGTTTTCCATTCGTTAAGAGACTTTCCACCATGTCCATGGCCGACCGCGACGGCGTCATCTGGTACGACGGCAAACTCGTCCCCTGGCGCGAAGCCACCACCCACGTCCTGACCCACACCCTGCACTATGGCATGGGCGTCTTCGAGGGCGTGCGCGCCTACAAGGCCGAACAGGGTACGGCGATTTTCCGCCTGCAGGAACACACCGACCGGCTGTTCCGCTCCGCCCACATCCTCGGCATGAAGCTGCCGTTCGACAAGGCCACGATTTCCGAAGCGCAGCGCTCCGTGGTGCGCGAAAACAAGCTCGAATCCGGCTACCTGCGGCCGATGGCCTTCTTCGGTTCCGAAGCCATGGGCATCTCGGCCAAGAACCTGTCGGTGCACGTCATCGTCGCCGCCTGGCCGTGGGGTGCCTACCTTGGCCAGGAAGCGCTGGAGCGTGGCATCCGCGTGAAGACCAGTTCGTTCTCGCGCCACCATGTCAACATCACCATGTGCAAGGCCAAGGCCAACGGCAACTACATCAATTCCATCCTCGCGCACAAGGAAGCCGAGACGGACGGCTACGACGAGGCGCTGCTGCTCGACGTCGACGGTTTCGTCGCCGAAGGCTCGGGCGAGAACTTCTTCATGATCCGCAACGGCAAGCTCTACACGCCCGACCTCACGGCCGCGCTGGAAGGCATCACGCGCGACACCATCATTCAGTTGGCCGCCGAAATCGGCCTGCAGGTGATCGAGAAACGCATCACGCGGGACGAAGTCTATTCCGCTGACGAAGCCTTCTTCACCGGCACCGCAGCAGAGGTCACGCCGATCCGCGAACTCGACAACCGGTCCATCGGCGAGGGCACGCGCGGTCCCATCACGGCGAAGCTGCAGGCGATGTATTTCGACTGCGTGCACGGCCGAGCGCCCGCCCACACCGGCTGGCTCGCCCCGGTCTGAGGCGGGGCGCGACATGAGCGAGCGGCACGACAATACCCCAAAGGGCATAAACACCCAGCGCGTCATCGAGATTACCGAAAGCGACCTGCCGCTGCACTGCCCGACGCCGCAGCAGACCGACTGGAACGCCCACCCGCGTGTCTATCTGCCCGTCGAAACGCGCGGCGATGCACTGTGTCCGTATTGCGGTACGCTCTATCGCCTGAAAGGTAAACCCAGCGGCGGCCATCACTAGCACCCATCGTCCCTGACCCGGGGACGATGGGCCCATAGCGTCCGGCGCAGGTCGCCTGCCTGAACACAACGCGGGTTGTCGCACGTCATTCGAGAACCATGTCCGAGCCCACCTTCCCCACCCCCGAAGCAGCCGAGGCCGCGTTCTACGCCGCCTTCGAGGCGCGCTCGCTCGACGCCATGATGGCAGTCTGGGCTGGCGATGACAGCATTGCCTGTATCCACCCAATGGCCGCGCCGTTGAATGGGCGCACCGCCGTGGCGGCCGGATGGCACAGCATGTTCGAGGCGGCGGGGCAGTTCCGTGTCCAGGTCGAACTCGCGCAGGAAATGCGCGCAGCCACGCAGGTCATCCGCATCGTGCGCGAGTATCTCGTCATCGGCCAAGAAACCGAGCCACGTCCGCCCATCCTGGCGACCAATGTCTACCGCAAAGAAGCCGGTGGCTGGCGCATGGTGCTGCACCATGCCTCTCCGCTCCAGGTGGGAGGTACACCGCCCTCGCGTACCCCGTCCGTAGTGCTGCATTAAGGGAAGCGCGGCGCCTTGGCCAAACTTCGCGCCATGCCTTTCCCGGAAGACACGGCTTATCGCGCCCCCGCCTGGCTGCCTGGCGGCCACCTGCAAACGATCTACACCAGCCTGATCATCCGCGTCCCGGCGGTGGCCTACCGGCGCGAGCGGCTGGAATTGCCCGACGGCGATTTTCTCGATTTCGACTGGATGGATGGCCAAGCCGGCGCTCCCGTCGTGGTGCTGTTCCACGGCCTGGAAGGCAGCGCCGACAGCCACTACGCACGCAACCTCATGGCCCACGTCCGGGCGCGTGGCTGGCATGGCGCGGTGGCGCATTTCCGCGGCTGCTCGGGCGAGGACAACCGGTTGCCGCGCGCCTACTTCGCCGGCGACAGCGCGGACATCGAGCACATCCTGAACCACGTCAAATCGCAGCACCCTGCAGCGCCGGTTCATGCCGCCGGCGTCTCGCTCGGCGGCAATGCGCTGCTGAAATGGCTGGGTGAACGGGGCGAGTCGGCCCGCCTGCTGGTCGAGCGCGCGGCCGGCATCTCGGCGCCGCTCGATCTCACCGCGGCCGGCCACACCCTCGACCATGGCATCAACCGCCGCGTCTACACTGCGCACTTCCTCCTCACCCTGAAAGCCAAGGCGCTGCGCAAGGCCGCGCGCTTCCCCGGGGTGCTGGATGCGAAAGCGATCGCCGCCGCCACCACCTTCCGCGAATTCGACACGCTGGTCACCGCGCTGCTGCACGGCTTTCGCGATGCCGAGGATTACTGGCTGCGGGTGTCGTCCAAGCCGCTTCTGAAAACCATCGCCGTACCCACGCTCGTCATCAACGCGAAAAACGATCCTTTCCTGCCCGCCTGGGCGTTGCCCAGCGCCGCAGAGGTCTCGCCGGCGGTCACGCTCGAACAGCCCGACAGCGGCGGCCATGTCGCCTTCCCGTCCGGGCCTTTCCCCGGCAACATCGACTGGTTGCCGCGGCGACTGATGCAACATTTCGATACCAGGGCGTGGTAGTGGCCATTTCGCGCCTGCGACGAGGCCGATTCGGGATGGCTCGCGTAGCGTGGCCCCTGCGAAGCTGGGCAGCGAAGCGAGCCGTAGCAGCGCCGCTCACGTCCGATGCGAGCCGGTGTTCGCCTTCGCTGCCCACGTTCCGAGGGGCGACGCTCCGGCGCTGCCCCGCGAAGGGACCGCGCCATCGTGTCGTTCACAGCAAGCGGTTGGCGACAAAGGGATGCGCCCGGCTGGATTAAAACTTGGCCGGCCCGTCCCTTCGGGTTGCTGCGAGAAAGCGCGTCTGCGGCGTTGCGCCGCTTGGCAAGGGATGGCCCTTGCCTGCGCGACACGCCTTGCATCCATCACTTTCTCGCGGCAACGCAGGCGTGAAATGGGCACTACCACGCCCTCAGGTAGAATCTGACCCATCGCCATTCAGGGAGTGCGTTGTGGAATACCCCAAGGAAATCTTCAAGGCCTACGACATCCGCGGCATCGTCGGCAAGACTTTCACGCCGGAGATCGTCGAGGCCATCGGCCACGCCATCGGTTCCGAAGCGGTGGCGCGCGGGCAGAAGGAAATCTGCATCGGCCGCGACGGCCGCCTGTCCGGGCCCGACCTGGCCGCGGCGCTGGCACGCGGCATCCGCAAGGCGGGCATCGGCGTCGTCGACCTCGGGATGGTCGCCACCCCGATGACCTATTTCGCAGCGTACCAGCTGGGCACCAACAGCGCGGTGATGGTCACCGGCAGCCACAACCCGCCCGACTACAACGGCCTCAAAATGGTGCTGGGCGGCGAGACGCTGTCGGGCGACACCATCCAGAAGCTGCGCGAGCGGCTGGTCAACAACGACCTCGTGAATGGCAACGGCGGCTACCGCCAGCACGACATCGCCGGCGAATACCTCACGCGCATCGTCTCCGACGTCAAGCTCGCTCGCCCGATGAAGATCATCATCGACTGCGGCAACGGCGTGCCCGGCGCCTTCGCCCCCAAGCTCTACCGCGACATGGGCTGCCAGGTGGAAGAACTGTTCTGCGAAGTCGACGGCAATTTCCCCAATCACCACCCCGATCCGTCGCAGCCGAAAAACCTGCAGGACCTGATCGCCGCGCTGAAAACCAATGACGCCGAGATCGGCCTCGCGTTCGACGGCGACGGCGACCGCCTCGGCGTGGTCACCAAGGACGGCAGCATCATCTTCCCCGACCGTCAGCTGATGCTGTTCGCCGACGACGTGCTCTCCCGCAATCCCGGCGCCGAGATCATTTTCGACGTGAAATCCACCCGCAAGCTGTTCGGCTGGATCCGCGAACGCGGCGGCCGCCCGTTGCTGTGGAAAACCGGGCACAGCTTCATCAAGGCCAAAATGAAGGAAACCGGCGCGCTGCTGGCCGGCGAAATGTCCGGCCACGTGTTCTTCAAGGAGCGCTGGTTCGGCTTCGACGACGGCCTCTACGCCGGCGCGCGCCTGCTCGAATACCTGAGCAAACAGGCCGACATCAATGCCACGCTGCACGGCCTGCCCGACACGGTGAACACGCCGGAGCTCAACATCAAGATGGCCGAGGGCGAGCACTACGCGCTGATGGAGCGGCTGCAGAAATCCGCGCGCTTCCCCGACGCCCAGGAAATCATCACCCTCGACGGCCTGCGCGTCGAATACGCAGACGGCTTCGGCCTCGCGCGCCCATCGAACACCACGCCGGTGATCGTGCTGCGCTTCGAAGCCGACAACGCCGAGGCGCTGGAACGGATCCAGGCCGACTTCCGCCGCGTGATCCACCAGGCTGCGCCCAACCTCGTACTGCCGTTTTGAGCGTGCAGTCTTGACCCGTGCGGGAAAACCGCCGCGCAGCCTGCACGTCATCGGCGGCAAGGCACTGGGCGGCGCGGAACGCTTCTTCATCCGGCTGGTGAACGCGCTGGCGCGTCACGGGCAGCCGGTAGCCGCCGTCACCGTTGCGGATGGCGAAATCGCGCGCGCCATCGACCCGGCGGTTCGGCAATATCACGCACCGATGCTGGGCGTGTGGGACCTGTACTCGCGCTGGAAAATCAATCGCGCCATCTCCGATTTCCGCCCCGACGTGGTGCAGACCTACATGGGGCGCGCGACGCGCATCGTGCGCCTGCCCGGCAACCGACCTCCGGTCCATCTGGCGCGGCTGGGCGGCTACTACAACCTCAGGGGCTATCGCCACGCCCATGCCTGGGTAGGCAATACCCGCGGCATCCACGACTATCTGACAGCGCATGGCCTGCCTGCAGACCGCGTGCACACCATCGGCAATTTCGTCGACACGCCGCCCCGTGTTCACCCTGCCGTACTGGACGCCCTGCGGATTCGGTTTGGTCTCGAAGGCTGCCGCGTCATGCTCGGCCTCGGCCGGCTGCACCCCAACAAGGGCTGGGCCGATCTGCTCGACGCCTTTGCCCGCCTGCCCGCATCGTCCAGGGGAGCGCCCCTGCATTTATTGATGGTCGGCGACGGCCCGCTGCGCAAGGACCTGGAACAACTGTCCGGACAACTGGGGATTGCATCACGCGTCCACTGGGCCGGCTGGCAGAACGACCCTGCGCCGTACTATCAGCTGGGCGATGTATTCGTCTGCGCTTCGGTGCACGAGCCGCTCGGCAACGTCATCCTGGAAGCCTGGGCCAACCGGGTTTTGGTGGTGTCCACCCGTGCGCAGGGTCCGCTTGAATTGATGCAGGATGGCGTCAACGGGCTGTTGGCGCCGCTGGCCGATCCGGCAGGGCTGGCCGAAGTATTGCGCACTGCGCTGGCACTCGATGACGAACACGGGGCACGGATGATCGAGTCCGGATATGCCGAAGTGACGCGCCATTATTCCGAGGCCGCGATCGTGTCCGACTACACCGCGCTCTATGCGGCTCTGCGGAATCAGTCCACCGGCAGCGGCGCCGGACGGTGCAGCAGGTAACCCTGCACGAAGTCCACGCCCATGTTTTTCAGGCTGGTCAACTCGGCCTCGGTTTCGACCTGCTCGGCGATGGTCTGCTTGCCCAGTTCATGCCCCAGCGTGTGCATGGCCTTGACGATGGCGAGCTTTTCGCGGTCGTGGTTCATTCCGCGCACAAAGTCGCCGTCGATCTTGAGATAGGCCACCGGCAGGCGTTTCAGATAGCCGAACGATGACTGCCCCTTGCCGAAGTCATCCAGCGCGAACTGGATGCCGCGCGACTTCAGCGCCAGAATCAGGCGCTCGCAGGCATCCAGACTGTCGATGGCAGCGGTTTCGGTCACCTCGAAACTGATCCGCGAAGGATCGAAATGGTACTGGTCGATTTCCTCGAGAATGAATTCGGCCGTGCCCGGATCGCTGAGGCTGCGCCCTGACAGGTTCAGCGCATAACAGGCCTCATCGTCCGGGTGGGTATCGAGGTAGGCGAAGAAATTGCGGATCACCCAGCGGTCGAAACTGGGCGCCAATCCATAACGCTCGGCGGCAGGCAGGAATTCCCCCGGTGAAATGATCGTGCCATCCTCGCCCCGCAGGCGCAGCAGGATTTCGTAATGCTGCGTCGTGTTATGCGGCGACAGGGCGACTTTCTGCTGGCGATACAGGACAAACCGGTGCGCCTCGAACGCCTTGGTGATGGCGCCGACCCACTGCATTTCGTCGTTTATCTTCTGGAGGGCGGGATGGGTCTTTTCGTAGACCTGGATTGCGTTGCTGCCAAGCGACTTGGCGTGGTAGCACGCGGTGTCGGCCTGCGCCAGAATCTCGCCGATGTCGGTCATGCCACTGTGCAGTTCGGTCACCCCGAAGCTCACCCCGAGGCGAAACACCTTGTCGTCCCACTCGAATCGGAAACGGCTGATTTCGTCACGCAGGCCTTGTATGTGATCCAGCGCTGCGGGCAGCGTGGAGTCGGCGAACAGCAGGCCGAACTCGTCTCCGCCCAGTCGCGCCAGGTAATGATTCTTGCCTTCCGCGCGGCGCGCCATGATGGCGGTCAGGCGTTGCAGCAAGGCGTCGCCGGCGCGGTGACCGCAGGTGTCGTTGACCAGCTTGAATCGATCCAGGTCGATGTAGCAGAAAATGAAATGCCGCGCCTCCTGCTGCACGCTGCGCAAGGCCTCACCCAGCTTGTCCTCCATCGTGCGGCGGTTCCACAGGCCGGTGAGATGGTCGCGTTCGGCCTGCCAGGCCAGCCGCTGCATCAGGCTGCGTCGCTCGCTCTCGTCCTGGAACACCAGCACACCGCCCTGGACCTTGCCGTCGCCGGAACGGATCGGCGCAGCCGTATCGCTGATCGCAATCGTCGCGCCATCCTGACGCCGGATCACCGCATGGTTGCCCAGTTCGATCACCGTATTGCGCCGCAATGCCAGTTCGAGCGGGTTGGCCACAGGCGAGCCGCTTTGCTCGTCGATCAGCGGCAACACCTCGGACACCTGTTGGCCTTGCGCATCGGCGCTGCTGAAGCCGGTCAGTTCTTCCGCCTTGGGATTGAGAAACTCGATCCGTCCGTCCGCATCGGTGACCACCACGGCATCCGCAATGGATTCGATCGTCACCCGCAGGCGTTCCTTTTCAACCAGCAGTTCGTCATGCTCGCGTTCCAGCGCAGCCACCAGCCGGCCGACATGATCGGCCATATGGTTGAACGCCAGCTTGGTTTCGCGCACCTCGGGCGGCGAACCGTACGCCAGGCTGGCGCGTGCGGTGAAGTCGCCGCGCTCAATCGCCCGCGCGGCCGTGCGCAGGGCATACAGGCCGCGCAGATTCACCTGCAGCAGCCAGCGCAGTAACAGCATGACGCCGAGCAGGCTGCCGATCGCCAGCAGGGTGAAACGCACCGCCAGCACCCACAAACCCTGGATGGTTGGTGCGGCGTCCAGCGCAACCGAAATCGTGCCGTAGGACGTACCGCCCACGAACAGTTCGGATTGCACCTGGGATGCGCGGATATCCACGAGCGCGGCAAACCATGCCGGATAGCTCTGCGGATCAGGTGGCGTATCCGACTCATAGGCGACCTGCCGGGACGTGAAACGCACCTTCAGGATGCGGAAACGATCCACGCGTGCCTGGATGGCCTGTTCGATCGCGGGGTAATCGCGCAGCAGCGCCTGATCCTGGATCGCCGTCATGATCGCACCCAGTTCACGCTGGGCGCCCGCGTCGAGATTCTGCTGCGCGCGCGTCGTGAGCGGCAGCCCCAGTACCGCCAGCGCCACCCCATACATCACCAGCACCAGCACGAACACCGCGCCCAGAATGCGCACATGCAGGCTGTAACGTGTGCTGCGCACCGCCTGCAGATCACTCATTCACGGGCACCCGGGTATGCTTGAAGAATGTCAGGTAGTTGGCGTAGTCCTGGTCATTCGCTGCGACAAAACCGCGAGCCTTCGACAAACCCAATGATTGGGCCGCGAGCTGCAACACGCGCTGTCCCTCCGGGTCGCGCGCCATATCGACAAACGCCTGGCGAACCTTGTTGCCATCCGCCGCACTGACTCGTGGCGACACCATCACCGCGAGGTCGAAGTAGGGTTCCGACTCGGCCAGCACCCGATATTTCAACTGGCGCCGCTGGGCGAAACCGGTCATGACCTGATCGTTCACGCCGGCAGCGGCCACCTGGCCCGACTCGAGCTGTCCCATCGCCGCTTCCTGGTTGCCGGAAAACAGCGGCGTGACCTTGACCCCGGCACGCAACAGCGCATCCATCGGCACGTAGTACCCGGTGAAGCCATAGGGATTGGCAAAGGCGACGGGCTTGCCGGCCAGTTCGTTCAATGTTCTGACCGTCGAACCGGCGAGCACCACCACCTGCCCGCGGATCCCGCGCGAACCCTGTCTGGCCAGGACGCGCCAGCCCAGCCGATGCCGTTTCGGAGTAAACAGGTGGTTGGTATAGGCAAAATCCAGCTTGCCGGCCACCACGCGGTCGGTGGTTTCGTTGGCGGTGCGCCCGATGTGCAGCTCCAGCGGCACCCCCGAACGTGCCGATACATAATTCAGGATGGGATTCCAGTACGCTGCGGTGGCTTGCAGGCTCCGCTGGTTGAGCACGCCAAACGCGTAGGGTTCGGGCGGGGCAGCCTGACCCACGGTGCTCACCAGCAAGGCCAGGCACATCCAGATTTTCCTCATGTTGTCTCCGTTATCCTTATCTTGTTATTGACCGGCTATTTTTATCGGGCAGGCAAAAAGCGCTCCTGGCAGCTCACCCCAAGCAAACAGGGGCGTTTTGCGGTCGTACCGCGATAACGGACAAAGGTCCCCAATATTGAATCCGCATGGATGGCATGAACCAGGGCCTGTTAACACTAATTTCGCGCCTGCGGCGAGGCCGATTCGGGGATGAGCCCGCGAAGCGAGGCGCGCCGCTGTGTCATTCACAGCAAGCGGCTTGCGACAAAGGGTGCACCCCGAATCGGCCCGCCCCTCCGGGTTGCCGCGAGAAAGCGCGTCTGCGGCGTTGCGCCGCTTGGCAAGGGATGGCCCTTGCCTGCGCGACACGCCTTGCATCCATCGCTTTCTCGCGGCAACGCAGGTGCGAAATTAGTGTTAACAGGCCCTACAATCGCTGCACCTTTCCCTTCGCAGCTGGAGACCATCATCAACTGCCTGCTCTTTACCGAAAACAAGGCCCAGTCGATCGCATTCGATGACATCAGCGAGCATGTCGGACAGCCGGACCGTTTCATCTGGATCGAACTGAAATCCCCCGACAGCCAGACCATCACCCGCCTGGGCCAGGAACTCGGCCTGCACGCGCTGGCGCTGGAAGACGCGATTTCGACACACCAGCGGCCCAAACTGGAGGAGTACGACGGGCACATTTTCATTGCTGCGCGCACGGCGCAGCTATGGGAGTCACGCCTGGAACTCGGCGAAACGCATTTGTTCGTGGGCGGCAATTACGTCATCGCCATCCGCCACGACAGCGGCAGCGGCTACCAGCGGGTAAGCGAGCGCCTGCAACGTCCACCTAACGGCATCAAGGCGGCCACGCCTTACGCGCTGTATCTAGTGCTCGATCTCATCGTCGACCAGTTCAGGCCGGTCATCGACGGCATGCAGGAGCGCTTCCACTCGCTGGAAAGCCAGTTGATGAGCGGCGCCCAGCCGGGACGCGACATGCTGGAACAACTCTACGAAATGAAGCGCGACCTGACCGCGCTGCGCGACGCCACCGAACCGATGCAGGAAATCTCGCTGAACCTGTTTCGCCTGCACCCTGAACTGTCCACCAAGGAACTCAAGGCGTACTACCGCGACATCCACGATCATTCGGTACGGGTGTCGGCCGCCATCGACCGCCTGCGCGCCTCGACGTCCGACGCCATGCAGTTCCACCTCGCCTCGCTGTCGGTGAAGCAGAACGAGTCGGTGCAGAAGCTGGCCGGCTGGGGTGCGCTGCTGGCATTGCCCACGGTGGTGTTCAGCCTCTATGGCATGAATTTCGTCGACATGCCCGAACTGAAGTGGCCATGGGCCTACCCGGCCCTGCTGCTGCTGACCGGCATGGCCGTCCTGGTCCTGCATCGGCGGCTCAAGCGGCGCGGCTGGATTTAGCTTTTACCCGCCAGTTGACTCACTTCCACTCGGCACGCGCATAGCGGACGCGCGTGCCAGCCTGTTCGTCCTGTTCCAGCCAGACCACATGCAGCACGCCAGAGGCATCCAGCGTGGCAGCCGGGTCGGACTGCACGCCGGGTCCGGCCGCCGCCGGGACCGCCACGTTGTCGCCGAATGCCGCACCGTCCCAGTCGGCCATCCACACGTCCGGCGTGCCGTCGCGCGCGTCGTCCCACAGCGCCAGCAGCCTGCCGTCGGCGCCACCGACAATCTGCGCATGCCATTGCGCCATGTTGTCGCCGAAGCTGTCCTGCACCTTGACGTTAGGACCAAAGCGGCGCGTACCCGGATCGAACGCCGCGTAGACGTCGTAGCCCGAAAGGAAGTCGCGCTTGTCGAGCCAGACGGCGACGACTCCCTGCGTACCCCAGGCTGTCAGCGTGGGCCGCATCGCGCCCGTCCCCGCGCCCAGTCCGAGGGACCTGCCCAGGCCGCCGCCCTTGGGCAGATCGCTCAGGCGAACCGGCGGCGAAAAACTGCGGCCATTTTCGCTGTGGCTGGTCAGCAGCACGGTGTGGCGATCGCGGCGGTCTTCCCACGCCACCGTCACGCTGCCGTCGCCCGCCACGGCCAGCGCGGGCCAGCCCTGTTCGTCGGTGGGCGGGACCGCCTCGACCGGCTGCGCCGGCGCCGCGCGCAGCGTGCCTGCCCTCACCTCCAGCCGGGACACGACGATGTGGCGGAACCGCCCGGCCTGTTCGGCCCAGGCTGCATACAGTTTCCCGGCCCCCGCCGCCAGCGTGACCTGGCCCGCTTCGGCATCCGACAGGGTCACCGCCTGTCCGCCCGGCAGCAGCCGCGCGTGCACCTTGCCGGCCTCTTCCCACGCGGCAACGAAGCGCCCGCCGCCCAGGGCAATCACCGCCGGTTCATAGCACTCGACCTGGCTGAGCCGGATTTCTGGCTGGAAACGCGCCGCCGCCGCCGGCTTCGTCGCCAGATAGCACTGCGTGCTGCCGCTGCGATTGTCTTCCCACACCACGCCGACCGTCGTTCCCGACACTGCCACATTGCGGCGATTGGCCGATTCCATATGGGGGAATATCTTCGCACCGCGAACCGAGTTGACGGTGAGCGGTTCGCTCCATTGCCAGGCCGCATGCGCCGGCCACGCCAGCACGGCCAGCACGGCCAGCAGCAGCGCCGCCGCCCTCACGACTTGCCGTCCAGGAATTGCAGCAGGGTCTTTTGCCTGTAATAGCCGCCGCGCACGTAGCGGTCGAAATCGCGGAAATCCTGCACGGTCTTGAAACCGGGGATCTGCATGATCTTGTCGCCCTGCGGCGTCAGGTACACGAACAGCGGCGTGGCGAACGCCTGCAGCCGTGCGCCGAGTTCGGCCTCGGTGATGCGCTCGCCGGAGGGCAGCGTCACCCGCTTGCCCGACTCGGCGTCGACATACACCAGTTCGTAGTTGTCGCTGTAAAGCTTCTTAAGCGCCGGGTCGGAAAAGGTCACCTTGTTGGTGTGCTCGCACCAGGCGCAACCATAGCGCCCGAAATAGAGGAATATCGGCTTGCCGCTCGCGCGCGCCGCCTTGAGGCCGGCGTCGAAGCTGACGAACGGATAACCCGGAGGCGGGTCGGCCAGCACCGCAGTCGCCCATAGACAGCCTGCCGCCAGCACCGTTCTGATCAGGTTCATCCCGTTCTCCGTTATCTTCGCTCTCAGCATTCTGATAAATTCGGGGGCTCGCGCAACCCTCTTTTATGACCACATGATCCACGATCCCGTCCGTATCGGCCTGGTTTCCATCAGCGACCGCGCCAGCAGCGGCGTCTACGAAGACAAGGGCCTGCCTGCGCTGGAAGCCTGGTTTGGCGAGGTGCTGGCCAATCCTGCCGAATTCGTCACCCGGCTGATTCCCGACGAGCAGCCGCTGATCGAGGCGACGCTGATCGAACTGGCCGACACGGAAAAATGCTCGCTCATCCTCACCACCGGCGGCACCGGACCCGCGCCGCGCGACGTCACGCCGGAAGCCACGCTCGCCGTGGCGCACAAGATGCTGCCCGGCTTCGGCGAGGCGATGCGCGCGGTGTCGCTGCGATACGTGCCGACCGCGATCCTGTCGCGCCAGGTCGGCGTGACGCGCGGGGGCAGCCTGATCCTCAACCTGCCGGGCCAGCCCAAGGCGATCAAGGAAACGCTCGACGGCATCTTCGCCGCGGTGCCTTACTGCATCGATCTCATCGGCGGGCCGTATCTCGAAAGTCGGCCGGGTACGGTCGACGTGTTCCGCCCCAAGTCGGCGTTGCGGATATCGGTATGACGGCCGTGTTCGACGCGCTAGCGCGCGCCCTGCGCGACCTGTTCCAGCCGCGCGTGCTGTGGGTGGTGGTGTGGCCGATGCTGGCTGCCGGCCTGCTCTGGCTGGTGCTGGCCGTGACGTTCTGGAGCACTTTTTCCGGTTGGATCGCGCTGGGCCTCGACAAGCTCGGCATCGAAGCCTGGCTGACCGGCCTCGAGCCGGTCTGGATCGCCAATGGCATCCAGGCGCTGCTGCATGTGCTGTTCTACGTGCCCCTGGTCTATCTCACCGCGCTCGTCATCACCGCACTGTTCGGCATGACCGCACTGATTCGCATCGTCGCCGAACGCGCTTACCCGGAACTGGTGCGCGAGCACGGCGGCGGCCTTGTCGGCAGCCTGTGGAATGCGGTCATCGCCCTCGTCCTGTTTCTTGCCTTGTGGGTGGTGACGCTGCCGTTGTGGCTGCTCGGCGTCGGCGTGATCGTGCCCTTCGTCGCCGCCGCCTGGCTGAACCAGCGCCTGTTCCGCTACGACGCCATCGCCGAACACGCGAGCGCGACCGAGATGGCGGCGCTGTTCAGGAACGAGCGTGGCGGCTGGTGGGGATTGGGGGTGCTGACCGGGCTGCTGCAGTTCGTGCCCTTGCTGAATCTGCTGGGCCCGGTATTCGCCGCGCTGGCGTTCATCCACTACGGCCTGGCGCGCCTGGACCGGCAACGCAAGCGCTCAGCCGCCTGAACCAAAACGTCGTTCGAAGCCTGCGTCGAGATTGATTTCGTGCGCCGTCATGGGTCCGATTACGCATTGTTCCAGGCTGGGCGGCATCACCAGGCGGCCTGCCGCGTTCACCAGCCGGCCTGCCATGATCTCCGCTTCGTGGCGCGGCATCTGCGGCGGCAACTCCGGTTCGGCATAGCCCTGCGGATAAACCGGCCTGCCCTCGGCATCGTACTTGTCGGTCGCCCCGAGCGTGTGCAGCAGCTCGTGCGCAATGACGATATTGTTCTGGCTCGCCTGGCGGGCGTCGGCAAAGGCATGCACCACGCCGATCAGGCCTTTCTGGATGCCCAATGAATGCGCCAGCGCGACGCCATCCTGCGGCGCGTGGTACAGCACGAACAGCTTGATCCTGCCCAGTTGCGGCAACCACTCGCCCGACTGCCGATACACCCACCAGCGCAGATTCAGGCTCCACCACACGGTTTTCAGCACGCTGCCGTCACGCGGTGGCGCCGGCGGCTGTTCATGCAGTTCCGGCAGCAGGCTGAGCTGCACGGCCGGCGACTGTTTCACGCCGTAGCGCGCAGTCTCGCGCTCCAGGAAGGCGCCGATGTCGTCGAATTCGCTTACCCGAAGCGCACGGATCGTCTCCGTCGCCTGCTCCGAGCCGTCGCCGTTGATCGGAATCACCGCCACGTCCAGCGGCGCGCCCCAGCCGCGCACCATGGTCTGCTCCAGCCAGGTCAGACCGATCGCCGCGGCCAGCACCCCCAGCAGGATGAGAATTCGTAATCGGCGAAACGTCATGGCAGCGCAAGCGGACAGGGAGACCTACTCTTAACGACGAAGCACCGGCCCGCTTGAATCGGCATCAAGGCGCGACAGCGGCAGGCGTGGTGGCAGGCGCGGCTTCGGCCGCCGGTTTTGTACCGGCGCCCAGGCTCATCTTGCTGCCCACCAGCTTCTCCTTGGCCGTCTGCTTGGAGGGGGCGGACACGCCGATACGGCTGGCGTCGAGGCCCAGCTTGACCAGCGCATCGCGCATGACCTGACCACGCGCCTGTCCGAGCTTGACGAGGGCATCGTCGCCGATCTTGACCTGTGCGGTCAGCCGCTCCAGCAGTTCGGTGTGGAAAGGCGAAATGGGGCCGGTGTCGCGTGTCTTGAAACGACGCGCAAGGCGCTCGACCATTTCGCTTTCCAGCACGCGCTCGGCGGCGCCCGCATTCTTGTCCTGGAAACTCGCGCGCAGTCTCTTGTAGTCCTCCTTGCCGGCGCTTTCGGCGTAGCGGTCTTCGAGCCAGGTCTGGATCTTGTAGTTGTTGACGTCGACCGGGCCGGGCGCTTCGCCGGGCGCGAGCTTGATGCCGGCGACGGCGACGGCTTCCGTGCGCATGGTTTGTTCCTGCAGCGCGCGCCGGTCGGCTTCGGGGTCGTAGCCGGGCTCCAGGGTGAGGGTCAGCGCGGGCCGCTTGGCCAGGGCGTCGGCCACGGCTTTGAGTTTCTCCTGTTCAGGCGGCAACAGCGCGCTGCTGCCAGGATCGAAATTGATGGCTTCCAGCTTTTCCGAGCTGATTCCCAGCAGCTTGCCGAGCGCACGGAAGGGTGCCGTGACCAGCTTGGTCAGCACGTTGACGATGGCTTTCCAGATGATCCTGCCGTAGCTGAACTGCGGGTCGTCGAGGCTGCCCGACACCGGGAGATCGAGGTCGATGACGCCGTTGCTGTCTTCCAGCAGGGCGATGGCAAGGTCGAGCGGCAGATGGAGTGCATCGGGACTGTCGACGCGTTCGCCGAGCTTGAGCTTGTTGACAATGAACTTGTTCTCGCCGGCAAGCTGGCGATTCTTGATCTTGTATTCGAGATCGACCGAGAGTTTGCCGGAATCGATCTTGCGTCCGGCGAACTTGCCCGAATACGGCGTCATATTAGTCATTTCCAGGTTGCGGAAGGTGAGCTTCAGATCGGTGAAGTCGGTCGCCCGGAACGGCTGGATCGAGCCGCGTATACGCGCCGACCCGAACTCGTCCACCTTGCCGTCGAGTTCGACCTGCGCGGTGGTCGCGGGGTCGGTAGAGAGGCCGGTGACGACGCCGCCGAGGTCGTGCATGCGCGTACCGAACTGCGGCGTGAGCGAGAGGTCGGCGAACTCGGCATTCGCGCCCACGATGCGCAGGCGCCCGATGGACAGCGGAAATGCGTCAGCCTGACCAGCCGGTTGGGGCTTGCTTACTGCTGCGACAGCGGGTTTTTCCGATTTCGAGGTTCGCAGGATGCGCTTCAGGTTGATCGACTTGTCTTCGAAAATGATCACCTTGCCGAACGGGTTCAGCGCTACCAGTTCGTTCATGTGCAGGCGATTGGGGTTGAGCCTGAAATCGAGGCTGCCGGACGACAGTTTCTTCCAGCCAAGGAAGGCCTCCTCGGTTTCCTCCTCGGTGATGGCAAGATCGTCCACCGCAAAACCGCCACGAAAATCCAGTTTCATGCCCGACTTCGCCTGCGCAAATGCCAGCTTGCCGCGCGTCGATGCCGTGCCCGAACGCAGGTTGAGCCGGGCGAACTGGTTGACGTAGGGCGCGAAGGGTTTCAGTGACAGCCCCGTGAGCTTGACGTCCAGTTGGCCCGACGCCTTGCGCGGGATGACCGTGCCGCTGGCATCGAAACGGCCGCCCTGCTTGAGCGCAAAACCCGCCTCCAGCGGCACTGCCTTGTCCAGGTCCAGGCTGAGGTCCTTCAGGGCGACGAAACCCTTGGCGACATCAAGCTTGACCGGTTTGGCGGGCGACTGGTCGACGATGTCGACTTCGAGGTCGTTGAGGCTGAGGCGCGCGAGTTGCACGTCCATGGGCGAAGTCGTTGCAGTGCCTGTCCTGGCCGGCGCGGCGGCAGGTGCGCCGGGCGCCTTTTTAAGAATATCGGCCCAGTTGAGGTTTTTTTTCTTGTCCAGCGTGATGGTGGTTTTGGCGCCATTCAGTTCCAGCGCCTCGATATCGAGCCGGTTTTCCGCCACCTTCATTCCCGCGTTGACCAGCGCCGCGTGCTGCAACTCCGCCACCTGCTGCAACCCTGACTGCACCCGGACCGGGCCCAGCGCGGCATTCACCGGGCCGACGTCGATGGCGGTCCTGGCGCCCACTTCGCCTGTCAGCGCCGCGGTCAGGCCGAAGCCCTCGGCAGTCACGACCAGCGGCGTGGCAAAACCCTGATCTGTGAAACGCGACGCCCAGTCGGCCAGTTTGATTTCGCGCACGCCGATTTTCCAGGGCGCCATCGGTTCGGCTGTCTTGGGTGGGGCCGGCTGGGACGCGGTCGCCCCCTCCTCTGCGCCGAACAGCGTTTGCCAGTCCAGTATCCCCTTGACGTCGCGTGTCGCAGCCAGTTTGGCGCCGGTGAGGCTCACGCTCGCAACATCGACCGCACGCGTGGCGAGATCGAAGCTCGCGTTGCCGACGCGCGCCTCGGCGAGTTGCAGCACGGGGGCATACGATTCCGCACGCGCTTTAGCGCGTAGCGGATCGGAGTCCTTTAGGGCGCCGCCGCCGTGCGGCGCCAGCGTCAGGTTCTGCACGACCAGATTGGCGCCGTCGACCCGCACCCAGGGCACGTCCTCCCCGGCCTTGTCGCGCACCATGGCAAAGCGGTAGTGCAGGCCGGCTGCCAAGGTGCCGGATGGCAGGTCGAAATTGCGCGGGCTCCTGATCACCCGCAGCAGCTTGGCCAGCCGCACGCCCTCCAGCCCGAGTTCGCCGCTCGACGCGACGGGATTCAGCCCGACGTCGCCCTTCCATTTGAGGGTGCCGCCCTGCTCCGGCAATTTGGCGGCAAGCAGGTAATCGCCGCGATCCTCGGGAAGGGTCGAGAGCCCATCGAGTTCGATGCCGAGCGGTTCCAGCACGGCATTGAACGGCTTGCCCGCACGATTGGCGTCGGTGTAGACGATGTGGCCGTCGGCGATCTTGATGTGGTCGATCAGCACCCGTGAGATCGTGTCGGACGGCGGCGTTTTGTCTTCATTGAGCTTGGCGATCAGTGCCGCCCAGTTGAGCTTGCCGCCGCGCCGGATTTCAAGGGTCGCGTGCGGCTGGTCGAGCTCGATGTCGCGGATGCGCCAGGCCCAGCGGAGCAGACCGACGGTATCGAGGTTGACGTAGAGCCGTTCGAAACTCGCCAGCGGGGCGCCGCTTTTCTCGGTCAGCTTGAGGCCATCCACCGTGGCCTCCAGCGTGAGGGGATTGAACCTGACCTGCTGCACGCTCAGCTGGCTGGCGAGCTTGTTCTCGCCGATCCAGGGCAGCAGCTTCTGCGCCAGCGGGTTGACCAGGAAAAAACCGAAGACGAGATAGAGACCGAACAGCCCGGCAACAATCAGGAAGGGCAGACTCAATGCGATTTTGACGATGCGTCCCCACATGCTGCCTCCCCCCTTTTTATTTTTCTTGCATGGCCTCTCGGATCACCCGGAAGATTTCACGGAAGGCTTTCGGCGGTTTGTTGCGCGCAGCCTCGTCGCGCGCATTGCGGATCAGCTGCCGCAGGTGCGTGGCATCGCTGTCGGGATAATTGTTGAGGAACAGCGTCAGCGCCTCGTTGTCGGCGATGAGTTTCTCCCGCCATTTTTCGGCCTGGTGCAGCCTGGCGTTTTCCGCCGCGGACACGCCGTTGAAGGCGTCGATCTGCGCCTGGATCGGCGCCGGGTCGACCGACCGCATCAGCTTGCCGATATATTGCTTCTGCCGGCGCAGCGCGCCGTTCTGGGTGATCTTGCGGCAGTCGGCGACGGCGGCGCGCAGTTCTTCCGGCAGTTCGATGCGTTTGAACTGGGCATCGGGGAGCTTGACCAGGATTTCGCCCAGCGCTTGCAGGGCTTCGACTTCGCGTTTTTGTTGGCTTTTGCTGGGCCCGTCGTAGACGTCGTCGGGGTCGAATTCCAGCTCGGCATCAGGGTCGATCAGGCGCACGGTGAGGCTTTCGGTTACTGTTATTATCGTCATTGTAGTTTCTGCCCAGACAAAACGTGCCGAATCCATACAACAGCCGAACCGACTTGCGTCCCACTTCCCTTTCATAGCCCGACATGTCCCGCTCCCAATTCAGCTATACCCGCGACCAGCTCATGGCCCTCTCCCGGATCGTCATCGAGCACGCCGCCAAACAGGGCGCCACCGCCGCCGATACCGAAATCTCCGAGGGCGTCGGCCAGAGCGTCAGCGTACGCCAGGGTGAAATCGAGACCATCGAATACAACAAGGACAAGGGCGCCGGCGTCACCGTCTACATCGGCCAGCGGCGCGGCCACGCCTCGACCTCGGACCTGTCCGAAGCCGCGCTGAAAAGCGCGGTCGAGAAGGCGCTGACCATCGCACGCTACACCGCCGAGGACGAAGCGGCCGGCCTGCCCGACGCCGACCGCCTGGCGAAAGACGTGCCCGACCTCGACCTCTACCACCCGTGGGCACTCACCGTGGAAGAAGCCGCCGAGCGCGCCCAGGCCTGCGAGGCGGCAGCCCTGGCGGTGGACAAGCGGCTGACCAACTCCGAAGGCGCCGGCGTCAGCCTGCATACCTCACAGTTCATCTATGCCAACAGCCTCGGCTTCTGCAACGGCTACGCCGGCTCGCGCCACGGCATGTCGGTCGCCGTCATCGGCGAGGACAAGGGCGGCATGCAGCGCGACTACTGGTACACCAGCGCCCGCAATGCAAACGATCTGGACTCCGCCGAAACCGTCGGCCGCATCGCCGGCACCCGCACGGTGCGGCGCCTGAATGGACGCAAGCTCGACACCCGCACCTGTCCGGTGCTGTTCGAGGCGCCGATCGCCACCGGCCTGATCGGCAACTTCGTCGCCGCGGTCTCCGGCGGCAGCCTCTACCGCAAGTCGTCGTTCCTGCTCGACAGCCTCGGCCAGCAGGTGTTCGCGCCGCTGGTCAACATCCGCGAGGCGCCTTTCCTGCCGTCCGGCCTCGGCAGCGCGCCGTTTGATAGCGAAGGCGTCGCCTGTCTCGACCGCGACATCGTCAAGGACGGCGTGCTGCAGGGTTATTTCCTGTCGACCTACTCGGCGAAGAAGCTCGGCATGAAGACCACCGGCAACGCCGGCGGCAGCCACAACCTGATCGTCACGCCCGGCGAGCACGACCTCGACGGCCTGCTGAAACAAATGGGCACGGGGCTCCTGGTCACCGAACTGCTCGGCCACGGCGCCAACATGGTCACCGGCGACTACTCGCGCGGCGCCGCCGGCTTCTGGGTGGAAAACGGCGAGATCCAGTACCCGGTCGAGGAAATCACCATCGCCGGCAACCTGGCCGAGATGTTCAAGGGCATCGTCGCCATCGGCAAGGATATCGAGCGGCGCAGCTCCAAGCAGGTCGGCTCCATCCTGATCGACCACATGACGGTGGCGGGCAACTGACATGCAAAGAGCGCAACGCTATTTATTTGCGCTCGTTGCCGTTCTCTTTCTCGTCGCGTGCGACCGCGCACCGACGCTGCCCAAGCTCAGCCCGCACGACGTCATCCTCGCCTTCGGCGACAGCCTTACCCACGGCACCGGCGCGAGCGAAGAGACAGCCTACCCCGCCGTGCTGGCCACGCTCAGCGGGCATACCGTGATCAACGCCGGGGTGCCCGGCGACACCACGACCACCGGGCTGCAGCGCCTGCCCGCCGTGCTGGCCGAGTACAAGCCGCGCCTGGTGCTGCTGTGCCTGGGCGGCAACGACATGCTGCACCAGCAGCCTACCGCCACCACCGAGAACAACCTGCGTCTGCTGGTGCAGACCATCCGCGCCAGCGGCGCCGAGGTCGTGCTGATCGCCGTGCCTGAGCCGAAGCTGTTCGGCGGCGCGCCGGATTTCTACGCCCGCGTCGCCAAGGACATGAAGCTGCCGCTGGAACAGGACGCCTTCAACGACGTGCTGAAGGACGCCCGCCTCAAGTCCGACCCCATCCACGCCAACGCCGCCGGCTACCACCAGATCGCCGAACGGCTGGACGAATTCCTCAAGAAAACCGGCGCGTTGTGAAGCCCCTGCTCGCCCTGGCCCGCCTGATCGACGCGCTGACCGAGCGGATCGGCCGCCTCGTCATCTGGCTGGTGCTCGCCGCCACGCTGATTTCGGCGGGCAATGCGCTGGCACGCTATACGCTGGGCGAGAGCTCCAACGCCTGGCTGGAAATCCAGTGGTACCTGTTCGGCGCGATGTTCCTGCTGGCGGCGGGCTATACGCTGAAGCACAACGGCCATGTGCGCATCGACATCCTCTACAACCGCCTGAGGCCGCGCGGACAGGCCTGGATCGACCTCGTCGGCGGCCTCGTGTTCCTGCTGCCGATGGCCGTGCTGCTGACGTGGCTCTCATGGCCGATGTTCCATGAGGCCTGGGCCACGCAGGAGCATTCGCCCGACGCCGGCGGCCTGCTGCGCTGGCCGGTGAAGCTGTTGCTGCCCGTGGGGTTTGCCCTGCTCGCCCTGCAAGGGGTGGCCGAGGTCATCAAGCGGCTCGGCGTGTTGAACGGCCATCTCGTGCTCCCGCGCGAAGCGCCGGAAGAAGAGGTGTGATGGCGGCTGAGCTTCTGGCCAACATGGCGCCGCTGATGTTCCTCGGGCTGGTCGTGTTCCTGCTGCTGGGCTATCCGGTGGCGTTCGCGCTCGCCGCCAACGGCCTGCTGTTCGCCGGCATCGGCATCGCCGCCGGACTGTTCGACGTCTCGCTGCTGCAGGCGCTGCCCGAACGCGTCTACGGCATCGTCGCCAACCCCACGCTGCTGGCGATCCCCTTCTTCGCCTTCATGGGCCTGATCCTCGAACGCTCCGGCATGGCCGAGGACCTGCTCGACACCATCGGCCAGCTGTTCGGGTCCTTGCGCGGCGGCCTCGCCTACGCGGTGATCCTGGTCGGCGCGCTGCTCGCGGCCACCACCGGCGTGGTCGCCGCCTCGGTCATTGCCATGGGCCTGATCTCGATGCCGGTGATGCTGCGCTACGGCTACGACAAGCGGCTGGCTGCCGGCGTCATCGCCGCCTCGGGCACGCTGGCGCAGATCATCCCGCCCTCGCTGGTGCTGATCGTGCTGGCCGACCAGCTCGGCGCGCCGGTCGGCGCCATGTACAAGGGCGCCCTGCTGCCCGGCCTGGCGCTGGTCGGGCTGTATCTGCTCTACGTGCTGGGCGTGACGCTGTTCAAGCCCGCTGCCGCGCCCGCCATGCCGGCCAGCGCGCGCACCCTGCACGGCTCGGCCCTGCTGCTGCGCGTGCTCACCACCCTGGTGCCGCCGCTGGTGCTGATCTTCCTGGTGCTCGGCACCATCTTCCTCGGCGTCGCCACCCCCACCGAGGGCGGCGCGATGGGCGCGACGGGTGCCCTGCTGCTGGCGCTGGCGCGCGGGCGGCTCTCCCGCCTGCAGCTGACGCAGGCAATGGACAGCACCACGAAGCTCACCACCTTCGTCATCTTCATCCTGATCGGCTCGACCATCTTCACCCTGGTGTTCCGCGGCCTCGACGGCGACGTCTGGGTCGAGCACCTGTTCACCCGGCTGCCCGGCGGCGTGTTCGGATTCCTCATCGCGGTCAACCTGATAGTGTTCGTGCTGGCGTTTTTCCTCGACTTCTTCGAGATCGCCTTCATCGTGGTGCCGCTGGTTGGGCCCATCGCCTACAAGCTCGGCATCGACCCGATCTGGTTCGGCGTGATGCTCGCGGTCAACATGCAGACCGCCTTCATGCACCCGCCCTTCGGTTTCGCCCTGTTCTACCTGAAAAGCGTGGCTCCCAAGGCGGTCCGCACGGCCGACATCTACTGGGGCGCGATCCCTTTCCTCCTGATCCAGCTCGTCATGGTCGTCGTGGTGCTGGCCTTCCCGCAGGTCGTGCTGCGCGACGCGCCGGCGGACGCCAGCAGCGTCAAGGAAGTCCCCCTGAATGTCGATCCCGACACCGGCTTCCTGCCCGCCGAGTGGCGCTGACTTGTCAAAGGAGGAGTCCATGCACGTTCTTGTCAGCCTGCTGCAATCGCCCACTCCCCTCCTGATCATGGCCGCGTCGACGGCCTTTTTTCTGGCCATCTACTTGACATTCGCCGTGACCGTCTGGCTCATCGCCCGGCGCATCAATCGCCCCATCGAGCCTCGGCCAATTGGCACGGGGCAGATCCGCACCGAAATCCTGAACTCACTGCGTTCCATCCTGCTTTTCGGATTGGGAACGAGCGTCGCCTGGATTGCCTATCAAGCGGAATGGATCAGCATACGTACCGATGCGGGCGTAATTCAGATCCTGCTGGAAATGCTGCTGCTGGTTTTGTGGAACGACCTCTACTTCTATGCGATCCATCGCTTTCTGCACGGGAAGCTGAAAAAAGCGCACCTCACACACCATAGATCCGCCGCGGCAACGCCTTTCACTGCATACAGCATGAGCAGTCTCGAAGCGCTTCTGCTCGGCGCCGTCCTGCCGACGGCCATGCTGCTCCACGACTTCTCAGCAGCCGCCCTGATATTCCTGCCCCTGTGGTCGATCCTGATCAATACCCTGTCGCATTCAAACTGTGACATCTTCCCGCATGCGCAAGCGGGCTCGCTGCTCGGTTTCATCAGGCACCACCAGACGCACCATTCGCGCTACCACGACAACTTCGGCTTCTTCTTCAATCATCTCGATGCATGGCTGGGAACCAGCCGTCCGCACAAATCCTGAACCGGCATGACCCCCTTCGAGCACACCTTCATCACGCGAACGTCTTCGTTCCTTCCCGGCGACCCTGTCGACAATGACTCGATGGATCAATTCATCGGCTCGATCAACCGCGTCTCGGGCAGAATCAAGCAGCGCATCCTCGCCGAGAACGGCATCCAGACCCGGCATTACGCGCTCGATGCGGCAGGAAACTCGCTGCATTCGGTCACGTCCATGGGAGCCGAGGTTGTTCGCGCGCTGATCGAAGGGGACACGCCGGTCGATTACCTCGCCGCCGCCACCACGGGAGGGGACTGCGCCGCCCCGGGGCTCGCCAACCTGATTCAGGGCGAACTGCATTTGCCGCCCCTGGAAACCCTGTCGGTATCCGGAATCTGCGCCGCGTCAATCGGCGCGCTCAAGGCAGCTGCCCTCGCGGTTGAATCCGGCTCGGCGCAGACCGCGATTGCGGTGGCAAGCGAATTCCCCTCCCGGCTGTTCAAGGCGTCGCGCTTCCGGGACCGCGGCATGGATGTGGACTTCGACGCGCATTTCCTGCGCTGGATGCTCTCGGACGGCGCGGGCGGCGTCACGCTCTCGCACCGGCCCGCGCCAACCGGTCGCTCGCTGAAGCTCAAATGGATACACCAGAAATCGTTCTCGGGCGATCTGGCCACCTGCATGCAGGTGGGCCAGTCTCCAGGCAATCGGTTGCCCGGCTATCTGGATTATCCAACGCTGGCCGAAGCCGAGCGGGCAGGCGCCTACGACCTGCGGCAGGATATCCGGCTGCTGCCTAACCTGTTCGATCTGGGCCTGCACGAGTACGCGAAGCTGGTTCAAGCCGGACAGCTCGACCCCGCCCGAATCACCTGGTTCCTGTGCCATTACTCGTCGGAACGCTTCAAGCCCCTGATGCAGAAGCTGATGGATGAGGCAGGCCTGTCGATCCCGCACGAGCGCTGGTATTCGAATCTCGCCAGCAGGGGCAACACCGGTTCCGCCTCGATATTCATCATGCTCGACGAGTTTTACCGGACCCATGCAGCCGACCTCAAAACGGGCGACCAGATATTCGGCTTCATCCCCGAGTCCGGGCAATTTACCGTCGCCTATTTTTTGCTTGAAGTCGTCGATGCCGCGCAGGCTGCCGGGCAAACCCGGCACGCGATCGAACTCGACGCCCTGGCCCCGCCCCCGATCGCCCCAAGCGCGGAACACGCTCCCGGCATCGCCGCCATGCTCAAGGACTTGATGGGGGTTTGGCACGATTACCGCTCCGAGGTATTCCGGACCGGCCTGGCGCGTTCGGTTCTGGATGGCACGGTGCAACACGGCGCCTACCTGGCCTGGATGGAAAGCTGGATCCCCCAGGTGCGTGAAGGAAGTTTATGGATGCGGCGCGCGGTCTCCAGCATGAGCCCGGCACTTCGCAGCCTAGCCCATCTGGTGCAAACCCATGCCGGCGAGGAACAGCTGGATTGGCAGGTGCTGTACCAGGACTATCGCAACGCAGGCGGAACGCTGCCGCTTCATGCCCTGCGCATGAATCCGGGGGGAGAGGCACTCAACGCATTCATGCATGCCTATGCGTCACGGCTCGATCCGATCGGATTGCTGGGCGGCATCTACATCATCGAGGGTACGGGGCAGCGCATCGTCCCGACCCTGCTGCCCCGCCTGAAATCCAGGCTCGGCCTGTCGTCCTCCCTGCTCCAGTTCATGGCCTATCACGGAGAAAACGATCAAAGCCACATGCTGCGCTGGCTGGAAGCCGTCAAGCTGGCGGCGGACGTCGCGCCCGATGCCCCGGGCCGGATCGTTCAAGTGGCCCAAAGCGTCGCGGCACTCTACCTTCAGCAATGGAAGTATCTGCAACCCCAGGAAGGCACCTCATGAAGAAAGTCAGGCTTCCGCGCCCCTGCCCGGCATTGCACGCCCCGCACGACCCCAGCGACCCCGATCCCTGGCAAACCCTCTGGCTGGATCACTCGACGCCGCTCACGCCCGGCGTGAAGGAAGCGTGGCTCAGGGATTCGGGCACGGTTTCCCGGCAATTCCTGCTGCCTTTCGTGCGTCCGCTTGCACGCATCGTGATCGTGCTCATACAGGTGATCAAGACCGTCACCCCGTCCTGGTTGGCATCCTCCCGGATATTGCACCTGTTCCTGGCACGCGCATTGGCCATCTTTGCCACCCCTGAAGCCAACTGGCTGATCCTCAGGCACTTCTGGATCGGCTCGGAAAACCTGGCGTTTTTGCGAGCCAACATCAAAGGCGCCGACATCCCGCTGAATCCGCTGCTGCCGACGGATTTGCCCGATCTGCGCGACGACCTGTTCATCAAGCACGACCTCAACCTGTTCAACTTCATTTCCAGGCTGAACCTCAAGCTCGACCAACAGGGCCTGCACGGGATCGAGCCAACCGCCGAACTCGATTTTTCGATGATTTCGGATGACGGCGATTTCCCCATTGCTCCCCAGAATGACGGCTGGCTCAACAAAATCGACCTGCAAACCTGCATCGATCTTTTCACGCCGCTCTATCAGCTTTTTCTCAGCGACCGGGATTTCTGGCGCTCGGTGCACTCCCTGCAACTGGATGAAACCATCGGCATATACGCCGCCAAGGTGCTCAACAAGCCAGACGCGTTGATCCTGGTCAACAACAAGCATCCCATGGTCGTTCCTGCGACCTGGTCCGCCGGATACCGGCTCGTGCTGCATGGCTTGTCATCCGAGATGCTCCATGCCCTGCTGGTTGAAGAGAAGCGCAAACGCGCTCCGCAAGCTGAACCGGCCTGAACCGGGTCTGCCGCCCGCCGCCCGAAACGTGAGAAAATAGCCCTCCTCGCGCAGGCTCCCCTGCCACGCGCCCCGAATCCGACTTCCCCCACAAGGACTGAATCCATGAGCGAACTCATCATCGAAGACCTCGTCGTCGGCAGCGGCGACACCGCCAGCGCCGGCCAGTACGTGTCGGTGCACTACACCGGCTGGCTCACCAATGGCCAGAAATTCGACTCCAGCGTCGACCGCAACGACCCGTTCGAATTCAAGCTCGGCATGGGCCAGGTCATCCCCGGCTGGGACCAGGGCGTGGCCGGCATGCAGGTCGGCGGCAAGCGCAAGCTCACCATCCCGCCGAACTTGGGCTATGGTGCCCGCGGCGCCGGCGGCGTGATTCCGCCGAACGCCACGCTGGTGTTCGAAGTGGAACTGCTGGGCGTCAACTAAGTCCTTACTTATCCGCCGCGTTTCGCGGATAGCCACGTCATGACCCACGCCCTGTTTTCCCACCGCAAGCACTGGGCGGCGCGCTTCGGCACCGCCCCCTTCCTGCCGATGTCGCGCGCCGAGATGGCCGCGCTCGGCTGGGACGCGTGCGACGTGATTCTCGTCACCGGCGACGCCTACATCGACCACCCCAGCTTCGGCATGGCGCTGGTTGGGCGGCTGCTGGAAGCGCAGGGCTACCGGGTCGGCATCATCAGCCAGCCCGACTGGCACTCGGCCGACGCCTTCCGCGCGCTGGGCCAGCCGACGCTGTATTTCGGCGTCACCGCGGGCAACATGGACTCGATGGTCAACCGCTACACCTCGGACCGCAAGATCCGCTCCGACGACGCCTACACGCCCGACGCCGCCCCCAACAAGCGTCCCGACCGCGCGGTCACGGTCTACGCGCAGCGCTGCCGCGAGGCGTATCCCGGCACGCCGGTGATCATCGGCTCGATCGAGGCCAGCCTGCGCCGCATCGCGCACTACGACTACTGGTCCGACACCGTGCGCCGCTCGGTGCTGCCGGACTCCAAGGCCGATCTGCTGATCTTCGGCAACGCCGAGCGCGCGCTGCTCGACGTCACGCTTCGTCTCGCCAAGGGCGAAAAGATTGGCGACATCCGCGACGTGCGCGGCACCGGCTTCATGGTGTCGCACGACTGGAAACCGGCCGAAAACTGGATCGAGGTCCTCTCGACCGAGCTCGACACCCCCGGCGCGATCGATGCCCACGTCGACCCCTACGCGATGACGCCCACCGGCCCCACCGCGCAGACGCCCGAGGGCACGGCGCCGGTGCGGCTCATCCCCAAGGCGGCGCGTCTCGCGGCGAAGCAGGAAGTGCGCGAGCGCACCGTGATCCGCCTGCCCGACTACGACCAGGTGAAGAACAACCCGGTGCTGTACGCACATGCCTCGCGCGTGTTCCACCTCGAATCGAATCCCGGCAATGCGCGCGCCATGCGGCAGGCGCACGGCGAGCGCGATGTCTGGCTCAACCCGCCGCCGATCCCGCTTTCCACGCCGGAGATGGACGCGGTGTACGACCTGCCTTACGCACGCGCACCACATCCGAGCTACGGCGACGCCAAGATCCCGGCGTGGGAGATGATCCGCTTCTCGATCAACATCATGCGCGGCTGTTTCGGCGGCTGCACCTTCTGCTCGATCACCGAACACGAGGGCCGCATCATCCAGAGCCGAAGCGAAGATTCGGTCATCAAGGAAATCGAGGCGATCCGCGACAAGACGCCAGGGTTTACGGGCGTCATCTCCGACCTCGGCGGGCCGACCGCGAACATGTACCGCATGGCGTGCAAGTCGAAGAAGATCGAGCACGCCTGCCGCCGCTTGAGCTGCGTATTCCCGGACATCTGCGACAACCTCAACACCGACCACACGCCGCTGATCCACATGTACCGCCGCGCGCGCGCACTGCCGGGGATCAAGAAAATCCTCATCAGCTCGGGCCTGCGCTACGACCTCGCCGTGCGCTCGCCTGAATACGTCAAGGAACTGGTGCAGCACCACGTCGGCGGCTATCTGAAGATCGCGCCCGAGCACACCGAGGCCGGCCCGCTCTCCAAGATGATGAAGCCCGGCATGGGCGCCTACGACCGCTTCAAGGAGATGTTCGAAGCGGCGTCGAAGGCGGTTGGCAAGAAGCAATACCTGATCCCCTACTTCATCGCCGCCCACCCCGGCACCACCGACGAGGACATGCTGAACCTCGCGCTGTGGCTGAAAAAGCACGACTTCCGCCTAGACCAGGTGCAGACCTTCCTGCCGACCCCGATGGCGCTGGCGACGGCGATGTACCACACCGAAAAGAACCCGCTGAAGAAAGTGCTCGGCGGCAAGGCCGAGACGGTGTCCGTCGTCAAACAGGGCCGCACGCGTCGCCTGCACAAGGCCTTTCTGCGCTACCACGACGCCGACAACTGGCCGCTCTTGCGCGAGGCCTTGAAGGAAATGGGCCGCGAAGACCTGATCGGCAACAGCAAGAAGCACCTGATCCCGCTGTTCCAGCCCGCCGGCACCGGCAAGCAGCCGGAAGGCACGCGCACCCCGCGCGCCGACGGCGGCCGCGCCAAAGCCGCGCCAGGAAAACCCGGCCCGGCCAAACCTGCCGCCGGCAAACCCGCGCCTGCCAAAGCGGGGGCGGATAAATCCGGCGCCACCAAACCGGCATCGGGCAAGCCCGCCCCCGCCAGCCGCGGCCGTCCGCCCCAGATGCCCAAGCACCCGCTCAGCCAGCGCCGTGGCGGCGGCAAATCCCGCTAGCGTTTCGCCCTGTAATTTGCACCTTGTAACTTGCATCTCGCCATGACCCCCAGCGACATCCTCCGCGCCAAGCTCAACCTCGAAACCGCCCAACTCGCCTGGCCCGAACTCGAACGTCACTTCGCGCGCGGCGACGTCATCAAGGTCGCCACCGGCATGGACCTCGTCGACGCCGCCCTGCATGTCGCCGAGAACAACGCCACTACCGTGCAGGCATGGCTGGCCGAGGGCCGCATCGCCCGCGCCGAGCTCGCCGACGCCGAGGACTGGCATGCGCGCCAGCCGATGTTCTGGGCGGTGGTGGTGGCGCCGTGGGTGCTGGTGCAGGAAGTGCTGAAGGAACTGGGTTCGGAGTAAAAAAAGCAGGAACGGCCAGGCAGCGTGATAGCCGCGACGGCCATCGAGTCCAGGAAACCAGGGTTGGCTCAGGTTGCCGTCCCCTGTTGTTCAAACCCCAGGTTAGGGGTGCAGTCTTTTAACGCCTGCCTTATCCACTCGATAAAGATTTTGGTACGCGCTGGCAGCAGCCGTGCATGCGGATAGATCACATGAATGGGCTGCGGGGGCGGCTCGAATGATTCGAGCACGATTTGCAGACGCTTCTTTTCGATGTGATGCGCGACCTGATAAGAGATGAACATGCCGAACCCAAGCCCGGCCAGACAGGCATCGGCTGCAGGGGCGACGTGATTGAACTCGAGGTTGCCTGTCACGGGCACGGAAAACGGCTTGCCGCCTTCGTAAAATGTCCAGCCCGGCCCCATGCCGCCTGAGAACTTCACGCAGTTGGCTTTGAGCAGGTCCCGCGGGTGATCAGGTACGCCAAAGCGGCTGAGATAATCCGGGCTGGCGACGACCATGCGGCGAACGCTACCCAGAGGTTGCGCAACCAGGGACGAATCCTCCAGCGCGCCGATGCGTATCCCCAGATCGATGTTTTCTTCCAGCAGGTTGACCACGCGATCCAGCAGCATGAGATTGACGCGCACCTTGCCATATTTCTGCACAAAGCGCGTCACGGCAGGCGCGACATAGATCTGCCCGAACAGCACGGGCGCGGTGATGGTGAGTTGGCCGCTGGGCTCGACTGCGTCTGTGGTCAAGGCCGATTCGGCATCCTTGACGGCCGCCAGCAACTGGCGACAGCTTTCGATGTAGTGACGACCTTCTTCGGTGAGCGAGATGCGTCGCGTGGTGCGGTTGAACAGGCGAATGCCCAAATGGGCTTCCAGCGCCGCCAGAGTCCGCACGACGGCGGGGGGCGACGAATCCAGCACTGCGGCGGCAGCCGTCAGGCTGCCTTCATCGGCAATGCTGACAACGGTTTGCATGGCCTTGAGCTTGTCCATGCGCCGATTATTCCACTTAATGGATCAGTCATGTTCTGCACACGCCATTTATTCACCAGGTGGCGGTGCCCACAATGCACCCAGTAATTTTCCAATCTCAAAAAGGAGTTAACTGTGAATCCTGCTGCCGCGTCACCTGCTCGCCCCATCAAGCTCCACCGCTTCTTCCTCTCCGGCCACAGTCATCGTGTTGAGCTGTTCCTGTCGCTGCTCAAGCTGCCCTATGAGCTGGTGGACGTGGACCTCGCGGCCAAGGCACACAAGCAGCCCGCGTTTCTGGCCATGAACGCGTTTGGCGAGGTTCCGGTGATCCAGGATGGCGAGATCACCCTGGCCGACTCCAATGCGATTCTGGTGTATCTGGCGAGCAGATATGATGCGGGCCAATGGCTACCGCATGACCCGGTCGCCGCCGCCACCGTGCAGCGCTGGCTGTCGGTGGCGGCCGGGCCGGTCGCATCTGGCCCGGCTGCGGCTCGCCGAGCGACGCTGTTCAAGGCGCCCGTCCCTGCCGAAGAAGCCATTGCGCGATCCCATGACCTGTTTGCCGTGATGGAAGCCGAACTGGGCACTTCGCCCTTCCTGGCGGGCAACGCACCGACCATCGCGGACCTCGCCAACTACAGCTACATTGCCCACGCGCCCGAAGGCAATGTCTCGCTCGAGCCCTATCCCAATCTGCGCGGCTGGTTGAAACGGATCGAGGCATTGCCGGGTTTTGTCCCCATGGTGAGTTCCAGGGTGGGGTTGGCCGCCTGAGATGAAATCGCCTGACGATCCGCAGGTGTTCCACCCGGGCGAATGCCGGGTGCAGGCGCGCGTGGGGGTGCGTGATCGCATGGCTGCAATCGGAGAGAACGCGATACGCACGTCCATGCCTGAACAGCATCGGACGTTTTTCGCCCAACTGCCGTTCGTCATGGTGGGCAGTACGGATGCCGAGGGACAGCCCTGGGCATCCATACTGACCAATCCGCCGGGATTCATAGGCAGCCCCGATGCGCGCCATCTTCTGATTCGCGCCCGGCCTGCCGTCTTCGATCCCCTACGCGAGACGCTTGCCACCGGCGCGCCCATTGCCCTGCTGGGGATAGAGCAGCCTACGCGTCGCCGCAATCGCATGAACGGCATCATCGAGCGCATGGACGATGACGGCCTTCTGGTCGGCGTACAGCAAAGCTTCGGGAATTGCCCAAAATACATCCAGGCACGCCGGGTCGAATACCGGGCTATCGAAAGCACCGGCACGGTTCATTCCGCCACGGCACTGAATGAAGCGACCCGGAAAATCATCGCGCGCGCGGACACCCTGTTTATCGCCAGCGCCCACCCAGGCGCCCATCATGGAACCGCGCGATCACACGGGGTGGACGTGTCGCACCGTGGAGGCAAACCCGGTTTTGTGCGCGCAGAGGGCGACGACACCTTGACCTTCCCCGACTTCGCCGGCAACCGCTTCTTCAATACGCTCGGCAACATCATGCTGAATCCGCGCGCGGGCCTGCTCTTCATCGATTTTGAAACCGGCGACCTGCTCTACCTTGCGGCTGACGCACAGATTGTTTTCGAGAGCCCCGAGATGGAGGCTTTTGCGGGGGCGGAACGCCTGCTGCGATTCAAGGTACGGCACGTCAGGCACGTTGTCGCCTCGTTGCCCCTGCGCTGGAGCCGTGAAGTGGAGATATCGCCTTTCCTGGCGGACACGGGAGAGTGGAAGCGGATATGAACGCTCCCGAGTCTTGAGCAACAAAACCCGCGGACACAGGCGGATTGGCCAGTTGAATTCGGCCAATCCGGAATGGCCAGCCTTGCTGCGATCCCGCTCGATGCTTTGTTCCGGGTCGCCTTCCCCCGGGATCAGCTCCTGGAAAACCCAAAAAAACAGCCGGGGTTCTTGCCCCGGCTGTCCTGATACCTCAGTGCGAGTTGCCGTTAGTTGTCGTCGCCGTGCCCGATCTGGTCGCGGGATTTTTCGGCGGCATGCTCGAACGAGAACATGCCCATCAGGTCCCCGACAGCCGGCCGGTTAAGCGGCACATAGGGATCCCGTTTGCTGGCCACAGGGTTGGGCAGGTTGTCACGGCTGCGTTCGGACAACGGCTGCAAGCGCCAGTTCTTCTCGATGAATTTCAGGATCGAGGCGTGGTCGCTGTAGCTGTGATCCACGTGGCCCTTTTTCGCGAACGGCGAGACAACGACCATCGGAATGCGCGTGCCATCCCCGAAGAAGTCGACGGGCTGGATATAACCCGTGTCGTAATAGCCGCCGCCTTCATCCATCGTGATGAGAATCGCCGTCTTCGCCCAGAGTTTCTTGTTGCTCTTCACTCGGCTGATGATGTCCTTCACGAAGTTTTCGTAGCCGTCCATCGTCGAGTTCGCCGGGTGGCCGGCCATGCTTTCGAAGGGGCGGATGAAGGCTACTGCCGGCATGCTCTCCTCGTCGCGCACGTCCTGGTAGAACTGGGTCACGTCCTGGAGATTGTCCTTGAGCGAGGTGGTCATGACTGACGCAAAACCGGTCAACGGATCGCAGATCGAACAATACTCACTGGTCGGATTGCCGTTGTTGCGACCGCCGCTGTACCACTTCCAGGAAATGCCCTTGTCGGAAAGCGCGTCCGCGATGGTGGGGATGGTCTGCGGAGGCAGCGTGAAGAGGTTCGCCCCCAGCGGCTTGACCTGGCCGGTTGCCGTGTAGCCGAGGCCATAGTTGTTGAGCAGGTAGTAGTGGCCTGCCGCACAATTGCCGCCACGGAACGCTTCGCCCGGCAAGCCATTGATGTAATCCAGGATCGCGCTGACGCCGGGCTGGCTTGCGTCGGAACAGTTCACGTAGGAGCCGCCACCGTAGCCATCCTGCTGGTAGAAGTTGTTGGTTCCGGCTTGCGGGTTCGGATTTTCGATCTGGTTCGCAGGCGGGACGTCGGCGACGCCATTTGCGTTGTGGTAGGCCACGTCGCCCGTGACGATCGCGATGAAGTTCGCCCCCGTCCCCCCCATGACCGACTGGTGGTAGTTGTCGCTCATGGCATAGTCTTCCGCGAGCGCCTTGAAGTAGGGGGCGTCACCGGTGCTCATGTTGTAGAACCCCATGGAAACGCCGCCCTGATAGGTGTTGGCAGGCGTGATAGGCGAACTGTTCTGGGGGCCGATGCCGACCGTCTCGGCAACCCAGGGAAACAGGTCATTCCTGCCCTTGTCGTGCTGTTGCCACATCTGGAAAAAGCGGTGTACGGGATCTCCGACGTGTGCGTCATAGCTCACGTATTTCGTGATCTGGAAGGGACCATTCGGGAGGTCCGCCGGGAAGCGCGGGTCGGGCACACCCGGTGTCTGGCCGGTGGCATAGGTCGTGTTCGGCTGCGGCAAGGTGGCATAGGGGCCGGTCTGCGAGGGGTCCAGCATGTAGAGGTTCGGGTTGCTGGCCTGTTGCTGCGCAGCCTTGGAAAAATTGGGCCCCGGGCTGCCATCGGCATTGATGATGCCCTGCGAAAGCAGATTTCTGACCGACTGGCCGCGGGGCGGGCGGTAACCGCCGTATACATTGTCGAACGTGTGGTTCTCACCCATGATCACGATGACGTGCTCAATCGGGGTGAGGGTGTGTTGGCTGCGACGGTGCTCCGAAATCGCGTCGGCGGCATAGAGGGACGGAACATGACCGATGACAGCGATGCTCAGCGCCATCAGCGTCAGTCGGGGCAAGTTATTCAGGTGCATGCTTGATATCCTTTACATGGGTTGTGTAGGAATGTCTCGATTTCCGGGCGAGGGAATCGTCGCGTGCTCCCGTCCTTGCCTCAGTGCGCGGTGTCGGAGCGTGACCTCTACCCGGCAGTCCCTGTAAACGATGTGCAGGGACGATGCAGCAGGCTGCCCGGATACCCTAGTCCGGCGCAAAGACACTCCAGTGACATCGCCGTGAAGTTTTTCTTGTGGCCGCCATGGCACGTTCGGACACGCGGACATTCCGGAACGCCGGGGCATCAAAACAAAAGAGCCCGCGAATGCGGGCTCTTTCATGGGATTGGAAACGTTCAGGCCGCCAGGCTGTCCTTCACCCGCATCAGACGCGCACGTGCTTCATTCGCGACACCGTGCACGGCGGTGTTGGAGACCAGCTTGACCATGATGCCGGGGTCGAGGAAGGACACGGTCACCTTGCCGTCGGCCTCCTCGCGCACCACGACGTTGCACGGCAGCAGCATGCCGACGTCGGGTTCGGCGGTGATGGCCTGGTGCGCCAGCGGCGGGTTGCAGGCGCCGAGGATGCGGTAAGGGCGGCCATCGACGTTGAGCTTGGCCTTCATGGTGGCCTGCACGTCGATGTCGGTCAGCACGCCGAAGCCTTCGGTCTTGAGTGCGGCGGTGACCTTGTCGACCGCTGCGTCGAAGGGGCCGCTGATTTTGGTTTCGAATCCGTATTCGCTCATGGGTTTGCTCCTGTCTCGGGTTGTTTCAAAAGTCTTTCAATTCTCCAGCGATTGCTGCTCCATTTTCCACCATAACCGGTACACCGGGTCGGACCACAGCGACTTGATGTAGGCGACCACGTCCTGCATCTCCTGCTCGGTCAGCTTGCCCTTCCAGGCCGGCATCCTGCCCTGCCCCTGCGGACTGCCGTTGCGGATCGTTTCCAGCAATGCCGCGGTGGGGTGATGCCAGGCGTGGGCGCTGTCGTCCAGCGGGGGCGGCGGATAGTAACCGTCCGCATCGCGGATGCGCCAGTCGCCCGGCTGCCCCTTGCCGCCGGGGCCATGGCACTCCATGCAGTGCGCCTCATAGACGGCCTTGCCGCGCACCACCTGCGCGGGATCGAGCTTGCGATCGAGCGGCGCCTCGTCCGCACCGGCCCTGCCGCCCAGACCCGAGGGCGCGTCATCGCAGCCGGTGAGCGCCAGCCCGGCAAGCAGGGACGCGAGGATTTGCAGCTTCATTCTTTTCATTCGCACACCTTCCGTGTCGAGGATGGACTGCGCCGCGGCGCTCAAGTTTCTTCGTTGTTCAACAGACCATCCAGCATCCGCCGCATGTTGCGCCAGTGCGAGCCTTCCCAGTACACGCGACCGCACGTGTCGCAGGTGGAAAAATGCGCGTAGCGTTCGCGTACCTTGGGCGGCAGACGATCCAGCACGCTGGCCTTGTCGACCGGGCGCAGCGGTGTATTGCAATGCAGGCACAACGTGAACGGTCTGGCGCTGCGCGCCAGGTCGAGCCGCTCGACGATCTCGCGCAGCTGCGCCTCCGACTTCAGCGCATGCACGTAACAACCGTGCGTCACTGCGCGCCGCTTCAGCAGTTCGCGGTCGCGCGTCAGCACGATGCGGCCGTCATGCTCGCAAATTTCCACGATGGCGTCGTCGTCGAAGTGGTTGTCGTACAGCGTGTCGAACCCCAGCATGCGCAGCATGTGGGCCAGCCCGCCGAGGTGCGCGTCGGCGACGAAACGCGTCTCGCGCAAGGGAAGGTCGCGCACCCGCAGCAGCGGCGTCACGTCCATCGACTCGAAGCGTGGATACACCGCCACCCGGTCGCCGTCCTGCAACAGGCGGCTGAAGTCCGCCGACTCGCCATTCACCAGGATCAGCTCCACTTCGGTGTGGGGCACCCCCAGCGCCTCGATCATGTGCTTGGTCGTCGCCGCCTGCGCGCAGGGCACGGTGAATTCCTGCCTGCGCCGCCCGGGTGCCAGGAAGTCGTTCAGTTCTTCATAGAAGCGAAAGGTGGCAGTGACCATGTGCGGCGCGGCGTGAGCATACAAACTCCTCTCATCATGCATCGCCCCCCTGCCCCACACAACCGGCACGGATGCGCCCTTCATCGAGCGGCTATTCCCCGACCTGCTGGGCCCACAGCATGGCTTCAAGATGGACGTAGTTGACCCGCCAGACCTCCAGCCCGACGACCTGCGCGAGCGCGGCAATATTGGCGTCGTCGGATTGCTCGCAGGCGATGGCCAGCGCCAGATAAGGCGCATATCGCCCCTGCTGCTGAAGCAGCGCCTCGCTGATCTGCGCAGGCAAATTGACCTGCTTGAGCACGGCGTCCAGGGGCATGGACAGCACGACGTCCAGCAGGGAAAACAGGCCCGCCACGAACAGCTCATCCCGTTCATCCGCAGTCAGCGCATTCTGGGCAAGCAGCTCCGCCAGCCGCGCACGGACCAGGGCGTTTTCCATCACGGCCCAATCCAGCCCAGGTGTTTTTCCACTGGTAAACAGCAGGATGGTGAGCCAGCGATACAGCTTCTGCCGGCCCAGCACCATCAGCGCCTGCTCCGGCGTGACGATCTTGTGCCTCTGTCCCATTCCCGGGGAATTGATGTAACGCAGCAGCTTGTAGGCCAAAGCGAGGTTCTGCCTGATCAGGCTGGCGAGTTCGGCCACCTCGGCATCGCCTCGCAGCCGGTTCAACAGATCGATGATCTTGATGCGGCCCGCATCCATCCCCGGTGCATCCAGTTTTTCCCGGTTGGTGATGAAGGGGCCTTGGTAGGAAGAGAATGGCAATTTGGCGCAGACCCGGTATTCCTCGACCGTCCGGATACCCGTTGCCACAAACTTCATGGCGGGCGCCCGCCTGGCCGCACGCTCCATCAGATCGTTGATCAAGGGGATATCGCTGTTGCCGATGTCGATGAACAGGAAATCCAGCTGGTCCCAGAAAGGGAAGCTGTCCGGGATGTTCGCGCCTGTGGCGCGCAGACCGATGCGGTACCCCAGTGCCTTGAGGCGGGCCAGGTGGGGGGCGTGATTGGCGACGAGCGGGGTGCTTGCGCCTATCACATAGACGGAGCCCTGCGGCGGCAACGCCTCGATGAATGGAGCATCCAGGGAACTTGCCGACACATCGACAAAGGCCAGCCGGTGCTCCAGCAGGCGCTGAACGCCCATGACGTGCAGGTTGCGCAACAGCACCCTGTCATGCAGGCGCTGGATACTGGTGCTGGAGGCTATCACCCGCGGATTGGCCTGGTATACCAGGCTGAACATATACCCCGCTACCCGCTGGTTGCTTCCCAGCACGGCCTCGCGGCGCACGATCGAATTGCCCGTCTGCTCAAGCGGGCCTCTCGAATGGGCCCCCACCCTGGCGGACGCTTCATGCGTCCCGCTCACCAACGGCGCAACGGCATTCAGCTTGCGAAACGCCGCCTTCTGGGCTCGCGACGCAAACAGGCCACCACGCTCGATATCCGTGCGCAGCCCAGCCTTCCCCCTCAACAGTCCGAACAAACGATCCAGCATCAAGCCATCCCACGTTCAATTTTTCCCAAGCCCGGCTGTAGGGTCTTTCCGGCCCGCAGTCCGCAGACACGCCGGATTGCTGCACACCAGATCACGGGCCGGGCGGTCGCCGATTCCTTAACCACCCACCTGATGCGCCCAGATCATTGCCTCGACATGCAGGGTGTTGACCTGCCTGCTATCCAGCCCGACCGCCTGCGACATGGCGGCAATGTCGGCGCCATCGGATTGCTCGCAGGCGACCGCCAGATCGAGATAGGGTGCATATTTCCCTGTTTTATGAAGCAGCGCTTCGTTGACCATCGGGGGCAAGCTCACTTGATTGAGCACGTCTTCCATGGGCATGGCGAGCACGATGTCCAGCAGGGAGAACACCCCCGCCACAAACAGTTCATCGCGCTCCGTGGGGGACAGCGAATCCTGCGCCACCAGCTCGGCAAGCCGCGCACGCACCAAGGCATTTTCCATGATGGCCCAGTCCAGCCCCCGCGTATTCCCGCTGGTATACAGCAGCAGGGTCAGCCAGCGATAAAGCTTCTGCTGGCCCAGCACAACCAACGCCTGATCCAGGGTGCCGATCTTGTGCGTGGATCCCATTCCCGGGGAGTTGATGTAACGCAACAGCTTGAAGGACAGCGCGGGATCCTGTTTGATCAGCCTGGACAATTCGGCGGTATCCGCATCACCCCGCAGTTGGTTCAGCAGTTCCAGAATCTTGATGCGGCCCGCATCGATCCGGGGCGTGTCCCATTTCTCCCGGCTGGTGATGAAGGCGCCTTGATAAAAGGCGAAGGGCAATCTCTGGCAAACATTGAACTCTTCCAGGGTCTGAATGTTGGTCGCCACGCACTTCATTGACGGAACCTGCCTGACGATGGCATCCACCTGATTCTTGATGGTGGGGATATCGTTGCCCCCCATGTCGACGAACAGGAAATCCGCCAATTCCACGAATGGCGACATGCCCGGGCTGTCCACGCCCGCGCCATACAGGCCGATGCGATAACCCAGCCCCTTCAGGCGCGTCAGGCTACCCAAACAGGACTCAGCATCTGCAATGAGCTGGGCGTTGGTGCCCACCACATACACGATTCCGTGCGGTTGCAGCTCCTCGAGCAAAGGCATGGCCAGGGAACTCGCCGACACCTCGATGAAGGCCAGCCGATGCTCCAGCAGCCGCTGAATGTCCATGACCTGCAGATTGCTCAGCAAGACCTTGTCATACAGGCGCTGGACGGTGGTGCTGGAAGCACGCACCCGCTGGTTGACTTCGTAGCGCAAACTGAACGCATAGCCCGCCACACGCTGATCCCTGCCCAGCACAGCCTCACGGCACACGATGGATTTGTTCGGCTGTGACGCGCCCGCAACGTTCGGTTCGTTTGCCTCCCTGGCAGACGGTGCCTTGATCTCGCTTACCAGAGGTGCCAGGGCATTCAGCTTGATGAAGGCATCATTGTGGCCAGCCGGCCCAGCCAGGGAATCCGGCCCGGGATATTTATGTTTTCGGGCCCTATCGCCCCTGAACATTTCAACAATACGATTCAGCATCAAAGCCCCTGCGGAGTACTGACCCACTGATTTTTCCCAAGCCCGGGCTTCCTGAGCTTTCCGATCTTCGGTCAGCTGAAACCGGGTACCCGATGTCTCCAAGACGGCAGACTTCCAACCCACGCTTGCCGGCCTTTGATTATGTATCGGCTTATATTCGAAATTAATTAATATCTACATCTGCAAACCTAACCAGCCTGCCTCCTCCACATCGTTCAGGCACTTCGCGACAGGGGGCAATCAGGCCTCGTAGGGGGTAGCAGGGCCATCGCAGGCCACACTCACGCCTTAAGGAAACACCGAACCAGTTGATTCCGCTCATGGTTCGACAAGCTCACCACGAACGGAATCAACAACTTGCCGTTCGTCCTGAGCTTGTCGAAGGACTTGTTCAGCGTTTCCTTAATGGGGTTATGGGCGCCCAGGCATTCCGGAACAGAAACCGACCCCGGACGCAAAAACGCCACCTGGACGGTGGCGTTTGGACGGGGCTCCCAGCAATCAGTGCCGGGTTTTTACCGGATTGGCCGCCTTGGGCGGGGTGATGAACGATCCCACCGGAACGACAACCTGTTTCGGCTTCTTGGGTTTCTTGGCTTCCTTGTTTCCACGTAACTGGCCTTTTGCCATGGTGATTCTCCTTGCAGTGGCTTCAGAAGTGTCGGGCCTGGGTTTGAACAATCCCTGCGAACACAACACAGATTGATCATAGGCCGATGCGTGGGAATGGGTGGATTTATTACGTAAGCCACTGAACCTGTTGCGCATCCGTACGGATGCTGTAATGCTTCCGACAAATCCTGCGCCCTGGGTTGATGCAACGCGACGACCGCGCCGGCACTGAGACAATGACGTATTCGCAGTCATGTTAGGACGCACTAAATAAATATAAGCAAATGATTAATATCACATTTTTTGAATCAAAATCGAGAATGACGCTTTATAAAGCGTCATTTGGAATGGACATTTTACGTTAGGCGTCATGAACAGCCGTAGCACTGTGCCTCCGTTGGAAGTTCTGCATCCCGAATCGTTCAAGGTTCGGTGGCTAAGGGCGGAAAACTGCATGAGAGCGAAGAAGTTAACGAGCGCATTGGCTATCTTCGAGGAGCTTGCAGCAGAAGGCTATTCGGAGGCTTATGTTGAGATAGGCAACATCCTCGAACAACGGGATTCGAGAGACAGCAGCACGGATTTGGAAGCAGCCAGAAGTTGGTATATGAAGGCAATCGAGGAGATCGAAGATCCTGAGGCATATATTGGGTTAGCTAGGTTGGCGCTCCGGGGCCATAAGGATGCCGGCAACACCGACGATGCTCTCGAGTATCTCAACATCGCCGCAAGGGCGAATAGACCAGTTGCATTTATTATCCTCGGTACCCTGTACCACACTGGCAAGGTCGTTCCTCGCGATCTAAGTAAGGCAGCCGATTTCTATAAGAAAGCGATTGCAGTGGGCTACATACTGCCGTTGTTCTACCTGGCCAAAATTGAATTGGAACTGGGTCACTACATAAAATTCTTGCGCCTGCACTTGAAAGCATTTCTCAACGCTCGCAAGCTGGCGGAAACTGATCGCCATGATCCTAGGTTGTGGCACGTATGGTGACCGCATGACGCCCAACCCTGCAGTCGAGTGGACCTGTGCGAAAAGCCGCGCAGGCCGCTCACTTCCACGTTAGCACGCCAAGCGGCTACCCACCCGGCACTAAACCCTGCTCGCCGTCTGCCGCATCACATCCGCCGCCAAGCGCATCGCCATCTTCACCGGCGCCGGCAGCGGCGCACCGCCGTGGTCGACGGCAGTCTGCGCGTGCTGGGCTTCGTCGATCTTCATCTGCTCGACGACGGCGCGGCTTTTGGCGTCGGCTTCGGGCAGCTTGTGCAGGTGGCCGTCGAGATGCGCCTCGACCTGGCGCTCGGTTTCGGCGAGGAAGCCGAGGTTCCATTTGTCGCCCAAGAGGCCAGCGACCACCCCGATGCCGAACGCGCCGCCGAACCACAGCGGGTTGAGCAGACTCTTGCGGCCGCCGAGTTCGTTGATGCGCGTCTCGCACCAGGCGAGGTGGTCGGTTTCTTCGCGGGCGGCCTGTTCGAGTTCGGCGCGCACTTTCTCATTCTTTGCTGTGAGCGCCTGTCCGGCGTAGAGGGCTTGGGCGCAGACTTCGCCGACGTGGTTGACGCGCATCAGCGCGGCGGCGTGGGCCTTGTCGGCTTCGCTCAGCTCGGCCTCGGGGCCGGTGCCGGGATAGGGGCGGCCGGCATGCGGGCTGGCGAAGACGGTGCGCAGGCCGAGGTCGAAGGTGGTGATGAGTTGGTCGAGTTTGTTCATGGGTGTCTCGGTTTTTCCTTTAAGCCTGCTGGCCCTTCGACACGCTCAGGGCGAACGGCGTTTAGGTTAGCGCGAAATCATTTTACGAAGTAATTGAAGTTCTCGTACGCCGCTTCGGCGACCTTGAACCACTGGAATTCGGTGTCGCGGAACTGCTTCCACGGGCGGTAGATGGCGGCGAAGTCGGGGTTGGTTTTCGCTTCCTGCTCATAGAGCTCGAAGGTGGCGCGGCGCGCGGCAAGCATCACGTCCTTGGGGAAGGCATGCAACTGGACGCCCTGCCCGACCAGGCGCAGCAGCGCGGGCGAATTCTTGGCGTCGTATTGGGCGAGCATCAGCTGGTTGGCTTCGGCGGTCGCGACTTCGAAGGCCTGGCGGTACACCTCGGGCAAGGCGCGCCACGAAGCCTGATTGACGTAGAAACTCAGCTGCGGCCCGCCTTCCCACCAGCCGGGGTAGTAGTAGTGCTTCGCGATCTTGTGGAAGCCGAGCTTCTCGTCGTCGTAGGGGCCGACCCATTCGGCGGCGTCGAGCGCGCCGCGTTCGAGCGCAGGGTAGATGTCGCTGCCGGGCAGGGTCTGCGGCACGGCGCCGAGCTTCGCCATGATCTGGCCGCCGATGCCGGGGATGCGCATCTTCAGGCCCTTGAGGTCGGCCAGCGACTTGATCGGTTTGCGGAACCAGCCGCCCATCTGGGTGCCGGTGTTGCCGCCGGGGAACTGCACGACGTTGTATTTGGCGTAGAGCGCGCGCAGCGCCGAGAGGCCGCCGCCTGCATACATCCAGGCGTTCTGCTGGCGCGCCGTGAGGCCGAACGGCACGGCGGTGTCGAAGGCCAGCGCGAGGTTCTTGCCGACGTAGTAGTAGCCCGCCGAGTGGCCGCATTCGGCGGTGCCGTTGCCGACCGCGTCGAGCACCTGCAGGCCGGGCACCAGTTCGCCACCGGCAAACACGCGGATCTGGAACTTGCCGCCGGTGAGCGCGGCAACGCGCCTGGAGAGGCCTTCCGCCGCGCCGTAGATGGTGTCAAGGCTCTTGGGAAAGCTCGATGCCAGCCGCCAGCGGACGGCCGGCAGCTGATTCGATTCGGCGGGCGCGGCCTGCGCCGCGCCCAGCGGCAGCATGGCCGCGCCGGCGCCGGTCAGGAAATCTCGTCTTTGCATGATTACACTCGGGTTTTGGCCGATTATACGAGCCGCAAGGGCAAAGCGTCGCGTGTTAAAATCCGCTTTTTCCCCGTCTGCCCGACCGCCATGTTCAACCGCCAAGACACCCTCGCCAAGACCGATCCCGACCTGTGGGCCGCGATCCAGAAAGAAGACCAGCGCCAGCAGGACCATATCGAGCTGATCGCGTCGGAAAACTACACCAGCCCGGCAGTGATGCAGGCGCAGGGCTCGCAGCTGACCAACAAGTACGCCGAGGGCTACCCCGGCAAGCGCTACTACGGCGGCTGCGAATACGTCGACATCGTCGAGCAGCTGGCGATCGACCGCGTCAAGGCGCTGTTCGGCGCCGAGGCCGCCAACGTGCAGCCCAACTCCGGCTCGCAGGCCAACCAGGCGGTGTTCATGGCCTTCCTCAAGCCCGGCGACACCATCATGGGCATGAGCCTCGCCGAAGGCGGCCACCTCACCCACGGCATGGCGCTGAACATGAGCGGCAAGTGGTTCAACGTGGTGGCCTACGGCCTCAACGAGAAGGAAGAGATCGACTACGGGAAGATGGAAGCGCTGGCGCGCGAACATAAACCCAAATTGATCATCGCCGGCGCTTCGGCCTACGCGCTGCGCATCGACTTCGAGCGCTTCGCCAAGATCGCCAAGGAAATCGGCGCCATCTTCATGGTCGACATGGCGCACTACGCGGGGCTCATCGCCGCGGGCGTCTACCCCAACCCGGTGCCGCACGCCGACGTCGTGACCTCGACCACCCACAAGACCCTGCGCGGCCCCCGCGGCGGCATCATCCTGATGAAGGCCGAGCACGAGAAGGCGATCAACTCGGCGATCTTCCCCGGGCTGCAGGGCGGCCCGCTGATGCACGTCATCGCCGGCAAGGCGGTGGCGTTCAAGGAAGCGGCGACCAAGGAATTCAAGCACTACCAGGAACAGGTGATCGACAACGCGCTGGTGATGTGCAAGGTGCTGGTCGAGCGCGGCCTGCGCATCATCTCCGGCCGCACCGAGAGCCACGTCTTCCTGGTCGACCTGCGCAGCAAGAACCTCACCGGCAAGGAAGCCGAGGCGCTCCTGGGCCGCGCCCACATCACGGTCAACAAGAACTCCATCCCCAACGACCCGCAGAAGCCTTTCGTCACCAGCGGCATCCGCATCGGCACCCCGGCGATGACCACGCGCGGCTTTACCGAGCTGGAAGCCGAGCAGCTGGCCCACCTGATCGCCGACGTGCTCGACGCGCCAACCGACGAGGCCGTGATCGCCAGGGTGAAGGGCGAAGTGGCGAAGCTGACGGCGAAGTTTCCGGTTTATGGGTAAGCAGTTAGCGGTGAGCAGTGAGCGGAAGAACCCGCTTGCCGCCCACCGCTCACCGCTCACCACTCTCCACCCATGAAATGCCCGTTTTGTGGTTCTCTCGATACCCAGGTCATCGACTCCCGCGTCAACGAGGCGGGTGACGCGATCCGCCGGCGCCGCCGCTGCGCCGCTTGCGACAAGCGCTTCACCACCTGGGAGACCGCCGAACTGAGGCCGCCGCAGATCGTCAAGACTAACGGCACGCGCGAAGACTTTTCCGAGACCAAGCTGCGCGAAGGCTTTCGCCGCGCGCTGCACAAGCGCCCGGTTTCGACCGAACTGGTCGATGCCGCCGTCGACCGCATCCGCCAGCGCCTGCTGACGCTGGGCGAACGCGAAGTGCCGGCGCGTCAAATCGGCGAGCTGGTGATGAACGAACTGAAGAAGCTCGACAAGATCGCCTATATCCGCTTCGCCTCGGTGTACAAGAGCTTCCAGGACCCGGACGATTTCCGCGAGATGCTGCAGGACCTGGAGCGCGCGCCGCCCCCGGACGTGGACGACCTCTTCGAGTAGACCGCCGTGCGCGCCGACCGCCACTCCGCCGCCGATCATCTGCACATGGCCCGCGCGCTGCAGCTCGCCGCGCGCGGCCTCTTCACCACCAGCCCCAACCCACGCGTCGGCTGCGTCATCGTCAGGGACGGGCGCACCGTCGGCGAAGGCTGGCATCAGCGCGCCGGCACGCCACACGCCGAAATCCATGCGCTGAATGCCGCGGGCGAGGCGGCACGCGGTGCCACCGTGTACGTCACGCTCGAACCCTGCTCGCACCACGGTCGCACCCCGCCGTGCGCCGAAGCGCTGATCCAGGCGGGCGTCGCGCGCGTGGTGGCGGCGATGAGCGACCCCAATCCGCTGGTCGCGGGTGGCGGCATATCCATGCTGACGCTGGCCGGCATCCAGGCCGAAGTCGGACTGATGGAGGCCGAGGCGCGCGCGCTCAATCCCGGCTTCATCTCGCGCATGACGCGGCAGCGTCCGTGGGTCCGCCTCAAGACTGCGTCCACGCTGGACGGCAAGACCGCGCTCGCCAACGGCGCGTCGCAGTGGATCACCGGCGAGGCCGCGCGCGCCGACGTGCAGCGCCTGCGCGCACGCGCCTGCGCCATCCTCACCGGCAGCGGCACCGTGCTGGCCGACAACCCGCGCATGAATGTGCGCGATCTGGACTTTGGTCGCCAGCCGCTGCGGGTGATTGTCGATTCGACCTTGCGCACGCCGGCGGATGCAGCGATCCTGCCCGCGCTGATCGCCTGTCACCATGCCGACCCTGCTGCGCGCGCCGCGCTCGAACAGGCGGGTGCGGAAGTGATCGCGTTGCCGGCGACGGACGACCGCGTCGACCTCGCCGCCCTGCTCGTGCTGCTGGCGCAGCGCGGCGTCAACGAACTGCACGTCGAAGCCGGCGCCGCGCTCAATGGGGCGCTGATCAAAGCCGGACTGGTCGACGAATGGGTGGCCTACATGGCGCCGATGGCGGTGGGTGACGCCGCGCGCGGGCTGTTCGCGATGCCTCCGCTGGCAACACTGGCCGACGCCGCCCGCTTCAAACTGGCCGATGTGCGCCAGATCGGCGGCGATCTGCGCCTGACGCTGCTGCCGGCGTGAGCACGTTCAAGGATCATTTCTCCTCGGCGTCCGACCGCTACGCCGCCTATCGCCCGGACTATCCCGCTGCGCTGTTCGTCTGGCTTGCCGGCCTGTCCGCCGAGCGCAACACGGCTTGGGACTGCGCCACTGGCAGCGGCCAGGCCGCGCTGGGCCTGGCGCCGCATTTCCGGCAGGTCGTCGCCACCGACGCCTCCGCCGAGCAGATCCGCCACGCCGCGCCCCATCCTGCGATCGACTTCCGGGTAGCCCCCGCCGAAGCCAGCGGCCTGGCGGAGCACCGCATCGATCTCGTCACCGTCGCGCAGGCCGCACACTGGTTCGACCTGCCGCGCTTTTACGCCGAAGTGGCGCGCGTGCTGAAACCCGCTGGCGTGCTCGCCCTGTGGGGCTACGGTCGAATGGTGCTACCGGGGAAAATGGACGCGCCGTTCCAGCGCTTTTATGCCGAAACCGTCGGCCCCTACTGGCCGCCCGAGCGCGCACTGATCGACGACGGCTATCGCAGCCTGGATTTTCCGTTTGCGGAAATCGGGGCGCCCGCCTTTCAAATCGAAGTCGCGTGGAACCTGCCACGGCTGATCGCGTATCTCTCCACCTGGTCGGCGGTGAAGCGTTACCGGGACACACAGGGGCAGGATCCGCTGCCGGCGCTGATGGCCGAACTGGCGCCCGTGTGGGGCGATGCGGACACAGCCCGCCCGCTGCAGTGGCCGCTTTTCCTGCGCGTCGGCCGGCGTTAAGTCCGCACCAGGAAGTCCTCGAACAATCCGGCCAGATCGTCGCCCACCGCCTGCAAGGAAGGAGCGCGTTCCGTGTTCCCGCATAAGTCATTATCCCGGCACCCCTGGCTGCGGAAAGCCTGGATGACGTAATGCTTCACGCCACGCGCGGCAAGGTCGCGCGCCAGGTCTGTCAGGTCGGAATCGCTCAGCAGGACAGGATGCACGGTCGTGCGGATCTCATGCTCGACGCCGGACGCCAGGACCTGCTGCAAACCGGCCAGCGCGCGCGCCCCGCTGCCGGCCGCGCCGGTGATGCGCGGATATGCCGCAAACGGCGCCTTCACGTCCATCCCCACCCAGTCGACCAGCGGCAGCACTGCCGCCAGTTTTTCCGGGTACATGCCGCCGGTATGCAGGCCGATCTGGAATCCGAGCGCGCGCACCTCGCGCATCGCGTCTGCCAGGCTCGCCTGCAGCGTCGGCTCGCCGCCGGAAAACACCACGCCGTCGAGCAGTCCCTGACGGCGATGCAGGAAGGCCAGCACCGCCTCCCAGGGGATTTCGTGTTCGCCGCGCGCAGATATCAAGTCGGGATTATGGCAATAGCGGCAACGCCAGGGGCAGCCCTGGAAAAACACCACCGCAGCCAGCATGCCGGGCCAGTCGGTCGTGGACAGCGGCGTGAAGCCGCCGACACGCAGCATGCGTCATCCCATCCTGCAACGGCTTTCGACGAAGAAGCGCCGCTCACGGTGCTCGCTCTTCTTGCCCTTGTTGAAGCTCGTCACCGGGCGGTGGTAGCCCATCACGCGGGTCCACACTTCGCAGCGGGTGCGCTCGTCGTCCTTCAAAACAGCCGCATTCAGGTCTTGGTACGGAACGGTCATGTGATTCATTTCACTCTCCTCGGTTAAGCAGCGACGGCCCGTTTACGGGACAGGGCGTCCTCGTCGCACGCGGGACAAAATTCGTGTTCGCCGGCGAGGTAGCCGTGCTTGGGACAGATGGAAAAGGTCGGCGTGATGGTGATGTACGGCAGGCGGAAGCGTTCCAGTGCACGGCGCACCAGCTTCTTGCACGCCTCGGCGGACGAGATGTGTTCCGACATATAGAGGTGGAGCACCGTGCCGCCGGTGTACTTGCGCTGCAGGTCGTCCTGCCGCTCCAGTGCCTCGAACGCATCGTCGGTGAAACCCACCGGCAACTGCGACGAATTGGTGTAATACGGCGAGTCGTCAGTCCCTGCATGCAGGATGTCGGGATAGCGCTTGGCGTCTTCCTTGGCGAAGCGGTAGGTGGTGCCCTCGGCCGGCGTGGCTTCCAGGTTGTATAGGTGGCCGGTTTCTTCCTGGTACGCGGCGATGCGGCCACGGATGTGGTCGAGCAGGCGCACCGCGAAATCGTGGCCCCATTCAGTCGTGATGTCGTGTTCGTCGCCGGTGAAGTTGCGGATCATTTCGTTGACGCCGTTCACGCCGAGGGTCGAGAAGTGGTTGCGCAGCGTGCCGAGATAGCGCTTGGTGTAGGGAAAGAGGCCGTTGTCCATCAGGCGCTGGATTTCCTTGCGCTTGATTTCCAAACCATTGCGCGCCATGTCGAGCAGTGCATCGAGCCGGCGCAGCAGCGCGGCTTCGTCCCCCTTGTATTCGTAGCCCAGCCGTGCGCAGTTGACCGTCACCACGCCCACGCTGCCGGTTTGCTCGGCCGAGCCGAACAGGCCGTTTCCGCGCTTCAGGAGTTCGCGCAGGTCGAGTTGGAGGCGACAGCACATCGAACGGATATGGTTCGGCTTCATCTCCGAATTGATGAAGTTCTGGAAATACGGCAGGCCATAGCGCGCGGTCATGGCGAACAGGCGCTCGGCGTTTTCCGACTCCCAGGGGAAGTCCGGCGTCATGTTGTAGGTGGGGATGGGGAAGGTGAAGACCCTTCCTTTCGCGTCGCCGGTGGTCATCACCTCGATGTAGGCGCGGTTGATCATGTCCATCTCGGCCTGCAACTCACCGTAGGAAAACGGCATCTCCTCGCCGGCGATGACCGGCACCTGCTCGCGCAGGTCCTCGGGGCAGGTCCAGTCGAAGGTAAGGTTGGTGAACGGCGTCTGCGTGCCCCAGCGCGACGGCACGTTGAGGTTGTAGATCAGTTCCTGGATGCACTGGCGCACCTGCTCGTAGGTCATCGCGTCCTTGCGGATGAACGGCGCCATATAGGTGTCGAACGACGAGAAGGCCTGTGCCCCCGCCCATTCGTTCTGCAGCGTGCCGAGGAAGTTGACGATCTGGCCGACCGCGCTCGACATGTGTTTGGGCGGCCCCGCCTCGACCTTGCCTGGCACGCCGTTGAGCCCTTCGTGCAACAGGGTGCGCAGCGACCAGCCCGCACAGTAGCCCGCCAGCATGTCAAGGTCGTGGATGTGAATGGAGCCGTCGCGATGCGCCTCGCCAAGCTCGGGTGGGTAGACGTGATTCAGCCAGTAGTTGGCCACCACCTTGCCCGAGACGTTGAGGATGAGCCCGCCCAGCGAGTAACCCTGGTTGGCATTGGCGTTGACCCGCCAGTCCTGGCGCGACAGATATTCGTTGATCGAGGCCTCCACATCCACCACCGTCTTGCGGTCCTCGCGCAGTTTCTTGTGGCGCTCACGATAGGCGATGTAAGCGCGCGCCGTCGCGAGATGGTTGGCGGCAATCAGGCTCTGCTCGACCACGTCCTGGATGCGCTCGATGTCTGGCGGCGCGTTACGGAATGTGTGAATCAGCACCTTCACCGCCTGGGCGGTGAGCAAATCCGCCTCGGCCTCGCCGAATTCGCCGCTGGCCTGCCCGGCCCTCACAATGGCCGAACGGATCTTTGCGGCATCGAACGCCCCCCGGCGTCCGTCGCGCTTGATGACTTCGCGCGGTATCCCTGCTATCACAGAATTCATTGCATCCTCCTCAGAAACAACATCTTGTGCATCGCGTGAAGTAAGACTACGACATCTTGTGGATCAGTCAAGAGGAATTTCGGGTTAGAAAGTCCTGATATACTTAAACATATATTTTTTCATCATCTTATGGAGGCATGACATGAGCACGATTCTGGATTTTCTTGGCAGCGATCACCGAGCCTGCGACGATTTGTTCGCATCCGCCGAAACCGCCACCGCGCAAAAGAACTGGGACAGCGCGCGCAGCCTGTTCGAGCGCTTTCAGACGGCCATGGCGCATCACCTGGCGATGGAGGAAGACGTGCTGTTCCCCGCCTTCGAGGCCCGCACCGGCATGCGCGCGGGGCCGACCCAGGTCATGCGCATGGAACACGAGCAGATGCGCGGCCTGCTGCAGGACATGGCAAGCGCCGTTGCGGCGTGCAACCAGGACGGCTATCTCGGACTGTCGGAAACGCTCAACATGCTGATGCAGCAGCACAACCTGAAGGAAGAGAACATGCTCTACCCCATGTCCGACCAGGTGCTGGGCAGCGACCGCGAGGGTCTGATCCACTCCATGCAAACGCTCGCATGACGTCTCCGACCAACGAGATCCTCGTCGACGCGCGCGGGCTGGAACCGCCGGAGCCGATGGAAAAGGTCATGCAGGTGCTGGCCCTGCTGCGCCCCGGTCAGTCGATCCGGATGCTGCTGCACCGCGAGCCGTTTCCGCTCTATGCCATTCTTGCCGAGCGAGGCTATCGCCACGACACGCGGATGCAAGCCGACGGCAGCTATGTCATCCTGATCCGGCAATCGGACACGAACCCGTAAAGCGCCTCCAATGGGACAGCCCGCCGGCCTTTCCTTCGAACAGGCGCCTCCGTTCTCGCTGCCCCTGCGGTTCTTCCTCACTGCCCCGCTGTTCCTGCTCGCTGCCGCGGGTCTGCTGGTGTTGGCGCCCGAGGCCCTGACCTCGCGCTGGACACCTCAGGCACTCGCCCTCACCCACGCGCTGACACTGGGGTTTCTCGCCATGTCGATGCTGGGCGCGCTGATGCAGATGCTGCCGGTGGTCGCGGGTGCGAGCCTGCCCGTACCCCGGCTTGTGTCATGGTTCAGTCACGTTCCACTCGCCGCCGGGACCGTCGCGTTGATGGCGGGGTTCCTGACGGCCCGGCCGACTGCATTCGCCATCGCCATCGTCCTGCTCGGCAGCGGCTTCGCGGCATTTCTCGCAGCGGCCACCCTCAGCCTCGCGCGCGCCGTCACCAGCGTGACGGTCGGCGGCATGCGGCTCGCGCTGGCGAGTCTTGGCGTCACCGCGCTGCTCGGACTCGCCCTCGCCCTGCTCCGCGCGGGCTGGTGGACGCCTCCCGTCGTCGAAGCTGCAATGGGCGCGCATGTCGCCTTCGGCCTGCTCGGCTGGGTGCTGCTGCTGGTGATCGGCGTCGCCTACCAGGTCGTGCCGATGTTCCAGATCACGCCGCCCTATCCACCCCGGCTGAGCCGCTGGCTGGCCGCCACACTGTTCGCGCTGCTGCTGTTTCACGCCAGTACGCCCATGCTGCCGGGAGTCGTCACCCCTATCGTCGATGCCGGCCTCGCCAGCGGTATCCTGCTGTTTGCGCTCGCCACCCTGCGCCTGCAAGGGCGACGGCGCAGAAAACTGCCCGACGTCACCCTCGATTACTGGCGCCTCGGGATGGCCAGCCTGATTGCCTGTGTATTTGTCTGGCTGGTCGCCCAGTTCAGGCCAGCCTGGGCAGACAGCGACGCCTATCCGCTGTTGCTGGGCGTGTTGTTCATCGGCGGCTTTGCGGTGAGCGTGGTGAACGGCATGCTCTACAAGATCGTGCCCTTCCTCGCCTGGTTTCACCTGCAGGCCCAGCTGCAGGCCCGCGCCGGCAGTATCCCCACCATGAAGGACATGATCGCGGAACGCTGGACACGTTGGCAATTCCGTCTCCACTTCGTTGCCTGCGTGCTGCTGATTGCTGCCACGCGGTGGCCACACCTGGCCGTTTCGGCAGGCGGCGTGCTGGCGCTATCGGCACTCTTGCTCTGGATCAACCTGCTGTCAGCCATACGGCGCTTTTCCGCTCACGGCGGTCGCTTCAACTAGCCGTTCCGAGCCGTCAGCCCGTGCTCGAGGCACGCGGACGCTTTATGCCGCGATCCTGCACGCCTGCTGTGAACTGGAGGCCAACCCGCTACGCGGGCGCTATGGCGAAACCGTTGAAATCCAGTACCTGCAGCGCGACCCGTTGGGTTGGCACCGGAGCCGTCGGCTCGGCGTATGGATACAATCCGTTATGTAAGCCAACCTGGAATGAATCGTAAGGAACAGAATGAAACGTGTGGATGATTACCGCCTGCGCTTCGGCAAGCAGGAACTGGTGCCGATCGTCATCGGCGGCATGGGCGTGGACATTTCGACCGCCGAACTGGCGCTCGAGGTCGCGCGCCTCGGCGGCATCGGCCACATCTCCGACGCCATGGTGCAGACCGTGTCCGACCGGCGCTTCGACACCCATTTCGTCAGCGAGAAACTGAAGAAATACAAGACGAATGCCGCCAGCAGCGACAAATCCAATGTGCACTTCAACCTCGCGGTGCTCGAGGAGGCCACGCGCTACCACGTCGGCCGGACCATGGAGGCCAAGCGTGGCGACGGCATGATCTTCATCAATTGCATGGAGAAGCTGACCATGAATGCGCCGCGCGAGACGCTGCGCATGCGCCTGTCCGCCGCGCTCGATGCCGGTATCGACGGCATCACGCTCTCCGCCGGCCTCCATCTCGGCTCGTTCGCGCTGATCGAGGATCATCCGCGCTTCCGCGACGCCAAGCTCGGCATCATCGTTTCCTCGCCCCGCGCCCTGGCGATGTTCCTGCGCAAGAACGCGCGCCTGCAGCGCCTGCCTGATTACATCGTGGTGGAAGGCCCGCTCGCCGGCGGTCACCTCGGCTTCGGAATCGAGGACTGGGCGAAGTACGACCTCGCTACCCTCGTCGACGAAGTGCTGGCCTACCTCAAGTCCGAGCACCTCGACATTCCGGTGATCGCGGCCGGTGGCATTTTCACCGGCAGCGATGCCGCGACCTTTCTCGAACAGGGTGCAGCCGCCGTGCAGGTGGCGACCCGCTTCACCGTCACCGAGGAATGCGGTCTGCCGGACAAGGTCAAGCAGGAGTACTTCAAGGCCAGCGAGGGCGACATCGAGGTCAACACGATCTCGCCGACCGGCTACCCGATGCGCATGCTCAAGGGCAGCCCCGGGATCGGCTCGGGCATCCGCCCCAACTGCGAGGCCTACGGCTACCTGCTCGATGCCAACAGCCGCTGCGCCTACATCGATGCCTACAACCGCGAGGTGGAATTGCATCCGGGCGCGAAGAAGGTGAAGGTCATGGACAAGACCTGCCTGTGTACCCACATGCGCAACTTCGACATCTGGACCTGCGGCCAGACCGCCTGGCGTCTCAAGGACACCACCCGGCGCGCGCCGGACGGCAGCTACCAGGTGCTCAGCGCGGAGCATGTCTTCCATGACTACCAGTTCAGCGTCGACCAGAAGATCGCGCTGCCGCCTTCCGCTGCCGAGAAGCCCGCGGCCTGAACGCCGGGGCGGGTTTATCCCACTATGTCGCCATCAGGCGCCGGGCCGCATGCGCCAGCGGCGCCGGCAGCCGGCGCAGAATCGTCTCGGGGTCGAGGGCGTCGAGCAGATTCTTGACGGTAAGGCCGAGTTCGGTGTCGCCCTCGCTGACCAGGCGGCGGCTGAAGAAGAGTGTATCGGGGTCTTCTCGACGCGAGAGCAGCAGCAGGAAATCGCGTGCGGTGGCACTGATGGTGAGCTCGGGGACGCCGCTGTCCGGCTCGAATCCGCGCCGGGTGACGGTGAAGCGCAGGCAAAGCCCGAGATCCCTGACGCGGATGGCGTAGCGCCGGCCGACCAGCGGTTGCCAGTCGAGCGTCTGCAGCGCCGGCCACAGCAGGCGGTTTGCCGCCACTGAAAACGCCAGGCTGGGCGGTGCTGCCGGGAGCCGGGCGACCACGTTGACCAGCCGGGCGGGCAAGGCGAAGTTCAGCATGATGGCTCCTGTGCTCAATGGGCTAGCGCTCGGCATCGACCCAGTTGTTGGGGGTCTCGTACAGCCGGACCCGCTGCAGCCTGAGCTGGTTGCCATAGGTGTCGCGGTAGGCGGCGTCGAGCATGCGGAACGCCTCGGCCGCGAGGTTTTCGGCGGTGGGGATGACCGGCAGCACGACGGTCTTGTGCCCGGGCAGCGATGCCAGAAAATCGACCACGGCACGGTCGCCCTGATAAACCAGGAAGGCGTGGTCCCAGCGGTCGACCAGAACCGATTTGGCGATGGTCTTCACTTCGGAAAAATCCATCACCATGCCCTCTTCCGCCGCGCCTTCGGTATGGATGATCTCGCCGGAGAGGGTGATCTCAATGGCGTAGCGGTGGCCGTGCAGATGGCGGCACTGGCTGGCGTGGTTGGGGATGCGGTGACCGGCATCGAATTCCAGGCGGCGCGTGATTAGCATTTCAGGTATCCGGGCATGTCAGGTTCGGTTTCCAGTACGGTGTTCGAGACCCGCGCGGCCATGCCAGTAGCCGTCGACCGCCGCGCCGGGCATCACCCGCGCCAGTGAATCGGCGGCGCCGTCCTCGCCCGCCAGCGCTGCCTGGAAGGCCTCGACCACGCGCCCCATGTGGCGCGACTGCGGCGACAGGCGCAGGCCGGCAGCGCCGAGTTCACGTAGCGCGGGCAGTTCGCCGATCAGATTGTAGACGCCGGCCGACTGCGTCTGGATGCCGTTGAGGGTGAGGAAAGGCTCGCCCTCGCGGGTCGCCAGCGCCAGCCCGTCCGGATGGTCGAGGCAGCGGAACTGGCAGTCGTCCTTGGGCAGGTTGTAGTGGCGCGCGGTGAAGCAGCGCGCGGAATACGCCAGCGGCAGTCGGCCGTAGGCGAACACCTCGGTTTCAATGCCGGCCGGCGCGCGCTCGAGCAGGGCCGCCAGCGTAGCGCGCGACATCTCGACCGGCGGCAGCCAGCGCTGCGCACCGAGACCAGCGAGCATGTCGAGCGTCTCGGGATTGTAGACATTGAGCGTGGGTCCGGCGACGAAAGGCACGCCTGCTTCGGACAACAACCGCACCGCGCCCCACTCGTTGGCCTCGACCCGGAAGCGGCTGTCGCCCACTATTTTGCGCAGCGTCTTCAGATCGGATTCCGACTCGATCAGCGTCTGGGTGGAGAGCACCACCTCCTTGCCGGCGGCGGCGAGCTGTCCGGCCAGCGCCAGCCAGTCGGGCAGGCGCAGCAGGTGACGACGCGAGCACACGCTCTCGCCCAGATAGACGCGTGCCACCGGCCAGTGTTTCGCTTCGTCATAGAAGGCGAGCACGTCATCGCGCGGCCAGTAGTACAGCAGGGGACCCAGGCTCAGGTTCATTTCAAAGGTGCAAGATTCAAGTTACAAGAAAAAAAGAGGGCACACCACCACTCACCACTCACTTCCACGGCCGGTGGTAGGCGCCGAGCGTATGGCTCTGCCCTTCCGACAGCTTGTTGAGTTCGGCCTGCCAGGCAGGTGTCGGCTTGAAGCCGTCGGCGTTCCTCTTTACCGCGTCGATGGCGGCGCGCCACACCTTCGTCACCTGGGCGACATAGGCGGGGCTGCGCTGGCGGCCTTCGATCTTGATCGCTGCGATACCCATCTTCAGCATCTCGGGCAGCAGGTCGAGGGTGTTGAGGCTGGTCGGTTCCTCAATGGCGTAATAGGTCTCGCCGCCAACCTCGAAGCGCCCCTTGCACAGCGTCGGATAGCCCGCTTTTTCATCCTTGCCGTAGCGGTCGAGCAGCACGCCGTTCAGCCGCGATTCCAGCCCGGCCGGCGTGTCCGTCCACTGCACGGCCTTCGCCGGCGAGCACACGCCGGCCGAGTTGGGCGATTCGCCGGTGCAGTAGGAGGAGAGCAGGCAACGCCCCTCGACCATCACGCACAGACCGCCGAAGCCGAACAGCTCGATCTCGACGCCGGTGTGCCTCACCACGTTTTCCACCTGCGGCAGCGACAGCACGCGCGGCAGCACGGCGCGCTGGATGCCGAAATGCTCGCGGTAGAAATTCACCGCCTCGTAGCTGGTGGCCGAACCCTGCACCGACAGATGCAGCCTGAGATTCGGATACTGCTTGACCGCATAGCGCATCAGGCCCGCATCGGCGAGGATCACCGCGTCCATGCCGAGCTTCGCCGCGCGGTCGACTGCACCGGTCCAGCGGCTCCAGCTGTCGGGCTGCGGATAGGTGTTGAGCGCGAGCAACACCTTGCGCCCGCGGTCGTGCGCGTAGCGCAGTCCCTCCGCCGCCTGCGCCTCGTCGAAGTTGAGGCCGGGGAAGGCACGCGCGTTGGTGTTGTCGCGGAATCCCATGTAGACGGCGTCGGCCCCGTTATCGATGGCGGCCTTGAGTGAAACCAGACTGCCCGCCGGGCACACCAGATCAAGCGGCATGGCTTTCCTCCTTCCAGACATGGCCCGCGCGCGAACCCTGGCGGCTGTCGCGCCGCGCGAGTTCGTCGGCGATGCCGTTCAGCACGTCCCATTTCCTGGCGCACCACGCGGGCGCCAGCAGGATGTCGGGCGAGGCGGTGCCGGTGACGCGGTGGTATACCACCTCCCAAGGCGTGCGCTCAATCAGGTCGGCGGCGATGCGCAGGTAGTCCGCTTCGGCCAGCGGAGCGTATTCGCCACGCTTCCATTCGATCGCGAGCCGGGTATGTTTCACCACGTGCAGCGGATGCAGCTTGAGACCATCCACGCCGACGTCGAGCACGCGATCGAGGCTGACGTGGCTGTGCGATTCATCCTCGCCCGGCAAGCCGACGATGAGATGGCAGCACACCGGGATGCCACGCGCCCGCGCTGCCCGAGTCGCTTCTTCATAGTCGGCGAAGCCGTGGCCGCGATTGACGCGCGCCAGCGTGGCGTCGAACGACGACTGCAGACCGAGCTCCAGCCACACCTCGTGGCCAAGCGCGCGGTATTCCGCCAGCAGATCCAGCACCGGCGGCGGCACGCAGTCGGGCCGCGTGCCGATCGCCAGCCCCATCACGTCGGGTGTGGCCAGGGCCGCGTCGTACAGCGCGCGCAGTTCGTCCACGTGGGCATAGGTGTTCGTGTAGGCTTGGAAATAGGCGATGAAGCGACGCGCCCCCGTTCGTCGTCCGATGCGATCGCGCGCACGCTCGAACTGGGTGACAAGCGGCGCCGGATCGCGCGCGCCGGGGGCGAACGACTTGTTGTTGCAAAAGGTGCAGCCGCCGATGCCTTTGCTGCCGTCGCGATTGGGGCAGGTAAAACCGGCGTCGAGCGCGACCTTGTGCACCCGTTCGCCATGCCGCGCCAGCATGGCCCGGCCAAAGGTATGGATGCGGTCGCTGAGGGCGCTCACGCCGCTGAAATCACCGATTCGGGGGCGGGGGCCACCTGCCGGGGTTTGACGCCGCTGAGCAGATAGTCGATCAGTTCCTGCACGGTCCGGACGTCGCTGCCGAAGGGCAGCGGCTCCGAGCCGCGGAAGAACAATCCCTTGCTGACGTCGCCCTTCAGCGCCGCGACCAGCTGCGAATCGATGCAGAACTGCCCGGCCTTCTCGAGGCCGTCGCGCAGGCCGCATTGCGTCAGGCAGTGCAGGCCGATGGCACAGCGGTCGGGGTCGGCCTTGGCCACGGCCTGCAGTTTGGATTCGCGCTTGAGATAGTTGGCGAGCCAGGGGGTTTTCACCGCGCGCGCCGGCAGTCCAGCCACGCTCATGAAGGTGACGATGTCCTCGGGTTTCGCATCCAGCAGCACGCGCTTGAAGTTGGGATGGGCGTCGCCCTCTGCCGTGACGGCGAACGGCGTGCCGACCTGCACCGCGCTCGCCCCCAGCGTCAGCGCGGCCAGCAGCTTTTCGTGGCTGTTGATGCCGCCGCCGACGATGATCGGGATCTGCCCGCGCGCGATGCCCATCTCGTCGAACACCTTGAAGATGCCGGGCAGCACTTCGGCGAAGTCGAAGCGCGCGTTGGCGAGCTCGGCCGGGTTCGGCGCGCCGAGGTGGCCGCCCGCGTAACGGGGATGCTCGATCACGATGGCATCCGGCAGTCTCCCCTTGCGCCCCCATTTCTTCAGCAGGATGGCCACGCCGCGCGCGTCCGACAGGATCGGGATCAGCGCGGCGTCGGGGTAGCCTTCGGCAAGCTCCGGCAGGTCGAGCGGCAGCCCCGCCCCCATCACGATCGCCTGTGCACCTGAGGCACAGGCCTGGCGCACGTAGGCCGGGTGCGCCTCCACCGCCTTCATCACGTTGACCGCCACCAGCCCGCGGCCCGCCGCGATCTCCAGTGCGGCCTTGATCTCGCGGTCGAGCGCGATCAGATTCAGGCGGTTGAGTTCATCCTTGTCGCGGCAGTGCTTCGCCTGCTCGCTCAAATCGGCGTGATGGTGGCGCAGGTCGATGCTGGCGATCGTGCCCATCGCGCCGGCACGCGCCACCGCGCCCGCCAGCTGCTTGGCCGACACGCCCACGCCCATGCCGCCCTGCACGATAGGCAAGAGGGTGTGGCCGCGAATGGCAAAGGTGGGTGGGGTCGTCATGCCGGCCTTTCGATTCCTACAAAACGAACATTATAGCAACTTGAGGATACGTTTATCCTTATATCCGCCGACCCGCACGCCTCACGCCACTGCCCGGGGGAGCGTGGTTGTCGACGCTTTAGCGCCTTACAACCACGGCCTACCCCTCGCGGGTGTTCACCCGCTCCCGCTAAACGCCTACAATGCCGGGTCTACCCGCAGGCCTTTACACGCATGTTCACCGGCATCATCCAATCCATCGGCCGCATCCACGAATACGAAGCCCGCGGCGCCGACGCGCGCATGCTCATCCTTGGCGGCGGACTGGATTTTTCCGACGTCGCCATCGGCGACAGCATCGCGGTCAACGGCGTCTGCCTGACCGCCGTGGCGCTGACGTCCGACAGTTTCACCGTCGACGTGTCAGCCGAAACCCTGCGCGTCACCGCGGGCTTCATACCGGGCGCCGAGGTCAATCTGGAGAAGGCCTTGCGTCTGGCGGACCGACTCGGCGGCCATCTGGTGTCCGGGCATGTCGACGGCGTCGGTACGGTGCATCGCTTCGCGCCGGCGGGCGAATCGCATCTTCTGGAAATCGACGCACCGGCCGACCTTGCGCGCTACATCATCCGCAAGGGCTCGATCACGGTGAACGGCGTGTCGCTGACGGTCAACCATGTGGACGGCGCGCGCTTTGCGCTGAACCTGATCCCGCATACGCTGGAGATGACCACGCTCAAGCATCTGCTGGCGGGCAGCCGCGTCAACCTGGAAGTCGACATGATCGCGCGCTACGTCGAGCGCATGATGCAATTCACCAATTCAACGGACAAAGACTGATGAGCCTCGCCTCCACGCTGGAAATTATCGAAGAACTCAAGGCCGGCCGCATGGTCGTGCTGGTCGACGAGGAAGACCGCGAAAACGAGGGCGACCTGGTGATGGCCGCCGAGCATGTCAGCCCGGACGCGATCAACTTCATGGCCAAGTATGGGCGCGGCCTGATCTGCCTCACGCTCACCGACGCGCGCTGCCGCCAGCTCGGCTTGAAACAGATGGTAAGCGACAACCAGACGCCGCACGGCACTGCGTTCACCGTGTCGATCGAGGCGGCCGAGGGCGTGACCACCGGCATTTCCGCGGCCGACCGCGCGGTCACCATCCAGGCCGCGGTAAAGCGCGACGCCAAGGCTACCGACATCATCCAGCCCGGCCACATCTTCCCGCTGCGCGCACAGCCCGGCGGCGTGCTGGTACGTGCCGGCCATACCGAAGCCGGCTGCGATCTCGCCGGGCTCGCTGGACTCGAACCCGCCTCGGTGATCTGCGAAATCCTCAAGGACGATGGCACCATGGCACGGCTGCCCGACCTGATTCCGTTCGCGCAGGAACATGGCCTGAAGATCGGTGCCATCGCCGACCTCATCCATTACCGCAACCAGACCGAGAGCCTGGTCGAGCGCGTTGCCGACCGCCTGATCCAGACCGTGTATGGCGCGTTCCGCCTGATCGCCTACCGCGACACCAGCGCCCGCGAAACCCACCTCGCGCTGGTCAAGGGCGAAATCCACGCGGACAAGGAAACTTTGGTGCGCGTGCACGAGCCGCTCTCGGTGATGGACTTCCTCGACGTCACCGGCGGCGGCCATTCCTGGCCCATCCTCGGCGCGATGGAGCGCATCGCCGAATCGCAGTCCGGGGTGATCGTGCTGTTGCACCGCCCGGAAACCGCCGATGCGCTGCTGCACCGCATCAATCCGGCGCCGGTCGACAGCCGCAAGTATGACCTGCGCGACTATGGCATCGGTGCGCAGATCCTGCGCGACCTCGGCGTCGGCAAGATGAAGCTGCTGGCGAGCCCACGCAAGATGCCGGCGATGGATGGTTTCGGGCTGGAAGTCACCGGCTATTCTGAAAAAGCATGAGCCACTGAAAAAAGGACGCACCATGGGAACCAACAAGGACACCTTCTCCGAACTCGACCCCGCCTATCAGGGCAAGGGCCTGAAATTCGGCATCGTCATGAGCCGCTTCAACCGCGACATCTGCGAGGGCCTGCTGTCAGCCTGCGAGGCCGAGCTGCTGCGGCTTGGCGTTGCCAGGCAGGACGTGCTGCTGGTCAACGTGCCCGGCGCGCTGGAGCATCCGCTGGCGCTGCAGGAACTGGCGCTGTCCGAGAAGTACGATGCGCTCATCGCCCTCGGCGCGGTGGTTCGCGGCGACACCTATCATTTTGAAGTCGTCTCGAACGAATCCGCGCGCGGTATCCTCGACGTACAACTGAACACCGGCGTGCCGATTGCCAATGCCATCCTCACCGTGGACACCGAAGAACAGGGCCACAAGCGGATGGCAGAAAAGGGCCGCGACGCCGCACGTGCGGCGATCGAAATGGCCAACCTGCTCAAGCGTCTCTGAGATGGCCGGTTCCCGCAAGATCGCCCGCGAATTCACGCTGCAGGGCGTCTACGCCTGGCTGGTGGGCGGCGCCGACGTCACCCTGATCGCCGCCAACCTCAAGGAAGACGAGCAGTTCAAGCGGGCCGACGAGGCGTATTTCCGTACGCTGCTCTACGGCGTGCTGAAAGAGGAGGCCATGCTGGGCACGCGCATCACGCCCCTGCTCGACCGCCCGCTCGCCGAACTCTCGCCCATCGAGCGCGGCATCCTGCTGATCGGCGCGTATGAACTGCTGCTCTGCCCCGACGTGCCGTGGCGCGTCGCCATCAACGAAGGCGTCGAACTCGCCAAGAAATTCGGCGGCACCGACGGCCACAAGTACATCAACGGCGTGCTCGACAAGCTGGCGCAGGACGTGCGCGCGGTGGAGATCGAGCATGCGAAGAAGAAGGGCGTGAGCGGAGAGCCGTAAGCAGTCAGCGGAAAAACCACTCACTGCTCACCGTTTACCGCTCACCCACATGGAATTCGATCTCATCGCCAAGCACTTCACCCGCGCCACCCCCGGCGCGGTGCTGGGGGTCGGTGACGACTGCGCGCTGCTGGCGCCGACGCCGGGCATGCAGCTCGCGGTGTCGTCCGACATGCTGCTCGAAGGCCGCCATTTCTCGCCGCAGGACAGTCCCGCCGGCATCGGCCACAAGTCGCTGGCGGTGAACCTGTCCGACCTCGCCGCGATGGGCGCGACGCCGCGCTGGGCAACGCTGGCCATCGCGCTGCCCGAAGAGAACGACGCCTGGCTCACCGCGTTTGCGCGCGGCTTTTTCCGCATGGCAGATCAGCATGGCATCGAACTGGTCGGCGGCGACACCACGCGCGGCCCGTTGACACTCAGCATCACGGTGATGGGCGAAGTACCGCCGGGCCAAGCCCTGCGGCGCGACGGCGCCCAGGCCGGCGACGATGTGTGGGTGTCCGGCGTGCTCGGCTCGGCCGCCATGGCCCTGGCGTATCGCCAGGGTCGCCTGTTCATGGAGCAGATCGACGCCGCCAAAGTGCTGCCCGCGCTCTATCTGCCGACGCCGCGGGTGGCGCTCGGCATCGCATTGCGCGGCATCGCCAGCAGCGCGATCGACATTTCGGACGGCCTTTTGGGCGACCTCGGGCACATCCTGGAGCGCTCGCACATCGGCGCTGCCCCAATCGGAGCCCGGCTCGAATTCGCCGCGCTGCCGACGTTGCCGGTGGTGCAGGCGTATCTGCATGAAGCCGTTGCGCGCGACTGCGTGCTGGCGGGCGGCGACGACTACGAACTCTGTTTCACCGCCCCCGCCGACAAGCACGCTGCGGTTCTCGCAGCCGCAGAAAGCGCTGGCGTTGCCGTGACGCGCATCGGCCAGATCACCGCCAAGCCCGGGCTCACGGTCATCGACGCCGACGGCCAGCCGCTGTCTATCGAACACACCGGCTATGACCACTTCGCGGCCTGATTTCAAATTCCTTTTCGCGCATCCGGCGCATCTGATCGCGTTCGGCTTCGGCAGCGGGCTGGCGCCCAAGGCACCTGGCACCGTCGGCACGCTGCTCGGCCTGCCGCTGTTCTGGCTGGTCGTCGCCGTCGCGCCGGACCTGACGAACCGGATCATTCTGCTGATCGCCGCCTTCCTGCTCGGCGTGTGGGCCTGCGGCCGCACCGGCCGTGCGCTCGGCGTCGCCGATCACGGCGGCATGGTGTGGGACGAGATCGTCGCGTTCGCACTGGTGCTTCTATTCACGCCAGCCGGCTGGCTGTGGATCGCGCTGGCCTTTGCACTGTTCCGTCTGTTCGATATCCTGAAACCCTGGCCGATCCGGTTTGCCGACATGCACCTGAAAAGCGGCTTCGGCGTGATGTTCGACGATCTTCTGGCGGCAGGCTATGCCATCGCCGTCATCAAGGGAGTGCAATGGCTCGTGTAAGCAACGAAGAACTGCACCAACTTGCGGTGGAACTCGCCGACAAGCTGCGCGCGCGCGGCTGGATGCTCGCCACCGCCGAGTCGTGCACCGGCGGCTGGGTCGGGCAACTGCTCACCTCGCTGCCCGGCAGTTCGCAGTGGTACGAGCGCGGCTTCATCACCTATGCCAACGCCGCCAAGGTCGAAATGCTGGGCGTACCCGAAGCAACCCTCGCCACCCACGGCGCGGTTTCCGAGCAAACCGCCAGCGCCATGGCGGCCGGCGCCCTGAAACATAGCCACACGCAGGCAGCCCTCGCCATTTCCGGCATCGCCGGCCCCGGCGGCGGCACCCCGCAAAAACCGGTCGGCCTGGTCTGCTACGGCTGGGCGCTGGCGGACGGCACGGTCATGTCGTCCACCTGCCGCCTCGACGGCGACCGCGAGGAAATCCGCTCGCGTGCGGTGGCCGCGGCCTTGCGCGGATTGATTGAATTGATTGGGTGAGCGGTGAGCAGTGAGCAGTGAGCAGTGAGCGGACAGACTTTACCGCTTCCCGCTCACTACTTACCGCTCGCTAAACGCCCATGCCGCGAACGGCTCGATCTCGTCGCGGTTCAGCAGCATCAACTGGTAGGCGTTCGGGTTCAGGCTGTGGTCAGGCGTGGTGTCGACGCCCAGCCGCTGCAGCACATAGCCGAGCAGGGCGCGCCGCACGTTCACTTCGATGAGCTCGCCGCTTGCACCGTAATCCAGCAGCAGACTCTCGCGCCCGGGCGCGTCGAGTCCGCTATGCGGGGCGAGCTGCAGATTCACCCGTTCCACCCAGTCGTCGTCGTACTGCTCGCCGGATTCGGCGGGCGCCTCCAGGCACTCGGCCGCCATCACGCGCGACAGCACGAAATCGCGAAAGTCGCAGGTGTCCTCGCTATACGCCCGCACATGCCAGCGCAATCCGGTATTGACCAGGGTGTGGGGCTCGAGCACCCGCTCCGCGCTACTCTCGCGCCGGGACAGGGAACGGTAGCTGACGCGCAGCTTGCGCCGGCCGTAGATGGCACGGGTGATCTGCGCCAGGGTCTGCGGGCCGGGCAAGCGGGCCGGCAGGGGCAGCGACGCGGTCGGCAGACCGTAGACCAGCGCGTCCCCGTACGGCCCGTTCGCCACCGCCAGGTTGGCGGCGATGATCGGCAGCACGGCGGCGGGCGCCGGGTCGGCGAACACCGCGGCAAACCCCACGCCCGGCACGAAGCCGAACACGCTGTGGTTGTAGACGAGGTTGCCGGGCGCCAGGTCGCCGTAGAGTTTGAGGTCCTTGGTGGCGGCCGGATCGGACAGGCCGAAGGCGCGGGCGACGTCGCTGCGGGTCACCACCCCGGCGTACCAGGCCATGATCTCGATGTACTGCAGCCGCTGGCGCGTCGCCCACTTCACGTCCAGGCGCATTTTTTCCTTTGTAATCATATCGCTCGCTCCGCTCGAGCCGGTTTGACCGGAATTATAGGGCGGCACACATCAAATACAATCTATCAAGTTGTATTTTTTATGTAGGTGATATTTTTTATTGACACTTAAAAATATATCCCCTACATTGCAGTCCATGCAGACGCTACGCCGCCTGCCTTTCACGCAAACCGATCATCAGGAGAGAGAACCATGGCATCCCCCGCATTGGCAGAAGACAAATCGAAGGCGCTCGCCGCCGCACTCGGCCAGATCGAGAAGCAGTTCGGCAAGGGCTCGGTGATGCGCTTGGGCGACCACGACATCGCGCGCGACATCCAGGCCGTCTCCACCGGCTCGCTCGGTCTCGACATCGCGCTGGGCGTCGGCGGCCTGCCGCGCGGCCGCGTGATCGAGATCTACGGCCCGGAATCGTCCGGCAAAACCACGCTCACCCTGCAGGTCATCGCCGAAATGCAGAAAATGGGCGGCACCGCCGCCTTCATCGACGCCGAGCACGCGCTCGACCCCAACTATGCGCAAAAACTCGGCGTCGACGTCGACAACCTGCTGGTCTCGCAGCCCGACACCGGCGAACAGGCGCTGGAAATCGCCGACATGCTGGTGCGTTCCGGCTCCGTCGATGTGGTGGTGGTCGACTCGGTCGCCGCGTTGACACCCAAAGCAGAAATCGAAGGCGAGATGGGTGACTCGCACATGGGTCTGCAGGCGCGACTGATGAGCCAGGCACTGCGCAAGCTCACCGCCAATATCAAGCGCACCAACACGCTGGTGATTTTCATCAACCAGATCCGCATGAAGATCGGCGTCATGTTCGGCAACCCCGAAACCACCACCGGCGGCAACGCGCTCAAGTTCTACGCGTCGGTCCGCCTCGACATCCGCCGCATCGGCGCGATCAAGAAAGGCGACGAAATCGTCGGCAACGAAACCAAGGTCAAGGTCGTCAAGAACAAGGTTTCGCCGCCGTTCAAGGAAGCCTTCTTCGATATCCTCTACGGCCAGGGCATCTCGCGCGAAGGCGAAATCATCGAGCTCGGCGTCGCCCACAAGCTGGTCGACAAATCCGGCGCCTGGTATGCCTACAACGGCGAGAAGATCGGCCAGGGCAAGGACAATGCGCGCGAATACCTCAAGGAGCACCCCGAGATCGCGCACGAGATTGAGGCCAAGATCCGCGCCGCCGTCGGCGTCAACAACCCGACCGTGATGGTTGAGGACGAGGATGAAGTCGAAGCCTGAAGGTAACGACCTGCGTGAACGCGCCCTGCGCCTGCTGGCGCGGCGCGAGCACAGCCGCTTCGAGCTCGCCCGCAAGCTCGGGCAAGCGGGCTTTGTGCAGCACGATATCGACCCGTTGCTGGATGAATTCGAGGAAAAGAACTGGCTGTCCGACCGGCGGTTTGCCGAAAGCTATGTCGCTGACCATCGCGCGCGCGCCGGCAGTGTCAAGCTCGCTTACGATCTGCGGCAGCGGGGCGTACCCGACTCGATCATCGAAGCATCGTTAAACGAAAATCGCAGCAGTGAGTTGGCACGCGCACGTGAAATCTGGCGAAAGAAATTCAGCTTGTCTCCCACGGGGGCGGCCGAAAAAGCGAAACAACTGCGATTCCTACAAGGGAGAGGGTTCACCATGGATGTTATTCGACATGTTTTCGCAGACAGCGATCCCGACTAGTCAAGTCGCCTCAATGATCGGCCGTCCTTCCACATCGCCTTCTACAGGCGCCGGATCGCGCACTTCCTCATGGTAATCGTCATCGACATTCACTGCCCAGATATTGTCTTTAGTGGTGACGCCGGCGAGGATGTTATCGACTGCCATTTTGGCAGTGAGCATCGAATGGTCCTGATTATTGTAGCGATGCATGCCGTTGCGGCCGACCGGGAAAAGATTCTCGATGCTGTCTAGATATTCGCGTACAACGTCGAAACGCGCGTAGCTGCCAAAGTAAGCTGGGTAGGCTTTGGGCATGCGGATAACAACCGCATCCTCGACATCACACTTGTCCAGAAGGCCGATTTTCGCCATCTCGCGGCTTGCCAGGACCTTGAGCTCGTCATCAGTCAAGGCCCACAACGCGTCACCTTCATTGCAAAAATACTCCAACCCCATCCACACTTTGTCTTGATCGACAACCATGCCGGGGCTCCAGTTGTTGAATATCTGCAGTCGGCCGACTTTTACATCGCTTTCCTGGATATAAATCCAGTTGTCGGGCGGCATGTTGTTAGCGCTCACTGAACGCGACTGCGGGTTGGCACGCATTTTTTTTGCCAACAGCCCGACGGTGATGAAATCACGGTAAGGCAGCGCCTCGGCGATTTCGCGCACACCCGTCGGGACAGCGTTCATGCCACGCACCAGGTCGCGCACCGGCATGGTGGAAAATGCATAATCGCACTTGAATTCGATCTCGCACTGCGCGGCCTCATCCCAGGCACGCACCGCTATCACGCGTCCGCTCTCAACGCGCAACCCGCGCACCTGATGGCCGAAATGTATTTCGCCGCCTTTCTCCCGCACTTGATGCGCGACCTCTTCCCACATCTGGCCGGGTCCGAATTTGGGGTAAAGGAAGCGCTCGATCAACGAAGTATTGACCTTTTTCTGCTCCACCCCGCCCGCATGGCTGAACAGCTTGCCCAGGGCATGTTTGAGCGCCGCGCTCACCGACAAGCCCTTGATACGCTGCGCGCCCCACTCGGCGCTGATTTCATGACAGGGCACGCCCCACACCTTTTCCGTGTAGTCCTTGAAAAAAGTCAGATAGAGCTGGCGGCCAAAGCGGTTGATCAGAAAGTCTTCCAGGGATTTTTCCGGCTTGCGGGGAAACAGCCTCGCCCACGCATAGCTCGTACCGATCTTCAACACCCTGATCGGGCCAAGGTTGCCCAGCGTATTGGCTGACAGCTTGATCGGGTAATCGAAAAACCGCCGTAGATAGTAAATGCGGGACAGACGTCCCCGCAGCAGCATCGCACGGTCCGGATCGGCGCCAATCCGCGGCTCCACATCGACTTCCCGGGTCTTGTTCTGGTAGGCAATGCGTACGGGGCCAGTACCCTCGGCATGCACTGGCAGAATCTCCTTCCACCAATTCATCACCCAGTCCGATTTGGAAAAGAAGCGGTGCCCACCGATGTCGATACGGTTGCCCAGATAGTTGACCGTGCGTGAAATGCCGCCCACCTGATGGTCAGCCTCCAGTACGATAGGCGTGATATCGCTGCGCCGAAGCAGTTCCAGTGCAGCAGTGAGTCCGGCCGGACCGGCGCCGATGATGAGAGCTGTTTTTTTCATGGATGTCAGCGGGCCGAAGAAACGATCGACGAACGCCCCCAGCGCGTGAACAACAGCGCGCGCCGACCGGCGAAGTTAGCGACCAATGTAAAGGCCGTTACCACGCATTTGGCAAGCAGCACGTGCATCGCCAGGCCGTCGACAAGCAGCGCCATCAACCCGAGTGAAATGCCGAGCGTGATGACGCCAACCATCAGGAACAGGCCAAACTCGGTGCCTCTTGTCTCAATGGCACGATAAGCAAACACCCAGCGTACCGAGAGCCGATAATTGACCCAGCTACCCAGCAAAAAAGCCAGCAATGCCGCAGAGAGATAGTGCATTCCGGCAAACGTAAGTATCGCCAGCACGGTGAAGTCTGCGGCAAAGGCCACGCCTCCAACCCCGATATATCGGACAAACTCGCTTTTCATTGTCTTCACCAATGTCCTTTAGCCCGTTCCAGAACATCTACGGCAACTGTGCTCGATACTGTAGTGTCTTGTTCCGCAAGGCACTACAGTCATACAGTCCGTAACCCGCGTCTGTAACGGGATCCTTGAAATACACCGCACCCGCTCCGGGTTGGCTCCGTGCTATCACGTAATCCAGGATCGGATCTCGGCATACCTTTTCTACGGCAGCCTTGGATATGAGACCCGGCGCGACTTGTTTAAAGCGTTCATCCCAGTTCTGGTTCGCATCCCGAACATTGACCGGCCTGGCATACGCTGCCCTTCGCAACGCCTCGACGCCAGTGCCGCGCGAGAAAACGGAACCGGCAGTCTGGCTAAACGAGAGATAATTGGCCCGCCCCAGCCAGAACCAGGCTTTTTCAGGTTCGTCGACCCAATAGACCGTCGCATCCTTTGGCACGCGCGCTGCAATCGGGGCGATCGCTGACTGGCGCGCCGGCGAGCCGTAATCCAGTTCAGGCTGCAGGTCATACCAGGTCATCGTCGCCAGAATCAGCAAGCCTGCCACAGCGGCATTGATTGCCCACACCAGAGCCTTCGACAGGCGGTCCCTTTCAAGCAGCCAATACGCCCCCCCTACTAACATCAATGACGTAACCGGGTTGGGAAAATAGGTTCGCCAGACGGTTTGCTCGGCAAAGAGTGCCTCCCACTCGGCATCCATACGCATGCTGACCACTCCCCACAGGATGATTTGCAGTGGCACCAGCCCTATTAGTATCCAGAGCCAAACAGGCGCTTTGTAATCTGGCAATCGAGGCTTGCCCAGCCAGTAGATGGCGAGAACAAGCAAGGCATACCCACCCTGAGTTCTGATGTCGAGAAAAACGGCCAATGCCAGCCCCCACACCAGAACTCGGTTCCAGATATTTCCCTGTCGAACCTCCAATAACATAGCGGGAACCAATATCAGGGTAATCACCAGACCAATCCACATGACCCGGGTCAACTGAAGCCCCGCAATCAGCGGAAGCTTGAGCAGCGAGCCGCCCAGATAAGCAACCGCAAATGCACCCAAGACACACACCAATGCCACCCAGGCTAGACGCCTGAGTTGGCCTTCTGGCAGGATGCGCCAGGCGGCTCCCGTCACGACAACCACACACAGCGCCTGGGAAAACCCCTCCCACTCCCACGTATGCAAGAACACAAAGGGACTGCGCGCGACGGCCAATTGCCACCACACGGCATCCATCGGCTGAAGTAATCCGGTGAAGGGCGACACGCCTGCCGCGCCCAGGCCCAATGCCAGTAGTGCGCCTGCGCCCATGACTCCCAACCAGATTAACGGTCGGAGCAGCATGCCCAGCCCGATCATCATCGCCGGCAGCGCCATCAAGGGATGCATCGCACAGGCAGCGGCGAATGCCATACCACCCAATACCTTCCGGCCGCTCAACAATGCAGCCAGCCCGGCCAAGCTGAACGCTTCGGCATACAGCCTGGCGGTGAGAAAGCTTTCCCCATAGGAAAAAACGCCATGTGAACCATAGTGTCCGTCGACACTCGCAATCAGCAGCAAGGACAGTGCTGCAAAATTACCGGGCAAAACACGCGTCAGCGCCCACGCAGCCACAAACCACGAGCCCAACCCCACCCCCTGCAGGACCATCGTTCCCGGATTCAAGCCCCAAATCGATATGGCAGCAGCATGAAGAAGACTGAACAGGGAATATTGATCCTGTGACCCGTAGAGAAAAAACAAGTCCCACGAGAACGCTGCGGGGTGCAGATGCCGCAGTGCCTGCAACGTATAAAACCTGCTGTCGTGCCAGATACCGCTGAAGGGGCGCGCAATCAGCCAGGACGCCAAGGCCAAACCAATTATCAGCAAGCGTTTGTAGAAGGTAGCCATGGGTCGGGAGGCTTGGAGAGCACTTTTTTCATTAAACAAAAAAAAGCCTCCCGAGGGAGGCTTTTCCTTAACCGCGGGTTTGTTAGGAACCCAAGCCCGTTTTGGCCTTGGTGCAACCAGAGGAGTTGGCATAGGTCCAGGTCAGGTTGGAAGCGGTAACCGTTCCTGTCGCGGTCACAGTGCAACCGCCCACAGTGTTGTTGCCTACCAGCGAAAATACTGCCGTGCCACCCAGGCCGTTGGTACCTGCCGTAAACGTGCCGCGAGAGATAGCGACAGCCCCTTTCACAGCAGTGGTCGGCATAGTGAAAGTGCCGCCATTGATGGTTTGAAGTTTGGTATCGGTATCACAAGCAGTCGGATCTCCGGAGGAGTTTTGAATGCACTCAGCCGTCTGGACTTTGGTTGATTCCAGCGTGGTGATCGCATCCTGCCACTTGGCACGGGTAATGTAATCCTGATACTGCGGAATCGCGATCGCGGCCAGAATACCGATGATCGCCACGACGATCATCAGTTCGATGAGGGTGAAACCCTGTTGAACTTTACGCATTTCATATCTCCTTAAGTTGGGCAAGTTGAACACGAGCCTCCCGTGTCTGGTGCAATAACGAGCAGTTGCTGTGCCAACTTTAGGGGCGAGGACTCGTTTTGCAGGAATTTGCCTTGAAAAGCCCGCTGGTTCTTGCTTGTAGCGGTGTAGCGATTTTTCTCGCAGGCCGTTGCGGGGCGCCTTTTGCGGGATTCACGCGCGCCATGCATGACCCGCCAAGGCACGAGGTGACATTTTTCGTCACCCGACATCCCGTTTTCCGCCCTGCCCCAACAATAAAAAAGCCACGCTTGCGCGTGGCTTTTTTGATTTGGTGGGTCGGGCGAGATTCGAACTCGCGACCAACGGATTAAAAGTCCGCTGCTCTACCGGCTGAGCTACCGACCCGTGGATCTGACTTGAGCCTGGTGGCAGAAGCCCTATCCGCGAAAGCGCGAAATTATAGCCGAAGCTCTGCGGGCCGGTAAAGAGCTGTGACGGTTTTTTGAAACATCTGGCTGTTATCCCTCCGCACGCATCATCATGGCGTACTGCACCTTCATGGTGGTCGCGCTACCGAGCACGATGGCAACAAAGGTGAGAATGGAACCCAGCGCCAGGGTGGAGAAGCCGGTGACACCCTGGCCGATGGTGCAGCCCATCGCCAGCACACCGCCGAAGCCCATGAGGATCGCGCCGATCAGGTGGTTGACGAAGTCGCGCGCGGAGGCGAACCACTCGATACGGAAGCTGCGCGAAATCAGCGACCACAGCAGGGAACCGGCCAGGACGCCCGCCAGTGCCATGATGCCGACGGTGAGCAGGGTATGGTTGAAGCCGCTCGCCGCGTAGCCGAGGGATTGCCCCATGGGGTTGATGAACGTGAAGGACTGCGCGGCGAGCGGGCCGGCGGCGGCAGGCCGGACCGCATCGGCCGGCGCATACAGATCCCAGTCCTGCACGTAGGCTTGCAGCGAAAGAATGTCGCCGCTGGCGTCCACCTTGACGTTGCTGGTGACGTACCAAGCGGCGAGCACCGCCAGGCCGACGACGAGGCCGCCGAGGATGTTGTCGAAACTGCCGCGGAAATCGGCCGACTTGAAAGCCCATGCGAGCAGCAGGACGCCGATGACGCCTCCCGCCACCATGCGGCCGGTGGCGACGCGGTCGCCGAAAAGCATCGCCCCGAGGTCCTGATTGGTGGAGAGCATGACCGCGGCCGGGTGGGTCCACGGATAGAACAGGGTGGAATACAGGGTCTTGTCGCTGTCCGGGAAGGGGTTGACCATGAAATAGGCGATCAGGCCGATGACCCCCAGCACCATGACCGACTTGAGGTTGCCGCCGCCGATGCGGACCAGCGTCTTGTTGCCGCAACCGGAGGCGAGCGTCATGCCGATGCCGAAGAGGGCACCGCCAACCACGTTCTCGAGCCAGACGAGATTGTTCTGGCGGTAGGGGGGGAAGGTGCTGCCGACATTCACCAGGCCGGCCGCTTCCAGGGCCGTCACGCCCAGTACGCCGATCGCGATGGCCAGGACCCAGGCGCGCAGGCGTCCGGTATCACCCATGTTGACCCAATCGGACACCGCACCCATGGTGCAGAAATTGGTCTTGTTGACCACTGCGCCCATGATCAGGGCGATCGCGAAGGTCGACCACAGCAAGAACGATTGCGCGCTGGCGAAATCTGGGTAGGTCATGAATCCATTTCTCCTTGAATAGTGTGGGAAGCGGGGTTGCCGCGACGGTTCGGATAAGTAGCCGAATCTTAATGCGTTCGCGCGAAAGACAGGCTGGATAATAAATACCAGTGCGGCAACCCTCGGCAAGGCGGGGGCTGGCTAGGGCAGGGGTTTGCCGGGGCCGTCGGGTGTGGTGCGTCTGGCGTTGGCCGCCAGCGTTTCGCTACTGTTTCATGTGGGCAGAAACAAATGGACGTCGCGCCCTGGCTACTCTATTTCACGCGTATAGCGCGTCGGATCGGGAATGCCTGCAGCAAGGAATCCCTCGCGCCGGAGGCGGCAGGCATCGCAGCGGCCGCAGGCCAGGCCTTCTGCATCGGCCTGGTAGCAGCTCACGGTCTGCGCATAATCCACGCCGAGTTCGATACCGCGCCGGATGATCTCTGCCTTCGACAGATGCTGCAGCGGCGCGTGAATGCGCAGCCGCGCCCCTTCGACGCCGGCCTTGGTCGCCAGGTTGGCCATCTGCTCGAACGCCGCGATGAACTCGGGGCGGCAATCGGGATAGCCGGAATAGTCGACGGCATTGACGCCGATGAAGATGTCGCGCGCGCCGAGCACCTCGGCCCAGGCGAGCGCCAGCGCCAGCATCACGGTGTTGCGCGCGGGCACGTAGGTGACCGGAATGCCTTCGGTCGGGCTTTCGGGCACGGCGATGGCGTCGTCGGTCAGCGCCGAGCCACCGATGTCGCCCAGCCCGAGGCGGATCACCCGGTGTCCGGCGGCACCCAGGCTTTTGGCCACGCGCGCGGCAGCGCCGAGTTCAGCCGTATGACGCTGCCCGTAATCGAGGCTCAGCGCATGGCAGGCATAACCGGCTTCGCGCGCAATCGCCAGCACGGTGGCGGAATCCAGTCCGCCGGAGAGCAGGATGACCGCGGGCTTCATTTGCCGGGCGCGTTGCCCCACAGGATCTTGTGCAGCTGCACCTGCATCCGCACCGGCAGGCGATCGGCGAGGATCCACTCAGCCAGTTGCGCGGGCGGCAGTTCGCCCTGCACCGGCGAAAACAGGATGGGGCTGACCAGGTCGAGTTTCTGCGACCGCAAGACCTCACGCGCCCACTCGTAATCGGCGCGATTGGCCAGCACGAACTTGATCTCGTCGCGCGGCGTCAGGTGGGCAATGTTCTCCCAGCGGTTGCGCGCCTCCTCCCCCGATTCCGGCGGCTTGATGTCGACGATGCGCGAGACCCGCGGATCGACCTTGCTGACATCAAGCGCACCGCTGGTCTCCAGCGACACCGAATAACCGGCGTCGCACAGCGCGGTCAGCAGCGGCAGGCAGTTCTTCTGCGCCAGCGGTTCGCCGCCGGTGACGCACACGGTCGGCACGCCGTAGTCCGCCACCCGCGCCAGCAGCGAACTCAGGGTGACGGTTTCGCCGCCCTGAAAGCTGTAGGTGGTATCGCACCAGCGGCAGCGCAACGGGCAACCGGCCAAGCGGACGAACACGGTCGGCAAGCCGGCGCGGCTGGTTTCCCCCTGCAGCGACAAAAACACCTCCGTCAGGCGGAGCGTGGTTGTTGATGCTTCAGCATCTTTACAACCACGGCCTGCCCCTTGCGGGTGGAGCGTGGTTGTTGATGCTTCAGCATCTTTACAACCACGGCCTACTCCTTGCGGGTGGAGCGTGGTTGTTGCCGATTGATCGGATTCGCAGCCACGGCCCGTTTCTGGCGGCTGAAGTGTCAGGGATTCAGACACAAGGCTTATTTCTTGAGCGCAGCCAGCCGACGCGCGGCAAGTTGGGCCGCCGGGGTGCCGGGGTGCTTGGCCACCAGTTCCTTGAGCGTCTTGCGCGCACCGGTCAGATCATCCAGTTCGATCTGGTTGGTGGCGATATTGAGCAGCGCATCGGGCACCTTGGGGCTGTTGGGATAGGAGGCCACGAGTTTTTTCTGATACGCCAGCGAAGTCTTGTAATCCTTCTGCGCGTAATACGAATAGCCGATCCAGTACTGGGCGTTGGCTGCCAGCGTGCTGTCCGGATAGGCCTTGAGAAAATCCTTGAATCCGGCAATGGCGCCTGGATACTTGGCGTCGCGGAACAGGGCGAGTGCGCTTTCGTAGCTGCGCGACTCGGCCAAAGGGTCCGGCTGCGGGGCCCCGCCCGGAACCGCCGCGTCGGACGCAGCCTGTGAACCGGATGCGGCAGGCTGGGCCGCATCGGCCGCGGGCGCCGGCTTGGCCGCCTTGGCGAGGTCTGTGAGGCGCTGGTCGAGATCGGCATACAGATCGTTTTGCCGCTTGCCCAGCGTGTCCAGCTGATTCGCCTGCACCTCGATCTGGCCGCGCATTCTGGCCATTTCCGCCTTGAGCGCCTCCAGTTCCTTCAGCAGGTCCAGCAGCGGCTGATTTTGCTGCATCGCCGCTTCCGTCTTGCCGAGGCGCGCATCAAGCGCATCCACCCGCTGCTGCAGGGCCTGCTGCTGGCGGGTCAACTCCTCGTCGTTGCCGAACAGCGCCGCCTGCGCCGGCTGAACCAGCGCAAGCGCAGAAACGACGAGCAGACCATAACGCCGGATCAGGCTCATTTTTCGTCGCTATACACCAGATCGGTACGGCGGTTCTCGGCATACGCGGCGTCGGTATGGCCTTCGTTACGCGGCTTTTCCTCGCCGAAGCTGATCGCTTCCATCTGCGTATCGCTCACGCCCAGCACGGACAGAGATTTGCGCACCGCTTCTGCACGCTTCTGGCCCAGCGCCAGGTTGTATTCGCGGCTGCCGCGCTCGTCAGCATTGCCCTGCAGGGTCACGTGCAACGCAGGCTTCGACTTCAGGAAGCCGGCATGGGCTTCGAGCATCGGACGGTATTCGTCTTTCACCACGAAGCTGTCGAAATCGAAATAGACGCTGCGCTTGGACAGGGGGCTGGCCGGATTCTTGCGCGGATCGCCGGCGTCGCCCATGGCATTGCCCGTCACGCCGCTGCTGCCCACGCCGGTGGTTTCGGTGCCGGAGGTTGCCGCTCCGGTCTTGCCACTGCTGTGGTCTTCGACCGTCGCCTTCGTACCGCCGGTGGTACCGCACGCTGACAAGGTCAACGCGACCAGAACGGGCCATAAAATCTTGTTCATTTATCTATCTCTCCATTTAATGAATGAAAACAACCTGACACGGGCAATTCGGCTTCTCCCCTGCAACCGCCCGATTTCGCTACACAAACAAACCAAGTAAGCGTTTACGGCCCCCAGACCGGCTCGCGGGCATCCACCCCGGATTCCGACAGGCGCGCATGCGTTTTGCCGTCCAGGCTCACCGTGCCGAGTATTCCATGCTCGCCCTGCACCGTGGCATACAGCACGGACTGGCCATTCGGCGCGAAGCTGGGCGACTCGTCGCGCGCGGTATCGGTCAGCACCCGGGTCTGCCCCGAGGCCAATTCCTGCAGCGTGACCCTGAAGCGGCCGTCTTCTCGACTGATATAGGCCAAATACCGCCCATCCGGGCTGATCGCGGGGGAGACATTATAGCTGCCATTGAAGGTCACCCGTTTGGCTTCGCCGCCGCTGGCCGCCATGCGATAAATCTGCGGGCTGCCGCCACGGTCCGAGGTGAAATAGAGGGTTTGCCCGTCGCGGGTGAATACCGGCTCAGTGTCGATATTGCCGCCCCGGGTCAGCCGGGTCAGGCCGCTGCCGTCGGCGTTGATGAGATAAATCTGCGACGCGCCGTCGCGCGTCAGGACCACCGCCAGTCGCCGGCCGTCCGGTGCCCAGGCCGGGGCCGAGTTCGATCCCTTGAATGCCGCAATCCTGCGGCGTTGCCCGTCCTGCAGCGACTGCACATACACGATCGGCTTCCTGTCCTCGAACGACACATACGCGACACGGGTGCCGTCAGGCGAGAACTTCGGCGAGATCACCGACTCGTTGGAGCGCATCACCGTGCGCGGGTTTTGCCCATCCGCATCGGCCACCTCCAGCGCATAGCGGCGGCCCTGCTTCTGCACGTAAGCGATGCGGGTGCTGAACGCGCCGGGAATGCCGGTCAGCTTCGCGTATATGAGGTCTGCAATCTGGTGCGCGGTGGCGCGCCACTGGCCGGGCGTAATGGTGTAGCTGTAGCCAGCAAGCTGGGTCTGCTTGAGTACGTCCAGCAGGTAAAAACGGACGACGAGGCGACCGCCGGGCTGCGTGGTGACCTGGCCGACCACCAGCGCGTCCGCGCCCTTCCCGCGCCAGACGCCGTAGTCGACCTGCGCGGGCATGACGGGCTGCTGCACGCCCCCGGTATCCACCAGCCTGAACTGGCCGCTGCGGTTGAGGTCGTCCCCGGCAATCCGGGTCAGCTCAGGACTCGGCTGGCCGGGCGCCACCTGGAACGGCACCATCGCCACGGCAATCTTGTTGGCCGCGCCGCCGATCACCTGGATTTCCATCGCGGCGCGCGCGGAAAACGACGCGCCGAGCAACGTCAGACACAAGAGGGGAAGCAGCAAAACGGCACGCAACATGGGGACGGACATCGTGTTCACAAACGCTTTCTTGGGTGAGCAGTCTAGCATAGGCAGGATACGGGCCGCGCCGCGCGCAGCCTGATCCCTGCCCAATTCGAGCTCACTCTTTGGGGCGATGAATGAAGGAAAGTTCCGGAACAAAGGCGGCGCGCGCATCGCGATCGCTCGGCAAGGGCAGCGGCGACGACTTTTCGATGGCGCGCACCACCGCGTCGTCGTAGGCGGGATTCCCGCTGGACTGCGTCACCCGCACGCTCAGGACTTCGCCGGTGGGCAGCAGTTTCACCAGACAGCGCACCTGGGGATTACCCTTCAGGTTGTCGGGCAGGCGGGTGTTGCCGCGCACCTTGGCGCTGATCTGGTCACGATACTCCCCCACCACGCTTGCCACCTCGGCCTGACGCTTGCTGGCGGCGCGCGCCTGGGTCAGGCGGGCCAGACGCGCCTCGTTCGCTGCAGTATCGGCCGCCAGCTGCTGCTTCATATCCTCAGCCTCCATCTGCCGCAGCAGCGCCTGCCGCTTCTGCTCGGCCACCTGCTTTTCGCGCGCCATCCGGGCCGCTTCGGTCTTGGCCTTTTCTTCAGCCCTGGCCTTTTCTACGGCCTTGGCTTGTTCTTCGGCCGCCTGCTCGGCCCGCTGCCTTTTCAGGCGATCGACTTCGGCCTTCTTTTTTTCCAAGGCGATGTCGGGCGCCTTGGGCGGCGGCGGTTCCTTTTCCGCCGGTTTGGGAGGGGGCACGGCTTTCGCTGGCTTGGGCGCTTTCACGGGCTGGGGCGGGCGGGGTTTGGCCGGCGGGGGCGGAGTTTCCGGCAGCGCCTGCCACAGATCGACCATCACCGCGGCTGGTTGATGGGTCTGCCAGGACACGCCGAACACCAGCAGCAGGACGAACAGCAGGTGCACGCCCAGCGCCAGCGCACCGGCAAGAACTTTGGGGGCAGGACGGGAGGCGGGCGGCGCGTCTGCGGCGAGGATCATGGGGCCGGACGGGCAAGCAGGCCGATGCGCGTGATCCGGGCCTGCTGCAGGAGCGTCATCGTGTGCATCACTTCTTCGTAGCGGACGCTCTTGTCCGCCGCGATGACTACCGGCTGGTCGGGGGCGTTGCGATGCAGCGTGGCAAACTCATCCGCCAGCGCGGATTTCGCCACCACCCGTTCGTCGCCCCCGCCCGCGCGGTCGCGCAACAGGTATTCGCCCGATTCCCGGATGATGATTTCGAGCGGTTTCTGCGGCGCCTGCGACGTTTTTCCGACGCTCGGCAGCTCGACCTGGGCCGGGTTGATGAACGGCGCCGTCACCATGAAGATCACCAGCAGCACCAGCATCACGTCGATCATCGGCACGACGTTGATCTGGGCGACCTGCTTGCGGGTCCGCGCCATGGGTCAATCCGCCTTGGCGGTCACCTGCCGCTGCAGGATGTTGGAAAACTCCTCCATGAAGCTTTCCATGCGGTTGGCCAGGCGGTCGATGTCGTGGGTATAGCGGTTGTAGCCGACGACCGCGGGAATCGCCGCGAACAGGCCCATGGCCGTGGCGATCAAGGCTTCGGCGATGCCCGGGGCGACCTGCGCCAGCGTGGCCTGTGCCACGCTCGACAGTCCCATGAAGGCGATCATGATGCCCCACACCGTGCCGAACAGGCCGACGTAGGGCGACACCGATCCGACCGTCGCGAGAAACGACAGATGCGACTCGAGGCCGTCGAGTTCGCGCTGGTAGGTCGCACGCATCGCACGGCGGGTGCCGTCGATGATGACGTTGAGCGACAGGCCGGCCTGGTGCCGCAATTTCGAGAACTCGCGAAACCCGGCTTCGAAGATGCGCTCCATTTCGCCCGCGCCTTCGCGTTCGCCGGCGACCCGCTGATAGATGGCGTTGATGTCGCCGCCGCCCCAGAATTCGCGCTCGAAGCGGTCGGTCACGCGGATGGCGCGTCTGAGGGCGAACATCTTGATGAAGATGAACCACCACGACATCAGCGAGGCGCCGAGCAACAGTGCCATGACGACCTGTACCGGCAGCGAGGCGTGGAGGATGAGATGGAACAGCGAGAGGTCTTGACCGAGTTCGGGGTTCACGTTGCGGGGGCCAATGCTTGTAGAAGGGGCTCGGGTATTTTAACGGGTTTGAAACGCACCGCATCGACGCAGGCGAGCGTCACGACGGCCTCTGCCAGACGGGTGGACCCGCGCATAAGTTCCTGCCGCACGCTGAGGCTGGCGCGCCCCATTTCGTGCAGTCTGACCGACACCTCGAGCTGCTCGTTGAAGCGCGCCGGCGACAGGTAATCGATTTCCACCCGCCGCACCACGAACACGACGCCCGCCTCGTCGCGCAGGACATCCTGCTCGAAGCCGAATGCGCGCAGCCATTCGCTGCGCGCGCGTTCCATGAACTTGAGGTAATTGGCGTAATACACCACGCCGCCCGCGTCGGTGTCTTCCCAGTACACCCGGACCGGCCAGACAAACGCCATCAGAACAGATCCGCGCTCGGTTCGGCGGGCGCGGCAAAGCCGAGGTGGCGGTACGCCAGGGGCGTTGCGATGCGGCCGCGCGGCGTGCGCTGCAGATAACCCTGCTGGATCAGGAAAGGCTCGAGCACGTCCTCGATGGTGTCGCGCTCCTCGCCGATGGCCGCTGCGAGGTTGTCCAGTCCCACCGGGCCGCCCATGAATTTCTCGACCACGGCCGACAGCAGTTTCCGGTCCATCACGTCGAGTCCGGCGCGATCCACATCCAGCATCACCAGCGCCGCATCGGCCACCGCACCGGTGGCCTGCCCTTCCGCCTTCACGTCGGCGTAATCGCGCACCCGGCGCAGCAGGCGATTGGCGATGCGCGGCGTCCCGCGCGAACGGCGGGCGATTTCCAGCGCCCCGGCCTCGTCCAGGTTCATCTGCAGCAGGCCTGCCGAGCGATGGACGATGAAGCCCAGCTCTTCCGCGGAATAGAACTCCAGGCGCGCGACGATGCCGAAACGGTCGCGCAGCGGGTTGGTCAGCATGCCGGCACGCGTGGTGGCGCCAACCAGGGTGAACGGCGGCAGGTCGAGCTTGACCGAGCGCGCCGCCGGGCCTTCGCCGATCATGATGTCGATCTGGAAATCCTCCAGCGCGGGATACAGCACTTCCTCGACCACCGGCGAGAGACGGTGGATTTCATCGATGAAGAGGACGTCGTGCGGCTCGAGGTTGGTCAGCAGCGCCGCCAGGTCGCCCGCGCGCTCGAGCACCGGGCCCGAGGTCTGGCGCAGGTTGACGCCCATCTCGCGCGCGATGATGTGCGCCAGCGTGGTCTTGCCCAGCCCGGGCGGGCCGAACAGCAGCACGTGGTCGAGCGCCTCGCTGCGCTTCCGCGCAGCATGGATGAAGATTTCGAGCTGTTCGCGCGCCTTCGCCTGGCCGACGTATTCGGCCAGGGTACGCGGGCGCAGCGCGCGTTCGATCTGCTCTTCCTGCGGGCTGACGGCGGCGGGGGCGATAAGACGGTCGGTTTCGATCATGACGCCGGGGGCGGGGGAACAGACAAGTTCAAATTCTACTCCGTGACGTCTGCACCCGGCGCGGCGTCCTGCACCAGCTGGCCGCGCCCGCGCGCCTTCGCCCGGTAGAGCGCACGGTCGGCACGCGCGAGCGCATCGTTGAGCGTGTCGCCGGAGGCGCCGCCCAGCCAGGTCTGCCCGGCGCTGAGACCGGTTTGCAAATCGAGGCCAAAGGCATTCAGCTCGCTTCTGAAATGGTCGCTCAGACGCTGGTACCACGCGTCCAGCCCGGCGGCATCGATATCCGGCAGCAGCACCGCGAACTCGTCCCCGGCCAGCCGCGCGGCCAAATCGGCGCGCCGGGTCAGCGCCTTCAGCGATTGCGCCAGGGCGAGCAGGACCTGGTCGCCCACCCCATGCCCGTAGCGGTCGTTGACCCCCTTGAAATGATCGATGTCGAGCATGACCAGGGCGACGGGATGCTGCCGTTGGGCGAGCCCCTGTGCCAGGGGAAAATGGGTTTCGAATGCGCGCCGGTTGGGCAGGCCCGTGAGCGGGTCGGTCAGGCTCAGGTGTTCCAGTCGCGCCCGCTGTTCCTGCAGATGCAGGGCAATCATGTTGATGTCGGCCGCCACCGTCTCGAACTCGACGTAGTGCGGCACGATGGTGGGAACCGGTTCGTCACGCGCCAGTGCGGTCAGGGCATCGACCGTCGACACGATGTCGCGCAGCATGGTACGGCGCAGCTGCACCATGCCGACCACCAGCACCAGCAGTACAGCGCCCAGGGTCAACAGGCCCGCCACCACCTGCCGCCCACCGCTGCGCGTCAGCCATTGCACGGGCGTCTGCACGACGAGTGTCCAACCGGAGCCCGTCACAGGCAGGCGAATTTCACGCACCCGCCCCTCGATTTCGCCATGGCTGACAATCGTTTTGTCGTGGGCATCGAGGAGCGTTATCGCATGGCTAGGATGGCTCGATCCATCGACTACACGCTGGAGCTGGGTCAGGCGCACGCTCAGAAAAACGCCCCCCAGCAGATTGCCGCGGGCATCGCGCACAGCGGACATCAGGTCGACATGCTCTGCATCAGCCACCTGGCGGTGGACCAGCAAGCGGCCATCCGTCAGCGCGCCCGGCCGCCTCAGGTCCTGCAGGCACTCCGGGCCGATGTGAAATGATGCAGCATCGCCCAGCACGTTCCCGTGCATGTCGACCAGCGCCAGCCCCAGGACCTCGGGCAGCAGGCGCTGTCGCGCGCGGGCCCACTGCTGTTGCGCATCGATCGTGCCGAATTGCATCAAGTCGACCAGTTCAGGATCGCGCGCCGCGTTGTCGAGCAGCAAGCGGTAATACTCCAGTCGCCGAACCAGATTGGTACGGGTCTGCTCGGCTTCGTACTGGATGAAGTGCTGCTGCTCTTCCCGGCTGGACTCCAGGCTGAACCACAGGCTCAGGCCAATCCCCGCGCCGAACATGCCGACCACGCTCAACAGCAGCCACACCAGGTGGCGCTGCAGGGATGCCGAAGGTCGAGGGGGGTGGGCGGGGGCCGGCATAGGGCGGGTTCAGGTCTTCGACAAGGCCCTCAGCGCCTGCCGGATCGCCTCGCCCACCGGCAGGTCGGGCGGCAGCTTGCGCACGGCCTCGGTGGTTTCGCGCTCGTTGTAGCCGAGCGCCAGCAGTGCCTGGCGCACGTCGTCCGACACGCCGGCCGGTTCCGTGCTGGCAATCGCGCCAGCGAATACCGGCTTGCCCTTCAATTCGAGCAGCAGGCGCTCGGCGGTTTTCTTGCCGATGCCGGGGACCTTGACGATACGACCGATTTCCTGCGCGGCAATCGCCGCCGACAGGTCGTTGACCGACAGGCCGGACAGCACCGACAGCGCGGTCTTGGCGCCGATGCCTGAGACTTTCAGCAGTTCGCGAAACGCCGCACGCTCGACTTCGCTGCCGAAGCCATACAGCAGGTGCGCATCCTCGCGGATGGCCAGATGGGTGAGCAGGCTGATCTTTTCGCCGATTGCCGGCAGGTTGTAGAAGGTGCTCATCGGCACGTCGATTTCGTAGCCGACGCCGCTCACGTCCACCAGCACCTGCGGCGGCTGCTTGGCGGCGAGGGTGCCGGTAATTCTGCCTATCATGTGAAATCCTTGTTCATACCAGTCGCCCGCCCTTGACGCGGTAGCCTGCGGTGGAGTGCGTGCCCAATCGGCTGCCATGCGCGTGGGTGATGGCGCAGGCGAGCGCATCGGCGGCATCGGCGGTCGGCGCGACGGGCAGGCCCAGCAGGCGCTTGACCATTTCCTGCACCTGTTCCTTGGCGGCCTTGCCGTGGCCAACCACGGCCTGCTTGATCTGCAAGGCAGTGTATTCCGCCACCAGCAATTCATTCGAGACCGCCGCGCAGATCGCCGCGCCGCGTGCCTGGCCGAGCAGCAGCGTCGACTGCGGGTTGACGTTGACGAAGACGATTTCCACCGCGCAGGTATCGGGCCGGTAAGTGGCGATCACTTCGTTCAGCCCCGCAAACAGCACGCCCAGCCGCTGCGGCAGGCTGCCCTCGCCGCTCCTGATCACGCCACTGGCAATATAGGCCAGCTTCTGCCCGGTCTGTTCAATCAGACCAAAGCCGGTGAGACGCAAACCGGGATCAATGCCGAGGATGCGCAAAGGGAGGCTTACTCCGGCAACACGGCGTTGGTGTAGACATCCTGCACGTCGTCAAGCGAGTCGAGCGCGTCGAGGATCTTCTGCATCTTCACCGCGTCATCGCCGGTCAGTTCGGTTTCGGCTTCCGGGCGCATGGTGATCTCCGCAACCGCCGGTTTGAATCCGGCTTTTTCCAGCGCTTCCTTCACCGCCTCGAAGGCCTTGGGATCGGGCGAGGTCAGCACTTCGATCGAGCCGTCCTCGTTGGGGATGATGTCGTCGGCGCCGGCGTCGAGCGCGGCTTCCATCACCGCTTCCTCGCTCGCGCCGGGCTCCAGGATGATCTGGCCGCAGTGCTTGAACTGGAATGCCACGCAGCCGTCGGTGCCCATGTTGCCGCCGTGCTTGGTGAAGGCATGGCGCACGTCGGCGACGGTGCGCACCTTGTTGTCGGTCAGGCAGTCGACCATCACCGCGACGCCGCCGATGCCGTAGCCCTCGTAGCGCGCTTCCTCGTAGTTCACACCCTCGAGTTGGCCGGTACCGCGCTTGATCGCGTTTTCAATATTGTCCTTCGGCAACGACTCGGCCTTGCCCTTCTCGATCGCCAGCCGCAGGCGCGGGTTCATCGCGGGGTCGCCGCCACCCATTTTGGCGGCCACGGTGATTTCCTTGATAAGCTTGGTGAAGATCTTGCCGCGCTTGGCATCCTGGCGACCCTTGCGGTGCTGGATGTTGGCCCATTTCGAATGTCCTGCCATGTCGATTCCAACGCAAAAATAATGCGCAATTCTAGCATTTTGGCCACCTCCCTCCGCCTGGGCATCGACCTCGGCGGTACCAAGATCGAACTCGTCGCACTCGACGCCGAGGGCCATGAAATCCTGCGCCGCCGCGTGCCGACCCCGCAGAACGACTATCTGGCGACCGTGGCCGCGGTCGCCGCACTGGTCCATGCGGCCGAGCACGAGCTCGGGCAAAGCGGCAGCGTCGGCGTCGGCACCCCGGGCGCGGTCTCGCCCGCAACGGGCCTGATGAAGAACTGCAACTCGACCTGTCTCAACGGCAAGCCCCTGCAGGAAGATCTCGAACGCGCGCTGAACCGCGAAGTGCGGCTCGCCAACGACGCCGACTGTTTTGCCCTGTCGGAGGCTATCGATGGTTCTGCCGCAGGCGCAAACAGCGTGTTCGGCGTGATCCTCGGTACCGGTGTCGGCGGCGGCGTGGTGGTGCACGGCAACCTGCTGAAGGGGGCCAATGCGATCGCTGGCGAATGGGGGCACTCGCCGCTGCCCTACTTCCAGTTCGCCCATGCTCAGGCCGACCGCGACGGCACCGGCCAGCACCCGGCCACCGGCGAGGCGATCCTGCATCCGTGGCCGAGTCCGCGCGAACTCGAGGCCGCGCCAGCCTGCTACTGTGGAAAAAAAGGCTGTATCGAAACCTGGCTCTCGGGTCCGGCGCTGGCCGCCGACCATGTGCGCTACGGCGGCGAGGAGTTGCCTGCGCACGAGATCGTGCAGTTGGCGAACGCGGGCTATGGACCCTGCAGCGCCACGCTGGCGCGGTATGAAGAACGACTGGCGCGCGCGCTCGCCGGCGTCATCAACCTGCTTGACCCGGACGTCATCGTGCTGGGCGGCGGGCTCTCCAACATCGCCCGGCTCTATGACACCGTGCCGCGGCTATGGCCGCGCTACGTATTTTCCGATCGTGTGAACACCAAACTGGTGCCGCCGAAATACGGTGACTCCAGCGGCGTGCGCGGCGCGGCCTGGCTGTGGTCGGGGGCAAGCAGGCACGCCTGACAGCGAAACAGTCATGCACCGGCTAGAGCCGGTCGACCCAGTCTTTCAACTGGCTGGCTTCGCGTTCCAGCAGGTGTGTGTCCTGGTAGACATGTGAAATCACGGCGATGCCCTGCGCCCGCCCCAGAAGATGCAGGGCAAGTGCGTCTGCATCCTGCTTGCTCCGTCCCAGTTCTTCGAAGCGCGCGGCCAGCCACCCCCGGAAAAGGTCGAACAGGCCGCGCGCCACGCCTTGAAGCTCGCGCCGCTCTTTTCCCAGCTCGGTATTGAGGCTGCCGATGGGACAGCCGTAGTGGACCAGTTCCGCCTTGCGTCCGACGATCATGTCGACGAACGCGCGCAGCCTGGCCTTGGGCTCGTCATGCTCGCGCTCCCATCGGCCCAGCAAAGCCCGGTAATCCTCCAGATAGCGCTCGACGACGGCGCCGAGGATGTCATCCTTGGTCTTGAAATAGTGATAGATGTTTCCCCGGAACAGTCCGGTCGCGTCGACAATCTGGCTGAACGAGGTGCCGTCGTAGCCATGCTCGTAAAACAGTGCCCGCGCGCACGCCACGATATCCGCGCGTGTCTTTTCGCCTTTGCTCGCCATAGTGCGCATTTTATCCAAGGTCGTTCACAGTGCCGCGGATTGAAGCGTTCCCCATGACAGGCAGGACGATCGGCTCGATGATTCAGGCAAGCGGGCGCACCATGGACATGGGCCGCGTCTGGCGCAGCGACATTTCCTGCATCTGGGCGCGTATCGCTTCGCGCCAGCCGTGCGCAGGGCGATAACCCAGCAACCGTTCCGCCTTGCTGTTGTCCGCGCCGGTCTCCTCCATGAGGTGCACGATGCTGCGCGTGACCAGCGGCTCCCACGGCACGACAGGGTCGAGCTTTTCCATCAGCCAGGCGAACGGATAGGCGACGGCGAAGGGCACGCTGAAATGGGGCATGGGCAACGCATACTCTTCATGCAGCAGAGTTATGACCTCGCGCACCGTCGGCACGCTCGGCCCAACGATGTTGAACCCTTCATACGGGGCCAGGCCTTCGGCTTCGACCGCGCAGGCGAAGGCCTGCCCGATATCGCGTCCGTCGATGACGGGAAGATGGGTTCGCCCTCCTGCCACCCACGGTACCAGATGGGTCTTCAGACGCGGAACCAGGATTGGCAGCACGCCGAGTGCATAGCGGCGCCCCGCGTAGATGCCGAGGCGCAGATTGACCACCTGGAATCCGGGTCCGGCGGCATTGCGCAATGCATCTTCTATCCTGACGACATTGCCCAGATGCGGCCACAGCGGGCGTATCACACCCTTGCTGTCGGGGTCGGCCGAATGGTCGGGGGCCGCAGCGCTGGTCGTGCTGGTGTTGATGTAGCGTTTCACGCCGGCCGTTTTGGCCGCCTCGATCAGGGCGAGATTGGGCTCGAGAAAGAGCCGGCGCGAGGGCTCGGCATGGCCCCATAGCGAACTCCACGCCATCGCATTGCAGAGAATGTCGGCGCCTTGCACGGCAAGTGCGCGGAACGCTGCGTCACGCAGGTCGCCTTCGCGGACTTCGCCCGCAAACCCCGGGATCAATTTCTGCCTGTCGCGGCAAACCGCGACGACGTGCAAATTGTCGACCTTCGCCAGCGCCTCCAGCACATGGCTGCCCGCAAACCCGGTTGCTCCGGCCACCACCACAGTTTTTTTCATGTCCTGTCCATTATTAGATGATCATCTAATAATAATAGGACGATTGTCCTTTTTTGTGAACAACAAAAAACGCCGCCTGCCCAACAGGGTCGGGCAGGCGGCCAAACCCGCCTCACCCCTGCCGAGCGCGACGCCTGATGGTGGATGACGGTCAGTGCAGCTTGATGCGCGCCCGCGTCGGCGTGCTGATGAAATGGGCGTAGGTCGTGAGCGAAGTCTTGAACCAGCCGTGCAGCGCGATCTCGTGCATCTTGTGCAAGGACCAGTACACCAGCCGCGCCATCACACCCTCGATCATGATGCTGCCGCCGGTGAGCGCGCCCATCAGGTTGCCGACGGTGGAGAAGCGGCCGAGCGCAATCAGCGAGCCGTAGTCGCGGTAGACATACTCCGGCAGCGACTTGCCGCGGAAACGCCGGCAGATCGACTTCGCCAGCATCGAGGCCTGCTGGTGCGCGGCCTGCGCGCGCGGGGGGACGAAACCCTTGCCGTCGGGCAGCGCGCAGGCGGCACAATCGCCGAAGGCGAAGATGTTGTCGTCGCGCGTGGTCTGCAGCGTGGGACGCACGACCAGCTGGTTGGCACGGTTGGTTTCCAGGCCGTCGATGTCCTTCAGGAAATCCGGCGCCTTGATGCCCGCCGACCACACCATCATGCTGGCGGGGATGAACTTGCCGTCGGCGGTCAGCATGCCGTCGGCGCGCACCTCGACGATGCGCTCGCCGGTGTGCATCTCCACCCCGAGCTCGGCCAGACGTTCGGCGGCAGCGGCCGACAGGCGCGGCGGCAGTCCCGGCAGGATGCGGTCGGAGGCCTCGACGATCAGCAGCTTCAGGCTCTTTTCGGGCTCGATGTGGTCCATGCCGTAGTACGACAGTTCGCGCGTGGTGTCGTGCAACTCGGCGGCGAGTTCGACGCCGGTGGCACCGGCGCCGACGATGCCGACGGTGAGCTGGCCGGGCGCGACGGCCTCGGTCTGCGTATTGGCGCGCAGGCAGGCGTTGATGTGGCGGCGATGGAATTCGCGCGCCTGCTCGGGGGTGTCGAGCATGATGCAATGCTCCTTCACGCCCGGCACGCCGAAGTCGTTGCCGACCGAACCGACCGCGATGATCAACGTGTCGTAATGAAACGTCCGGCGCGGAATGATCTCGAGGCCGTTCTCGTCCAGCGTCGGCGCGACGCTGACTTCCTGGCGCTTGCGGTCGAGGCCGTCCATGCGGCCGAGACGGAAGGTGAAACCGTGCCAGTGCCCCTGCGCCAGGTATTCCAGCCGCTCGGCGTACGAATCGAGGCTGCCCGCCGCGACTTCGTACAGCAGCGGCTTCCACAGGTGCGAGGGCGAGGCGTCGATCAGCGTGATGTTCGCACGCTTCTTTTTGCCGAGCTTGTCGCCCAGCCGGGTCGCCAGTTCCAGACCACCCGCGCCGCCGCCCACGATGACGATTTCATGCACCTGCTGTTCCATTGCCACAAATAGCCTCCCGTTTTCGTCGTAGCGCGATGATACCCGGAACATTAGCATTTGCTTCTATTCTTTGCTCGATACGCGCCGCCATCGAACTCGCTAGAATTCCAGCATCCCTGACCCAGGAACTGCCATGACCGAACCGCTGCTCGTCGCCCGCAATGCCGCCACCGACCTCTTCCTGCTGCCGCAGATGGCCAACCGCCACGGCCTCGTCACCGGCGCCACCGGAACCGGCAAGACCGTCACCCTGCAGACCCTGGCCGAGCACTTCTCCAGCATAGGCGTTCCGTGCTTCATGTCCGACGTGAAAGGCGACCTGTCCGGGGTATCGCAGGCCGGCGGCGGCAACGCCAAGGTGGCCGAGCGGGTCGAAGCGCTCAAGCTCGAAGGCTTCGCCTACCAGGGCTATCCGGTCACCCTGTGGGACCCGTTCGGCGAAGCCGGCCATCCCGTGCGCGCAACCGTATCCGACATGGGCCCGCTGCTGCTCGGGCGCATGCTGGACCTCAACGACACCCAGAGCGGGGTGCTCAATCTGGTGTTCAAGGTGGCGGACGACAACGGTCTGCTGCTGCTCGACCTGAAGGACCTGCGCGCGATGCTCGCCTTCGTCGGCGACAACGCAAAAGAATTCACCACCGAATACGGCAATGTGTCCTCCGCCTCCATCGGCGCCATCCAGCGCGGCCTGCTGGCGCTGGAATCGCAGGGCGGCGCACAGATCTTCGGCGAACCGATGCTGAACATCGCTGACCTCATCCAGACCGACCGCGGCCGTGGCGTCATCAACATCCTGTCGGCCGACCGCCTGATGCAGTCGCCCAAGATGTACGCCACGCTGCTGCTGTGGCTCCTGTCCGAACTGTTCGAGAACCTGCCCGAGGCCGGCGACCTCGACAAACCCAAGCTGGTGTTCTTCTTCGACGAAGCGCACCTGCTGTTCACCGACGCGCCCGACGCGCTGGTGGAAAAAATCGAGCAGGTGGTGCGGCTGATCCGCTCCAAGGGCGTCGGGGTGTATTTCGTCACGCAGAACCCGGCCGACGTGCCCGACAAGGTGCTGTCGCAGCTCGGCAACCGCGTGCAGCACGCGCTGCGCGCCTTCTCTCCGCGCGACCAGAAGGCGGTCAAGGCCGCCGCCGAAACCATGCGCGACAACCCGGCGCTGGACGAGGCCACCCTCATCACCGAACTCGGCGTGGGCGAGGCGCTGGTGTCCTTCCTTGATGCAAAAGGTCGCCCCGGCGTGGTCGAGCGCGCCTTCATCGTGCCGCCGCAGGGACAGATCGGTCCGATTACTGCGGCCCAGCGGCAGCAACTGATGCAGACCTCGCTGGTTGCCGGCGTCTACGACAAGACCGTCGACCGCGAATCCGCCTACGAAACGCTGAAGGCGCGCGCCGAAAAGGCGGCGCAGGCAGCGGCCGTGCAGGAACAGGCGGCGCAGCAGGCGAAGACCGCAGACCAGCCGCTGGGCGGCGTGCTGGGCGGCGTGCTGGGCGACATTCTGGGCGGACGCGGTGGGCGTCGCGAAGGGGCGGTCGAGGCGATGGCAAAATCCGCGGCCCGCTCGATCGGCAGCCAGGTCGGCCGCGCCATCATCCGCGGCGTGCTGGGCAGCCTGTTCGGCGGCAAGCGCTGACGCGCGGCTTGCGAGACGCAAGAATCAAGGTTTTTTCTTGAATCCTGCGCCTTGGCCCTTGAATCCGATCAGGCGAAAAGCCGCGCCAGTTCGGCGCCCGGATTGGCGGCACGCATGAACGCCTCGCCCACCAGAAACCCGTTGACCTGATGGCTGCGCATCTTCGCGACATCAGCCGGCGCGAGGATGCCCGACTCCGTGACGACGATGCGGTCGCTGCCGATTTTCGGCAACAGCGTCAGCGTGGTGTCGAGGCTCACCTCGAAGGTGCGCAGGTTGCGGTTGTTGATTCCCTGCAGCGGCGTTTTCAACTGCAGTGCGGCGTCGAGTTCCGCGGCGTTATGCGACTCGACCAGCACCGCCATCCCCAGCTCGAACGCCAGCGCCTCGAGCGCCTGCATCGCCGGCAGTTCCAGCGCAGCGACGATCAACAGGATGCAGTCCGCCCCCATCGCCCGTGCTTCGTAGACCTGATAGGGGTCGATGATGAAGTCCTTGCGCAGCACCGGAAGCCGACACGCGGCGCGCGCCTCTTTCAGATACTCGGCGCTACCCTGGAAATAATCGCGGTCGGTCAGCACCGACAGGCACGCGGCACCGCCCGCCTGGTAGCTGGCCGCAATCTCGGCCGGCCGGAAGTCGGGGCGGATCACGCCCTTGGACGGGCTGGCCTTCTTGATTTCGGCGATCACTGCCGGCTGCCCGGCGGCCAGCTTCGCGCGCAGGGCGCCGACAAAATCGCGTGGCGGCAATGCGGCGGCGGCACGCGCCTGCATCTCGGACAGCGATACCGTCGCGAGTCCGGTAGCGATTTCGTCACGCTTGGTGGCGAGGATCTTTTCGAGGATGTCGGACATCGTGCTCAAGCCCCCGTGGCGCGCTGGGAGAACGCCATCAGCTGCCGCAGTTTTTCCCGCGCCGCGCCGCTCGATATCGCCTCACGCGCCAGCTCGATGCCCTCGCCCAGGGTGTCAGCACGATCGGCCACGTAGATGGCGGCACCGGCGTTGAGCAGCACGATATCGCGCGCCGGCCCCGGCAGGCCGTCGAGCACGGACAGCAGCATGTCCTTGGCCTGCGTGGCATCCCACACCTTCAACACCTCGTTGCTGCAGGTTTCCAGGCCGAACTCGCGCGGATGGATCATGTATTCGGAGACTTCGCCGTCCTTCAGTTCGCCGATCATCGTCTCGCCGGCCAGCGTGATCTCGTCCATGCCGTCGGAGCCGTGCACCACCATGACGTGGCGGCTGCCGAGACGCTGCAGTACACGCACCAGAATGCCGACCAGATCGGGATGGAACACCCCCAGCACCTGGTGCGGCGCGCCGGCCGGGTTGGTGAGCGGGCCGAGGATGTTGAAAATCGTGCGCACCCCGAGTTCGCGGCGCACCGGAGCAGCGTGCTTCATCGCACCATGGAATTTCGGCGCGAACATGAAGCCGATGCCGATGGCGTCGATGCTCTCGGCCACCTGCTCGGGCGTGAGGTCGAGGTTCACGCCCAGCGCCTCCAGCACGTCGGCACTGCCGCTGGTCGACGAGACCGAGCGCCCGCCGTGCTTGGCGACGCGCGCCCCGGCCGCGGCAGCAACGAAGGCGGCGGTGGTGGAAATATTGAAGGTGTGCGCAGCGTCGCCGCCGGTGCCGCAGGTGTCGACCAGGTTCGCGCTGCTCTGCGCCGGCACCTTGGCGGCGAATTCGCGCATCACCTGCGCCGCGGCGGCGATCTCGCCGACCGTCTCCTTCTTCACCCGCAGGCCGGTAATGATGCCGGCGATCTGCACCGGCGTCAGTTCGCCGCGCATGATCTGGCGCATCAGCGAGAGCATCTCGTCGTGGAAGATTTCGCGCTGCTCGACCAGCCGGGCGATTGCCTGCTGCGGCGTGATCATCGCGAGCCTTTCAGGAAATTCGCCAGCATGGCGTGGCCGTGCTCGGTGAGGATGGACTCGGGGTGGAACTGCACGCCCTCGACCGCCAGCGTCTTGTGGCGCACGCCCATGATCTCGCCGTCGTCGGTCCACGCGGTGATCTCGAGGCAGTCCGGCAGCGACTCGCGCTCGATCACCAGCGAGTGATAGCGGGTGGCGCGGAAGGGATTCGGCAGCCCCTTGAACACGCCCACATCCAGGTGATGGATCATCGAGGTCTTGCCGTGCATCAGTTCCTTGGCGCGCACGATCCTGCCGCCGAAGGCCTGGCCGATGCTCTGGTGGCCGAGGCAGACGCCGAGGATGGGAATCCTGCCGGCGAATTCCCTGATCAGCGGCACCGACACGCCCGCCTCGTTGGGCGTGCAGGGGCCGGGCGAAACGACGATGTGGTCGGGTTTCAGCGCGGCAATGCCGGCGAGGTCGATCTCGTCGTTGCGGATGACCTTGACGTCTTCGCCCAGCTCGCCGAAATACTGCACGAGGTTGTAGGTGAAGCTGTCGTAGTTGTCGATCATTAAAAGCATGGCGCATGTATCCTTTTGTTTTTCATCGTGAATGGCCAAGGACACTTCAATCAATACCCGCCTGGATACCCGCTTTTGCTTCTGATACCCCGAGCCTTATGTCTGGAACCGACAGCACGAAAGCCGTCATTGTCGCCCAGATCAGCCTCCATATAAACCCTTGCCCCACCCCCGTATTGGCTGCCCTTGCCCGCGCCAAAAGCCGTTGCTTCGAGCGAACCCGCAGCAAGACAATGGAGAGGAAGGCGTGCCGCATCCCCTCGGTTCAAATCCGTGTCCGCAGGGAGTAGACTTTTCTTCCGGGCATCGCATCGTTGAATAGTTCCGACCTTGCCGAAACCGGGCAAACAATCAAGCAAGGAGCTGGTCCACATGGAGACAACCCGCGTCATCCTCGCTCTGCTTGCAGGACTGGGCTTGCCCGGGATTGTCCAGGCCACCCTGGTCGACCGGGGCGGCGGGCTCATCTACGACACCGACCTCAACGTCACTTGGCTGGCGGATGCCAACTACGCCAGGACCAGCGGGTATGCCGACACGCTTTACGGTTCCGGAAGCGATGGCAGGATGACCTGGAGCCAGGCCGAAGCCTGGGTTGCCCATCTCGTGTACCACGATCCCGTGCGCAATCTCGATCTGAAGGGCTGGCGGCTGCCCGCCACGTTGCAGCCTGATCCGACCTGCAGTGTCCAGTCGGGCGGGGATTCCTTCGGCTACCACTGCACGGGCAGCGAATTGGGCCACCTGTTCTACAAAGAGCTGGGCGGAAAAACGGCCACGCCGATCGGCACGACGCACAACGACAGTTTCAGCCTGTTCTCGCATGCGCCGAACAGTCTGTACTGGTCCGGCACGGCGTATGCCCCCGATGCCAGCCAGGCATGGGGATTCATGTTCGACAGCGGCAGTTCGCTCGCCGGCGGCAAGGGCAATCGCATGTACGTCCTGCCGGTACGTCCCGGCGATGTCGGCATCGTCGCCCGCTAGCGGGCAACGGGGCGGTTGTTGGCCACCGTACCCGGCCAGTCGCCAGACCGGATTCAAACAAAAGGCCAACCGACGGGTTGGCCTTTTGCCTGGATGCCGCTTCGCCAAGCCCGGTCGGCATGGCAAGCGAAAGCGCTACTGCGGAGAGACCCCCTGGAGATAGGTCGTCACGGCCACCATGTCTGACGGCGTCAGGCCATGGACCAGCGGCTTCATCATCGCGCCTGCGGGGCGCTGGTCGGTCTGCGACAGGATATGCAGCTGCTTGATCATGTAGTCCTTATGCTGGCCCGCCAGCCGGGGGAAGGTGCCATTGCCCATGCCAGACGCGCCATGGCATCCCGCACAGGCGGCGACCTCCTCTTTCGGAATGCCGTTCTCGAAGATCGCCTTGCCGGCGGCGGCCAATGCGGGATCGCCCGCGACATTGGGCGCGTCCTTCTGCTGCGAGAAATAGGTAGCCAGCCCCTTGATCTGCTCGTCCGTCAATTTCCGGGCGATCCCCCACATGTACTCTGAGCCTTCCGGATCGGAGCGGTTATGGCTGCGGAAGTAGGTCAGCTGGGCGACCAGATAGTCCTCCTGCTGGCCGGCCAGCTTGGGAAAATTGGGATTGATCGAATTGCCGTCCACGCTATGGCAATTCGAGCACACCTGCATGGCAAGCGTCTTGCCCTGAACCTGCGGATTGCCGATATCCCGCGAACGCTCCAGGTTGGAGCATCCCCCGATCACAAGGGTCGCAATGGCCAATGCCAGGGTCGTATACAAAGCTGTCTTCATGTTGAGTCCCTTCAAGTCAGAAAAAGTGAACTGCCAAGCCCATCTTTCCCATTAGTAGGCACCCCACACATAGACGAAGAACGTGTCGTTGGCGCTGGCGTTGCGGCCGGAGCCATCGTAATTGCTGCTGGTGCCGTTGAATTTCGTGTAATGCCAGTACTGGGCGCCGATGCGGATGTACTGCATGGGCGTCCAGAACAGCTCGGGAACCCAGACGGTCGTGTCGGGGCTGCCGTTGAGGTTCCCGGTGATCTCGGCCGGTCCGCCGAAAAAGCCGGCATCAGTCGAACCGGTGGTCTGCTGGTAGGCCAGGCTGGCGCCATACCTGGCGTTGTAGACGTAGGCGCCCTTGATCTTGAGCTGCTTGACGGTGTCGCTCGCATTGTCGTAGCCGAGTGCAACGGGATCGCCCCACTTCGTGTTTTCGTGGATGTAGCTGATGTGGGCCGTGACCGTGTGCGGATCGAGGATGTACTGGTATTGCGCATCCAGCCCGTAATCGCGGTAACGGTCGGTGGGCTGCGTCGTGTCGTTGTTCTCATAAATCTCAGCAGACAAACCGGAAGTTCCAACCATGAAGTTATGCGGCCCCACTTCTTTTGTGTAGGCAAGTCGCCAGTAGGGCGCGCCGTCCTTGATCCTCGCGATGCCGGAATTGTCCCCAGGGTGCAGGAATCCGAAGGGGCCATTGGCTGTCTTGTACACCGACAGTTCGCCATACAGGCTCTTGTTCCAGTAGGCATAGACACCGGTGCCTACCGCATTCTGGGCAAGGCCGCCGTCCAAAAGTGGCGCCGCAGGCGCGCCCAGGGCAAACGTCGGGCTGACGTAGGGATAGCCCCAGGCCGACGAGCTGTTCCACACATCCTGCATGCTCGGATTGTTGTTGGCGAAGGCGCCGACGATCAGGTCGTTTCCGGGCGAGATGAAACGGTCCGCGTAGCGCAGTTCCGTATTGTCCGGGGCGAAGTAGCCCTCATAGGGACCGACGCCAGGTGTTTTCTGATGGTCGTAGTTCGCGTAGGTCGCCTGCGCGAACACGCCGAGGTTGTCGGTGATCTTGCCGGCAAGAAAGACGCTGCCCACGTCAAAGATCGGCTTGCCGTTCTTGTAGAAGTCCGTGCTGTCCTTCACCCCGGTGGAGTCCTTGGGGTTGCGGACGTTCGTGTAGTCGATCACCGCCATCACCGATAGCGGGATGGAGCGGCTTCCCAGCGTATAGCCGGTAAGCTTGAACAGTCGCCCGTAGGGGGTCAGTTCCGGGAACTGGCCGCCTGCGTGACAGGCCAGGCAGTTTTGCCCGGTCTGGCGGGCGAAAGCCGGGAGTGCGAAGCTGGGAGAAGACCACACCCCCAGCAAGACAAGGGCTGCCAATGCTGGAAGAACCTCCCGCACCTTCAGGATATGGCGCCATACTGATCTGGTATTCAAGAGAGCTCTCCCCATGAAATCGACACTGAAAACAGGTTGCTATTCAAGCAACGCCACGAAGCATTATTGTGTTGCAAAAACGAACTGTGTTGCATATCAAGCAAGTGATAAACAAATTGTGTTGCAAAAATGAACAATGTATTAATAGGATATTGTTATCTGTTATTCAAGGCGGGCAGGAAATAAAATAATTCTGCCCGGGCCGATGCGCTCCCACCCAGGCCAAACCAGACCGCCCCTGCCCCGCACGCATAAAAAAAGCGCCCGCGGGCGCTTTAGGTCAGGTGTTGCGAGGAGGCGTTATTTGAGCTTCTTGATGCCCATCAGGCCGAGCACGTATTTCTCGTACAGCGGCTCGGTCGAGCCTTTTTTCATCTTGCGCATGAAGTATTTCTCGAACGCGACCTTGGCGAGATGCACCCACTTGCCTTCCTTGAACCAGTTGACGTTGCGCGGCGGGATCTGTGGCAGCGCGACGAAGGCGGCGCCGGTGTCGCCGAAGTCGGCCAGGCAGATGGCGTTCCAGGTCGCCTTCTCGACCGGTTCGCCGCCGTCGAGCACGGCGCGGATGTTGTGTGCCGTGGCGGTCACCATCGATTCGATCATGTAGCCGGTCTTGGGCGTGCCGGTCGGCACCGGCGTGGCCTCGACCGGCGGGATGGCGACGCAGACGCCGACCGAGTAGATGTTCTGGAACTTGGGATTGCGCTGGTAGGGATCGATGGTGATGAAGCCGCGCGGGTTGGTCAGCCCCTCGATGCCGAACACCGCGTCGATGCCCTTGAACGCCGGCAGCATCATGGAATAGGCGAACGGCAGCTCGTGCTCCTTGATGACCTCGCCCTTGTCGTTGTGCTCGGCGACGAACATCTTGCCGGCTTCGACCTTGGTGACCTTGGCATTGCAGATCCACTTGATGTGGCGGTCGCGCATCACGGACTCCATCATGCCCTTGGAGTCGCCGACGCCGCCCAGCCCCAGGTGGCCGATGTAGGGCTCGGCGGTGACGAAGGTCATCGGCACCTTGTCGCGGATCTTGCGCTTCCTCAGGTCGGTGTCCATGATCATGGCGAATTCGTAGGCCGGGCCGTAGCACGAGGCGCCCTGCACCGCGCCCACCACGATGGGGCCCGGCTTCTGCACGAAATCGTCCCACACACGGCCCGAGTTCACGGCGTGATCCACGCTGCAGACCGACTGGGTATGGCCGTCCGGCCCCAGCCCAGGCACCTCGTCGAAGGCCAGCTTGGGTCCGGTCGCGATGACGAGGAAGTCGTAGTCGATGCTGCGTCCGTCGGTCAGCTCGACCTGGTTCTTGTCGGGGTGCACGCGTGCCGCGCCGACCGGGATGAAGTCGATGTTTTTCTTGTTCAGGTAGGGTGCGGCCTCGAGGGTCACATCGTCGCGCTTGCGCCAGTTCACGGCCACCCAGGGATTGGACGGGGTGAACTGGAAATACGAATTGTTGGAAATGACGGTGACCTTGTCTTCCGCCCGCGCCGATTCGCGCATTTCATAGGCCATGGTCATGCCCCCCACGCCCGCGCCCAGAATAACGATATGTGCCATGCTCTGTCCTCCCTTGTTGATGTTGCGGGCAACTACAGCAACAGGCATGCCACGGCGATCCCCGCCTGTTCACGCGGGTTGCCGGGCATCCCCCGAATTGACATGACGATCATGTCATGTCAATTTCCGATCCTGTCATGACAAACCCGCCCGCCATGGACCTCGAACTCCAGAGCCTGATCGATACGCACGAACAGCCGTTCGTGGTGATCGACCGCACCTACCGCATCGTCGCCGCCAACCAGCGCTACTGCGACGCCTACGGCATGACGCCCGCAGCCATCGTCGGCCGGCACTGCCATGCGGTGTCGCACCACTCGCAGCGCCCCTGCCACGAAAACGGCGAGCACTGTCCGCACCAGGCGCTGTTCGCGCGCGGCGAGGCGGTCGAGGTGCTGCACACGCATTTCCACGCCGACGACCAGCCCGAGCGCACCCGCATCCGCGGGCACCGGCTGCGCGGCGCAAACGGCGAACTGTATCTGGGTGAGCAGCTGTTTCCGCTGGAAGCCGAGGCCGGCAGCGAGTGCGATGCCATGCAGATGGTGGGGCAGTCGCCCGCCTTTCTCACCTGCGTCGACAACCTTGCGCGCGTGGCCGAGAGCGAGGCCTCGATCCTGCTGTACGGCGAGTCCGGCGTCGGCAAGGAACTCGCCGCACGCTTCATCCATGCGCGCTCGAGCCACGCGGGCGCGGCCTTCATCGTCATCAATTGCGCGGCGGTGCCGGAAAGCCTGTTCGAAAGCGAACTCTTCGGCCACGAGCGCGGCGCCTTCTCCGGCAGCAGCGGACAGAAGAAGGGCCTGTTCGAACTCGCCGACGGCGGCACGCTGTTTCTCGATGAGGTCGGTGAAATCGCGCTCAGCCTGCAGGCCAAGCTGCTCCGCGTGCTGGAGACCGGCGAATTCCGCCGCGTCGGCGGCACCCAGACGCTGACTGCCAATGTGCGCGTGGTGTCCGCCACCAACCGCAAGCTACTCGACGAGGTCGACGCCAAGCGCTTCCGGCTTGACCTGTATTACCGCCTGGCCGGCATCGACGTGACCCTGCCGCCGCTACGCGAACGCGCCGCCGACCTTCCCGCGCTGGCGAATTTCCTGCTGAAGCGCCTGACCGGCGGGCAAAGTCCCTGCCGCCTTGCGGCGGATGCCGTCGCCGCCCTGCAGGCCCATGATTTTCCCGGCAACGTGCGCGAGCTGCGCAACCTCCTGCAGCATGCCGTGCTCAACTGCCGCGACGGCACGATCCGCGCAGCCGACCTGCGGCTGCCGCCGCGCGCCGCGCAGCCCCTGCCCGACGCCGCGGGCGCCTCGCTGCGCGACGTGGAACGCGCCCACCTGCAATCCCTGCTCGACATGCACCAGGGCCATCGCGCCCGCGTCGCCGCCGCGCTGGGCGTCACCGAGCGCACGCTGTATCGCAAGCTCAAGCAGCAGGGCCTGGGAAAGAACTGAACCCGTTCCTCCCCCTCTCAAGAAGCGATGCAAAACGCGAAGTCACGTTGGCGGTGGCCGCAGCGGCGTTGAAGCTGGCGATCGGGGCGACGAGGCGTGTGGTAAGTGGAGGACGACGGTGGCGGGAAAACCCACTGGAGGCTTCGCAAGAAACCCCATCTCTGCGTGGCCGCTGCTCGGCCGAAGTGGACGTCGACAAGCGCTCGCGCTTCAGGACGCTAACTGCCAGGAGCGGCTGTTCGGAGCAACGGCTTTAACGTCGGATCAAGACTGAAGGCGGCCATCGGGGCATTCAAAGCCTCGCCTTAGGCATAAGTACAGTCACCGTCAGATGCGAGAGAACGTTAGACTGAAATTACGTTCAGTTTCACATCACATATTTGGCGGATATTTATGAGGGGGACGTATCGATGATCAATCAGATCGACATTGCTAGCTTCGGAAGCTTCAGTGGCTTGACTTGGAAGAAGAGCATTCGGGATCGCGGCGATACCGTTCAGAATTTCAAGCGCTTGAATATCCTGTACGGACGCAACTACTCCGGGAAGACCACGCTGTCACGGATCTTCCGAGCCTTGGAAACAAAGCGTATCCCGCTCAACTACGCTACCCCCTCATTCACCGTCTACGGCGATAAGGGTGACGTCACCCAGGCCGGGATCGATGCTCACGGTTACGACATTCGGGTCTACAACCGAGACTTTGTGAATGACAACCTCAGTTTCCTTGTCAACCAGGTCAGCGGGGAAATCAAGACCTTTGCCATCGTTGGCGAGAAGAACAAGGAGATTGAAGATGCAATCGCTGCTATCGAGATGGAACTTGGAAGTGTAGAAACGAAAACTGGCCTTCGCTTTGGTTTGGAAGGAAAGAAGAAAGAGCGAGATCGAACCAAGGGTAATCACAAGACAGCTTCAGATTCGCTTGAAGAGAAGCTACGAACCCATGCCAACGACAAAATAAAAAAGAACCGCGAGTACGGAAATTCTGTCTACAACATAGAAAGCATAAAGCGGGACATTGCAGCCACTAAGAAGGCTGGATTTAATCCCCTTAGCGTAGAAAAGCAGGCCGCCAAGCTTTCGCTGCTAAAACAAGAGGCTCTTCCCGACATCACAAGTTCGGTAAGCATCAACTTAAAAATTGAAGGCATCAAGAAGACTGCCGAAGTTCTTCTCTCCAAGAGCATTAATCCTACTCAGCCCATTCAAGAACTGCTTAATGACAGCGTTCTTCAGTTGTGGGTCAAACAAGGTATTCCGCTTCACAAGGAAAAGAGGGATACATGCGCCTTCTGCCGTCAGAGTCTGCCACATGATATTTGGCAGGTATTGGACTCCCATTTCAGCAAAGAATCATCTGATCTGGAATCCTCCATTGACAGTTGCCTGACGTCGATCACCACTGCAATTGACGCGATCCCCGAATTCGTCACTTTAACGGGTGATAGGTTCTACTCCGAAGAGAAAGCCACTTTTGAATTGAGCAAAAAGGCTCTCGACGAAGAATTGGCCGTCTACAAACAAGACCTAGAAGCACTGCAAGCCGCACTGGAGGCGAGGAAGAACAGTCTCTTTCAAACCGTCGAAATACCTAGCACCAGCCATGCTCCCGAAACGATCCAAAAGCACGCCGACGCTATCAACGCCCTAATCACCCAAAGCAATGGCCGGACGAAAACATTGGAAAAGGACAAAAGCGCTGCACGGGACGCACTGCGGCTCACTGATGTGGCCTCCTTCATCAACACAATCAACTATGACACCGAGCTAGTTCGCATAGCTGACCTCAAGATGGATGCTGAAACAGCCAATACCGCCTTCACCGAAGGCGGGAAGGAGATCACCGATCGGGAAGCAAAGGTCACACAGCGTCGGGGGCAGCAGAAGGATGAGCGTAAAGGCGCGGAAAAGGTCAATTCTCTACTCAACCATTTCTTCGGCCATGACAGCATCAAGCTTGAAGTCAAGGACAACGTAGAGAAGACAGCGGTCAAGTTTGAAGTCACGCGAGATGGGAAATCGGCCTACAACTTGAGTGAAGGCGAATGCAGCCTGATCGCGTTCTGCTATTTCATCGCAAAGCTGGAAGAGCCGGACAGCAAGGGCAAGGAATTGATCATCTACATTGATGATCCAATTTCTAGCTTGGACGGCAATCATATCTTCTTCATGTTCAGCCTCATTGAGAGCTGAACCGCCCCGGATTTTGAGGAGGCTCCAACTCTTGAGAAGATGGAGCCATGAAGAAACCCGTAAAGTTCTCCCCTGAAGTCCGCGAGCGCGCCGTGCGTCTGGTTGGCGAGTGTCGCGCCAGCCA
>JAKBJA010000089.1 GCA_021836225.1 Pseudomonadota bacterium | reverse complement strand
CGAGCGTATCGCACGCAGGAGCAGTGCGTGGCGGCGACGCCGACGACGACACTCGAGACGCTCGGTCGGCAGAGTTACCGCATGCAGTGGGCGTGCGTCAAAGTGTGGAGGGTGAGATGAGCGAGCCTGAGAAATTCCGCGAGGTCGAGCCTCTGTACATACCCAAGGAGCTGTACGCTGCCCGCTATAGCGACTTGCATCTGCGCCTCAACGCCCCTGGGATATGCTCTATGTCGATGCTCAACGTCGATGAGGTACGCCAGCTCCGTGATTGGCTCAATAAAGCCCTTCCTGAGGAAACGGTGACGGTAGTTTGGACGGTGCCTGCCGACCCGGAGGCGACTGCATGAAAACCACGCTCAACGCCATCAAAGCCGCCGACTTCAACCCGCGCGATCTGTGGAAGCTAATGCAGTACGTCGGCAAGCTCGCGCCTGACGATGATCCGATATCGATAATCACCATCCTCGAAAGCAATGGGCTCCAGGATGCGCTGGTGTGCGTCGATATAGTGGAAGGGCACGAGCGCGAAAAGCGATTACATGTCCTGTGGTGCGCGCGGACGTATCGAGAGTTAGTGCCCGAGAAGGAAGGCGCAAACTTGGTTCACGCCGCCGAGCAATACGTGCGCGGCCTCGTGACGCGTGAGCAGCTATTCCACGCTTGGGCGCTCGCAGTAAACGCAGAGTGTGCGGAGGCGCTTGCGCGCAACGCGACAGACGCTTGGGTCGATGCCAGGATAGCGTATCAGGCGCGCAGCGCTGCAGAACTGCGCCGTCTCTGCGAGTGTATAGACGCTGGTATAGACCCGTATCCGGAGCCAACCCCATGACCCTCGCCATCATCCTCTGCTTCCTCTGGTGGACCGGCACGCTGGTGTTCGCATTCTGGTGGGCCGAGCGGCGCTATCAGGATGGGTATCACGAGGGCTACAGCGACGCAGAGGAGTGGGCGCAGCGCTCTCCTGGGGTGAGCGCGAGCGCGGAGACTTTCTTTGGAGGGGAGCCGTGACTGCCCCCGCCGACGACGAAACCGACACCGCCGAGCGGGGCGTGACGGAGGGGCTTGACGCCCTAAGACCAATGGTCTAAGGTCGCACCACAAGCCGTGGCACAACGCCGTGGCAGGAGATGACAATGGCATTTGCAAAAAAGACCGCGAAACTGACGATTTCCAATCCGAATTTCCAGACCGTCAAATTCAAGATACTAGGCACGTCCTCGCTCATGGTGCATCACTTCGGCGAGAAAGCCCGCAAGCAGATCATCGCCAAGCAGACCGCCGAGAACAAAGTCGCCGGCAAACGTCCGCCGAAGGACTACAAGGCCGAGTTTGAAAGCGCACGCTATCGTGCCGCTGGTGCAGGATGGGACGGCTTTTACGCCGGCGCCATCCGCAATGCGATGATCGCGGCGGCGCGCTACGTCGATGGTCTGCAGATGACCAAGAGCAAGGGTCTGTTCTTCATCCGCGCTGAGGGGCGTGATCGCACCGATGGTACGCCGCTCGTGCGCATTCGCGGCTGTAAGGCCGTGCATGACACGCGCCCCGCTCGCAATGACGACGGCGGCGCGGACATTCGCAACCGCCCGCGCTTCGATAACTGGCACGCAGAAGTCTCCATAGACTTCGATGCGGACGCCATGTCCGCTCAGGACATCGCTAATCTGCTGCAACGCGCGGGTACTCAAGTCGGTATCTGCGATGGGCGCCCTGGTTCGCCGAACTCCAACGGCATGGGCTTCGGAACATTCACGGTGTCCGGCAGCAAGACCTCGCGCAAGAGCAAGTCATGAGCGCAGACAAACGGTATCAGTGGACTAACAAGTCCTACGAGGCGAAAGTCCCGGCAGGGGTGTTCGGTCAGTGGCTAGAGAAGCTGCCGGACAAGAATCCCGAGACGATTGTCAGGCATGCGCAGGCATCAAAGTCGCCAGCGCACAAGCTGTTCACGTGGAGCGACACGGAAGCCGCACGCGAGTTCAGGCTGATCCAAGCTCGGCTTCTGCTCGGGTCGTTCGTGATCGAGACCGTCATCGTCACCAAGGGCCACAAGAGCAAGACGATCCTGGCGCCGTATGTCTCGCGCAGCTCTCCTGGGCAGTACGAGGTGACCACGGTCGCCATCGGCGTCTCGAAGAAGCGGCAGTTCATGCTCGACTCGGCGCTGCGGCAGCTAAACCATTGCCGTCGGCGATATGCGGCGCTCAGCGAGCTGGCGGTGGTGTTCGCCGCCATTGACGAAGTGGGCGCGCAGAATCGTCGTAGACGGGCGTGAGATGGCAGGTGAGGCAACGCCAGGCATGGCGGGGCTTGCCCCGGCCTGGATGGGCAGGCAAGGCCGGGTTTGGTATGGTCCGGCTCGGCGGCGCAGGCGTGGAAGGCAGGGCCAGGGCCGGCGAGGAGCGGCGCGGCAGGCTTGGGTAGGCTGGGCCTGGCGCGGTTGGGTACGGCCCGGACCGGCAACGTCCGGCTGGGCAGGAAGGGATCGGTCGGGCACGGCGTGGCTTGGCAAGGTGGCGCATGGCGAGGCAGGCCCGGATGGGCCGGGCCCGGCGCGGCGCGGCATGGTGTGGCAGGCTCCGTTGGGCAGTGCGTGGCAAGGTGGGCCTCGGAATGGCAGGCGAGTAATCTATGACCGGAACTGAACTCAAGGAATTGCGGAACAAACTCGGCTTGTCGCTGGCTCAGGCCGCGCGGCAGGTCGAGGTGACGCCGCGCACTTGGGCTCGGTGGGAAGCCGGCGAGCGCAGGATACCCGAAGGGGCGATGAAGCTGTTCAAGCTGCTGAATGAGAAGCGGTAGGCAGGCACGGCATGGCAACGCCGGGATGGGCTAGGCGCGACTGGGCTCGGCATGGCAGGCGAGGACTGGTTGGGCAACGTGTCGCTGGGCAGTGTCGGATGAGGTGCGGCAGGTGGGGTGATGTGTGGCACGCCGTGACGAGGTGCGGAGGGGTCCGGCAGGCGCGGCAACGCTGGGCTTGGCCCGGCATGGTGTGGACAGGCAGGCAGGGCGCGGCAGGGCCCGGCAAGGCAAGGATCGGCAACGCAGGCGTGGCGAGGATTGGCCCGTCAAGGCGAGGCGAGGCGCGGTACGGCAGGTTCGGTTACTGATTTTCTCCAAACTCAACGAGGCTCACATGTCCCCCAAAGTCCAAACCATCGAGAAAACCTCCAAGAGTGTCAAAATCTGGATACTGCTCTCGACCATCGGCGTGATCGTCGGCGTGTTCGAGATGTTCTCGCAAAAAAACTACATCGTCGTGGCGCATTGGATATTGTTCACCTTGGGCTGCTTCGCCGTGCGTGTCGGCATCAGCGTGGTGCGGTGGTGGATTAATGGCTAGGCGGATCACTTATAGAGGCTATCCGTGAATTACAATTTCGACGATTTCTATTCCGCTTACAATAAGGCCGTCGTGCGTCTGCGGCTTGCAAAGCAAGTCATGGCTGCGCGGCCTAAGTATGATCCGATAACAAACGCTGAGAAGATGCGCGTCTATACACTCAAAAGGCTATTAAAGGCCCCAAAATTGACCAATTCAGAGATGGCGTTCTTGAACAAACCGGGCGCCTTTCAGAAAGGCTCTCCGCAGGCGCTAATGGTACGACTGGCTACTGTGCTGTTGGAAACGACGGCGGAATTGCAGGCCATAGAGATGTCTGAGAAGAAGGCTAAGAGAACTTCGCGCGCGGTATCGCGACGCGGCCGACGAGTAGACAATACGAGGAGTAAACGAAAATGACGCCTACTGGGGACTTACGGACGTTCAAGTGGCAGAACTTCTAGGCTGCGAGCCAAGCAGCGTTTGGCGCATGGCAGCCATTGGCACGCTTCCGAAACCTACTAAGAGTTACTCCAAAGGCTACTTATGGAACTGTTTCGATATTTGGAAAATCGAGGCGGCGCTGGTGGCATTAACCGGGGAGTGCGCGGTCTTGCAGGCACAGCGTGAAGCAGATGCGCAGCAGCTATTGAGAGAACAGCAACTAATGAGAGAGGCCGACAATGCCCACGCTTCCGAAGTGCGCTCCTAAGCCCGCCCGCAACGCGCGGGGGCAGTTCGTCCGCGATGCCCGCACGCTGTCTGAGATGGTGGACTATGAGACGGTGCGCAAACCGCGGTATGATCGGCGCGCGTCGCATCGCAGCCGTGGGAAGAAATCTTGACGAACGATAAGCCCTCGCCCAGAGACGATAATCT
>JAKBJA010000154.1 GCA_021836225.1 Pseudomonadota bacterium | reverse complement strand
ACGCCCCGCTCGCGACGAAGAGAGACCAGGCGCCGCGTGCGCCACGAGGGTCGACAGGGTCGCAAGCGGGATCGCTTCTCTGAGGAGGGCGCGGTCGGCTGCGCACACCCGCGCCTCCCGAAACACATCTTCGGCGGCCGCGCCCATAGCCGCCCAGGTGCGAGTGACCAGGGCCTGGACCTCATCGAGGGGCCGCGCGAAGAGACGACTGATGGCCGGCACGAAATGGGGGGTTAGGGCTTGGCGGGGGTCGGGGAAACCGGCAAGGCGCGTGGCAAAGGGGGGGTTTCCGGTGACCGGAACCAGATCGTAGACCGGGGTGAGACCCCATGCGTTGTGGGCATCCAACTGCATGGCGGTGTTGCCGAGATGGTTGTCGGCGTCCTGGATACCGGCCATGAAGGCGACTCGACGGATCCATTCGTGATGCTCGCCCACTGGGGTCTTCAAGGCGCCGAGAACACGATCGACCTCGCGGGCATCGACGTCACTGCGGCGGGTCCCGACATTATCGATACCCGTGAGGGTCCGGAGGCTCAAGTTGTGCGCGCGGTGCTGGCGAGACCGATCGTAGCGTTCGACCAGGAGCACATCTGCCCCGGATTCGGGCAGGGTGACCACCGAGCTCGCCGGGACACAGAGCCCGGCGGCGGCCGCCAGGCGCAAGGTGGCGTGCTCCACCCGCGCAAGACTCGTGTACGGGTCCCCGGGGAGGTTGAATTTGGCGACAAAGTAACGACCGCCCAGGCAGACCGAGGCCTTGGGCCGGGCGCCGCCGAGGCTTGTGAGGGCATAGAACGTAGTCGGCGTAAGAAGGTCCGTCTCAAGGGACGGCCAGCCCGCGAGCTGCGCTTGTATTGCCTCGAGTTCCGCAAGACGGGTCAAATCGCGTTCGCCGGTCCGCTCGGGACCGTATGGGCGAAAGAGGAGTCCCGCATGCGCTCGACGTCCGAAGGTCGCAAGCTGTTCCAAGGCGTCGCGATCTTGGAAACCAGGATCATGGCGCGCAAGAAGCCCTATGCCAAAGTGGCCAGGCAGCGCGTCTTGAAACACATCGAACAGGCGGTCCTGACCGGGGGGGTCGAAGAACGCGCCGGGCGCTTGCGTACGGTAATCGAGATGCAGGGGATCGAGTGGTGGCCCGTCATAGTCACGCCGATACACAAACCGCCCCCGGTGGGGCCCCTTGGTATGCAGGAAGCCCGCGTTCTGCCAGTGTCGCCCATTGGTATCGCCCGGAAAATCGGGATTCCAGAGCGAAACAAGCAATCCTTCGGGCCGAGCCGTGCGTGATGGATGGGAGATCATGGAGGTACCCCCGTCTCTTCCGGTATCGAAACCGCCCTCAACGCCGAACCGTTCACCACCCGCAACCGTTCTTCCAGATCGGGGGCATACCGAGATCGTTCATGGACCGAAATCCCCTCCTGGGCAAAGACCTCGTCCCAACGCTTCACGGCACCGACAACCTCCGCGCGGATCGCGTGCGCCTGCGCAGGCGATAACCCACAGTCCGCCCCTAGGTCTACCAGAGCGGCCCGCGATGGCCGGGTGCCACTCGTTCCACCAAAACTTAAGACGTGGTCGGCTCTTTGGAAAACGTCGGGGGCTAAATCAAAAGCGGGTGCCAAACGATAGCCGTGGCCATCGTGGCGCATCAAGATGTTTTTCAGGTGATCGTCGGTATGACCTAACACCGCATGAAAAACGATACGCCGATAGAGCGCCATCAAATCTCTGTCGGGGACGTCGCTCACTCGGCGGACCACGTCGGCTACGCGCATATAGCTTTCGTTGTAGTACCCGTCGACCCCCATCAGGCTCTGTAGGGAAATTTGGTGATAATGCCCGTGGTCGCTCACGTCGAATCGACGGGACAGGAGGATCGGGCGAGAGCCACACAGAACCACCCGTGACTCAGGGGTCTCGATACCCGCTTCCCGTGCTAAAGCCAGACTCGCCGCCTCAACTCGTACCATATCCACACCAACCGGGTCCTTGGCTGAGGGAAATTTGGCAATATAAAAGACGGTATCGTCCCGCACCAAAGCCTTGGGGCGCACGCCGCCTGGAGAACTGCCCGCTTGCAACAAAGGTCTGATGACGGGGTCGGACGGTAAGGCTCCCGATTGTTCGTAGCGTTCCGCAGCCTGCACAAGGAACTCAAGATCCCGAAAGGCCGCGGAGGTATCTTTTCGAGGCGGCGCCCCTTTGTGTTCTCCAAAAGATAAGGCCCCCAAACCCTCTCCACCCAAAACGCGCAGGAGATCCGGGACTCTCTGGTGGGAGGAGGGGAGATCATGACGACGAACCAAGAGAGCGCGCCCCCATTCGTCTGGCAAGGCGTCTTCAAAGACGCCATGAACCCCGGCCCGCAAACGGTGTGCCTCGAACACCTCGGGCGATAGGGGAAGATGGAGCGGATCGAGTGGAAAGGCCCCCGCCTCCGCTAAATAGCGAGGGTCGTACCGGAAAGCCCCCACCAGCCCGCCATGAAGGGGATCGGGGGCCTTCACGCGCACCGTACCGACCCGCTGTTGCCGTCCTGCGGGGTTTTGTTTCCACACGAGAATCTGCTGAAAATGGGTCATCACGCCCCCGCGCGCGGTTTGCGCACACGACGCCGGTCGATCCCTTCCGAAAAAAGGGAGGGTTCAAGCGCGGCATTCAGGGCTGGCAACACCTGGCAGAGAGCCAGAACACGGATCCAGTGCCCGACAGCGGTGCCAGGACAACCGGACTCTATGCGTCGATAGGCAGACACCGAAAGGCCAAGCCGCGCCGCAGTCTGGGCCTGCGTTTCTTGCCGCTCGATACGGCGCGCGCGCACCCCCTCTCCCCATTGCTTCAAGGAGGCGCCTTCGGAAAAGGAGGGTGGCGAATTAAAAACCTTCATATGAACAATTATAGCATACAGCCCCTCCGGTTTCACTGCAGATGGGAGGCTAGGGACCGGAAACGGGCGCCCCGACCCTGTTCGAGGCGTTCGCGTACGCGTACGAACCGTTAGCAAGCGTTCGCAAGCGTTCGGGGTGGCGTTCGGCGAACGGTGCGAACGCCCTCCTGAACGCCGGGCGTGCCGCGGTGATCCCTATCCGGTGGACGGGTCCCTACTGGTTTAGGGACCGCAGTCTTCCCGTTCCATCAGACCTACCCAAACCGGCTCTTTCGCACAAAGTGTGTGTAGTCGGCGTGGTTAATCGAGGCTTTTGAGGAAGAGTTTTCTTCCGACTTTGACGCAGCGTTTCACCTTGGCTTGTCCCTCGGGGGTCGGCATGAGGTGACCGCACTGCCGGCAGCGATCGAGTTCCACGCGGTAGACGTTGACACGCCGGCCGGCGAGTCGGCCCGTCAGATCGACCGGATAGGTGGCGATCTGGCGTTTGAGCGAAGGGCTTGAACACCGCTCGCAGAGACGCGGGGCGGCGTGCGGGTCTTTGCGCTTGAAGAAGGAAAGCCAGGTTCCCATACTCGGATTTTCTCAGAACCAAATGATCTACGCACCTCGCCTTGAAGACGCTCTTGAACCGCGTGGAACCCATGAAGGGCTTTGTCTATGAATCGAGCCGTATTCGCCCGGCCAGCAAAGCACGCAGAGGGGGCTTATCGGCCACACCCTCGATCGAGATTGGGCTACGCGCCTATCAAAGCCGGCAGGGTCACTGCTCGCAGTGCCGGCGCCCCGCGCCGGGCTATGACACCCTTTCTACGCGACGCTTTCAGTTCGTGCCGCTGTGGGGCATGCCGACCTGGTTCCTGTACGCGCCCCGGCGGTTTACATGCGACACGTGCGGTATTCACGTCGAGTATCTGCCGTGGGCTTTGGGGAAGCGCCCCGTCACGCAGAGCTTCGCCTGGGGCCTCGCCAGCTGGGCCAAGCTGCTGAGTTGGCAGGTGGTCTTCCGGCGCTTTGAGACCCAAGGGATAAGCGTCTTTCTCGGTTGCGATGGCGGTGGTCTGGGGCGGCGAACGCCTGGACCTCACCGGCCTCTCGGCCGTAGGCGGTGACGAGATCTATTGGAAGAAGGGTAAGTTCTTGACGCTCGTGTATCAGATCAACGAGGGCATGAAGCGGCTCTTGTTTGTCGTCGAGGATCGCCGGGACACGAGCCTGCGTCAGTTCTTCGCCTGGTTGGGTAAGGAGCGCAGTGCGCTCATCACGTTCGTCTGCTCGGATAGGGGGAAGCCCTATCTGAACGTCATCGCCCGACACGCCCCTAAAGCCCTGAACATCCTGGATCGCACTCACATCGCCGCCAAGATGAATAAGGCGATCGACGAGGTGCGTGCGCAGGAAACACGCGCCCTGAAATCCCTC
>JAKBJA010000145.1 GCA_021836225.1 Pseudomonadota bacterium | reverse complement strand
GGTTGCGCCGCAACAGGGCCAGCATTCCCGTCTCGAGCTGCTGCATAGCCAGAAGATGGGCCGGGTTGAAAGGCGAGTAGCGCCAGTCCTCGACGGGCCGCCGCGCGTAGGCCGCCCTGATGCGCTCTTCTTCGGCCCAATCGACGTTTGGCTGTTGCGAGATTGTCGGAACCATTTTCCGGAGGCCGAGGGTGGCTTGCCCGGCGCGGGATCGCTGATTTCGGTGCCGCGCCCTGTAGTCGCGAGAACAGCCCCTGCACAGCCAGCGCCTTCGGCACACGGCTTGCCGGCTGCTGCGAGGCACCGTGCGGAATCGGGCCTACGGCGGCGTGGCGCCCGTTTTGCGCACGATGACCAACAAGCTGTCAGCGGTCCAGCGTAGAAGCGGGCAAAGGTCGCTTAAGCGGCGCAGTAGTCCCGAGACCCGCACGATGGCGCGCCACTTAACAGGCAGCAAGTCAAGGTCGGTTGGCTGAGGATTCAAGCTCAAATAGCCTTCGGCCAAGAACCTTGGTCTGCCCACCAGCCGGCTGAAGCTCCGATGCAACTGCCTGGGAGTCCAGAACCGTATCTCCCTCCCTTTGGGTTCTCGGCCGCCTGTCCGCAGGAAGTTGTAAAGACCTCGCGCCCCGAAGCGGTTCGACATCTGAACCGCGACCATGCCGCCGCTCCGCGCCACTCTTCCGGCCTCCGCTATCGAGGCGAGCGCGTCGCGCTTAGCCATGTGGTGGAAAACATTGTAGGAAAACACGAGGTGGAAGACCCGCGGCTTGAAAGGTAAAAAGCGTGCGTCCGCCACCAAGTAGTGCACTCGAGCGCCGAGTTGACGCGCCACGCGGCAAGCGGCAAGAACAGCCTCGACACTTGGATCGATCCCAACTGCCGCATAACCGGCGCGCTCGGCGGAGATCGACCAACGACCCCAGTTGCATCCAACGTCCAGCAAAAGCTGCCCCTGCGCGGTTGGCGGCCCGAGCCGGAACTTGGGGATTGGGTAGCGCGCCAGCCTGCCGACCTGCGACCAGTAGGGCGTCCCGCACGTCTCGCCGACGTTGCGTTGTACGAAGGAATCGACCGGAGCAGGGCCTCCGGCTCTCGCGCCTTGGTCTTCGGGTGCTTCGGGCATCGGCGTCTATCGAGGCTCGCCCGTTACGGGTCAGAGCTCCGCCTCCTCTCGGTGGCACGTGTCAGGCTCTCGTCCCGTCGGCGCCGCCAAGTTTCCGGCGGCGCCGCGGGCGCTCGCGAAGCCGCGGTGCTGCGAGGTGGCGCCACCATTGCGCATATCCGCTCAGCGATCATATCGCCGGTGATCTCGTGCCCCGCCTCGTTAAGGTGCCCGACGCCGGCGACCACGTTCGCAAAACCGTGGAGAAAGACCTTGTGTTCATCCGCGTACTTTTGGAGCGGCTCTCCCAGGCTCAGTACCGCGAATCCTCGCGACCGCGCCAACGCCGCGAGCCTCTTATTCGGATAGAACGGATCTTTGACGCCAGCGTTGCGGAGCAACGCCTCGCGGGCGGCCCGCCCGGGATAGGCCTGCAAGCTCTCGCTTAGCACGACCAGGAGGAAGCGGGCATGCGCCTCTTGCGCCTCGTCCGCGGTTTCGCTTACCAGCCCCTCGGTCACTCGCCAGGCGTCGCGCCAGGCTTTGCCGGAAGGCGGGTTGAGCACGAGCCTGTCGCTGCGTTCGACATTGGCGAACCGGTCGGAAAGCGCCCCGCCGCTCGTCCAGGCCTTTTCGATGGTCCTGGCGGCGATCCAAACGGCCGCCAGCGGCCCGCTGTAGTGCAAATGGTAAAGCAGTTGCCATATCCGGAAATGCCACAAGAGGCGGCGAAGCCGCGAGCCATACACAGCCCGCTCGCTCACCTCCAGCGAATGCGGTGCGCTCCGGAACGACTTATCGACCTGCAGCCGCCCGTCCTGGTAGTAGAAAAACGGCCTCGGCCCGAGCGACTCTGCAGGAAAGAGGCTTTGCAGCGGCGGCCAATTGTCGTATACGTCGTTGCCCGGGAAAAAGGCGAGCACCACCACGTCAGGCGAGTAGCGAATGGCCTGGCGGCGGAGCATCAGTAGCTCTTGGGCCGTGCCGTAGCCCATTACGCCGAAATTGATGACTTCCGGCGCGCGGCCGTCCAGGCTAGTGCAGTGCTGCAACCGGCGCTCCAGGATCGAGCAGAAGTTGCTTTGCTGTTGCTTTGCTGCGGTACCTGCAAGGCCTCGGTCATCGAGTCTCCCAAGACTGCCACCCGAAAGGCGCCCGGCGGCTTGGCCAGCGCGTGCTCGCGATCACGCAGCCCGGCGCTGTTTATCTGCACCTTGCTGAAGCCTTCGTAACGCCACTCACTGACCGCTCCCGGCTTATGGCTCCAGCCGAGATCGCGGTCGTACCGGATAAACGCCGCAGGCGGCGGGTACGAGATGTGCGCGACTCGGAGACCCGCCTCCGCGGCCGCCAAAGCAAGCACCACGCCGAGGACGGCCAACGCTGGCTTGAGCGTCAGCCGCTTGAGGAAGTCCGCTACGCGTGCGAGGGAGAGGACCATCCGACATGATGCCGGCGGGCGCGCTTAGCGCGCTGCCGGCATGCTCTCTAGGTGGCACCATGCACGGGCTTGAAAAATCCGCGTACGGCTAAGGCCACGGCGCCGGCCAGCCCCACCAGCGATCCCAGCCCGAAAGCAACGTGGCGAGCAACGAAAATCGGCGGAACAGCGAAGGACAAGTCTGGGCGCCGCTCGCGGGCGGCAATCTGCGCGGCGGAAAACAGCGCAGCCGCCGCGTACGCCAGCAATAAGGCCCCCAGGACGTAGCGAACGAGAACCGAAAATGGAGCCGCAACGCATCCGCCTACCAGCACGACCAGGGCAATCAAGGGCACCAAGTGACGTAGCGAAAAGGGCAGCACCTCGCTGTAGGCCGCAGCCAGGATGGTCCACATCCCGTCGCGAAAGTTGTGCAAGCAGAACGACCTGAAACCGGTCCTGGCGTAATAATTGCAAACGGCGCGGGGCACCAGCATGAAGCGCGCACCCGCGCGCCTTAGGCGAACGACGTACTCAAAGTCTTGGTGCCGCACCAGCCGTTCGTTGAACGGCCCTATCTTGCGCAGCGTTTCTCGCCGGCAACAAAAGAAGGGAACCAGTTCTGCCATCAGCGGCTCGGCGCCGTCGGTTGGGCGATGGCTTCGGTATCTGGCGGCACCGCCGAAGCGGTGGGCCATGACGGCAAGGGTTGCCTTGCTGATGAGGCCGCCGTCCGGCGCGGTCACCCTCCAGACTCCGCCGGTATTGTCGGCTCCGTAGCGCTCAAGCGCATCGACGCAATACCCGATGTAGCCCGGCTCGTAGGTCGCGTGAGCATCCATGCGGATGACGACATCGCCGCGGGCAGCGGCGATCCCTATATTAAGCGCGCACGGAGTGATTCGGCGCGGATTGTCGAGCATCCGTATGAACGGATATCTCCCCGCGTACGAGCACACGATCTCGCGAGTGCCGTCGCTGCTCATCCCGTCAACAACCAGAACCTCCATGCGGTCGGCCGGGTACCCGTTGCCGATGATCGAATCGAGGCAGGCGGCGATGAATCTCGCTTCGTTCCGGCATGGGACTATTACCGACAGCGGCGGCCACGCCTGCGCGCTTGCGGCGCGCGAAAGATCCGAAGCCGCGGGGTCAGGCGCTCGCCCGGCAGCGCTCTCTCGCATGCTCTCTTGCCCCGCGTATCCAGCCGAGGCCGCCACCGACCTCGAAGCGGCGCGTCCAAAGCTCCAGCACTATTGGATTGAAAATGTCCTTGAACGAGATTGCGCCGCGACCTGGCGCCTGCCGGCAATAGGCGGCGTAGCGCCGGCGCAGCCCGGCCCGGTCGATCAGGCCGCAGCGCGCGCTCAACATCTCGCCGGCCAGCAGCGCCTCAACCTTTGGCCGCAGCTCGTGCTTTAGCCATTCGCTTTGCGGGTTGATAAAGCCCTGCTTGTCCTTGCGCCAGGCGATCTCCGGCGGCAGAAGCGGCTCCATCGCCTTGCGAAAAATCCACTTCGTCCAGCCCTCGCGAAGCTTCAACTCCGGAGCTGCGGGCAGCAGCGCCGATACCAGCCGGTAATCCAGGAACGGCAGGCGGATTTCCCGCGCAAACGCCATCGAAGAGCGGTCCTCGTAATGGACCAGCGCCGGCACCGAGAAGCGATAGAGGTCCTCGCGCTGGCGCTCGCGCAGATGCTTTCCGTTCAGGCCCACCTCAAGGCGAAAGTCCTGATCCTTGAGCAGCGGGCCGCGAATATCGATCTCCGGCGGCCGCATAAACGCCGGCATGTAGCGCTTGGCCTCGCTCAACTCAAA
>JAKBJA010000044.1 GCA_021836225.1 Pseudomonadota bacterium | reverse complement strand
TTCTGGGGCTGGTAGCTTGTCGTTTCGCCGTGGCCGTGCTTCCCGTGACTTCGACGGAATCCAACTGGCCCACCGCGCTAGCCGCCCTGTGGAGCAAGCTGCCAATCCTGGTTTTGTTGGCGTTGTCCCTTGTCCGTTTTGGTAAGGTGCCGCAGGCGGACGCGTTGCTGCCGGAAATCCTGGTGGTGGTGTGCTGGTGGCTGGGCCAGTCGCTTGCGGGTCCCGGTTTGCGCTTTCGATCTCCTGCTGACTTCGCTTACTCCATTATCGTTGGAGTACTGGCGGCCGTGCTGCTTTCGCCCGGCAGCGATTTGCGGCGGCGGAGGCTGTCAGCGTGACTTCTCGTTAGCGAGCGCGGCTGGCTTGTGGGTGGTCTCCGTGAAGCCTTACCTGATTGTGAGCGGCGACTTCGTGAAAACCGGAGGCATGGACCGGGCCAACTACGCCCTGGCAAGCTACTTGGCCCGTGACGGCTTCGAAACTCACCTGGTGGCACATCGGGTTAGTCCGAGCCTCGCCGAGCAGCCGCAGGTTGTCGTACACCGGGTGCCCAAGCCGGCCAATTCGTATACCCTTGGGCAGCCGCTGCTCGACTGGTACGGCCGCTTTTGGGCCAGGCGGATCGCCGCGCGCGGCGGCCGCGTAATAGTCAACGGCGGCAACTGCCGCTGGTACGACGTCAACTGGACGCCGCACGTTAATTCGGCCTGGCGGCCGAAGACGCAGGCCGGCTTGCTGCGCCGGCTCAAATTGCGCCTCGACCAGCAAATGGCGCTGCGGCATGAGCGGAACAGGATCGGCCGCGCCAGACTTGTCATCACGGAATCGGTCCAGACCAAGAATCACGTCGTAAGGCTGTTTGGGGTGGCGACCAACAGGGTGCATACCGTTTACCTCGGCGTCGACGGCGAGTTGTTTCGTCCGCCGCAGGAGGCGGAGAGGACGGGCGCGCGGCGCGAGTTGGGGTACTTGGACCAAAGGCCGCTGGTTGGTTTCGTCGGGGCGCTGGGCGACAACCGCAAGGGGTTCGACACGCTTTTTGCCGCCTGGAGTAGCCTCTGCACGGATCATCGGTGGGACGGCGACCTGCTTGTCTTCGGCAGGGGCGCGGAGGTGGCGCTTTGGCGCGCGCGTGCAAAGGCACAAGGCCTCGCCGAGCGGATCCGATTCTTGGCTTTTCACCTCGGGTTGCCCCGGTTGATGGGCGGCTTCGACGCTCTGGTGGCGCCCTCGAGGTACGAGGGCTATGGTCTTGCGGTCCACGAGGCGCTCTGTTGCGGAGTTCCGGCCTTCGTCAGCAGCCGCGCGCCGGTTATCGAGCGCTTTCCCGCCGAGCTCCGGGACCTAATCGTGGACGATCCCGACGACGCCGAGGCGCTGGCAAAGCGGCTGCGCCGCTGGCGGACCGAGATGGACGAGACCCGCGCCCGGGTCATGCGCTTCAATGATTTCTTCCGGTCGCGCACCTGGGACGACATGGCGCGCGAAATGGTCGAAGTCATCGAGAACGAGAGCAAGGGATGAGGCCGCTGCGGATCGTTCTGGAGATGGGCGTCCCGCCGCTGCCCTTCGGTAATTCCGCGGGGAGGGGATATTACGTCATCCTTCGGGGGCTTATCGCGCGAGGGCACAAAGTGACGGCGCTGGCGCTCTGCTCCGACCAAGCCGAGATCGAGCAGGCACAAGCCCTTTTCCCCCGGCCTGACTGCGATCTGCGGTGCTATTTAGCCGGGCCGCGTGCGGGAATTCGCGGCAAGCTAAGATCACTGCGTAAGCCGCTTTTGAACACCTTCAGCGCGGATTTTCGCCGCGACCTTGAACGTGAGCTTTTTGATGGCGCCGACGTGGTCCACCTGGACGAAATCTGGGCCGGTTGGCTGGCGCTGCAGCGTGCCGAGTCGGTGTTGCTGGGCGTGCATTGCCTAACCTCAATCGATTTGGCCGAGTCGCGAGGCCTTAGGGCGAGGCTGGAACGCAGCCTTCTGGCCCGCGGCGAACGCCGCCTTCTTGGAACGTTCAGGTTTTTCCGGACCTGCTCGGCGCGGCTCGCCCAATGCGTGCGGCGACTCAATCCTGAGGCTCAGGCCTTCTTGGTACCGGACGGACTCGACCCGTCGCTTTACCGGTACACCCCTGATGAGCAGCGGCCGCGACAGCCGGTAGTGAGCCTCGTAGGCTCGATGAACTGGATGCCCAGTTATAGCGCCGCGGTGAGGCTGCTGACCCGGCTATACCCTGAAATCCGGCAAGCGGCGCCCGAGGCGCGTTTCGAGATCGTCGGCCGCGCGGCGCGCAGAGCCTTGGGGGCTTTTGTCGGTTTGCCCGCAGTGGAAATTTACGAGGACGTCCCCGATATCCAGCCGTTTTTCGAACGGGCCACGCTTCTCTTGTACCCGTGCTTCAGCGGGACCGGCATGAAGGTTAAGGTTGCCGAAGCGATGGCGTTTGGCGTCCCGGTGGTTACCACCAGCGAAGGCATCGAGGGCTTGCCGGCGCAGGACGGCGTGCATGCACTGATTGCCGACGACGACCCCGGGCTGATTGAGCGCACGGTGGCCCTCCTTAAAGACGTACCGCGGCAGAACCGGCTGCGGCGGGCTGCTCGTCAACTAGTCGAGACCGCGTGCGGGCCGTCAGCGGTGCTCGACGCACTCGAGCAGGCCTACCTGAAGGTCCGCGCGAGCGCAACCGGGCGAGCGTGAATATCACCGAACGACTGGTCAGAAGGGCCAAGCGTCGGCTCGGGCTCACCAGTGCTTCGCGGGCGGTGGCAGTAGTCAGGCCGCTCTACGACCTGCTGCTCGAAACCCTTTACGGACGACGGGGGCTGCCGCGGGTCGTTTCTGAAGGCGAGACCATTCGGGTCCTGCCGGCCCACCGCTACGTGGCCGAGGGCTATGAGGCGGCGGTGCTCCGGGCTCTCAGGGAAAACCTGCGCCCCGGGGCAGCGGCATTCGACGTCGGTGCACACGTGGGCGTGATCACGGTTCTGTTGGCACGTTGGGTTGGCGCCGCAGGTCGCGTCTGCGCCTTCGAGCCGGCCCCTGAGACGCGCCGGGCCCTGTTAGCTCACCTGGAGCTTAACGGGGTTGCCGACCGGGTGAGGGTGGTTGCCAGCGCGATAAGCGACGCGACCGGCACGGCCCAACTCTACATGGTCGGGAGCTCGCCTGAAAATACCTTGTCGCCGGGTCACCACCGCCTGCCAACTGCCCGGGCCATCCCAGTCGCCGTAACGACGGTGGACGCCTTCTGTGAGGGCGAAGGCATTGTACCGAACCTTATCAAGATCGACATTGAGGGATTCGAGCTCCACGCCTTGCGTGGCGCCGCTGCAACGCTAAAACGCCATCGCCCGCTTGTGGTCGTCGAGGTGCACCCCATGAACTGGCCGGAACTAGGGATTGACCCTCAGGATGCGGCCCGGCTGCTTGCCGATTTAGGCTACCGCGCCGTCGGGCTGGAGGAGCAGGTCGACCCGCTAGCCGACTACGGTCATGTTGTCCTTAAGGCCGTTTAAGTTGCCCGCTTCCGGCGGCGGCATGAGTCCAAGAGGGCTTATCGCCTCTCCCCTTCCCGTTCGATGGTGGGCCCTTCTCAGGGTGTTGCGCACCGAGTACGCGATTCGCACCTCTCGACGGCGAGAGTTAGGGAACTCCGAGCGCGTAAGGCGATGGTTCCTCGGGCAAAGGCACGGAAGATGGGAAACGCGACACCGCCGGGACTGCTGACGAACCTGCGCCGCTTAATCGTGGACCGCGGAGTTCGCCCCTTGGCGATTCCGGCGGAGTCGCGCCGCGGATGGCGGCCAGCCAGGGAAATCCCGCCTTTCCCTGCCTATCTCGGCACGGAGTTTGGCTGCCAGGTCTCGCGGCTCGACGGCCGTGAGCGGCGGGCCTCCAACGCAGGCTTCGGCTTGTGAAAATGATTGTCAGTCCGAAGAGGGAGCGTTGACGGTGCTGGCGCGGCTGCCAGAGTTACAACGTCGGGCGTGGGCCGTTGCGCTGCGCTGCTGCGTGCTTCCGGTAAGTTGCCTGCTGTCCCGCCGCGAGCGCCACTTGATGTGGCGGCTTTACGAGGTATGCTTCGGGGCGCTGCGTCCGGGCGTCTACCCCGAGGTTGCGCTCTCGACCTTGGTCGGCCGAGACACCGTGGTGACGCTGGCCGAGCTGCCGGCCGAGTACTACAACCTCACGGAGTTGGAGTTGCTGGTGGTCGCCGCGCTGACACGGCGCCTGCGTCCGCGAACCGCTTTCGAGATTGGCACTGCCGACGGCCGTACCACGCTCAACATAGCGATCAACCAGGCCCCGGAAGGCCGGGTGCTGACGCTCAACCTTCCGCTCGATCAGGATTACACGG
>JAKBJA010000101.1:16200-23800 GCA_021836225.1 Pseudomonadota bacterium | reverse complement strand
ACACAATTCACCATCCGCGTCATTTGCAGCTCCTTCAAATATTCAGTCGTCGGATTTTAACCCAAGCTGCTTCATGATTCGCCGGGCAAACACGCCCATTTCCTTGGCCGCCTGCTTGTCGCCGCGCGCCTCGGCCACGGCGATACCTTGCTGGTAGGCGGCCAGCGCATCCTGCCAGGCCTCGATGTCGGTCAGGGCTTTGCCCAGCAGCTTCCAGGCGGCGGAATACTTCGGGTCGTGCTCGACCGCGCGGCGCAGGTGCTCGGCGGCGCTCAAAGCGTCGCCCTGCTTGAGATATTCGTTGCCGAGGGAAAAGCGCAGCAGCGCGTTGTCGCGACCGCTGGCGAGCATGGCGAGAAAGTTTTCCAAAGGCTCAGGCACGCCAGAAGGCCCGGGTAAAGACCACCAGAACGGTCAGCAGCTCCAGCCGTCCCAGCAGCATGGCGATCGTGCAGATCCAGGTCTGGAAATCGGTGAGGATCGCGTAGGTGGTGGCAGGGCCCACCTGATTCAACCCGGGACCGGTGTTGTTGATCGAGGCGATCACCGCGGAAAACGCGGTGATGAACTCCAGCCCGCTGGCGGTCATGAGCAGCGTCATGACAATGATCGCGAACACATACATGAAGGCAAAGGCCAGCACGGCATAGATGATATTGTTGGGCACCACGTGACCGGCCAGCTTGACCGGCAGCCGTGCCGCCGGATGAATCAGGCGGGTCAGTTCACGCCGACCCTGCCTGAACAGGAGCTGGGCGCGCACCATCTTCATGCCGCCGCCGGTACTGCCCGAGCAGGAGGCAAAGCAGGACAGAAACAGCATCCACAGCGGCGCAAAAATCGGCCACTGGTTGAAATCGGTGTTGGCGAACCCGGTCGTCGTGGCGATCGATACGGTATTGAAAAGGGCAAAGCGCAGCGCCTGAAAAAAGTCGGGGTAGACCTGCAGGGCGGTCAGATAAGTCGCGATCATGAGGGCGCTAGCGAGGGTCACGGTCAGAAACCAGCGCACTTCCGGATCAAGCCGGTAGGGGGTCGCGGCGCGTTGCCGCCATGCCAGGAAATGGGTGGAGAAATTGATCCCGGCCACCAGCATGAACACCACCGTCACGCCTTCGATGACGGGCGAGTTCCAGTAACCGAAACTGGCATCGTGCGAGGAAAACCCGCCCAGCCCCATCGTGGAAAAGGTGTGCATGACGGCATCGAACGGCGTCATGCCGGCCAGCCAGAATGAGAGGATGCCGGCGATCGTGATGCCCACATAGACCAGATACAGGCCCTTGGCGGTTTCGGTAATCCGCGGGGTGAGCTTGGTGTCCTTCATCGGCCCCGGCGTCTCGGCCTTGTAGATCTGCATGCCGCCCACGCCCAGCAGCGGCAGGATGGCAACCGCCAGCACGATCAGCCCCATGCCGCCCAACCAGACCAGCAGGCCGCGCCACAGATTGATGGACATAGGCAGCGCGTCCAGCCCGGAAAGAATCGTGGAACCCGTCGTGGTGATGCCCGATACCGTTTCGAAATAGGCATCGGTGAACGAGAGATCCGGCATGTAGAACAGGAGCGGCAGGGTGGCAAAGGCCGGCAGGCTGGTCCACACCAGCAATACCAGCAGGAATCCGTCGCGGGTTTGCAGCTCGCGCTGCGATCTGCGGGTGGCAAGCCAGGTCAGCGCCCCCGCTACAAACGTGATGGCAATGGCTTCGTCGTAAGCAAGCTGCGCACCGTCGTCGAGAATCCAGGACAGGGCCAGCGGCAACAGAAAAGTGACCGAGAACAGCATGATCACCTTGGACAACACATTCAGAACGGGGGCAATACGGGACATCAGAAGAAACCGAAACCGACCTGGAGCAGTTTTTCCACCTTGGGAATGATGCGCTTGTTGAGCGCGAACAGGATGAGGTGGTCCTCCGCCTCGATCAGCGTGTCATGGTGGGCGATGATGACGTCGTTGTTGCGGATGATTGCTGCGATCGCCGCGCCTTCGGGCAGGTCGATCTCTTCGATGCGCCGCCCCACGACCCGGGAGGTCTTGGCGTCGCCATGCACCGCCACCTCTAGCACTTCGGCCGCGCCGCGGCGCAGCGAATGCACCGCCACCATGTCGCCGCGGCGGATCTTGGACAGCAAGGGCCCGACCGTGGCCTGCGCCGGCGAGATGGCGATGTCGATTTCGCCGCCCTGCACCAGGTCAACATAGGCCGAACGGTTGATCAGCGCGATCACGCGGTGCGCGCCCATGCGCTTGGCCAGCAGCGCGGACATGATGTTGTCCTCGTCGTCGTTGGTGAGCGCGCAGAACACGTCCATGGCGGCGACGTTTTCCTGATCGAGCAAGTCCTCGTCGGTCGCATCGCCCTGCAGCACCAGGGTGTGGTGAAGCTGTTCGGCCAGCAGGTTGCTGACAGACTTGTTGTGATCGATGACCTTGACGTCGTAATTGCGTTCGATCCGCGCCGCCAGTCGCCGCCCGATATTGCCGCCGCCGGCAATCATGACTTTTTTGACCGGGCGCTCCATGCGGCGCAACTCGCGCATCACCGAAGGAATGTCCTGCTTGCGCGCCAGAAAGAACACCTCGTCGCCCGGCTCGATCACCGTGATCCCCTTGGGCACGATGCCGCGGTCGCGGCGGTAGATCGCCGGAATGCGGCATTCCAGATTCGGCATGTGGCGCTTGATGTCCTGCAGTTCGTGCCCCACCAGCGGGCCACCGTGGTACGCGCGCACCGCCACCAGCCGTACCTTGCCGTCGGCGAAATCCAGCACCTGCAGGGCCTCGGGATGCTCGATCAGCCGTCGCAGCGTATCGGTGACTTCCTGTTCCGGGCTGATGACGTCATTGACGCCGAAATGCTCGGCCAGAAAGCCGGCTTCCAGCCCCAGAAAATCATTGGAGCGGATACGGGCGATGCGGGTGGGCACATTAAACAGGGTGGCAGCGAGACGGCACGCCACCAGATTGGTCTCGTCACTCTGGGTGACCGCGACCAGCATATCGGCGTCATCGGCGCCCGCCTGCTTCAGCACCGAGGGGTGAGCGGCGTGGCCGCGGACGGTACGCAGGTCGAAACGATCCTGCAGCAGTTCCAGCCGGGTTACGTCGAGGTCGACGACCGTGATGTCGTTGTTTTCGGCGACCAGGCTTTCGGCCAGGTTGCCACCGACCTGACCCGCCCCGAGGATGATGATTTTCACGTCGGGACCTTGCGCTTAGAGGTCTTCGTCGAGACGACGCCCATGGCGGATATTCAGCTGCTTGAGTTTGCGGTAGAGGTGGGTGCGTTCCAGCCCGGACTTGTCGGCGACCCGCGTCATGCTGCCGCCTTCCTTCTGGATCAGGTGTTCGAAATACATGCGTTCGAAGGCGTCGCGCGCCTCGCGCAGCGGGATGTCGAGCGGGATGCCGTGGGCCACGGCGGGCGCCGCCTGCTTCATCGGAGCGAGCACGCGGTTGACGTCGACGGCGTCGATTTCGCTCGCCAGCGCAGTAACCGCCAGCGTGCGCACGACGTTGTTGAGTTGCGGCAGGTTGCCCGGCCAGTCGAAGTTGCGCAACTGGTTCAGCGCGGGCGTGGTGAGCCGCCGCACCGGGCAGACGCCCGCCTCGATCAACTGGGCTAGCATGAAATTGGCGATTTCGGGCACGTCTTCGCGATGCTCGCGCAAGGGCGGCACCTGGATGGCGAGGCTGGACAAGCGGTAATACAGGCGGCTGTCGAACTCACCGGCCGCCACCATGGCGTCGAGGCTGCGGCTGGCAGCGCATACCAGGCGCGCACCGCTGCCCTCGATGCGGTCGAGCAGCAGTCCCAGCCCTTTCTGCTCCAGACGCGCCAGCTCGCAGGCATCGGGCAGATAGAGGGTGCCGTTGCCGAGCCCCTCGACAAAGCTCAGCGGGTCAGACACCAGGCGTGCGCGATCCTTGATTTCAACCCAGGTGCTGCCGGGCTGGTGGAGAAACTGGGCGCAGATTTCGAAGCCGCTGCCAGGCTCACCCAGCAACAGGACCGGTGCCGTATTGCCGGCGATCTGGGTGAGGCGTTTTTTGAGTTCGAGGATGAGCGGGCTGCGGCCGAGCGCCGACAAGTCCATGCTGGGCGCACGCCGCGGCAGGGCCACGCCACGCTTGATCACCTTGCTGACCGTGTCGATCAGCTTGGCCAGTGAAACCGGCTTCTCCAGGAAGTCGGCGGCGCCGAGCTTGGTCGCCTCGACGGCAGTGTCGATGGTGCCGTGGCCGGACATCATCACCACCGGCATGGTGAGCTGGCCGCCGCCCGCCCATTCCTTCAGCAGCGTCACGCCGTCGGTGTCGGGCATCCAGATGTCGAGCAGCACCAGGTCCGGACGGCGCAGCGCGCGAAAGGCGCGCGCCGCCTCGGCATTTTCCGCCAGGTGCACGTCATAGCCTTCGTCGGTAAGAATCTCCGACAATAATTCACGAATGCCCACTTCGTCGTCGACGACGAGAATATGCCCGCTCACGTGTGCTCCCCAGCTGCTGCGAAAACGGGCAGTGAAATGCGGATGACGGCGCCGCCCGTTTTGAGATTTTCGATCTGGATTTTACCCTGATGCTCTTCCACGATCTTTTTGACGATGGCCAGGCCCAGACCCGTCCCCTTGGCCTTGGTGGTTGCGTATGGCTCGAACAGCCGCGTCATCAGGTGCTCCGGAAACCCGGCTCCATTGTCCGTTACGGTCAAACAAACTGCATTGTTGTTGGGGCGCGTACTGATCTCGACACATGGCGTGGAGTGACCGGTCAGCGCATCTTGCGCATTTTGCAACAGATTATGTATCACCTGACGCAATAATGTGGAGTCTCCCGCGATACGCGGCAAGTCGGCATCAAGGTTCAACTGCAGGCCCAGCGCCTTGGCGTCGTACAGCGCCAGCACTTCGTGCACCAGCGCGTTCAGATCAAGCGCCTCGAGCCTGGCGCGCGGCATCCGCGCATAGTTGGCAAAGGCGTCGACCATGCTTTTCATCGCGGCGACCTGGTTGACGATGGTCTGCGTGGCGCGCGTCAGGAACTCGGCGTCCGCCGCGCCAAGACGGCCGTCGAGCTTGCGCGCGATGCGCTCGGCCGACAGCTGGATCGGGGTAAGCGGGTTCTTGATCTCGTGCGCCAGCCGCCGCGCCACCTCGCTCCACGCCGCGTTGCGCTCGGCATCGATCAGCTTGGTCACGTCGTCGAACACCAGCACATAGCCACGCTCGACGCCCGGCGGCAGGCGGGTGCCGCGCAACAGCAGCGTCTGGCTGCCGCCGTGGTCCGCGTAATCGATCTGCTCCTGCCATTCGCCCTCGTGCTCGCCAAAGCGTGCAGCCACGGTCGCCCCGAACGCATGCAAGGGTTCACCGGGCTGGCCCAGCTCGGCAAGCGGCTGCGCGTCCAGCGCCGATGCTTCCACGCCCAGAATCTGTGCCGCCGCGCTGTTCATGGTGCGCACCCGCAGCGTTTCGTCGAGCACCACCACACCGGACGACAGGTTGGCCAGAACGCGCTCCAGAAAGGCCTTGGCCTGCTCGGTCTCCTGATGGTTTTGCGCAACCTGTTCGCGCGCGTCGGAGAGCTGGCGGGTCATGCGGTTGAACGACTGGATCAACACGCCGAGCTCATCGCGGCTCTTCACCGTCGGCATCTGCGAAAAATCGCCCTTGGCGACCGCGCGGGTGCCGCGCGCCAGCGAACGCAGCGGCGCACCGAGACGCTCCGACAGCAGATAGGCGATCACGAAGGTCATGAGCAGCGCCAGCATCAGGGTCAGGGTCAGCGCAACGCCGTAGATGCGCTTCAGGCCCAGCCGCGACACCGCGATCTGCTGGTATTCCTGATACGCCAGCTGCACCGCCTGCGCGTCGCGAGCAAGGCTGGCGGGCACCGGCTGGACCAGTTGCAGCACGCGTGTTTCACTGGTCAGCGAACTGGTATACACCGGCACCATGACGCGCATGATGAGCCCCCGCTCGACCACGTCCTCGATCCGGCTGTAGGGCTGCTGCTGCCGCACCTGCCACAGCACGCTGCGCTCCGGCAGCACCGGCAGCAGGGTGCCGCGCTCGCCGCTGACGTGGGCGATCACGCCGCCGCGTTCGTCGAACAAGGTCATTTCCTGCACCGCGCTTTGCTCGCGCAGGGTGGAGAGGCTGGTGATGACCGAGCCCATGCCTTCGTCCGACAGGGACAACGCCATGCGCTGGGCTTTTTTATCCAGTTCGCGCAGCAGGTCGTCGAGCGCGGCCTGACCGAGATTGACGCCGGAGGTCAGCGCATTGTCCACCCGCACGTCGAACCAGGTTTCGATCGAGCGGTTGAGAAAGAACACCGAGGCGCCATACACCACCAGGCCCGGCAGCATGGCGACGACGCCGAACATCAACAGCAGTTTCAGCGTGAGCTTGGCGCCGAACACGCCGCGGCGGATGCGTTTCTGCAGCCACCACAGGCGCCAGCCCAGCAGCAGCAGCAACGCCAGCCCGAGCACACCGCCGATGACGAACAGGGTGGGCAGGGTGTCGGAAAACACGGCACTGTCGCCGCTGGCATAAAACAGCAGTGCCAGCAACGCGATGCCCATGACGAGGGCGGCGGCAATCAGACTTCGCATCAGGGCATAGGGGGTGAAGCGGGGGCTTCGAACGACCAGTCGTGCCAGGGAGTCGCCAGTTCCCATTTGTCGCCGGTGACCGCGCCGATGGACAACGGCTTGGGCAATTGCGCAGTGTTGAGGCGCAAACGCAACCGGGCCTGGTATTGCTGCCCGGCCTTCAGCGCACCGCGTTCCAATACCTGCCAGTCGCCCACCCGCCCGAGCAGGGCCAGCGCTTCGTTCAAGGTGGCGACGGTCTGGGTTGTATAGCCGGTTTCGACCACATAGCGGCGCAGCAACAGGTGGTAATAAATCCGCATCTTGCGAACGGGCTCGGCGATGCTTTCGTCAAACCACCAGTTGCGCGGGCGGGTTACTTCCAGTTCCAGCAGAAAGTGCAGGTTGATGCCCTTGGTCAGCGCGTCTTCCAATGTAGGGTTGAGCACGACATCGATGTCCGCATCCAGAACATAGCCTTGCGGCGTGGCCTGGATGGAGGCCTGCTTGACGATGCTCTTGTCAGCGGCCAGCGCACTGCCCGCGACCGCAAGCCAGCAACCAAGCAACAGCCCTGCCAGCCAGCGAAACGCCGGGTCAGGTCTTGCGCAGCAGGGCATAAAAAAAACCATCATGCTCGGCATCGGGCAGCATCGGCCTATCGGTCAAAGGTTCAGGAAGCGGACAACGCTCGGCATCATGTGCATGGCGCGCCAGGAACGCACGCACCTGCCCCTCGTTTTCTTCATCGAATATCGAGCAGGTGGCATAAAGCAATGTACCACCCGGGGCCAGCAGTCGCCAGAGCGCTTCCAACATAACGGCCTGTTGCGCGGCAAATTGAGCGATGTCTTCGGGGCGGCGCAACCACTTGATGTCGGGATTGCGGCGCACCACACCGGAAGCGCTGCATGGCACGTCTGCCAGGATGCGATCAAACGGCCGGCCATCCCACCAGGCGTCGGGTTGCGCGGCATCGCCTTCGGCGAGGCGAGCGG
>JAKBJA010000101.1:0-15860 GCA_021836225.1 Pseudomonadota bacterium | reverse complement strand
CAGCCCGGCCTCGTTCAAGCGCCGCAGATAGCCCGCGACGTCGCCGTGACGGCGATTGACGCGCAGGGTGAACGGCGGGTGCAGCAGGCTGGCTTCGAGGATGCCCTGCCAATGATGGGGATGCTCGGCTTGCAGCTTGGCAATCCACCAGTCGGGGTGCGACCAGCGTGCGGACGGTTGTTCTTCCGCGATTTTTTCCAGCTCGGCGCGGCGCCGCTGAAAGTTGCGCAGCACGGCATTGGCGAGCCCGCGCCGCCAGCCCTGACCCGCCGCGGTGACCGCGTTGTGCACCACGGCGTGTGCCGGCGCACGGGTATACGCGAGTTGATAAATGGCCACGCGCAGCAGCCAGCCGAGTTGGGGGTCGGTCAACGGGCGCTCCAGCAGCGCCGCCAGCCAGGCATCCAGGCGCCCCAGCTGGCGCAGGCTGCCGTACACGATGTCCTGCAGGGCACCGCGCTCACCCGGCGTATTCAGGTGCTGCAGGCATCGCGGCAGCACCTGGTGCAAGGCCGCACCGGCCATCACCTCTTCGAGTGCGCCGGCGGCCAGTTTTTGCAGATTACGCATGGAGGGTCATGCCCGCTTCATCGGTTGATTAGTGGAATTCTAGTCAGTGACACCGAAGCGCGTTCCCGGCGGCAGCGCGCGGCCGGCCAGAAATGCGGCGGCGGTCATCCGCTTGCTGCCCGCCGGCTGGATGTCCTGCACGGCCAGCGCACCGTTGCCGCACGCGATCACCAGCTGGTCCGCCTCGGCGCGCAGCACCTCGCCCGGCATCCCGACACCGGAACGGGCTTGCGCCGCCCAGATTTTCAGCGCTTCGCCGTCCAGCTCGGTCCATGCGCCCGGCACCGGATTGTAGGCGCGCACCGCACGGGCAAGCAGGTCGGCGGGCTGGCTCCAGTCGAGCCGGGCCTCCTCCTTGTTGAGCTTGGCGGCATAGGTGGCCTGACTGTCGTCCTGTGCCTGCGGCACCAGCGTGGCGTAATTCGCCAGCGCCGCGACGATGGCTTGGGCGCCAACTGCCGCAAGGGTGTCATGCAGGCTGGCCGCAGTGTCGGTTTCGAGAATGGGCACGGCGGTTTTTGAAAGCATCGCGCCGGTATCGAGCCCGGCATCCATCTGCATGATGGTGATGCCGGTTTCCCTGTCGCCCGCCAGGATGGCGCGCTGGATCGGCGCGGCGCCGCGCCAGCGCGGCAGCAGCGAGGCGTGGATGTTGAGGCAGCCCAGGCGCGGCAGATCCAGCACCGGCTGCGGCAGGATCAAGCCGTAGGCGGCGACCACCATCACGTCGGCATTCGCCACGCGCAGTTCGGCCTGCGCCTCGGGCGTTCTCAGGCTGGCCGGTTGGGACAGCGGCAGGCCGCGCGCCAGCGCCGCCTGCTTGACTGCGCTGGGGGTCAGTTTCATGCCGCGGCCGGCGGGGCGGTCGGGCTGGGTCAGCACCAGGGCGATATCGTGCCCGGCATCCGCCAGGGCATTGAGGGCGGCCGCCGCGAACGGCGGCGTGCCGGCAAAAATGACTCGCACGGGCCGGCTCAGAGCGACGCGCGCACCGGCGCGGCGTCGGGCCGGTGTTCGCGCGCCTGCTTCAGGAGTTTGGCCTTGATGCGGTTGCGTTTGAGGTTGGACAGGTAGTCGACGAAGACCTTGCCCATCAGGTGATCCATTTCGTGCTGGATGCACACGGCCAGGAGGCCATCGGCCTCGAGCTCGAACGGCTTGCCGTCGCGGTCGAGCGCGCGCACGGTCACGCGTTCGGCACGCGTCACCTTGTCGAAGACGCCGGGCACCGACAGGCAGCCTTCTTCGCTTTCCTCGCGGCCCGACTGGGCGACGATTTCGGGGTTGATGAACACCCGCAGCTCGTCGTGGGCTTCGGAAATATCGATGACGACGACGCGTTCGTGAACGTTGACCTGGGTGGCGGCCAGCCCGATTCCCGGCGCGGCATACATGGTCTCGGCCATGTCGTCGACCAGTTTCCGGATGCGCGCATCGACCTCTTTCACCAGCTTGGCGACGGTGTGCAGGCGCTCATCGGGATAGTGCAGAATATCGAGTCTGGCCATAAAAACTTTACGAATGAAGGGACTGGGTGCACACTTTGATGCAGAATCTGTGTTTAGTTGCACACAACTCTAAATATAAGGCGGCGGATAGCCGTTAGCTAAGCGCACAGTATATTTTCACTGCAAAATTAGACAAGGTCTAAATGGAGGGTTCCCCCGTGCGTCAACTCGTTGTTTCTCTTGCCCTGCTGCTGGCCACGCCCGCGCTGGCCGACACTCTTAAACTGCAGGACAACGCCCCCGACACCTACGTCGTGGTCAAGGGCGACACACTGTGGGACATTTCCGGGCGCTTTCTCAAAGATCCGTGGCGCTGGCCGCAGATCTGGAAAATGAACCGCGAAGAGATCAAGAACCCGCACTGGATTTATCCCGGTGACATGATCGTGCTCGACCGCAGCGGCAAGGAGCCCCGCCTGTCGCTGGTCAAGGGCGGCAAGAACGACATGCAGACCGTCAAGCTGTCGCCTGGCGTTCGCAGCACCGATATCGAAAGCGAAGCGATCCCGTCCATCCCCATTCGCGTGATCCACCCCTTCCTGTCACAGCCGCGCGTGGTGCCCCTGGGGGCGTTCGACAATGCGCCCTACATCCTGGGCAGCAACACCGAGCGCGTGGTGCTGGCGGCGGGCGACGACGCCTTCGCCACCGGCGGCAAGGCGGGCGTGACGCGTTGGAACGTGCTGCGTCCCGGCAAGGCGCTGAAGGACCCGGAAACCGGCGAAGTGCTGGGACATGAAGTCGAATACCTGGGCGATGCGCGCACCCTGGTGGAAGGCGCGCCGCAGAAAATCCGCCTCACCCAGTCGGCGCAGGAAATCCTGCCCAAGGACAAGCTGGTGGAAGCCGATGACAGCACCACCTTCGAATACATTCCGCACGCACCCGAAGCGCAGATCAGCGGCCGCATCATCTCGGCCTATGGCGGCCTGACCGACAGCGGCCGCTACCAGACCGTGGTGATCAACCGCGGCAGCCGCGACGGACTGGAACCCGGCCACGTGCTGTCGGTGTTCCGCGAAGGCCAGGCGGTCATGCTCACCAAGGATGAAAAGGACCGCATGACCTGGGTCAACGAAAAAACCGCCGGCGTGCCCGATGGCGGCGCCTGGCTCTACAACGACGTGCGCTGCCTGAAGGAAAACAGCAAGGTCACCTACGACCAGGCTGTCGACGTCAAGCACACCTTCCGCAGCACCTGCCTCAACAACAGCAGTGACCGCGCCGTCAAGCTGCCCGACGCCCACAGCGGCCTGGTAATGGTGTATCGCGTGTATGACCGTGTGTCGTACGCCCTCATCATGCAGTCCGACGGGCCGGTCTACCTGCTCGACGCGGTGAAAAACCCCTGAGCACGCTCGCGTTCGAGAGACACGCCGATCGTGCTTGACGCCTGGCTGCGCCTCGCCCTCGCACCAGGCGTCGGCAACACCAGTCTGATCCGCCTGCTAACGGCCTTCGGTTCCCCGGAGGCCGTTTTGGCGTCAGGCCGCAGCGCATTGATGGCGCATCTTTCCGCCGCCCAGTGCGACGCGCTGCTGGCCGACCCTGAGGCCGCGCTGCTTGACGAGGCGCTTGCCTGGCTCGACCAGCCCGGCAACAGCCTGATGACGCTGGCGGACGAGGATTATCCGAAAAGCCTGCTGGAGATCGCCGACCCGCCCGCCGTGTTGTATTGCAAAGGCCGGCGCAGTCTGTTGAACCAGCCCGGCCTCGGCATCGTCGGCAGCCGCAACGCCACGCCGCAGGGCGTGCGCGACGCCGAGGCGTTTGCCCACGCGCTGTCAGATGCCGGCCTCACCATCATCAGCGGGCTGGCGCTCGGCATCGACGCGGCAGCGCACCGGGGTGGTCTTGCGGGCGCGGGATCGAGCGTCGCCATCATCGGCACCGGGCTCGACCGTATCTATCCGGCGCGCAACAAGGCACTGGCGCACCAGCTGGTCGAAAAAGGGCTGATCGTATCGGAGTTCGCACTGGGCACACCGCCGCTGCCTGGGCATTTCCCGCGCCGCAACCGGCTGATCAGCGGCCTTTCACGCGGGGTGCTGGTGGTGGAGGCCGCGCCCAACAGCGGCTCGCTCATTACCGCACGGGTCGCAACTGAACAGGGGCGCGACGTGTTCGCCATCCCCGGCTCGATCCACTCGCCGCTGGCGCGCGGCTGCCATGCGCTGATCAAGCAGGGCGCCAAGCTGGTCGAGTCCGCCGCCGACATCCTCGACGAGCTGGCCTGGGCGCAGCGTCTGGCGCCACCGTTAATGCCGGAAACCCGACTCGACCCGGTTCTGGACGCGCTGGACGGCGCGCCCGCCAGCCTCGACACCTTGGCACAAAGAACCGGGTTGACGCTGGATGCGCTTTCAGCGAAGCTGTTGACGCTTGAACTGGAAGGGCGAATTGCATCCTTGCCCGGCGGGCGCTACCAAAAAATCCACTGACACTATGCTCGACATCCTGGTTTACCTCTACGAAAGCTTCCGCATGGCAGAACTGGCGCCCGATCGCGATGCGCTGGAAAAACGCCTGTTTGCCGCCGGCTTCGAAGAAGCCGACATCAACGCCGCATTGGACTGGTACGCCAACCTGGCCAGCAGTGCCAGCCACGAACGGCTTGCGCTGGCGTATGACCGTCACTACGCGCCCGAAGAACTTGAACGCCTGAACGACGCCTGCCGCGCCGAACTGGCCTATCTGGTCAGCGCCGAAATTCTCGACCCCGAGTCCCGCGAATGGGTGATTTCCGGGCTGATGGCGCTGGGCGGCGAGGACATCGAACCGGATCACGTGCGCTGGATGACCCTGATCGTCCTGTGGAGCCGCGGGCTGATCGAACATTTCACGCATCTGGAAGACATGCTGTTGAATCACGAGCCGGGACGTCTGCACTAAAGGGCGTGTTAACACTGATTTCGCGCTCGCGACGAGGACGATTTGGGATGCAGACCGCGAAGCGGGTGGCGCCGCTGTGTCATTCACAGCAAGCGACCCGCGACAAAAGGGTGCGCCCAAATCGTCCCGTCCCTTCGGGTTGCCGCGAGAAAGCGCGTCTGCTACGTTGCGTCCCTTGGCAAGGGATGGCCCTTGCCGGCGCGCCGCGCCTTGCATCCATCGCTTTCCCGCGGCAACGCGAGTGCGAAATCAGCGTTAACACGCCCTAAATCATGTCCAAACTCGTCATTGTCGAATCGCCGTCGAAATCCAAAACACTGAAAAAGTACCTCGGCGCGGACTACGAAATCCTCGCCAGCTACGGCCACGTGCGCGACCTGGAGCCGAAAACCGGCGCGGTCGATACCGAAAATTTCAGCATGAAATACCAGGTCATCGAGCGCAACGCCAAGCACGTCGAAGCCATCGTCAAGGCCGCCAAGAAAGCCGACGAAGTGCTGCTGGCAACCGACCCGGATAGGGAAGGCGAGGCCATTTCCTGGCACATCAGCGAAATCCTCAAGGAACGCAAGGTCAAGACGCCGATGAAGCGGGTGGCGTTTTACGAGATCACCGAATCGGCCATCCAGGACGCCGTGCGCCACCCGCGCGAAATCGCAACCGATCTCGTCGATGCCCAGCAGGCGCGGCGCGCGCTGGATTACCTGGTCGGCTTCAATCTGTCGCCGCTGCTGTGGAAAAAAATCAGCCCCGGTCTTTCCGCCGGCCGCGTGCAGTCGCCGGCGCTGCGCATGATCGTCGAGCGCGAGGAGGAGATCGAAGCCTTCGTGCCGCGCGAATACTGGTCGCTGCACCTCGACAGCCACAAGAGCAACCAGCCGTTCACCGCCAAGCTCACCCACTTCAAGGGCGAAAAGCTCGAGCAGTTCACGGTCGAACACGAGGCGCGCAGCAAGGAATGGCTGGCGACGCTCGAAGGAAAAGATGCGCGCGTGATGCGCATCGAGAAAAAGCGCCGCGCCCGCCATCCCGGCGCCCCGTTCACCACCTCGACGCTGCAGCAGGCCGGGGTGCGCCAGCTCGGCATGACCACCGACCGCGTCATGCGCACCGCCCAGCAGCTGTACGAAGGCATCGACCTCGGCGAAGGCCCGGTCGGCCTCATCACCTACATGCGAACCGACTCGGTCAACTTGGCGCAGGAAGCCATCACCGACATCCGCAAGTACGTCGGCGCCAACTTCGACAAGGATTTCCTGCCGCCGGCCGCGATTGCCTACAAGGCCAAGACCAAGAACGCGCAGGAAGCGCACGAAGCGGTGCGCCCGACCTCGGTGACGCGCACGCCCGAGGCGGTGAAGCCCTTCCTCACGCACGACCAGGCGCGGCTCTACGAGCTGATCTGGAAACGCACCGTCGCCTGCCAGATGACGCCGGCGCAGTTCGACACCGTCGCCGCCGACATCACGGTGGGCGAGGGCACCTTCCGCGCCACGGGGCAGACGCTGGCGTTCGCCGGCTTCCTCGCCGTCTACCAGGACGACGAAGAGGAAGAGGGCGAGTCCAAGCTGCCCGCGCTGGTCGAAGGCGAAACCCTGCCGGTCGACCGGCTCTACGGCGAACAGCACTTCACCCAGCCGCCGCCGCGCTACACCGAAGCGAGCCTGGTGAAGGCGCTGGAGGAATACGGCATCGGCCGGCCGTCCACCTACGCCAGCATCATTTCCACCCTGCAGGACCGCGAATACGTGGTGCTGGAGAAAAAGCGCTTCGAGCCGACCGACGTCGGCCGCCTGGTCAACTGCTTCCTGACTCGGCATTTCAGCCACTACGTCGACTACGACTTCACCGCCAAGCTGGAGGACAAGCTCGACGACGTGTCGAACGGCAAGCGGGTGTGGACGCGTCTTCTGGGCGAATTCTGGAAGGACTTCGACGGCGACTTGAAGGCCAAGCAGGGCGTCGAGCGCGGCTGCCCGATCCTGGAAGCCTGCCCCAAGTGCGGCAAGCCGCTCTTCATGCAGGCAAGCAAGCGCGGGCTGTTCATCGGCTGTTCCGGCTATCCGGAATGCGATTACACGCGGCCGCTGTATGCGGCCACTGCCGAGGGCGACAACATCCTAGGCAAGGACCCGGCGAGCGGTCTCGACGTCAAGCTGCTGTCCGGGCGCTTCGGCCCCTACGTGCAGATCGGCGAGATGCCGGAAGACAAGAAGGCGCCGAAGCCGCGCCGCGCCTCGTGGCCGAAGGAGATTCCGCTGGACAGCGCGACGCTCGAACTGGCGCTGAAATTCCTCTCGCTGCCGCGCGAAGTCGGCCACCACCCGGTCACCGGCCTGCCGATCGTCGCCAACAACGGCCGCTTCGGGCCCTATCTGCTGCACGACGGCAAGTTCAAGTCGATCCCCAAGACCGACAGCGTGTACGAGATCGATCTGCCACGCGCACTTGAAGTGCTGGCGATGGAACGCGCGCCGCGCGGTGCCGACTCCGCCGCCTCGGTGCTGAAGAACTTGGGCCCGCACCCGGACGACGGCAAGGACATCACCGTGCGCAGCGGCCGCTACGGGCCCTATGTGAAGCACGGCGCAACCAACGCCACGCTGCCCAAGGACATCACGCCGGAAGAGATCACGCTGGACGAGGCGCTCGGGCTGATCGCTGCGCGCGTCGCCAAGGGCCCGGCCAAAAAGCCTGCTAAAAAGGTGGCGGCCAAGCCCGCTGCGGCGAAGAAAGCAAAACCCGCTGACACCGCCGAAGCGAAAAAGCCGGCTGCAAAGAAACCGGCCACGAAAAAAACCACGACCAAAAAGGCCCCGGCCAAACCCGCTGCGACCAAGAAGCCGGCAAGCAAAAAAGCGGCTGCATGAGTTCGCCGCCGCGCCTGCTCATGGTCAACGCCTTCATCGGCACGGCCGGCTACAAAAAGCTGTATCAGGAACTGGGTTACGCCGTCGTCACCGAATGGTCGGAGCGCAAGGCGATCAGCCTGGTGCGTAAATCACCGCCTGCAGTCATCGTGGCGGATTTTTACCACCAGACCGATTTCCGCGACCGGCTGTCCAATCTCGAATCCCTGCTGGCAGCGGTGCAAAGCGCACCCGACACCCGCATTCTGGTTTTTTACGAAGCGGCTCATCAGGCCGTCCTCGACAAGGTCAGCGCCCGCTTGCGGATCGATGCCGCTCTCGTGCTCCCGATTGAGGAAGATCGCTTGCGCGCGACGTTGCTGGCATGGCAGAGCAATACACCCGACTCGGGTGCTTCGCGTTAAACCCGCTGCCCAGCGAATCAAGAAAGAGCTCGCTCATCGTGAACAGCAAAAAGCCCAACATTGCCGGGCTTTTTGCGTTTTCGCGCAGACGAAAGATCCAGATCTATACGTCCAGGTTACGCACGCCCAGCGCGTTGGTTTCGATAAAGTTGCGGCGCGGCTCAACTTCATCGCCCATCAGCGTGGTGAAAATCTGGTCGGATGAGATCGCATCCTCGATCTGCACCTTCATCAGCCGGCGCACTTTGGGATCCATGGTGGTTTCCCACAGCTGGGCAGGGTTCATTTCGCCCAGTCCCTTGTAGCGCTGGATACTCATGCCGCGTTTGACTTCGGCGAGGAACCAGTCCATCGCCTCGCGGAAACTCTGAACCGGCGCTTCCTTCTCGCCGCGCTTGGCGCGGGCGCCGAGGCCGATCAGGTCGCGCAGCAAATCGCCGACCTTGACCAGCTGGTTGTAGTCGCCCGTCTCCAGCAGATCCGCTTCGAGGAAACTCATGTGCACGTTGCCATGGGCATGGCGGGTGATGCGCAGGCGATGGCTGTCGGTTTCGCTGATGTATTCGGCGGCAACCTCGAATTTCTGCGCATCGAGCGCGGCGCCGAGGCTGGCTTCCGCCATCATGGCGGCACCGCTGTCGTCCAGGCTCAGACGCGGAATGCGCATCAGTGCCTGCAGTACGTCTTCCGGCAGCAGGCGTGCCAGGCGATCGCTGACTGCCTCGGCAAGGAAATACTCGCGCGCCAGCGTTTCCAGCGCTTCGCCGGCGATCGGCATGGCCCCGTCCATCGGTGTCAGTTCGGCGTCCTTCATTGCCTCGGCCATCAGGTGTTCCTTGAGCGCGTGTTCATCCTTGATGTAGCGCTCGGACCGCCCGTGCTTGACCTTGTAGAGCGGCGGCTGGGCGATGTAGATGTGGCCGCGCTCGACCAGCTCGGGCATCTGGCGGTAGAAGAAGGTGAGCAGCAGGGTACGGATGTGGGCGCCGTCGACGTCGGCGTCGGTCATGATGATGATGCGGTGATAGCGCAGCTTGTCGGGGTTGTAGTCGTCCTTGCCGATGCTGGTGCCGAGCGCGGTGATCAGGGTGGCGATTTCCTGGCTACCGATGACCTTGTCGAAACGCGCACGCTCGACGTTGAGGATCTTGCCCTTCAGGGGCAGGATCGCCTGGAACTTGCGGTCGCGGCCCTGCTTGGCGGAGCCGCCGGCGGAATCGCCCTCGACCAGGTAGATTTCCGACAGCGCCGGGTCCTTTTCCTGGCAGTCGGCGAGCTTGCCGGGCAGGCCGAGGCCGTCCATCACGCCCTTGCGGCGGGTGATCTCGCGCGCCTTGCGCGCGGCCTCGCGGGCGCGCGCGGCGTCGACGATCTTGGCGCACAGGAGCTTGGCGTCGTTGGGGTTTTCCAAGAGGAATTCGGCGAGTTTCTGGCCGACGACTTCCTGCACCACCGGCTGCACTTCGCTGGAGACCAGCTTGTCCTTGGTCTGGCTGGAGAATTTCGGCTCGGGCACCTTGACCGACAGCACGCAGGTGAGGCCTTCGCGCATGTCGTCACCGGTCGTTTCGACCTTGGCCTTCTTGGCGACCTCGTTTTCCTCGATGTACTTGTTCAACACGCGGGTCATCGCCATGCGCAGGCCGGTGAGGTGGGTGCCGCCGTCGCGCTGCGGGATGTTGTTGGTGAAGCACTGCACCGTCTCGGTGTAGCTGTCGTTCCACTGCATGGCGACTTCGACGGTCATGCCGTCCTTCTCGCCGATGGCGGTAAAGATCTTCGGATGCAGCGGATTCTTGAGGCGGCTCATGTATTCGACGAAGCCCTTGACGCCGCCCGAATGGGCGAAGTTTTCGGTCTTGCCGTCGCGGTGGTCGATCAGTTCGATCTTGACGCCGTTGTTGAGGAAGGACAGTTCGCGGATGCGCTTGGCGAGGATGTCGAAGTGGAACTCGACCTTGCCGAAGATTTCCTCGTCGGCCAGGAAATGCACTTCGGTGCCGCGGCTGTCGGTGTCGCCGACGACCTGCATCGGCGAGACTTCGACGCCGTTCTGAATTTCGACCGGGCGGTCGAGCACCTTGCCCTGGTTGAAGGTCATCGCGTATTTCTTGCCGTCGCGACGCACGACGAGCTTCAGCCATTTCGACAGGCCGTTGACGCACGACACACCGACGCCGTGCAGGCCGCCCGACACCTTGTAGCTGTTCTGGTTGAACTTGCCGCCGGCGTGCAGCACGGTCATCACGATCTCGGCCGCGCTGCGCTTGGGCTCGTGCTTGTCGTCGAACTTGACGCCGACGGGAATGCCACGGCCGTTGTCGGAAATCGAGATCGAATTGTCAGGGTGGATGATGACCTTGATGTCGTCGCACCAGCCAGCGAGCGCCTCGTCGATGGCGTTGTCCAGCACCTCGAACACCATGTGGTGCAGGCCTGTGCCGTCGGATGTGTCACCGATGTACATGCCGGGGCGTTTGCGCACCGCCTCCAGGCCTTCCAACTGCTGGATGCTGTCTTCGTCGTAGCCGCCGTTCACGTCACCGGGCATTGTATTGTCGGGCTTGTCACTCATGGTGTTTTACCCCGCAGGGGGCATTCCTGTCTGTGTTGCTGTGTTGAATCGAATACTGTCTGGATCTGGGTGCTGCCCTTAAATCCTCATGGGCATCACGACATACTTGAAGCCGGGTTCGCCTTCGCTGCTCAGCAGCATGCTGCTGTTGGCATCGCCCAGCGACAGCATGATTTCGTCGGTATTGACCGCCCCGAGGCCGTCGAGCAGGTAGGTCACGTTGAAGCCGACGTCCAGCGGGTCGCCGTTGTAGCTGACCTCGATTTCGTCAGCGGCCTCTTCCTGCTCGTTGTTGTTACAGACGATCCCCAGCGTGTTCTCGCTCATAACCAGACGCACACCGCGGAATTTTTCGTTCGACAGAATCGCGGCGCGTTGCAGCGCCTGCATCACGTTCTGGCGGCTGGCCTTGAGATGGCGCGGCTGGTTGACCGGAATGACACGCTGGTAGTCGGGGAATTTGCCGTCGACCACCTTGGTCACCAGCTCGGTTCCGGGCAGCGTGATGGTGACCTGGTTGGCGCCGATGCGCAGCTCGACGGGTTCGTCCACATCGCTCAAAAGCTTGGAGAGCTCGACCACGGTCTTGCGCGGGATGATGACTTCGCGCGCTTCGGCTTCGGTGTCGAGCTCGGTTTCAGCATAGCTCAGGCGGTGGCCGTCGGTGGCAACCACGCGCAATTGCTTGCCGCCCAGCACCAGCAGCATGCCATTGAGGTAATAGCGGATGTCCTGGCTCGCCATGGCGAACTGCACCAGCTGCAACAGACGCTTCAGCGTTTTTTGCGGCAGGCGGATCGCTTCGCCCAGACCGGCGCCGGTTTCGACGCGCGGGAAATCGGCAGCCGGCAGCGTCTGCAGGGTAAAGCGCGATTTGCCCGCACTCACCACAACCTGGCTGTCCTTGGTGTCGAGCTTGACCTTGGCGGCGTCGGGAAGCGCACGCACGATGTCGAACAGCTTGCGGGCGGCGATGGTGATGGCGAAATCTTCGCCCGCCTGCGCGTCGAGCTGGTTGCTGACCTGCAACTCCAGGTCGGTGGCCAGCACGGTCAGCTTGTCGCCTTTTTTCTCCAGCAGGAGGTTCGACAGGATGGGCAGGGTGTGGCGGCGCTCAACCACGCCCACTACAGCCGAGAGGGAAGCCAGAAGGGCGTTGCGTTCGCTTTGTATTAATAGCATTTATATATTCCTGAGAATCATAATAAAGGCGGCTCAAATCTGGGGATAAGCCTTTTTACTCAATTTAATCATCCGCTTGTTATTCATTTTGGGGTGTGGGTAACCCCTTGGCAGCCTGGGAGGGGTGGGGATGGAATTTACCGCACCGTCCGCATGGACTGCCTTATCCACATTTCATCCTCAGCCAGTCAGACTTTGTAACAACACCAGATAGTCACGTCCGATGTCGGCTTCGGTCTCGCGCAACTCGGCTACTTTGCGGCAAGCGTGGATCACCGTGGTGTGATCGCGTCCGCCAAACGACTCGCCGATTTCCGGCAGGCTCTGGTTGGTGAGTTCCTTGGCCAGCGCCATGGCGATCTGGCGCGGACGTGCCAGGTTACGCGTGCGTTTCTTGGAGAACATGTCGGCGACCTTGATCTTGTAGAAGTCGGCGACGGTTTTCTGGATGTTCTCGATCGAGACGATGCGCGAGGTCGAGGCGATCAGGTCGCGCAACGCCTCCTTTACCAGCTCCAGCGTGATTGGCTTTTCGTGGAAGCGCGAGAACGCGATGACCCGCTTCAACGCGCCTTCCAGTTCGCGCACGTTGGAGCGCACCTGCTTGGCGATAAAGAAGGCGACATTCTCGTCGAGCCTGACGTTTTCGGCCTGCGCTTTGGCGAGCAAGATGGCGACCCGCATCTCGAGCTCGGGCGGCTCGACGGCGACCGTCAGGCCCCAGGCGAAGCGCGATTTGAGGCGGTCGTCGAGGCCGCTGATTTCCTTGGGGAAGGTATCGCAGGTAATGACAATCTGCTTTTTGTTCTCGATCAGCGAGTTGAACACGTAGAAAAACTCTTCCTGGGTGCGGTCCTTCTTGGCCAGGAACTGGATATCGTCGATCAGCAGCAGGTCCAGAGACATGTAGCGGCGCTTGAGGTCGTCGAACTGCTTGTTCAGGTAGGCCTTGACCACGTCGTCCACATAATCGTTGGCGTGGATGTAGCTGATGCGGGCATCGGGGTTGGCCTGCCGCACGGTGTTGCCGATGGCCTGCAGCAGGTGGGTCTTACCCAGTCCCACGCCGCCGTAGACAAACAGCGGATTGTAGGCCACGCCGGGGTTGTCGGCAATCTGCAGGGCAGCGGCACGCGCCAGCTGGTTGGCGCGACCGGACACGAAATTGTCGAAGTTGAAGGCCGGATTGATGCGCAGACCCAATTGGGCCGGCGCGGCGGCGCTGGCCGGGGCAGGGGCCGGCGTCATGGCAGAAGCCGGGGCAGCCGAGGCACGCGGCGCGCTGTTTTTTTTGCCGAGCGCGTAGGTGATGGTGACGGGGTGTTCGTAAAATTCCTGCGCCCAGCCGTCAATGTGCTCGGCGAACTTTTCCCGCACCCAGTCCATCACGAAATGGTTGGGCGCAAGAATCCGCACCTCGCCGCCGGCGTCGTCAAACACCAGTGGCTTGATCCATGTGCTGAATTGCTGCTGGGTCAGATTGGCGCGGAAGCGCTCTTGGCAAAGGTCCCAGAAGGAATCCATAGTCGAGGGGGAGGAAGCGGAAAGCTGCATGGGATTCGAATGCAAATCTTACTCCCCTTCGACCAGGTTATCCACAGGCAAGAGAGTCCGGGACCCTATGGGATGGCCAAGACGCCCTTGACAGGCCCCCGGGTGAACAGGTCTAATATTCGGTTTTTCAACAGATTTTTTTGTGTTGGGTCGTCACGCTTGGGCGAGACGCCGCCAACGCCAGTCAGAAAGGAAATGCCATGAAACGTACTTACCAGCCTTCCACCGTCCGCCGCAAGCGCACCCACGGTTTCCGTGCCCGCATGAAAACCAAGGCTGGCCGCGCCGTTATCAACGCCCGTCGTGCCAAGGGCCGCGCGCGTCTGGCTGTCTGATCGACACCCATCCAAGCCAAGCGGGTGGCGTGCGCCTCCGCGATGCGCGCCTGGTCAGCAAAGCCGATTTCGATCGGGTGTTTGCCGACAATCAGCGTGCCAAAACGGATTATGTGATGGTGATGGCACGTCCCAACCAGGTGGGTTTCCCGCGGTTGGGGATGGTGATTGCCAAACGTCTGCTAGCGCGTGCAGTGGACCGCAACCGCGTCAAGCGTTGCGTGCGCGAAAGCTTTCGGCAGGCGCTGCCGGAACTGCCCGCATGTGACTTCGTCGTTCGCCTTATCGCCAAGCCGGCGGCAGGCGATGAAGCACGCGATTTGTCACGCACGTTTAAACGTGCCGGCCACAGGGCCATGGCAAAATGGCCAAGCGCTCCGGCAGGCGATGTCGCGCCGGAATTCTCTCCTACCTAAAAAACGCGTCCCGTCTCATGGATAACCAGCGGCTGATCCTTTTCATCGTCTTTTCCTTCTCGCTGCTTTTGTTGTGGGAAGCCTGGCAAGACAAGAACGCGCCGGCCCCTGCCGTTCCTGCAACGACGAGCGCACCGGCAAGTAGCGCCCCCACCCCCAGCCAGGCACTGAATGCGCCCGCAGCGGCGCCGGCGCAGACCGGCTTTGCCAAGGGCCAGCGCGCTGTGGTGGAAACCGACGTGCTGCGCGTCAGTATCGATGCCAACGGCGGCGATTTGCGCGAACTGCAACTGCGGTCGTACCGCGAGACGGAAGACAAGAACCAGGTCTTCACCCTGTTCGAAGAAAGCCAGACACGGCCTTATCTGGCGCAAAGCGGCCTGGTCGGCGCGGGTCTGCCGACCCACCGCAGCGTGTTTCAGTTGAATCCCGGCACCTACCGCCTGGCTGGCGGCGCGGCCCAGCTTGAAGTGCCGCTGGTGTGGGTCGATCCCGCCAACGGGGTGCGCGTCGAAAAAACCTATGTTTTCAAGCGCGGCAGCTACCAGATCGCGGTGAGAACACGTGTCATCAACGGCGGCACCCAGCCCGTCGAGTTGACCCCGTACTACCAGTTCACCCGCCACGGCGAAGCGCCACGCGGCGAGTCCTTCTTCCTCTACACCTACACCGGGCCGGCGTTCTATACCGACGCCAAGAAATTCCAGAAAGTCGCGTTCAAGGATATCCAGGCAGGCAAGGCAGAATTTGAGAAGACCGCTGATAACGGCTGGGTCGGGCTGGTACAGCATCATTTCGTGTCGGCCTGGCTGCCCGAAGGCAGCGTCAAGCGCGAGTACTATACCCGCGCGCTGGGCGACGGCCTGTATTCCGCCGGCGTGATTCTGGCCGAAGGTACGCTCGCCCCGGGTCAGCAAAAGACCTTCACCGTGCCGCTGTATGCCGGCCCGCAGTCCCAGACGGTGCTCGAAAAGACCGCACCGGGACTCGATCTGGCACGCGACTACGGCTGGCTGACGCCGCTGGCCTACCCGATCTTCTGGTCACTGGAAAAGATCGAGCGCATCGTCGGCAACTGGGGTTGGGCGATCATCATCCTGACCATTCTCATCAAGCTGGCGCTGTATCCGCTGTCCGCAGCGGGCTACAAGTCGATGGCCAAGATGAAGAAGCTGACGCCGCGCCTGCAGCAGTTGAAGGAAACCTACGGAGACGACCGCGCCAAGTTGCACCAGGCGATGGCGGAGATGTACAAGACCGAGAAAATCAATCCGCTCGGCGGCTGCCTGCCGATCCTGATCCAGATTCCCGTGTTCATCGCGCTTTACTGGGTGCTGCTCGCCGCGGTGGAAATGCGCGGTGCGCCGTGGCTGGGCTGGATCACCGACCTGACCGCGCCGGATCCCTGGTTCATTTTGCCGATCGTAATGGGCATCACCTCGATCCTGCAGGTGAAGCTCAACCCGCAGCCGATGGACCCGATGCAGGCCAAGATCATGATGATCATGCCGATCGCGTTCACCGTGATGTTCGTGTTCTTCCCGGCGGGCCTGG
>JAKBJA010000082.1 GCA_021836225.1 Pseudomonadota bacterium | reverse complement strand
TGGCACTGTCGAGAAAGAGCGCGATCGTCGCCCCGACAGAGACGAAGATGCTTACCACGATGGATAGTCCGACATCGTACATCTCCAGTACGATGCCCTGCACCAGTGTCGTAAAGAACGAGGCCGTAGCGTTGCCAGCGTCGCCGACGAGGTTGGAAAATTGGTTCGCCACGTAGCCGAAGGCGTCCGATATACACTGCCCCCACGATGTCGGGAGGAGGGAGCAACCGGCCGAGAGCTCCGTTGGGGGGCCAGAAATCTGCCCCCCGGAACCCAACGGAGACGCGTGCGGCGCCGAGGCCGTAACGAGTGCGGTAGTCGGGCCTTGGTGCGTGGAAAGGCCCGCCACGGCCGCGATGGCTACGATTCCGACGATACTGGCGAGGAGGAGGTAGCGGGCAAATCGTTCGCGAGCCACGTCAGTACCCCAGCATCACCTTCGCCGCGCCGATCTCGATGAGGAGACCGTAGATCGCGGCCGCCATCGCGAGGACGGAGGCTACGAGGCCGACGGGGCCAAAGATGCCCAAGGAGGCCAGTGCGGAGCCCCACGGTGCGACCAATTGGGCAAAAGCGTCACCGATGGTGCCCAGGACGCTCGCGACCGGATATCCGATCCCTTGATTCAGGGCCGTCGCCGCTCCCTGATAGGTGATAACGAGAAACTCGTACAGCCACGACGGAAGGCCAAATCCCCCGCCCGGGTTGGACAGGACGTGGATCGCGACCGTGTTGGACAGCACCGCCGCGCATCCAGCCGCGCCTTGCGGGAATATCGTCCCCGTGAAGTTCCACGTCCCGGCGGGTGCTTGCGAGGCCCAAACGTAGGTGAACGACCCGTTACCAGCGACCGTCTCGGTCTCCGGATTCAGGGATGTAATGCCATTCACGAGCAGCCAGTTCAGCGAGCCGTCTCCGCAGCTCGCGTTGAAGTTGGAAACGGTTAGCGTGAGTTGGACGCTGCTGCCGATGAAAACGGAGTTGGTGTTGACGCTGGCCGATAGGGTCGCGGCCGTGCCTGCGGTGGATGGATACGGGTGCGGGGACGATGCGTTCGCGACCGGGCTAACCACCAGGGAAGCCGTCACCGCGAGAAGCACGCCGACCGTCACGAGAGCCGCCCAGTGTCGCATGCATCAGAGGCTGTCCTCGCCCTCCAGGAGGTCCTTCTCGATGCCGATCCCATCGAGGAGCATGTAGGCCACCACGGCCGCGACTCCGAGGCTAACGACGACCATCAGCGGCCCCCACACGCCGTATTGACCGAGGCTGAATCCCCACCCTTGGAACATCTGCGAGATGCCCTGGGCAAACGACCCGAAGACCGTGGAGAATGCGTTGCCAAGACCCAACAGGACCGTGCTTACGAACCCCGAGAATAGGCTCCAGATGTCGTTGAAGATGCTCGGGCCGGTGACGTTGCTCGAGTTCGTCGCGGTGACGGCCGCGGCCGGCGCAGCGTGGGCCATCAAGGAGCTTGCGTGCGGGGCCGATACGGGCGCGACTCCCGGGGCGGCGAGCACCCCCACGGCGCCGAAGAACGACGCGGCGAGGGCGATGGCGGCGACGGCCAAGGCGAGGAACATGGCTCGGCGCCCGCGCAGCTCGGCCTTGAGCCGCTTGAACCCTACGCGGACCGACCGCACCTGAGCGAGTTCGGAGGCTGACATTCCTATGCCCTCACAAAGCGGCGAGAGTGGGACCACGCCGCGTCCCAGATCAGGACCAGGCCGGCGAAGATGATCGCGATCAGCTCGTAGACCGCGAAGAAGTTGCCGCCGGCGATGGCGGGGTTGATGAGGTAGGCGCCGAAATTAAAGACGTACGCCATCAGGCCGCCGAACAGACCCCCGAGTAGGAACCCGAGCAGCGAGCGCCAGACCACGTCCCACGCGCCGTCGCCGGGCGGGGTAAAGACCTCGATCACGAGCCAGAACGCCGCTCCGAAGAGGAGGAGGCCCGCCATGATCCCCTGCGTGATGAGGACCGTGTGCCCCATCACGACGAAGGACGGTTTGCTGAGCAGGGTCACGAGCAGCAGGATGGTCGCTATGGCGGCGACCACCACCGCGCCGAGGCTCCAGTTTCCGATCTTGCGCGCCATCGATCTACCCCCCCTTCGCCTTCCGGCGTCCGCGCATCAATCGCCTCGGCATGTCGCGCGTGATGCGGTGGACCTCGAGGTCGTACCACGGCATGGCGAGGATCGCGAGGATGAACACGATCGTGCCGCCGAGGATGTATCCGATGTCCTCTGCAGCGGCGAACCCGAACCAGCTCGTGACGCCGCCGTTCCCCTTCGCGGCGAGCGTGACGCCGCTGTAGCTGGCGGCGCTCGACGTGATCTCGAGGATGGCGTGTTGGTCGGTGGGCCCCGTGAGGTACTGAGGCGAGATCGAGATCGAGACAGACGAAAGCGAGGACGCCGAGACCTGCGCGTACTCCGTGAACGAGGTCGCGCCGTTGCCGACTCCGAACGTGACGGTCCCGGAGCCGGTATCGCCGGTCGCGAGACTCAACTCGTTGACGCTCGCACCTTGCATCTGTCCGACGGTGAGGTTCTCAATCACGTAGGCGGTCGTAACGCCGGATGGCATCGTCCACGAGTAGGTTCCTGCCGTGTGCGCGAACGCGATCTGCGCTCCGGTCGGCGTTTCCACGGCGTAGATCGTCGTGGAACTCGATAGGACCGTGACCGTGCTCGAGTCCGCGATGAACGACCCGGCAGCAGCCGCAACCGGCACCGCCGCGACGGCGACGAGCAGCAGAATCAGCGCGAAAAGAGTTTGCCGTTGTCCCTTGCTTCGTCCGCTTTCCGCCAACTTTTCCTCGGCGCAGGACGCGGGCGGTGCACGACGCACAGGGCGTCCCGCCCGCGTCGTGCGACTTACCTATGAAACAAGGGGTTTAATTAGACGCGCCTCTGGCGGAAACCGTTTCGCGACCCCTCCCCGGGCCGTTCAAGTGGGACTCGATGCGTCGGGCGGCCGTGGTTCTATGAACAGATTTGACCGCGAGTTTTGGGATGGAGCGAGAGAGTCCGCGTTGGCAATCTACACGGCAGTGGAGGGGCGGCAGGACGTTCCCTCCGACGTGCGACAACTCGTGCGGCGAGTGCTGATCGAGGCCGGCGAGCGAAAGAACCGGGACTTCCGGGAGGCGCTCGGGCTGAGGCCCTGAACCTCAGAGCGCGGCTCCGCAACGGGAGCACTTGCCGTCGCGCTCGTCTCCGAGGTTCCCACAGTAGCGGCACCTCACTCTCACCACCTCGCGCTCGACGGTGCGGGTCTCGGTGTGAATGGCGCCGACCGCCGCTGCCGGAGGCAGAGCGGCCATCACGGACGCGTGCGCGCGACGAATCTCTTGGGACCATCCTGCGGCATCCTCTATCTTGAAGACCGCGTGCATGTTCACCGAGGGCATCTCGAGTTTCAGCGTCGCCGCGCCGACAAGGGGTTTGACGACGTGAACGCCTCCCAGCTCGGCGAGTCTCACGGAGAAGATCGTGATCACGTCCGATGCCCTCAGCCTCGACGATACGATCCCGGTGGCCTGGGTCCCCTCAAAGACCACTCGAGCGTTCGTCAGGAAAAGCGTCCCGCGACGCCCGCTCGAAGACACAACGGGCGCTCGGCGAATGATCTCCTCGCCGCTCGAGAGAAGCGGCATCTCATACGCTCCGAACTCTCGCGGACCCCGCTCCGAGCAGGGTGAATGCGCCCGCTGCCAGTGACCGGACGAACCCCGCTATGGGTTTCTCCGGCTCGGCGGCAACTTCTGCTGCTAACCGCGCCATCAGTCCCTCGCCTTCTGCGTCGAGCTGAGTCCCTCCCAGTGCTCGCGCCTCCAGCGCGCCGCCTTCTCGCGAACTGCCTGCCGCGTAAAGTCCGCGCTGTCGATCCACTCCCCGCTCTTCTCGATGATCTCCATGAGACTCCGGAACTCGGCGGGCGGCAACGTCGCGCTCACCCTCGGGAGACGCGACCCATTTCCCACCTTGGCGAGCTTCTTTCCGGTCACGACACGGGATTGACCTACCCCTCATAAGAGTCAAATACCCCCGTGGTAATGGGTGCTCGTTACCACCCATGAGAGACGAGGGGAGACGGACCACCACGATCACGGTTCCGGTCGAGACTCGGCGACGGATCGGCCTCCTCAAAGTCACCGGCCGCGAGCAGCTCTACCTCGTCCTCGAACGCCTCTTGGACGAGCACGACGCGCGATCCCGCGCCGCAACGCCCACCACGCCGAGAGAAGAGGCGGTCGCGTGAGGGTCCGTCCCGGCGTCCCGTCCATTTCCATCCGCCGGACGCCGGTGTACCGGGCGATGCGGGACTGGGCCCTCCGCGTGTCGTTCGTCCGTCGCGA
>JAKBJA010000115.1 GCA_021836225.1 Pseudomonadota bacterium | reverse complement strand
GGATGGCACCTGGCGCTCCCTGCGGGCTAACGAACTCTACGACTGGTACATGGTGGCAGGAGCGCTCTACCGCGCCAGTTTCCGCGAGCATATGAACCGGCTGACCAATGCCGAGTGGACCATAAGGCCCAACGGCTGGGCCTGCGAGATTGCAGGGCTGGCCGCATGGAAGGGACCGGATGGGGCCCGCCTACTTCCGGCTTTTTCCACCCGGCACGCAGAGTGCGAGGATGCCAGGCGCAGACTCGAGGACGAGAGCCCGGATGGGACCATCTCCCCCAAGGTGAGCCGGAGCCTGGCGGTGCGGACGCGTGCGGCCAAGGACTTCGGGGATGGCGACGCCAGGATCGGCGAGATAGGCGAGGGCGTGCGCAACAAGCTTGCCGATGTCTGGAAACTCGCAGATGAGCAGTGGCGGGAGATCCTGGCGGCATACGGCGAGCCGCGGCCCGATGCCCGCGTTGCCGGCTTGTGGCTGCGGGTGCCAGATCACCTGGCACCCTACGGGGAGATCCCGATCATCCAGAGCCAGACGGAACTGGTCGACTACATGGCGCGGGTGTTCTTCGACGAAGGGGGAGGCCGCATCAAAGAGGGCATCCTCAGCGGGCGGGCCTACGTCGCGGCTCAGGACGTCGAGGCCGCGGCCTACAACGCTTTCGGCGGATTCCTCGAGCGTGAGGTGCTTGCCGGCGCGATAGCGGCGCTGATGCGGGGCGAGGGAACTGACAGGAAGCTCGCCCTGGCTCCTCTGGTGCCCGCGCTGTTCGTCAAAGGCAAGCATGTCAAACCGAGCCGGGTCCCGGTCCGTTACTACGCGACCGGCGGGGTGCTGAACTCCGAGGCGCGGGTGCTCGAGCTCGCGGCCGTTCCCACGACAGCGGGCGTGCTCGACGCCGATGTGGTGGATGAGTATCTCGCCCGCGTGGCCGCGGATGCGGCTGCCGTGGGCGGACATGGGCTGGCCCCGGAGCAGGAGAAGGCGATGCGCCACCTGTTCAGCGCCAAGACCACGGCGGCGCTCTTGATGGGCGCCCAGGGCTCGGGAAAGACAACCCTGTTTCGCCACTTCGCCGAGCTGGCCAAAGAGAGCGGCACGGTGGTGTGGGGGCTGGCTCCCCAGGGGACTGCGGTCAATAAGCTCGCTGACACCCTGCGGCGGATTGATCCCGATGCCCGCTCGATGACCATCGAATCCTTCGTGGGCCAGGTCCGCTGGGGCTCCCTGGCGCTTGCGCCCAACACCTGTCTCATCCTTGACGAATCCTCCCAGGTGGACACGCTGGAGCTGGCCGAGGTGCTGGAGATCGCCGAGCAGGCGGGGGCCAAGCTGGTTCTGGTCGGCGACGACCGCCAGCTGGGATCGGTGCGCTACGGGGGGATGTTCGCGACGCTGTTCGCTCAGCTCGGCGGAGCGCGGCTGGTCACCACCCGGCGAGCGGAGAGCAAATGGGACCGCACCGCCCAGGCGTACCTGCGCATGGGGGATCTCAAGGGTGCGCTGCGGCTCTATGAGCAGCAAGGGCGAATCTCAGTCGCCGACGACGGCCTGGCCCTGATGGAGTCAGTGGGCGATTGGCTGAGGCGCGAGTTCGAGGCCGGTTCGGACTCCTTTGTCATCACCAACACCAAGGCCGAGGAGATGGCCGCCAACGCCCTGGCGCACGAGGTCTGGGATGGACATCGCCAAGCCTGGATGAAGGGCTATTTCGACAGTCAGGTTCGCCACCACCGCAGCTCGGACAAGCTGCGCCAGGAGCGCATGCAGCGCTTCTTGGAGATCGACCCCTCGGTGACGGTCGTCTTTGGGGGATCGCAGCTGACACTGCGCATGGGGGACCTGGTGGCGATCCGCCAGAGCGTCAAGATCGACGCCAAGACCCGCCTCACCAACGGCCAGCGGGGCCGGGTCGTCGATGTTACCGACAAGACGGTCACTCTATTTATCCAGGAGGAATCTTCGGCGCGCCACGTCACCATAGCGCGCACCATGCTCGAGACCAAGCGCAATCTCATCTCCTATGGCTGGGCGAGCACGGTTTTCCGCACCCAGGCGATGGAGTTCGGCGGGGCCGGCGGCGAGGTGCCCATCGCGGACGAGAGTGCCGGATTCGCCCCTGACACCCCGGTTCTCATAGCGCGCAGTACCCATCGCTCCAAGACTTTTGCCGCCACGGTTCTCGAAGACGAGGGTGAGACCGTCGCGGTGCGCCTGGCAAACGGCAAGATCCGCCACGTCGCCCGAAGGCGGGTCTCGGTTTCGGATGAGACGCGGGCACGGATCGACAACCTCGCGGTCGCAGCCGTAGATGGCAACGCGCTGGTGGTTGGCACCGAAGGGATGAACCTCGATGCACTGCTGGTGGCGGCTTCGCGGGCGCGCCAGCGCACCGATTTCCTCTTCCGTTCGGCGCTTGCCACCGAAAACGACCTCGGGGGCGAGAAGCTCGCCCAGGCATCGGATGCCGACGTGGTCCAATCGACGATGCTGCTCTATCTGGCGCGCCAGAGCCGGGCAGAAGAGCCAGATTCGGCCTATCTCCGCCTGGCCCGCGAGCGCGAGGCGATCAGCCTGGCCGCCGAGCACCCGCTCGACCTGTTGAGCGCGCTGCGGAGCTGGCTGGGCGACAACCTGACCTCGGGCACATTGCAGCTCGTGGTCGATGAGCAAGCGCCGCGGGCCAAGCGGGACCAGGCCGAGGCCCGGCTGGCAAAGCTGGAGTCCCAGTTGGCTGGGACACAAGACCCCCAGCTGCAGGCCCACCTTGCCGCGGAGATCGACCGGTGCGCAGCTGAGATCGAATACGCCCGAGGCGAGCTGGCGCGGATGAAGACTTTCGCCGCCTTCGCCGGTCACGCCCACGGCGCACTTGGCGGGGATGGCGGCACGGTGGTGGACGAGCGCTATATCAAGGATCGCATCGCCCTCGTCGAGGACGCGATAGCCATGGCGGAGAACATGGCAGCTTGGACGCAGGTGCCAGATGGCAGCGCCATTGCCGTCCCCCTGCCGGAGAACACCTCGCGCGAAGTGGTGGACGTGAGCTCGGAGCGCGAAGTGGACCTCGACACCAAGGCCAAGCTGTTCTGCTCGGTGAGCTACCGGGTGGCGTCGGCCTGGATGCGCATGGCCGAGGGCCTTTACGATCGAGCGATGGCCGATGGCCTCTCGCCGGCCGAGGTGCTCGCGAGGGTTGACGTGTCCGACGATGATCACCTCCGCTTGCGCGAGGCAATGGCCGCTGTGGCGGTAGGCCGTGCCCATCCCACTCCCGTCGGGCATCCGGTCACCCTCCGCACCATCGCCAGTGAGGATCTCGCGGAGGGGGTGGACCAGGAATTGGTGGCGCTGATCGGCGAGATGACCGAATCGGTCTCGGATCGCAGGGAGCGGTGGGCGGAACGCGACTCGCGCGAGCGGAGTGCGGCTGGATCGGAGAACGAAGATGGCGAAGATGGCGAGCCCCCCGAAGAGGACGATATAGACCGGGATGGCGGCGACTACTGGGTGCCCGGAGAAGGGGAGGGGGAGCCCGAGCCGGAATACCGCTGCGGCGAGGAGTTCGGCGGCGATGCCGAGCCCCGCTCTTGCGACGCGCCGGGCCAGCAAGATCCCGCGCCGAACTCACCCTCGGGTGACCTGCCCTCTCGCGCAAAGCCCGACTCAACCGGCCAGGCCCCCGAGAAGAAGAGGCGCCCCGATCTGATCTGGGGCACCTGGGACAGTGTGCCCGATGCCGATCCCGCTGGGCTGCTCGACGATACTTCGTCCCCGGTGGGCAACCCGGAGACCGTCCCGGCGCCAGCGGCCGCCATCGGCGGCGATAGCACGAGCGTCACTTCGCCCGAGGAGAGCGTCCAGCCGCCATCGGCGACCAAGAGTGGGGCCACGGCTGCGGCGGGGGCGCGCGAGTACGTGCGCGGCTTCTACTACAAGAATGCCGAGGGCACCTGGTGCGTGGATCAGGAGAGGCGCAGTGAGCTGTGGCGGATAGGTGTGAGGCTCCAGTCGACGCCGGCCCGCGTCAGCCCCGAGCGCTGGAGGGAACTCTTTGAGATAACCAAGCCGGTGGAGATCGCACCGAACGAGTGGTATATCCCCACTGCGGAGCTGCTGGCAGAGGTGGAGCGGGAGCGCGCCGAGGCGGAGCGTTATGCCGCGCGGAACCGTGGATCCTATAAGCCGAGCGGGGGCGCGGGCTCTGGCGAGGGAAGCTCCCGAGGGCACTCGGGTGGTTATGGGTACGGGCGTCGCTCCTGATGATCCAGCGGTTGAAAATGGATGCTGGCGGCCGGAAATGGCCTGGATATCGCTCATCGTCGATGATTTCCCGCAGATTGCGACAGGTAGCGGGTCAAGCGGCGTAACTGCCCTATGGGAGGCTGTTCGCGGCGGTGCCTGTACTTGGTGCGTACATTGTCGAGGATATGT
>JAKBJA010000135.1 GCA_021836225.1 Pseudomonadota bacterium | reverse complement strand
CGTTGCCCTTCGACTTGCTCATCTTCTGGCCTTCGGAATCGCGCACCAGACCCGTGACGTACACCTCGCGGAACGGCACCTTGCCGGTGAAGTGCAGCGACATCATCACCATGCGGGCGACCCAGAAAAAGATGATGTCGAAACCGGTGACCAGCACCGATGTTGGAAGAAACCGTTCGAGCTCGGGCGTTTGCTCCGGCCAGCCCAAAGTCGAGAAGGGCCACAGTGCGCTTGAGAACCAGGTGTCGAGGACGTCGTTGTCCTGCGTCAGTTCGCGGCCCCCGGCCTGCTTCTTCGCTTCTTCTTCGGTGTGCGCGACGTAGAAATTGCCGTCGGCGTCATACCACGCGGGAATGCGATGGCCCCACCACAGCTGGCGCGACACGCACCAGTCCTGGATGTTCTCCAGCCACTGGCGATAGGTGGTGGTCCAGTTCTCCGGCACGAATTTGAGGTCGCCCGAATCGACTGCGGCGAGGCCCTGCTTGGCCAGACCTTCCATGCTCATGAACCACTGGTCGGTGAGCATCGGCTCGATCACCGCGTGGGTGCGGTCGCCGCGCGGGATCATCAGCTTGTGCGGCTTGGCCGAAACCAGCAGGCCCTTGGCCTGCAGCTCGTCGAGCAGCTTCTGGCGTGCGTCGTAGCGGTCCAGCCCCTGGTATTCGGTGGGGCAGAGGTCGCTCATCCTGGCGTCGAGCGTCAGCACGCTGATCGCCACCAGTTGGTGGCGCTGGCCCACCTGCCAGTCGTTGAAGTCGTGCGCCGGGGTGATCTTGACGACGCCGGTGCCGAACTCGCGGTCGACGTAGTCGTCGGCGATGACGGGGATGCTGCGCTCGGCGACCGGCAGGCGCACGTGCTTCCCGATCAGATGCGCATAGCGCTCGTCGCTCGGATTCACTGCGACAGCGGTATCGCCGAGCAGGGTTTCCGGGCGGGTGGTGGCGACGGTCAAGTGACCCGAACCGTCCTCCAGCGGGTAGTTGATCTCCCAGATGAAGCCGTCTTCCTCCTGGCTCACGACTTCGAGGTCCGATACCGCGGTCTGCAGCACCGGGTCCCAGTTGACCAGCCGCTTGCCGCGGTAGATGAGCCCCTCGCGGTACAGTCGCACGAAGACTTCAGTGACGGCCTTCGACAGGCCCTCGTCCATGGTGAATCGCTCGCGGCTCCAGTCGGGGCTGGTGCCGAGCCGGCGCATCTGGCGGGTGATGGTGGAGCCGGAGTGTTCCTTCCAGTCCCACACCTTTTCCAGAAACTTTTCGCGGCCGAGGTCATGGCGCGAGACGCCCTGTGCGTCGAGCTGGCGTTCCACCACGATTTGCGTGGCGATGCCGGCATGGTCGGTGCCGGGCTGCCACAGGGTGTTGTCGCCGGCCATGCGGTGGTAGCGGGTGAGCGCGTCCATCAGGGTGTGCTGGAAGGCGTGCCCCATGTGCAGCGTGCCGGTAACGTTGGGCGGCGGCAGCATGATGCAGTAGGCGGGGGCGTTGGGCGCATCGCCGGCCTTGAAGTAGCCGGCACTTTCCCACTGGGCGTACCAGCGTTTTTCGATGTCAGCCGGTTCGAAGGATTTGGCGAGTTCCATGGCGTGCGGGCAAAAGCGCGATTATCCCAAAAAGACTGGGACACGTCCCAAAAAGCCCGGGACACGTCCCAAAAAATCATCGGGACGGGCCAAAAACGCGGCCGGATGCGATGTCAGTTAGACGGGTCGCGGGGGTGCTTGAGCTTCTCTGCGACGGCGTCGCGCACGATTTCACGCACGTTGACGTCGAGCTGGGAAAGCAGGGTGGCCACGGTCTGGTCGAGGTTCTTGCGCAATTCGGCGGCGACCTGTTTTTCCATCACTTCGGACAAGCGCGGCGCCAGTTCGCTCATCAGCTGCTCGGCCAGGGTGTCGCTGACGATGGAGGACGACGCATCGATCGAAGGAGGTTCGGGCTCGACAGGTGCTGCCGCAGCTGGCAGCGTTGCGGCTTCAGGCGAAGCCGCAACGGGCGGGGTGCCGCGCTCGATGACCTGGGTCAGCACCGGGAGCCAGGCGCCGGGTGGCGCAGACTGCTCGGCTGGCGACGCAGGTGTGGGCGGCTTCCCGCTGTCTCCCTCGCCACGATGCTTTTTCAGCAGCGCGTCCATTTTGTTGAGAAGCGGCGTGTCGCTCATCGAAGTCTTATCCGGCGTGCTGGCGCAGATCGAAGGTTTTCAAATCATAGCCGCGCGTCTTGTAGAAGCGGTAGCGTGCGCGTCCCTGTTCGACTCCGGATTCATCCAGACCGATGATTTCGACCAGGCGTTCGAAGCGGGCAAAGGAGGGCGGCTGCTCGGCGTGCAGGTTGATCATGACATCGGCGCTGCCGAGGGCGTCGGGGTCGGTGCCGATCAGCACCGGGGTCTCGCTCGCAAGCGTGTCACTGTCGCGGCAATGCGGCACGAAGCCGAGCGCAGGCGTCGTCCACAGCAGGCGATCGATGGCGTCGGCCATCGCCGCGTCGGGTGCGTAAATCATCACCTGCTTGCCTTGGCCGTGCGCCTTGGCGGCGACGCGGCGGGCGACGTCGAGCGGGTTGTCGGCAAAGGTGTAGAAGGTGATTTCGGTCACGTCTGCTAGCTTATTTCTGGGCGCGGTTCAGCAGGAAGTGCACCAGCAGCGACACCGGGCGCCCGGTCGAGCCTTTCTTCTCGCGGCCGCCCTGGTAGGCGGTGCCGGCGATATCAAGGTGCGCCCAGTGGTATTTCTTGGCGAAGCGCGACAGGAAGCAGGCTGCGGTGATGGAGCCGGCCGGGCGGCCGCCGATGTTGGCCATGTCGGCGAGACTGCTCTTCAGCTGATCCTGGTAGTCGTCCCACAAGGGCATGCGCCAGACGCGGTCCCAGGCATGGTCGGCGGCGTGCTCGATCTCACGCGCCAGCGGGTCGTGGTTGCTGTAGAGCGCGCTGGGGTGCGCGCCGAGCGCGATCACGCAGGCGCCGGTCAGGGTCGCCAGATCGACCACGGCGTCGGGCTCGAAGCGCTCGGCGTAGGTCAGCGCGTCGCACAGGATCAGGCGGCCTTCGGCATCGGTGTTGAGGATTTCGATGGTCTGGCCGGACATCGATTTGACGATGTCGCCCGGCTTGTTGGCATTCGCGTCGGGCATGTTCTCGCAGGCGGGAATCAGACCGACGACGTTGAGCGAGAGCCCCAGTTCGCCGATGGCGCGGAAGGCGCCGATGACCGCGCCGCCGCCGCTCATGTCGTAGTTCATCTCGTCCATTTCGGCAGGCGGCTTCAGCGAAATGCCGCCGGCGTCGAAGGTGACCGCCTTGCCGACCAGCACCACCGGCTTGTCGCCCTTCTTGCCGCCATCGTGCTTCAGCACGATGAAGCGCGGCGGCTTGTCGCTGCCCTTGCCGACCGACAGGAAGGAGCCCATGCCCAGTTTCTCGCAGGCGGCATAGTCGAGGACCTCGCAGCCGAAGCCATGGGCTTTCGCCACCTTTTTCGCTTCGCCGGCCAGGTATTCCGGCGTGCAGATGTTCGACGGCGTGTTGCCCAGATCCTTGGCGAGATTGATGCCGTGGGCGATGGCCAGACCGTGCGCCAGCCCGGCTTCGCCGAACTTCAACTCGCCGCGCCGGGACACTGCGAAGGTGACGCGCTTGAGCGGGCGGCGCGCCTCGCTCGGCTTGCTCTTCATGTGGTCGAAGCGGTACAGCGCATCGTGCGCGCTGATCACCGCCTGCTCGATGTTCCAGGTGACGTCACGCTTTTTCACCGGGAGCTCGGACAGGGTGATGGCGGCTTCCATCGAGCCGGTGTCGCGCAGGGTCTTGACTGCGCAGGCGATGGCGTCGCGGTAGGCTTTTTCGTGGAAATCGCGCTCCTTGCCGAGCCCGACCAGCAGCACGCGGTCGGCCAGGATGTTGGGCACCTTGTGCAGCAGCAGCGTACTGCCGGCCTTGCCGTCCATGTCGCCGCCGCGCAGAATCTCCGACAGGTAGCCGTCGCTGGCGCGGTCGATGTCGATGGCAGGGCCAGACAGCTTGCGGCTTTCGAACACGCCGACGACCACGCAGGCGGTGCGCTGCTTTTCGGGCGCGCCGCTTTTTATGCTAAATTCGAGTTCGATTTCCTTGTTTTCCATGTCTGTGCTCAAAAAAATACAATTTGCCGATTCGCCGATGGTCAGCATAGCCGTTTCGGCGATTATTGGCGCGAGCGCGGTTGAATGTCAAAAGCCCGTTCGTATCACGGGCCTGTCACGGATTGCCCCATGCTCTATCGCCGTGCGCTGACCCGCGAGATGGCCCTCACCACCGGTGCCGTGCTGACGGTGCTGATCGCGATTGCGCTGGTGGTGCTGTTCATCCGCCTGCTCGGCGATGTCGCGCGTGGCGAATTGGCTAACGAGGCGGTGTTCGCCTTTCTCGGCTTTTCGCTGCTGTATTTTTTACCGGTGTTGATGACGATTGCGCTGTTTGCCGGCGTATTGCTTCCCTTGTCGCGCATGTGGCGCGACAGCGAAATGGTCATCTGGTTCAACGCAGGCTTGTCGCTCACGCAATGGATGCGGCCGATTCTGAACTTCGGCGTGCCGTTTTCGCTGGTCATCCTGCTGCTGACGCTGGTGCTCAACCCGTGGATGCAGACCAAGAAAAACGAATACCGCCAGGAGCTGAAAAGCCGCAGCGAAAGCACGCTGATCGCCCCCGGACTGTTTGCCGAGTCCGGATCGAGTCAGCGTGTCTATTATGTCGAATCGCTCAACCCGCTGACCGGCATTGTGCGCAATGTGTTCATGCAGTCGCGCATCGACGGCCAGCTCGGCCTGGTGGTGGCGCGCGAGGGCAACCATACTCAGCTGCCCGACGGCTCGCGTTACCTGGTGTTCAAGGATGGGCGCCGTTACGAAGGGACGCCCGGGCAGCTCGACTACCGCATCGTGCAGTTCGAGCGCTACTGGATGCGGCTCGATCCGGTCGCCGCCGGTGACAAGGTGACCGGCACCCGCCAGGCGCCTTTGAATGACTTGCTGGCCGACGCTTCGCCACCAGCGCGCGCCGAACTGCTGTGGCGCCTGGGGGTTCCCGTTTCCGCGGTGATTCTTGCCGTCATGGCGATTCCGCTGAGTTACGTCAATACGCGGGCGCGCCGCTCCTACGGGCTGGTGATCGCGCTGTTGCTGTATTTCGTCTACAACAACCTGCTATCGCTGTCGCAGGCCTGGGTGGCGCAGGAAAAGCTCAATCCCTGGATGGGCATGTTCGCTTCGCATCTGCTGATGCTGTTCGCGGTTGCCGCGCTGTTTTATCTGCGCAATCGGCAATACGCCCCGCGCGGGAGGCGCTCATGAAGCTGCTCGCGCGTTATCTGGCCGGACAAGTGCTGGTGGCGTCGGGATTCGTGCTGCTGGCGCTGCTGGTGCTGTTCGCGTTCTTTGACGTGATGCAGGAGCTCGGCAGTCTGGGCCGCAACGATTACAGCCTGGGGCAGGCCACCGTGGTGGTGCTGCTCAATATCCCTGGGCATCTGTATGAAATCCTGCCGGTGGCGGCGCTGATCGGCACGCTGTTCGCGCTGTCGCGCCTGGTGGGCAATTCGGAATATGCGGTGATGCGCGTGTCGGGTCTATCCAACTGGCGTGTGGCTGGATATTTCGCGGTAATCGGGGCGTTGTTGTCGCTGCTGGTCCTGGTGCTGGGTGAATACGTGGCGCCCTGGTCGGAACAGGCTGCGCAGCGCTACAAGCTGCTGGCCACCCGGTCGGTGGTGGCGCAGCAATTTCGCTCCGGCCTATGGGTCAAGGATCGTAGCGCTTTCATCAATGTGCGCGAGGTGATGCCCGATAACACGCTGCGCGGCATCGAGATTTACGGTTTCAATGCCGATGGCAGCCTGGGCTGGATCCGCGCCGCCGAACAAGCCGACTGGCGTGGCGGCCAGACCTGGGATCTGCAGCAGGTGATGGAAACGCACTTCAGCAGCGAGGGCATCCGTGCGACCCGTAGCGCACGTCAGGCCTGGCAGACGGTGCTGACGCCCGACATCCTCAGCGTGCTGCTGGTGGCGCCGGAGAAAATGTCGGCGCGCACCCTGTGGCGCTATATTGCGCACCTGAAGGAAAACAACCAGAAGGCGACGCGTTACGAACTCGCCCTCTGGTCAAAATTCATCAGCCCCTTCGTCATCCCGATCATGATGCTGATCGCCATGCCGTTCGCCATCCAGGGACCCCGCACCGGGGGCACCAGCAGCAAGATTTTTATCGGCATTCTGGCTGGGCTCGGTTTTCATCTGCTAAGCCGCTTGTTTGGCCATCTGGGGCTGCTCAACGACTGGCCGGCGGTAGTGGTGTCGAGCCTGCCGCTATTGATATTCCTGGCGATTGCGCTGGCGGGAATTCGGTGGGTGGACCGGCGCTAGCGTCGTTGCCCGAACGGCTTGCCGCATGCCTGTACGTTGGCGAACCGGCGGTCAAGGTAGCCTGCGTACATGCGCTGGTTGCAGACTGGCAGGCCGGCTGGCTGGATGCCGCACCCGACACCGCGCGCGCACCGATCGACCAGCCGGGCCAGCCTGATCGCCTCGAACGGGTCCCACCGCACAAGGTGCCGCGCCGACGCGCCGACACGCTCGCCGGCCGCGCTGCCCTCATCCATGCGCTGGCGCACATCGAATTCAACGCGATCAACCTGGCGCTCGACGCCGCCCACCGCTTTGCCGGCATGCCTGCCGCGTATTACGCCGACTGGCTCAGGGTGGCGGACGAGGAGGCGCTGCACTTCGATTTGCTGAGCGCGCACCTGGCGACACTCGGGCACAGCTATGGCGACTTCCCGGCGCACACCGGCCTGTGGGACATGGCGCTGAAGACCGCACACGATCCGCTGGTGCGCATGGCGCTGGTGCCGCGTGTACTGGAAGCGCGCGGTCTCGACGCCACCCCGCTCATCGTCGAAAAGCTGAAAGCCGCGAACGATGTGCGCATGGTCGAGATACTCGGCATCATCGAGCGAGACGAGATTGGCCATGTCGCCATCGGCAGCCACTGGTTCGCCTGGCTGTGTGCGGCGCGTGGACTGGAGCCGGAGGCGGCGTTCCGCAAGTTGCTGGTGGAATACGACGCACCGCCGCTGAAACCGCCGTTCAATCTGGCGGCGCGCCGGGCGGCGGGCTTCAGCGAGCCGGAACTGGACTGGCTGAGCGGGCTTTAGGCTTACAGGCCCAGTGTCGTCGCGGAAACGCTCGCCGGCGCGCGCTGCCACATGCCCTCGAAGTCCTGATGCAGCAACACGGCATCGCGCGCGTCGTCCAGGTGCAGCGTACCGTGCACCGCAGTCTTGTCGGCGCGCAGCAGCACGCCGTGGCGATCGGCCAGGGCAAACGCCTGTTCGGGACGCGGCGCATCGGGGTCGGCCTGACGGATTTCGAGAACATGACCGAAGTCGCGCACCAGTTGCATCAGGCGGGGATGGTTGCGGAAAACCTGGCTGATGTCGTCGAGCAGCAGTTCGATGCGGCGACCGCCGCCAGCCACGCACAGTGCGCGCAGTGCTGCGTGGCGTGGGGCGTGGTCGATCTCCAGTAGACTCAGGTCGTGATCGTACACGCGCAGCTGACGGTGCGTGGCGGCGAGCAACGTGTCGAATGCGTCACGGAATTCGGCAGGGGTTTCAAATAGGCTCATTCAGTTTCGATCTCCAGCCAGCCGGCTTCGTACCAGTCATAAAATCGCTCGCGCAGCGTGGCAGGCAAGGGCGGCGCTGCGCCAGGACCGCCCACAGGGCGAGCGTCTGGCGGCGTACCCCTTGCGGGTGCGAGGTGGCGCTGATCGGCCAGGTATTGCAGGGCGGCGGTTTCGTCTGCCGCGGGGGTGAACGCCTCGCCATTGATGAAAAAACGTCCGCGCGTAAACAGCAGGCGCGATTTGGGATTGAGCGCCACCCCCTTATGATTGGCCTGCTTGTTGAAGGCCGCGCGGCTGAGGGGGGCTTCGGGCGGATCGAAGAACACATTCGGCTTGGCCTCGGACAGATAGCGCCCGGCAAACTCCGCGATGTCGCGCTTGCTCCATTTGATTTTTGCGATCATGCCTTCGATCTGCGACAGCATCGCCCGGCTGATCTCGCCGGGGTGGGCCTGCAGACGCAGATCGGGATCGGCGTAGCGGCCTTCCAGCTTGAGGGTGTCCTGCAGATGCATCAGAAAGCCGTGCGCCAGTTCCTCCGTGGTGGGGGCGCGGAAGCCGATCGAATAGGTCGTGCAGGCGTCTTCGGCCACGCCGTAATGCGCGACGTGCGGCGGCAGGTAGAGCATGTCGCCGGGGCCGAGCACCCATTCCTCCTCGGGCTTGAAGCGGCGCAGGATTTTCAGCGGCACGTCGTCCAGGATCGCCAGGTCGGTTTGCGAGCTGATCTGCCAGCGGCGGTGACCCTGGCCCTGCAGCAGGAACACGTCGTAGGAATCGAAATGCGGCCCCACGCTGCCGCCGGGAACGGCGTAGCTCACCATCAGATCGTCGAGGCGGGCATGCGGGATGAAATTGAAGCGCGAAAGCAGCGCGTCGGCTTCGGGCAGGACGTGGTTGAGCGACTGCACCAGCAGCGTCCACTCGGTCTTGGGCAGGCGCTTGAAATCGCTTTTGCTGAACGGTCCGTGATCGAGCTGCCAGTGCGTGCCGCTGCCCTGGATCAGGCGCGACTCCACGTCGTCGCGGCTGGCCAGTCGCTGCATCTCGTTGGACGTCAGCAGGCCGGCGAAGCCGGGTACGGCGTTGCGGATCAGAAGCGGACGCTTGTGCCAGACATCGCGCAGGAAACGGGAAGGGCTCAGGCCGCCAAGCAGGGTCGTCGTCATTCGTGGAATTATAACGATGTGTTTGGGCGCCCCCCTGTTAGAATGCTGCCGAAAATTGCGTGGTGGAGCACCCATGTTGAAAGCAGGAGACCGCGCGCCGGATTTTTCCAATCCGGACGCGGACATGAACATCATCGAACTGTCGCAGTTTCGAGGGAAAACGCTCGTCCTGTATTTCTACATGCGCGATGACACGCCGGGCTGTACCACCGAGGCGATCGAGTTTTCCGAACTGGAAGACGACTTCGCCAAGCTGGGCGCCAGCGTGCTCGGGGTGTCGCGCGACGACTGCATCAAGCATGGCGAATTCCGTGACAAGCATGGCATCAGCGTGCGTTTGCTGGCGGACAAGGAACAGGTCACAAGCGCTGCGTATGGGGTGCTGCAGGACAAGGAGGTGGACGGCGTAATGCGTAAAAGCGTGGTGCGCTCCACATTCATCATCGACAAACAGGGCGTCATTCGTCACGCCCTGTACGGCGTTTCCAGCCGCGGCCACGCAGCGGAAGTGCTTCAACTGGTAAAGGAACTCAAGTGAATATCGGCAAGGACACCGTCGTCACCATCACCTACATCGTCAAGGACATGGAGGGCAAGCTGCTTGAAGAGAGCGACGAACCGGTCAGCTACCTGCACGGCGGCTACGACAACATCTTCCCGCTGGTCGAACAGGCACTGGAAGGCAAGGCCGTGGGCGACAAGATCGACCTCAAGCTGCAGCCGGCCGATGCCTTCGGCGAATACGAGGATGACCTGGTGCGGCTGGAACCGCGCGAGGCCTTCCCCGCCGACATCGAGATCGGCATGCAGTTCGTCGGCTCGCCGGTCGACGGCAGCGAGGAAATGCTCTACACCGTGACCGACATTGCCGAAGACAAGGTGGTAGTCGACGGCAACCATCCCTACGCGGGCCAGGCGGTGCATTTCCAGTGCGAGGTCGCCGAGGTGCGTGCAGCCACGCCGGACGAGGTCGAGCATCGCCACGCGCACGGTGCACACGGCCACCATCATCATTGAGAGGCCGGATGGAAAATGGTGCCGGGCTGCTAAAATGCCCGGCTGACCTGTTTTCTGTGACAGCCTGAAAAAGACCACCGATGAAAACCACCTTCCTCGATTTCGAGCAGCCGATCGCCGAGCTTGAAGCCAAGATCGAAGAACTGCGCTTCGTGCAGGACGACTCCGCCCTGGATATCTCGGAGGAAATCCGTCGTCTGCAGAAAAAGAGCCAGACGCTGACCAAGGACATCTATGCCAAGCTCAACGCTTGGCAGGTGTCGCAGGTGGCGCGCCATCCGCAGCGGCCCTACACCCTCGATTACGTGCAGGGACTGTTCACCGATTTCGCCGAGCTGCACGGTGATCGTGCCTACGCCGACGATGCTGCGATTGTCGGCGGCATGGCACGCTTCAACGGCGAACCGGTGATGGTGATCGGCCACCAGAAGGGCCGTGATACCAAGGAAAAGATTGTCCGTAATTTCGGCATGCCGCGTCCCGAGGGGTATCGCAAGGCCTTGCGCCTGATGCGCCTGGCCGAAAAGTTCGGCCTGCCGATCTTCACCTTCATCGACACCCCGGGTGCGTATCCCGGCATCGGCGCGGAAGAGCGCGGCCAGTCCGAAGCCATCGCGCGCAACCTGTACGTGATGGCGGAACTGAAAACACCGATCATCTGCACCATCGTCGGCGAAGGCGGTTCGGGCGGCGCGCTGGCGATCGGCGTCGGCGACCGCACGCTGATCCTGCAATACTCCACGTATTCGGTGATCTCGCCGGAAGGCTGCGCCTCGATCCTGTGGAAGAGCGCCGACAAGGCCTCGGTGGCGGCCGAAACCCTCGGCATCACTGCCGACCGCCTCAAGGCCAACGGCCTGGTTGACCGCGTTATCGAGGAACCGCTGGGCGGTGCGCAGCGCGATTGGGACGCCATGTTCCAGAACATGCGCCGCGCCCTCACCGACACGCTGGCCGAGTTGCGCAAGCCTTCGCTCGATGACCTGCTGACCGCGCGCTACCAGCGTCTGCGGGAATATGGCAGCTTCAAGGAAGCTCCTGCCAAATAATCCGGTCGTCACGGACGTGGCAGCCGCACTGGCCCGCCACGTTCCTCCGCATGCGCGGCTGGTGCTGGGGCTGTCGGGCGGACTTGATTCGGTGGTCCTGCTGCATGCCCTGCTGGCCCTGCGCGATCAACATCCATTTGAGCTGCGTGCCGTGCACGTTCACCATGGCCTGTCGACGCATGCCGACGACTGGGCCGATTTCTGTGCACGGCTGTGCGCATCGCATGCAGTTGAATTGACGCTCCACACCGTGCAGATCGCCCACGACGACGCGGTCGGCATCGAGGGGGCCGCGCGGCGCGAGCGCCAGCGCATCTTTGCCGCGCTGGATGCGGATTTTCTGCTCACCGCGCACCAGCAGGACGACCAGGCCGAAACGCTCCTGCTTCAGTTGCTGCGTGGCGCGGGACCGAAAGGGCTGGCAGCGATGGCCGGGCTGCAGCGCCATCCCGGATGGCGAGCCGCCCAGCTCAGGCCCTTGCTGGGCGTGCCGCGTGCCGACCTGCAGACCTATGCGCAGGCGCACGGGCTGGCGTGGGTGGACGACGAAAGCAATCGGGACACCCGCTACCGCCGCAATGCGCTGCGCCAGCAAGTGATGCCGCTGCTGGCCGCGCATTTTCCCGGCAGCAGCGCCACCCTCGCGCGGGCAGCCGAACTGCAGGCCGAGGCGGCCGAATTGCTGGACGATCTGGCGCGGTTGGATGCGCAGAATGCCATAGCGGGCGATCGTCTCGACTGCAGCGCGTTGGCGCGCTTGTCCCTGCCGCGGGCACGCAATCTGCTGCGCCACTTCATCGGGCGGCACGGCCAGACGATGCCCAGCGCCCGCCGGCTGAACGAGTCGTTGCATCAATTGCTGGAGGCGAAAGACGATGCCCGTGTGCGGGTCCGGCTGGCGGCGATGGAATTGTGGCGCTTTCGCGGCGGGGCCTACCTCGTGCCGCTGGCGCCGGCCGCGGCAGCGCCGGTCCGCTGGCAGGGCGAGGCCGCGGTGTGGGTGCCGGCCGCCGGGGTGAGCGTGCAACTGGATTCGGTGAACGGGGCGGGGCTGAAACGCGATGTGCTGATGACGGCAGCGGTCACGCTGGGGGTGCGGCAGGGCGGCGAGCGCCTGCGGCTGCATGCGGGTGGTCCGCATCGAAGCCTGAAGAATCTGCTGCAGGAGCACGCGATTCCGCCGTGGCAGCGCGATCGCCTGCCGCTCCTGTGGTGCGACGGGCGGCTGGCGTGGGTGGCGGGGATCGGCCTCGATGCCGACCTGTGCGCCGCGCCCGGCGAAGCCGGGGTGCTGCCGCGCGTCGCGGACTAGCCGTCGGGCAAGACAGGCCGGGCTGCGGCGTGTTATCCTAGCGGGCTGATTTTCATGGTTTTTTGAACATTTTTTCTTATTTTTTCCGGAGCATTCACATGGCTGTTCAGCGCACCTTTTCCATCATCAAGCCCGATGCCGTCGCCAAGAACGTGATCGGCAAGATTGTCAGCCGCTTCGAGAGCAATGGCCTGAAGGTCGTGGCGTCGAAAATGAAGCACCTGTCGCGCCAGGAAGCCGAAGGCTTCTATGCCGTGCACAAGGACCGTCCTTTCTTCAAGGACCTGGTCGATTTCATGATTTCCGGCCCGGTCGTGCTGCAGGTGCTGGAAGGCGAGGACGCGATCGCCAAGAACCGTGCGCTGATGGGCGCGACCGACCCGAAGAAGGCCGAGGCGGGCACCATCCGCGCCGACTTCGCCGAGAGCATCGACGCCAACGCCGTGCACGGCTCAGACGCGCCTGAAACCGCCGCGATCGAAATCGCCTATTTCTTCCCCGCCTGCGAAGTCTACGCAGGCCGCTAATCGCACCCTGATGCCGCAAAACCTGCTTGATTTCGACCTCGAAGGACTGACCGCCTGGTTCACCGAACTCGGCGAGAAGCCGTTTCGCGCCAGGCAGGTGTTCCATTGGGTGCATCAGGCCGGGGTGGCGGATTTCGCGCAGATGACCGACATCGCCAAAAGCCTGCGTGAGAAGCTGCAGCAGCAGGCGGTGGTGCAGGCGCCGGCGATCAGCTATGCGCATACCTCGAGCGACGGCACCCGCAAGTGGCTGTTCGACGTGGGCGTCGCCAACGGCATCGAGACCGTGTTCATTCCCGAGGACGACCGCGGCACCCTGTGCGTGTCGTCGCAGGTGGGCTGCGCGCTCGAATGCACCTTCTGTTCGACGGGGCGCCAGGGTTTCAACCGCAACCTGGCCGTGGCCGAGATCATCGGCCAGCTGTGGGTGGCGCATCACAGCTTGAAGACCGAGCCGAACCGCACCACGGGCGAGATTTCCGATCGCCCGGTCACCAATGTGGTGATGATGGGGATGGGCGAGCCGCTGGCGAATTTCGAGAACGTGGTGACCGCGCTCGGCATCATGCTCGACGACCACGCCTACGGCCTGTCGCGGCGGCGGGTGACGGTGTCGACCTCCGGCCTGGTGCCGGCGATGGACCGCCTGGCCGAGCGCTGCCCGGTGGCGCTGGCGGTGAGCCTGCACGCGCCCAACGACGCATTGCGCGACCAGATCGTGCCGATCAACAAGAAGTATCCGTTGCGCGAGCTGATGGCGGCGTGCCGGCGCTATCTGGTGCACGCGCCGCGCGACTTCATCACCTTCGAGTACGTGATGCTGGCCGGGGTGAACGATGCACCCGAGCACGCGCGCCAGCTGATCGAGCTGACGCGCGACGTGCCGTGCAAATTCAACCTCATCCCGTTCAATCCCTTCCCGGATTCGGGCTACGAGAAACCGCGCAGCGAGGCGATGCGCGTGTTCCGCGAGATCCTGCAGGACGCGGGGTATGTGGTGACCACGCGCAAGACGCGCGGCGACGATATCGACGCTGCCTGCGGTCAGCTGGCCGGCAAGGTGGCCGACAAGAGCGGGCGCGTGATGAAAAGAATACACAAGGAGGCGGCGTGAAAAAATGGATAGGAATATTGGCTGCGGTATTGCTGGCCGGCTGCGCAGCTCAGCCGACGGGGGGCGAAAGCGGAGTCGCCAACACGCAAGTCGATAGCGAAAGCCGTCAGCGCGCGCGTACCTTCACCGACCTGGCCAACGCCTATTTTGTCCGCGCCCAGTACAAGACCGCGCTCGACGAACTGCGCAAGGCCATCATCGCTGATAACCGCTTTGGCCCGGCCTACAACATCTACGGCCTGATCTACATGGAGCTCGCCGAAGACAAGCTGGCCGAGGAAAACTTCCGCCGCGCCATCGAACTGGATCGCAGTGATTCGGAAGCGCGCAACAACTATGGCTGGTTCCTCTGCACCCGCGGCCGTTACGACGAGGGGCTTGAACAATTCAGCGCCGCCCTGCGCAATCCGCTGTACACCAAACCCGAGCAGGCCATGGCCAATGCAGGCCTGTGTGCCGAAAGGAAAGGCGACATTGCGCTGGCTGAAACCAATCTGCTGAAGTCGCTCAAACTGCAACCCGACAACCCCAACACCACCATCAAGCTGGCCGGTTTGCATTTCCGCCAGGGGCGGCTGATGGACGCGCAGCGCTTATTGGCTCGACATGCCGAGCTGGCGCCGCCGACTGCGGAAAGCCTGTGGTTGGGCGTGCGGCTGGAGCGGAGGCTGGGTGACCGCGCGCAGGAAGCGGCCTATGGCCTGCAGTTGCGCAAGCGCTTTCCCGATTCGGATGAAGCGCGGCTGCTGCTGTCGGGGCAATACGAATGAGCGAGAGCGGGCAATCCCCGATCGGGCGGATTCTGCGTGATGCGCGCGAAGCGCAGGGCATGACGCTGGAGGATGCCGCTGCACGTTTGCGCCTGATGCACCGCCAGGTCGAGGCCATGGAGACGGATGATTTCGAGAGCCTGGGTCAGCCCGTGTTCGCGCGCGGCTTCGTTCGGAACTACGCGCGCCTGTTGGGTCTTGCCCCCGAATCGTTGCTGGAACGCATGGTAGGTGCCCCGGCCGAGGCGGCTACGGTCAACCCTGCCGAGCCGCCCTTGCCGCGTTCGTGGCTGACTTCGCCCTGGCTGATTCTGCTGCTGCTGGGTCTGCTGGTGGTGGTGGCGGCACCGGTCGCGCTCTACGTGTGGCTCAACAGCGAGGGAGAGGATGAGCCGGGCATCCGGAGTGCGCCCACTGCGCAAGTCCAACCCGCGCCTGTAGCTGCGCCGTCGCCCGTTGCAGTGCCGGTGGAAGCGCCGCTTCCTGCCATCCCGCCTGCCCCCGTGACACCTGTTGCACCTGAGGCGGTGAGCAGCGAGCCGGCTGAGGCCGGCGCGCCCGCTGCACCCCAAACCCCGGGGGTGAGCGGTGTGCTGCATCTTGAATTCGGCGACGAGTCCTGGGTCGAAATCAAGGATGCCAGCGGTCGCATGCTGTTTCGCCAGCTCAACCCGCCTGGCAGCAGCGTCGATGTCAACGGCCAACCCCCATTCGATTTGGTGATCGGCAATGCAGCGCAAACGCGTATGACCTATAACGGCCGCCCCATTGATTTGAAACCCTTTACTGCAGTGACGGTCGCCCGCTTCACGCTGGAAGAATAATGTCCCAGATTGTCCGACGTCTTACCCGTCAGGTGCGGATCGGCAATGTGCTGGTCGGCGGTGATGCGCCCGTGGTGGTGCAGTCAATGACCAATACCGATACCGTCGATATCACCGCCACGGTGCGCCAGGTTCAGGCACTCGCTGAGGCGGGTTCCGAACTGGTGCGCCTCACCGTCAACACGCTGGAGGCCGCTGCTGCGGTGCCGCGCATCCGCGAACGCCTCGACGCGCTGGGTTGCCGGGTGCCGCTGATCGGCGACTTCCACTTCAACGGCCACAAGCTGCTGACCCAGGTGCCCGAGTGCGCCGAGGCGCTGGCCAAGCTGCGCATCAACCCGGGCAACATCGGCCGCGGCAACAAGCGCGACGAGCAGTTTGCCACCCTGATCGAGGTGGCATGCCGCTACGACAAACCGGTGCGCATCGGCGTCAACTGGGGCAGTCTCGACCAGGCACTGGCGGCGCGCATGATGGACGACAACGCGCAGCTTGCCGAACCGGAAGACGCCGAGGTGGTGATGCGCCGCGCGATGGTGGCCTCCGCCCTGGAGTCGGCAAAAAAGGCCGAGGAACTGGGCCTGGGCGGCGACAAGATCATCCTGTCGTGCAAGATGAGCCGGGTGCAGGATCTCATCTCTGTCTATCGCGACCTCGCGTCGCAATGCGACTATCCACTGCACCTGGGGCTGACCGAGGCCGGCATGGGCAGCAAGGGCATCGTCGCCTCGACGGCTGCCTTGTCCGTGCTGCTGCAGGAAGGCATCGGCGACACGATTCGCATCTCCTTGACGCCCGAACCGGGCGGCGATCGCACCCAGGAGGTGCGCGTCGGCCAGGAAATCCTGCAGGCGCTGGGTCTGCGCGCCTTCACCCCACAGGTCACCGCCTGCCCCGGCTGCGGCCGCACCACCTCGACCGTGTTCCAGGAACTGGCGCAGGACATCGAAACCTATCTGCGCAACCAGATGCCGGTTTGGCGCAGCCAGTATCCCGGCGTCGAATCCATGCAGGTGGCGGTGATGGGCTGCGTGGTCAACGGTCCCGGCGAATCCAAGCACGCCAACATCGGCATCTCGCTGCCCGGCACCGGGGAAGTGCCGGTCGCGCCGGTGTACGTCGACGGCGAAAAGACCGTGACGCTGAAGGGCGACCGCATCGCCGAGGATTTCCAGGCGATCGTCGAGGACTATGTGCGCAGCCGTTACGGTGCTGCGTGACACGCATTCTGTTGATTAATTTATGAGCAACCTGATTCAATCCGTGCGAGGCATGAACGACTGCCTGCCCGATGTCACCGACACCTGGCAGGGCTTCGAGGCGATCGTGCGCGACTGGCTGCGGCGCTACGGCTACCGCGAGATGCGCACGCCGATTCTCGAGCACACCGGCCTGTTCAAGCGCGCCATCGGCGAGGTGACCGACATCGTCGAGAAGGAGATGTACACCTTCGTCGACGAGCTGAACGGCGAGTCGCTGGCGCTGCGTCCGGAAGGCACGGCCTCCTCGGTGCGCGCGGTGATCCAGCACAATCTGCTGTACGACGGCGGCAAGCGGCTGTGGTACACCGGTCCGATGTTCCGCCACGAGCGTCCGCAAAAAGGCCGCTACCGGCAGTTCCACCAGGTCGGCGTCGAGGCGCTCGGTTTTGCCGGGCCGGACGTCGACGCCGAGCTGATCGTGATGTGCGCCGACCTCTGGCGCGCGCTCGGCATCGCGCCGACGCTGCAGCTCAACACCCTGGGCGACCTCGAGTCGCGCCATCGTCACCGCGCCAAGCTGATCGCCTATTTCGAGGCGCACCAGGACGCGCTCGACGAGGATTCGAAGCGGCGCCTGCACAGCAATCCGCTGCGCATCCTCGACAGCAAGAGCCCGGCGATGCAGGCGCTGAACGACGCGGCGCCCAGGCTGATGGACGAGCTCGACGATGCGGCGCTGGCGCATTTCGATGCGCTGCAGGCGCTGCTGCGTGCGAACGGCATTGCCTACGAGATCAACCCGCGCCTGGTGCGCGGGCTCGACTACTACAACCGCACCGTGTTCGAATGGGTGACCGACCAGCTCGGCGCGCAGGGCACGGTATGCGCGGGCGGGCGCTACGACGGCCTGATCGAGCAGCTGGGCGGCAAGCCAGCCCCGGCGGCCGGCTTCGCTATGGGCATCGAGCGCCTGCTGTCCCTGATGGAAGTCGCCGGCACGCCGCTGGAGACAGCGGTGCCGGATGCGTATATCGTGCACGCGGGCGACGCGGCGCAGGCCTATGCGTGGCAGGTGGCGGGCGCGCTGCGTGCCGCGAATCTGGCGACGATCCTGCACTGCGGCGGCGGCAGCTTCAAGTCGCAAATGAAAAAGGCCGACGCCAGCCGCGCGCGCTACGCGGTGATCATCGGCGACGACGAGGCCGCGGCGCAGCAGGTCACGCTGAAGCCCCTGCGCGGCACCGCTGAGCAGACCCGCGTCGAAGTGGCGCTGGCAATTGAATATCTGAAAAAGGCATAAGCACATGGCAACCTACGATCTCGACGAACAGGAACGGCTGGACGAACTGAAGGCCTGGTGGAAACGCTGGGGCAACCTGGTGATGATCGGGCTCGCCGTAGTGATCGCCGCGGCGGCGGGCTGGCGCTACTGGCAGAACCACACGGTGACGCAAAGCCTGGAAGCTGCCGCCGTGTACGAGAAGCTCACCCAGTCGCTCGCGGCCAACGATGCCAAGGCGGCACGCGAGGCCGGGGCGATGCTGATCGACAAGTACGAGGACACGGCCTATGCGCCGCGTGCGGCGCTGCTGCTGGCGAAGCTGAATGTCGGCGCCAAGGATGTGAAAAGTGCCCAGGCCCAGCTGGAATGGGCGGTCGCCCGCAGCAAGGAACCCGCAGTCAAGGATCTGGCACGCCTGCGGCTGGCCGGGGTGCAGCTCGACCAGAAGCAGTATGACGCTGCGCTGAAAACGCTGTCAGCCAGCCACAGCGATGCGTTCGCATTTCGTTTCAACGACCTGAAGGGCGACGTGCTGCTGGCGCAGGGAAAACCGGCCGACGCGCGCGCCGCGTATCAGGCTTCCTTCGGAAAAATGGCGGAAGACAACCCCTACCGCAGCATCGTCGAACTGAAGCTTGACGCGCTGGGAGGAGAAGCCAAATGAAGATGCGCTTGATTGTCGCCAGCCTGGTCCTGGCAGTGTCCGGGTGCAGCACCGTCGATTCGATGACCAGCACGGTGGGGGGCTGGTTTGGCGCCGGCCCGGCCAAGGCCAAGCCGGCCGAACTGGTCGAGTTCAAGCCGGCAGCCAGCCTGGCCGAAGCCTGGAAAGCCGACACCGGCGACGTCGGCAGCTATCTGTTCCATCCGCAGGCCGAGGGCGACGATGTGATCGCCGCGGGCGGCAGCCGGGTGGTGCGCATCGCCGTGGCCAACGGCAACACGGTGTGGCGCACGGACACGGGCGTGAAGCTGTCGGCCGGTGCCGGTGCCGGTGCGGGGCAGGGGCTGGCCTTGGCGGGGGGGGGCAAGGGCGAATTGCTGGCGCTCGATCTGGCCGGCGGCCAGGTGCGCTGGAAGGTGATGCTGTCGAGCGAGGTGACGGGTCAGCTGCTGGCACTGGCTGACACGGTGATCGCACGTACCGGCGATGGCCGCGTACATGGGCTTTCCACCGCCGATGGCAGCCGGAAGTGGCTGTACAGCCGCAACCTGCCGGCCTTGAGCCTGCGCGGATCCGGCGGCATGGTGGTGCGCGACGACGTGCTCTACGCCGGTTTTCCCGGCGGCAAGCTGGTCGCGCTCAACGCGGCCAACGGCGCACAGTTGTGGGAGGCTACGGTGGCGTTGCCGCGTGGCGCGACCGAACTCGAACGGGTGGCCGACGTGATGGGCAATCCGGTAGTGGATGAGCGGCAGGTGTGTGCCGTGGCCTATCAGGGCCGGGTGGCCTGCTTCGATCGTCGCAGCGGCGCACCGCTGTGGGCGCGCGACACCTCCAGCAACAGCGGGCTGGCGATGGACGAGCGCAATGTCTACGTCACCGACGACAAGGATGCCGTGACGGCCTACGATAAAAACAGCGGTCGTGCCGGCTGGCGCCAGGATGCGCTGGCGCGCCGTCAGGTCACCGCACCGCTGGCGCTGGGTGCATGGGTGGTGGTGGCCGATGGCGAAGGCTATGTGCACGTGCTGTCGGCAGATGACGGCAGTTTCGTTGCGCGCGCCAAGGTCGACAGCGGCGTGCGCACGGCGCCGGTCGACATCGGGCCGGGATTCGCGGTGCAGACGACCAAGGGCAATGTCGTCGCTTTCAGACTCAAATAAACCATGCGCCGGCCTGGCCGGCGCGCAGCAAGGATAAACATGCTTCCCACTCTGGTTCTTGTCGGGCGTCCGAACGTCGGCAAGTCCACCCTCTTCAACCGCCTCACCGGCACGCGCGACGCCCTGGTCCACGATCTGCCGGGGATGACGCGCGACCGCCATTACGGACGTGGGCGCATCGGCGGCAAGCCGTATCTGGTGGTCGACACCGGGGGTCTCGAACCGGTGGCCAAGGAAGGCATCATGGCCGAAATGGCGCGTCAGACGCTGCAGGCCATCGACGAGGCCGACGCCATCATCTTCATGGTCGATGCCCGGGCCGGCCTGACCCCGCAGGACAAGGTGATCGCCGACCGCCTGCGCCGTGCATCGTGCCCGGTACTGCTCGCGGTCAACAAGGCCGAAGGCATGAACCGCGCGGTGGTCACCGCCGAATTCCACGAACTGGGCCTGGGCGAGCCGCTGGCGATTTCCGGCGCGCACGGCGACGGCATCTCGGATCTGGTGGACGAGGCGCTGGCGCCTTTTTCCGAAGAGGAAGAAAAGACCGACGAATTCGGCATCCCCAAGATCGCGCTGGTGGGGCGCCCCAACGTCGGCAAGTCGACCCTGGTCAATGCGTTGGTCGGCGAGGAACGCGTCATCGCGTTCGACCAGCCGGGCACCACGCGCGATTCGATCTATGTCGAATTTGAGCGCGACGGCAAGCCCTACATCCTGATCGACACCGCCGGCGTGCGGCGCCGTGGCAAGGTCTTCGAGACGGTGGAAAAATTCTCCGTCATCAAGACGCTGCAGGCGATCGAGGACGCCAACGTAGTGGTGCTGGTGCTCGATGCGCGCGAGAACATTTCCGAGCAGGACGCGCACCTGGCGGGCTTCGTGCTGGAAACCGGGCGCGCGCTGGTGGTGGCGGTGAACAAGTGGGATGGCCTCTCGGCCGAGCAGCGCGATGACGTCAAGCGCGACATCGGCCGCAAGCTCGCCTTCCTCGACTTCGCCCGCTTCAACTACATCTCGGCGCTCAAGGGCAAGGGCCTGGACACCCTGCTGAAGGATGTGGAAGCCGCGCACGCCGCCGCCTTCATCAAGATGTCGACGCCCAAGCTTACGCGGGTGCTGGAGATGGCGGTGGAACAGCATGCGCCGCCGAAGAACGGACTGTTTCGTCCGAAGCCGCGCTATGCACACCAGGGCGGCAAGAATCCGCCGGTCATCATCCTGCACGGCAACGCGCTGGAAGGCCTGCGCGACGACTACAAACGCTATCTGGAGGCGAGCTTCCGCAAGGCGTTCAAGCTGCAGGGCACGCCGCTCAGGATCCAGGTCAAGGAAGACGAAGGCAAAAACCCGTATGAAGGCAAGAAGCGCGCGCCGCTGACCGAAAGCGAGGCGACGCGGATGCGGCGCAAGAAGCGGGTGCGGCGCAAGGTGTACGGCGCCGATTGAACGCTAGTCGAGCCAGCGCACCAGATAGAACAGCTTGAAGCCTTCCGACGAGCGTGACGGGCCGCTGGCAATGGCGGCGCGCCGGTGCTTGCTGGGGTCGGCGTGCGCCAGTGCTTCGTCCTCGCTGGCGTACACCTCGACCACCCCCTCCGGGAAACGCGTTCGGTTTCTGCCGGACGGCGCATAGATCACCACCGCCGACGTGCCGACGACCTTCGATTCGACATCGGTGAACAGGCTGGTGGCTTGCGGCATGGTCAGTGCGTCTTTTTCGGAATGCTGCTGATCTTGACGGCGTGGCTGGTCGGCGTCTCGTCGGTGAAGCGGGGACGCTCATCCAGGGTGCGACCGGTAAGTTTGGCGAGTTCGGTTTCGCGGCTGGAAATCACCACCAGGCAATCCTTGATGCCGAGAATGGTGTCTTCGGTCAGCGGGCTGGGGTTGCCGTCGCGCGGCGCGGTGTCGCGTACGATAGAAGTGAGTGTCTTGCGCATCATGCGCATGAGGCGCTGCTCGTCGTGCAGGGCTTTTTCATCCATGGGGATACTCCGGAAACCAGCAAAGAACCCACATTGTCGGCGCCGGCCCCGGCTTCGTCAACGCAAGGCCTTTGCGGCGGCAGGGATAAAAAGGATGAGTGGGTACATAAGAATTATGTACCGACAGCGCAATCCGGCTGATTTAAGCTAGCCGCCAGAGGAGAAGCCGCATGTCAGACCCGACCCCCCGCGATACCAGCGAAGTTCGCGAAATCCGTATCAATCCCGTCGTGCCGAGCGAATCGGTTCTGGTTGCTACCGCACGCAGCATGCGTCCGAAAAAGGCCGAGGAACTGGCGCCGCGCGACACCCGCAAGCATGTCGAAACCTGCCCGTTCTGCCGCGGCAACGAGCACAAGACCCCGCCGCTAATCCTGAGTTGGCCGGCGGACGGCGACTGGCAGATCCGCATGGTGGAAAACCTCTATCCGGTGCTGGGTGACGACCGCGAACAGGCCGGCTTCAACTTCGGCCTGCAGCAGACCATCGACGGCTATGGCCGGCACGAAGTCATCATCGATCACCATGAACATGGCATCGCCGTGCACGAAATGGCCGAATCGCACCTGGCGGCGCTGTTCGGCGTCTACCAGACGCGCATGCGCCAGCTGTTCGAGTCGGACGAGCGGCTGAAATACGTGCTGGTGTTCAAGAACTTCGGCCCAGCGGCCGGCGCCTCGATCCCGCACACCCACAGCCAGGTGATCGCGATGCCGGTGGTGCCGGAAAACGTCGACGCCGAGGTGAAGAACAGCGCCGCGCACTACGCCAAGCACCATCACTGCATTTTCTGCGCGTTGATCGACGAGGCGCTGACCTTCGAGGCGACCATCTACGACCGCACCTCGGGCGCGGTGCGGCGCAAGATCAACGTCGGCCAGTACGTGGTCGAGCGCGGCGAGAAGTTCATCGCCATCAAGCCCTTCGCCAGCCGCTACGAATGGGAAGTGCACATCCTGCCGCTGGCACACCAGGCCGACTTCCTCGACGTGCGCGACGAGGATCTGGCCGACCTGGCGCGGGTGATGAAGCGCACCATGGCGCGGCTGGATGCGGTCATCGGCGGCGCACAGTACAACTTCTTCCTGCACTCCGTGCCGCATGACGCCCAGCGCGCCGCGAACGCACCGAGCTACCACTGGCATCTGGAAATCTGTCCGCGCACCTCGATCCCCACCGGGTTCGAGCTGGGTTCGGGGCTGTTCGTCAATACCATCAACCCGGAACAGGCGGCGGAGCGCCTGCGCGCGGTTGAATTGTGAACGCGCCTGGGGCGGGGTGGTTGCGTAAGCGGAAGCGCGCTGCCCATTCCGATAAGCCGACGCTGGCGTGATCCTGGGCTAGAATGAAAGGTCGCTATGTATCCGGATTGCGGCGGCCCGCACTCCTGTCAGGCCGCAAGCCTGCGGATTTCCCTCCCGATGCCCTGCCCGTGAATAATTCCCTGTATCGCCTGACCCCATCAATAGCCGAGGCCCGTTTGCCACGTTCAGTCTGTCCCGGCGGAAAGCGGGAGCAAGCGCTTGTTTGAGCGGCACGCCGGCGGCGAGCGCGTCATCCTGGTGGCGCTCGACTTTGGCGATCCGGATTTTGCCGAGAGCGTGGCCGAATTGCGCCTGCTGGCGTCGGGTGCCGGGCTCGATATCCTTGGCGAGGTGCAGGGCAAGCGCAGCCGCCCGGATGCCGCGCTGTTCGTCGGCAGCGGCAAGGCGGATGAAATCGCGGCGCTGGTCGGGGCCACGGAGGCCGATGTCGTCATTTTCAACCACGAGCTGTCGCCCGCGCAGGAACGCAACCTGGAGCGTCGCCTGCACTGCCGGGTGATCGACCGCGTCAGCCTGATCCTCGATATCTTCGCCCGCCGCGCCCAGAGCGCGGAAGGCAAGCTGCAGGTGGAACTGGCCCAGTTGCAGCATTTGTCGACCCGCCTGGTGCGCGGCTGGACCCACCTCGAACGCCAGCGTGGCGGCGTCGGCATGCGCGGCCCCGGGGAGAAGCAGTTGGAAACCGACCGCCGCCTGATCGGCGTGCGGGTCAAGGCGCTGCGCGAGCGGCTTTCCAAGCTGGGCAAGCAGCGCCGCACCCAGCGGCGGTCGAGATCGCGCCAACACGTGCTGTCGGTGGCGCTGGTGGGCTACACCAACGCAGGTAAATCCACCCTGTTCAATGCGCTGACGCGCGCGGGTGCCTATGCGGCCGACCAGTTGTTTGCCACGCTCGACACCACCACGCGCAAGATCTACCTGCCGCGCCTAGCTGAATCAGCCGGCGGCGAGCCGGCGAGCGGCGAAGTGGTGCTGTCGGATACCGTCGGCTTCATCACCCGCCTGCCGCACGATCTGGTGGCCGCTTTCCGCGCTACCCTGGAAGCGACCGCCGAGG
>JAKBJA010000155.1 GCA_021836225.1 Pseudomonadota bacterium | reverse complement strand
TCGATCAATTTCAGCAGCGCCTGCTGTACGCCTTCGCCCGACACGTCGCGGGTGATCGACGGGTTGTCGGCCTTGCGCGAGATCTTGTCGATTTCGTCAATGTAAACAATGCCCTGCTTGGCCTTGTCGACATCATAGTCGCACTTTTGCAGCAGCTTCTGGATGATGTTCTCGACGTCCTCGCCGACGTAGCCGGCTTCGGTCAGCGTGGTGGCGTCGGCGATCACGAAGGGTACATTCAGCAGACGCGCCAGCGTCTGCGCCAGCAGGGTCTTGCCCGAGCCGGTCGGACCGATCAGCAGGATGTTGCTCTTGGCCAGTTCGACGTCTCCGGTCCCGGCGTTGCTGCGCAAACGCTTGTAGTGGTTGTAGACGGCGACTGCCAGCGCTTTCTTGGCCTGGCTCTGGCCGATTACATACTGGTCGAGGATATCGCTGATTTCGTGCGGGGTCGGCAGATCGGAGCCCGATCCCTTCTGGCTGTCGGCCTGCTGGATTTCCTCGCGGATGATGTCGTTGCACAGTTCGACGCATTCATCGCAGATGAATACCGACGGCCCGGCAATCAGCTTGCGCACCTCGTGCTGGCTCTTGCCGCAGAAGGAGCAGTAAAGAAGTTTGTCGCTCGAGCCTTTGTCCGCCATGCCAGTTCCTTGCTTAATTGCCTGATGCCTCGATGCGGCTGGTCAACACCTTGTCGACCAGTCCGTAGTTCACCGATTCGTCCGCGCTCATGAAGTTGTCGCGATCGGTATCGCGATCAATCTCCTCCAGCGTCTTCCCGGTGTGCTTCGCCAGCATATCGTTGAGACGCGCTTTCAAATACAGGATTTCCTTGGCGTGGATTTCGATATCCGACGCCTGCCCCTGAAAGCCGCCAAGCGGCTGGTGGATCATCACGCGCGAGTTCGGCAGGCAGTAGCGCTTGCCCTTGGCGCCTGCAGTCAGCAGGAACGCGCCCATGCTGGCCGCCTGGCCGATGCACAGGGTGGACACGTCCGGCTTGATGAACTGCATGGTGTCGTAGATTGCCAGACCGGCCGACACCGAGCCGCCAGGCGAGTTGATGTAGAAATAGATGTCCTTGTCGGGGTTTTCCGACTCAAGGAACAGCATTTGCGCGACCACCAGGTTGGCTGTCGCGTCGTTCACCGGTCCCACCAGGAAAATGACCCGTTCCTTGAGCAGGCGCGAATAGATGTCGTAGGCGCGCTCGCCACGGCCGCTCTGCTCGACGACCATAGGGACCAGCCCCAGACCCTGGGGCTCGAAGGAATTTCGTTCAAAATCAATGTGCATCAGGCACGTCCCATCAATTCTTCAAAAGGAGTTGTCACGTCTTCCACTTGGGCCTGACCTGCAACCCATGCTACCACATTCTCTTCCAGCGCCAGGGACTCGATCTCGTGCATCCGTTCCGGACTCTGGTAGTACCACTGCACCACTTGTTCAGGCTCCTCGTAGCTCTGCGCCTGCTCCTGGATCAGGCTGCGAATCTGATCGGGCTGGGCCACCAGTTTGTGCGCCTGCACGATCTCGGCCAGGATCAGTCCAAGACGGACGCGGCGTTCGGCCTGCCCAGTAAACATATCGGCCGAAAGCTTCATGGTCTGAACCCCACGCGACTGCATATCCGCTTCCGTCATTTTCATCAGACGTTCGGTTTCCATCGCCACCAGGCTCTGCGGCAGTTCCAGCGTGCTCTTCTGCAGCAGCAGTTCCATCGCCTGCTCTTTCAGCTTCGACTGCACGCGACGCTTCACTTCGCGCTCCAGGTTGGACTTCACCTCGGCCTTGAGCTTCTCCACGTCGCCGTCTTCGACTCCCAGCGCCTTGGCAAATTCCGCATCGACCGCCGGCAGCCCCGGCGCCTGCACGTCCTTCACCTGCACCTCGAAGTGCGCCGCCTTGCCGGCGAGTTCCTTGGCGGCATAGTCGGCCGGGAAGGTCAGGTCGAATCCCTTGCTGTCCCCTGCCTTGAGTCCGGTCAGGTTCTGTTCGAAGTCCTTCAGCAAGCGGCCTTCACCGATCACTGCAGCGAAGTCTTCTCCCCTGCCGCCTTCAAACGCCGCGCCATCGACCGTGCCCTGATAATCGAACTTGACCAGATCGCCCTCGGCTGCGGCCCGATCGGTGGATTCGAAGGTCCGGCGCTGTTTCTGCAGCACTTCCAGCGTTTTCCCCACTTCGGCATCGCCGAGGTTCACCACCGGACGGCTGATCTTGCCCGTGCTCAGGTCGTCGATCTTCACTTCAGGATAGACTTCAAAGCTGGCGCTGAAAGTCATTTCCGTAGCAGCCGCCTGTCCTGCTTTCGGCTCGAAGCGCGGATAACCGGCGATCTTCAGTTGATGGGCCTGCACGGCCTCGCCAAAACGGGATTGCAGGGTTTCTCCGAGCACTTCCTGGCGGACGCCGGCGCCATGCTGGCGGGCCACCGCGCTCAAGGGCGCCTTGCCAGGACGGAAGCCATCCATCTTGACGTTGCGTGCCAGGCGCTTGAGGCGGCTCTGCACTTCGGATTCCAGTTGATCCATGGGCACGCTGATGTCCAGGCGCCGGACCAGTCCTTCGAGAACTTCAAGATTTGCTTGCATCAAAATACTTCCTGGCTGATTTGAGGATGGGTGTAAGGCAAAAAACCGATGGTGCGAAAGGGGGGACTCGAACCCCCACGCCTTGCGGCGCTGGAACCTAAATCCAGTGCGTCTACCAATTCCGCCACTCTCGCGGCGTGGCCGCAAAACTATCGACCGATTAGTGTAATATAATCAATGTGATGCTGTCACCCAAGCCCACCCGGCATCCCGCCTAAGTCATTATTCCCATTCCGTTTTTTGTTGCCGGTGCCGGTCGATCACTACGAAAACTTTCCCGTTGCGTCCTGGCTGCTGCCCAAACGGCTGCGCCGGCCGGTCGAGGCCATTTACCGGTTTGCCCGCAACGCGGATGACATCGCCGACGAAGGCGATGCGCCTCCTGAGGTTCGGCTGGCCCAGCTGGCGGTCTATCACGCCGAACTGGACCGCATCGAACGCGGCGAGACGCCGACCGATCCGGTGTTCGGTCCGCTGGCAGAAGCGATCCGAGCGCACGCCATCCCGCTCGCCCCGTTTCGCGATCTGCTCTCGGCTTTCACGCAGGACGTGGAAAAAAAGCGCTACGCCAGCTTCGGTGAAGTCATGGACTACTGCCGCCGTTCGGCCAACCCGGTGGGACGCCTGATGCTGCACCTCTACGGCGACCACGATCCGCGGCACCTGGCCTACTCCGACGCCATCTGCAGCAGTCTGCAACTGATCAACTTCCTGCAGGACATCGCGGTCGACTACCAAAAGAACCGCATCTATCTGCCGCAGGACGAACTGGCCGCGCATCACGTCAACGAAACGCAGATTGCCAAGGGCGACACGCGCGGCTTGTGGCACATGATGATGCACAAACAGATCGAACGCGCACGCAAGCTGCTGCAGGCCGGCGCGCCGCTCGGCCGCAAACTCAAGGGGCGCATCGGCCTTGAGCTGCGCGTCACCCTCCTCGGCGGCGAAACCATCCTGCGCAAGCTGCACGCCGATCCCGGCTGCGTCTTCCACAACCGCCCGGTACTGACCAAAAGGGACTGGATCGTGATGCTCGCGCGCGGTCTCCGCTGACCATGGACGCTCACCAGTACTGCCAGGAACGCGCCGCCGCCAGCGGCTCCAGCTTCTATTACAGCTTCGTCTTCCTGCCGCAGGACGCGCGGCGTGCGATCACCGCGTTCTACGCGCTGTGCCGCGAACTCGACGATGTGGTGGACGAATGCCACGAGCGCCAGGTGGCCGAAGCCAAGCTCGACTGGTGGCGCGCCGAAATCGGCCGCTTCGCCGCAGGCGAGCCGCAGCACCCTGCCACCCGCGCCCTCGCCGACACGCCACAGGGGCGTGCCATTCCGCCTGCCTTGCTGCTCGAAATCGTCGACGGCATGGCGATGGACCTCGACCATATGCGCTACCCGGATTTCAAGTCGCTCCATCTCTATTGCCATCGTGTCGCCGGTGTGGTCGGCGAAGTGGCGGCAGCGATTTTCGGTGGGCCGCGCAACGACAACGATCGCGATATCCGCCGCTATGCACACGAATTGGGTCTCGCGTTTCAGCTCACCAACATCATCCGCGATGTCGGCGAAGACGCGCGGCGCGGACGCATTTATCTGCCGCAGGATGAACTGGCACGCTTCGGTGTACGCGAGGCCGACATTCTGAATGGCCTGGACACGCCCGAATTTCAGGCGCTGATGCAGTTCCAGTTCGAGCGCGCCGTCGCGCACTACGAAAGCGCTCTTGCCGCCCTGCCCACCCGTGCGCGCCGTGTGCAACGGCCCGGGCTGGTGATGGCGGTGATCTACCGCACCCTGCTGGACGAAATCCGCAGCGCCGGATTTCCAGTCTTGCGCGCGCGTGTGGCGCTCACGCCATTGCGCAAGCTGTGGCTGGCCAGCAAGACCTGGCTGTTCCCATGAACCCGAGTGTGGCAGTCGTCGGCGGTGGCTGGGCCGGCTGCGCCGCTGCGCTGACGCTGGCCGAAGCCGGGGTGAGCGTTACCCTCCACGAGGCCAGTCGCATGCTCGGCGGACGCGCACGCGCGGTCGATCTCGAAGGCCAGTTGCTCGACAACGGTCAACACATACTGCTCGGCGCCTACGAACAGACGCTGCAACTGATCGATCGCCTGCATCCTGCCGCAACACGCGATGGCTTGTGGCGTCTGCCCCTTACCCTCGATCAGCCGCCGGATTTCAGTCTCGCCTGCCCGCACCTGCCGGCCCCGCTGCATTTGCTGGCAGGGCTGCTCGGTGCCCAGGGACTGAGCTGGCACGAGAAAGTGGCTGCCGCACGCTGGGTACATCGGTTGCTGAACAATGCGGAAACGCCGGATCATCAACGTGTCAGCCAGCTCACCCGCAGCCAGCCCGAGAAACTGAACCGCCTGCTGTGGCATCCGCTGTGCATATCCGCCCTCAACACGCCACCGGAAATCGCCAGTGCCCGGGTTTTCCGCAACGTGATCCGCGCCGCATTCGGTGGGCGCAATCAGCACAGCGACCTGTTGCTGCCGCGTCGCGACCTGACGGCACTATTCCCTGCGCCCGCTGCTGACCGCGTGGTCGAACTCGGCGGCGAAGTGCGTCTGTCCAGCCGGGTGAGCAGCCTCGAAGCGACATCGGCTGGCGTCACGCTCGGCACGCGCGACGCGCCGGCCATCTACAGCCATGTCATCCTTGCCGTCGCACCACAGCATCTGGCGACCTTGGCTGCGCCGATTCCCCAACTCGAACTGGCGGTGCGAGACGTTACGGCCTACCAGTACCAACCGATTGCGACCGGCTACGTGCAATACGACCCGGCCTTTCGATTGAGCAAGCCGCTGTTCGCGCTGGCGAATGGTCCCGCACAGTTCGTGTTCGACCGAGGCCAAAGCCACGGTCAGCCTGGGCTGCTGGCCTTTGTTGCCAGTGCCGCAACATATCTGTCCGAGGGCTGGCTGGACGAGGCCGAAGCCCAGTTGCAACGCGTTGTCCAGCCTGGGCCGGCACGCTGGCGCAAACGCATCGTCGAGAAACAGGCGACCTACGCCTGCGTGCCCACGATGTCCCGCCCCGCGGTACGCACCGCGCACCCGCGCATTTTCCTCGCGGGCGATTACACCGCCGGCCCCTACCCCGCCACACTCGAAAGTGCAACACAGAGCGGAGTACAATCGGCCGGCGCTTTACTCGAACAGCTATGAAAAACTATTCCCCCCGCCCTGACCTGCTAGCAGGCCGCGTCATCCTCGTCACCGGCGCCAGTTCGGGTCTCGGTCGTGCCGCCAGCCTGGCGTTTGCGCGCCACGGCGCCACCGTCGCCCTCCTGGCCCGCAACGAAGCCAAACTCGAAGCGGTCTACGACGAAATCCTGGCCGCCGGTGGCCCCGAGCCGGCGATGTTTCCCTACGACCTCGCCACCGCCGACGACCGCAGTCTGGAAACACTGGCCAACACTGTCGCGCATCACCTGAAGCGTCTCGATGGATTGCTGCACAGCGCGCACCAGTTTTACAGCCTGACACCGCTTCATCTGCAAACCCTGGAACAGTGGCAGACCCTGATGCAAGTCAACCTGATTGCGCCGTTTGCGCTGACCCGCGCCTGCCTGCCCATGCTGAAACAGGCGCCGGACGCGTCAGTGATCTTCACCGGCGAGACCCATGGCCATCAACCCGGCGCGTATTGGGGCGGCTATGCGGTGGCCAAGTCGGGGCTGGAAACCCTGACCCGTATCTGGACCGAGGAACTCAGCGCAGACGAAAATCTGCGCATCAATACTCTGATTCCCGGCCCCGTCGCAACCACCTTGCGTTCACGTACCCATCCCGGGCTTGCCCCAGAAAGCGTGCCCAGCGCGGATGACCTGATACCGTGGTATCTGTATCTGATGGGTGCGGACAGCCGCGCGATACGTGGCCAGATTGTGGAATGCCAAACCTGACGTCCGCCCTGCCATGGAACGTGGCGCCATGAAAATCGGCCGCTACGAAATCCTCGATGAAATCGGCCAGGGCGCGATGGGCACCGTTTACCGGGCACGCGACCCGCTGATCGAGCGCACAGTGGCCATCAAGACGGTGTCTCTCTCGCAGTTGCGGCAGGAAGGCGCGGACGCGGAGTCACGTTTTCTGCGCGAGGCGCAGAGCGCCGGCCGGCTGTCGCACCCCAACATCGTGACCATCTACGACGTGGGCGAAGCCGACGGACTCGCCTACATCGCCATGGAACATCTTCCCGGCACGACGCTGCGCGACGTCATGAACAAGGGCCCGATACCACTCGCTCTGGCGCTCGACACTGCCATGCAGATGGCCGAAGCCCTGGCGTTTGCACACGAGCACGGCGTCATCCACCGCGATATCAAACCCGCCAACGTCGTCGTCACAGGCCAGCGCGGGCGCGTCAAACTGACCGATTTCGGCATCGCCCATCTCGCCAATAGCGACCACACCCAGACCGGGCAAATGCTCGGGTCGCCGCGCTATATGTCGCCGGAACAGGCCATGGGACGCGAGATTGACGGACGCTCGGATATTTTTTCGCTCGGCGCCGTGTTGTACGAAATGCTCACGGGACACTACGCATTCGACGGCGACAGTCTGCCAGCCATTGTGTACCGCGTGATCCACGAAACACCGGTACCCGCCACATCGCTGAGCCCCCGTTTACCCGTCGAACTGGCCAGCCTGCTTGCACGCATGCTGGACAAGAATCCGGAAGCACGGCCCGATGCCCGCGCGCTGGTCAACGCTCTCCATGCGCTGCGCCCGGCCACACAACCCATCCCTGCGCCCCCGCCTTCCAACCGCGTCCCCCGTCTGCTGCCTGCGCTGGCGTTTGGCACGCCAATCGCCGTGTTTTTGTTGATCGGGGTGGGCATCATCGTCATCGAGTACTTCCTGTCCCCTGAGCCCAAGGATGTGCCTGTTCCGCAGTCTCCAGGCGTCAGTGCCTCGCAGGATGGCGCCTCGGAATTGAATGCAGGCCAGGCTTCAGAGCCCCCCTCTCGGACTGGGCCCGCCGCAACCGAGCCCCCGGGAAAAAAGCCCTTCGATGAATCGTCTGACCCCTATCTCAAAGGCCTCGACAAAAAGCAGGTTGAATTGCGCATCAAGCGCACCGAGCTGCTGCTGGAATACACCACGCAGCATCCCGACGTGGTGCAAATCGACCGGCAACTCGAACAGCTGAGCAGCGAACGCCGCAGATACCTGCGGCAACAAAAGAAAAACTAGGCCGGCTACCAGTTGGTCTCGCGCTCGGCCGTTGCCGACACCTTGTGGATACTGAGGTCCGCACCGGTGAATTCGGCTTCAGGATCAAGCCGCAACCCCACCAGTTTCTTCACCCCCCCATACACCAGCAAGCTGCCGAGGGTGGCGACTGCAATACCGCCGAGGGTGCCGATCAGCTGCGCCACCAGGCTGACGCCGCCGATGCCGCCAAGGGCCCGGGAACCAAAGATGCCGGCAGCGATGCCGCCCCACGCCCCGCACAAGCCGTGCAATGGCCACACGCCGAGCACGTCATCGATCTTCCACTTGTTCTGAGTCACCATGAACATCCCCACGAACAGCGCGCCGGCAATCGCGCCGGTGGCGAGCGCACCAAGCGGGTGCATCAGGTCCGAGCCGGCGCACACCGCCACCAGGCCTGCGAGCGGACCGTTGTGGATGAAGCCCGGGTCATTGCGGCCGATCACCAGTGCGGCCAGCGTACCGCCCACCATCGCCATCAAGGAATTCACCGCCACCAGCCCCGATACCGCCTCGATCAGTTGCGCCGACATCACATTGAAGCCGAACCAGCCCACCGTCAGAATCCAGGCGCCGAGCGCCAGAAAGGGAATATTGGACGGCGGATGTGCCGAGATCATGCCGTCCTTGGTATAACGACCGCGGCGCGCGCCGAGGAGCAGCACCGCGGGCAAGGCAATCCAGCCGCCCACCGCATGCACCACCACCGAGCCGGCAAAGTCGTGGAAGCGGGCGCCAGTCATGGCTTCCAGCCAGTCCTGGATGCCGTAGTTGCCGTTCCAGACGATGCCTTCATAGAAGGGATAAACCAGCCCAACCAGCGCGAAGGTCGCCGCCAGTTGCGGGTTGAAGCGCGCGCGCTCGGCAATACCGCCCGAGACGATGGCCGGAATCGCCGCCGCGAAGGTCAGCAGGAAAAAGAACTTGACCAGGTCGTAGCCATTCTTGGCCGACAGCACCTCGGCACTGGAAAAGAAACTGACCCCGTAGGCCACGCTGTAGCCGATGAAGAAATAGGCAATCGTGGAAACCGAGAAATCGGTGAGGATCTTGACCAGGGCATTGACCTGATTCTTCTTGCGCACCGTGCCGAGCTCGAGAAAGGCAAAACCAGCATGCATGGCCAGTACCATGATGCCGCCCAGCAACACGAACAACACATCACTCCCTGATTTCAACGCTTCCATACCGCCGACTCCTGATTGAACGCCGGCTTTAAATAAGCAAGAAGCTTTCCAACTACTTAAGCATATGTTTTACAAAACATATTTGTTTTTTGCAGGACACTGACAGCACCATACAAGTGCATAACGTCACAGCGTGCACCATCAAGGTGCGTTATTGAGGGTCACGCCGGTCGGGCTCGATCTGGCCGGATTCGATACGGTCGAATTCTGCATCCATCTCGGACTCGGACATGGGCGTGTAATCCGTGTCGGATTCCGGCTTGGGCTTGGTGATCAGTGCGGCAACGATGATGCCCAGTTCGTACAGGATCCACAGCGGGATGGCGAGCATGAACTGCGAGATGATGTCAGGCGGGGTAAATATCGCGCCGATGACGAATGCGCCGACGATGACGTAGGGCCGGATCTCGCGCAGCTTGGCGATCGACACCATGCCCATCTTGACCAGCAGCACCACGGCGACCGGGACCTCGAAGGTGATGCCGAAAGCCATGAACAGGGTCATCACGAAATCGAGGTATTTGCCGATGTCGGTCATCACCGCCACGCCTTCGGGTGCCACGCCGACGATGAAGCCGAATACCACCGGAAACACCAGGAAATAGGCGAACGCCATTCCCAGCAGGAACAGAATCACGCTGGCGATCACCAGCGGCACGCCGAGGCGCTTTTCGTGCTGGTAAAGACCCGGCGCGACAAACGCCCAGGCCTGATAGAACACCCACGGCATGGCCAGCAGGAAGGCGGTCATCAGGGTGACCTTGATCGGCACGAAAAATGGGGTCGTGACCTCGGTGGCGATCATCTGCCCGCCCTGGGGCAAGGCCGCTAACAGGGGCTTGGCCAGCAAGGCGTAAAGATCCTGTGCCCACGGAAACAGGGCAATAAAAATAATCACCACCGCGATCACCGCACGCAGTAGACGATCACGCATTTCAATGAGATGCGAGATAAAGGTGTCTTCGGTGTCACTCATGGGTATTTCCGGCGGCTGCGCCACGTGCCTTTTCCACCACGGCAGACGGCGTGCGGGTCACGGCGTTCTGGTCGGGCTCATCGAGCGGCAGGCTCTGCTGCGGCGTGGCTTCCGCCTCGATCTGTTTCATCGCGGACTGGATGACCGGGCGCTCGCCCTCGGTTACCGCCATCGCCTCCACCACCTTGTTGACGTTGCTCGCCTCGTTGCGCAAATAGTCGTCGACTACAGTCGCCTGCTGCTGCACATCGGTTGCAACCGACTCGACCGACTCCTTGAAGCTCTGTCCGACTCGGCGCATTTCATCCAGCTGAATTTCATGGCTGATATCCGATTTCACGGACGATACATAGCGCTGCATGCGGCCATACAGATGACCGGCCGTGCGCGCAACCTTGGGCAGACGCTCAGGACCGATGACGATCAGCGCAACCACGCCGATGACAAGAAGTTCAGTGAAACCGATATCGAACATGGTTCAGGTGCAAGATCCAGGTGGCAAGCCGCAAGGAGACCCCTTGCAACCTGCATCCTGTTACTTGACGCTTAACTTTGCTGTTTGTCCTTGACCTCGGCGTCGATGGTGCGGCCGGCCTCGTCGGTTTTTTCACCGATCTTGGGCGCGTCCTCCTTCATGCCTTCCTTGAAGCCCTTGACCGCGCCGCCCAGGTCGCTGCCGATGTTGCGAAGCTTCTTGGTGCCGAAAATCAGCAGCACGACGACCAGAACGATCAGCCAATGCCAGATGCTGAAGCTACCCATGGTGTTTCTCCTTTTGGTTTAACTGCGCTTGACGGGATCGCCCCCGCCAAATACGTGAACGTGAATATGGAACACTTCCTGGCCGCCGCCGCGCCCGGTGTTGATCAGCGTCTTGAACCCAACCCCGAGCCCCTGCTCCTTCGCCAGGCGCGGCGCCAGCAACAGCATCCTGCCCAGCAGCCCCTCATGCTCCGGGGTGCAATCGACCAGCGTCGCGACGTGCCTTTTCGGAATAATCAGGAAATGCACCCGCGCAAAGGGGTGGATATCGTGAAACGCCAGCACCTCGTCGTCCTCGTACACCTTGCTGGACGGAATGTTGCCTGCAACGATTTTGCAAAAAATGCAGTCACTCATGTCGATTCGCTTTTTCCACCAAACCGGACAGGCCCTCGCGACGCGCCAACTCGTTCAGCACGTCGGCCGGCTTCAGCCCCTTGTGCGCCAGCAGCACCAGGGTATGAAACCACAAATCGGCGACTTCGTAGATGATCTTTTCGGGCTGGTCATCTTTGGTCGCCATGACAGTCTCGGTCGCTTCCTCGCCGATCTTTTTCAGGATGGCGTCGGTACCCTTGGCATAGAGCCTGGCCACGTAGGAGCTGTCGGGCGATGCCTGCTTGCGCGCTTCCAGCGTTTCAGCAATACGATCGAGGATGTCGCTCATTTGTGATAGATCTCGTCGGGATTTTTCAGCACCGGGGCGGTCGTCACCCAGTGACCGTCTTCCAGCTTCTGGAAGAAGCACGAGCGTCGACCGGTGTGGCAGGCAATGCCACCCACCTGTTCTATCCTGATCAACACTACGTCGTTGTCGCAGTCGAGGCGGATTTCGCTGACATTCTGCACATGGCCGGATTCCTCGCCCTTGCGCCAGAGTTTGCCGCGTGAACGCGAAAAGTACACACCGCGCCTGGTGCGCACGGTTTCTTCCAGCGCCTCACGGTTCATCCACGCCACCATCAGGATTTCGCCCGTAACAGCATCCTGCGCAATCGCGGGAACAAGGCCCTGCGCATCCCATTTGACGACGTCGAGCCAGTCGCTCACAGGCGCACCTCGATACCGTGCTGCTTCATGTATTTTTTCGCTTCGTCGATGCCATATTCGCCGAAATGGAAAATGCTCGCCGCCAGCACCGCATCGGCGCGGCCTTCCTTCACGCCATCCACCAGATGCTGCAGGTTGCCGACGCCGCCGCTGGCGATGATGGGGATGTCGACTGCGTCGGAAATCGCGCGGGTCAGCTCCAGATCAAAGCCGCTTTTGGTGCCGTCGCGGTCCATCGAGGTGAGCAGCAGTTCGCCCGCGCCCAGGCTTTCCATTTTCTTCGCCCACTCGATCGCGTCCAGCCCGGTCGCCTTGCGGCCGCCGTGGGTGAAGACCTCCCAACGGTCGCCGACCCGCTTGGCGTCGATGGCCACCACGATGCACTGGCTGCCATAGCGGTCGGAGGCATCCTTCACCAGCTGCGGGTTCATCACCGCCGACGTGTTGATGCTGACCTTGTCAGCGCCGGCGTTGAGCAGGCGCTGCACGTCGCCCACTTCGCGCACGCCGCCCCCCACCGTGAGCGGGATGAATACTTCGGCCGCCACCGCTTCGATGATGTGCAGGATCAAGTCGCGGTCGTCAGAGGACGCGGTGATGTCGAGAAAGGTCAGCTCATCGGCGCCCGCCTCGTTGTAACGGCGTGCGATTTCCACCGGATCGCCGGCGTCCTTCAGTTCGACGAAATTGACGCCCTTGACCACGCGGCCATGGGTGACGTCGAGACAGGGAATGATGCGCTTTGCCAACATGGTTATCCAGTCAAATCAGACTCCGAACACGCCGCCCGCCAGTTCGTCGGCAAGCTTCTGTGCCTCGGCGAAATCGAGCGTGCCCTGATAGATGGCACGGCCGGTGATCGCACCGATGATGCCGTCCTTGGCGACGGCGGAGAGTGCGCGCACGTCGTCGAGATTGGTGACACCGCCGCTGGCGATGACAGGAATCGACAAGGCCTGCGCCAGCCTTTGGGTGGCATCGACGTTGACGCCGGTCAGCATGCCGTCGCGGCCGATGTCGGTGTAGATGATGGCCTCGACCCCGTAGCCTTCGAAGCGCTTGGCCAGGTCGATGACGTCGTGGCCGGTGATCTTGGACCAGCCCTCGACGGCAATCTTGCCGTCCTTGGCGTCGAGTCCGACCATCACATGGCCGGGGAAGGCATCGCAGGCTTCGTGCAAGAAGCCAGGATTCTTCACCGCGGCGGTACCGATGATGACGTAGCGCACGCCGTCGTCGAGGTAGCGCTCGATGGTGGCGAGATCGCGAATGCCACCACCGAGCTGCACCGGCATCTCGTCACCCACCGCATCGACGATGGAGCGGATCGCTTCGTCATTGACCGGCTTGCCGGCAAAGGCGCCGTTGAGGTCGACCAGATGCAGGCGGCGTGCGCCCAGTTCCTTCCAGTGCCTGGCCATCGCGGCCGGGTCCTCGGAAAACACGGTGGCCTTGTCCATTTCGCCTTGTTCCAGGCGCACGCAGTGGCCGTCTTTAAGGTCGATCGCGGGAATAATTAACATGGCTAGTCAGCAGGGTGGTACAGAGTAAAAATTAGGCGCAGGCTGCGCCGGACATATCACAGGCGGATTCGCTCGCACCGGGATTCCACGTTACAAAATTGCCCAGCAGCGTCAAACCATCGTTCTGGCTCTTTTCCGGATGAAACTGGACTGCAAAAATGTTCCCCGTTGCCACCGCGCAGGTGAACGGGAAGGGGTAATGCGAGAACCCCGCGATCACGTCGGGCGAGGTCGGCTGCACGAAATAGCTGTGAACGAAGTAGAAACGCGCGCCTTCCTCGATGCCCACCCACAGCGGGTGCGGCATCGCCTGGTGGACGTTGTTCCAGCCCATGTGCGGCACCTTGAGCTTGTTGCCGTCCGAATCGACCATCGCCTCGTGCGGAAAGAGCTGAACCGTGCCGGGCAGGATGCCGAGACAGGCGGTGTCGCCTTCCTCGCTATGCTCGAACAGCACCTGCATGCCCATGCAGATGCCGAGGAAAGGCTTGCTGTGGGCAGCGTCGATGATGACCTGGCGCAGGCCGCGCGCGTCGATTTCACGCATGCAGTCGGGCGCCGCACCCTGCCCCGGAAACACCACGCGGCCAGCTTCGGCAATGATGGCGGGATCGGATGTCACAACCACGCTGGCAGCCGGCGCGACGTGTTCGATGGCCTTGGACACCGAACGCAGATTGCCCATGCCGTAGTCGATGACGGCGATGTCGACGCTCACAGCGCACCCTTGGTCGAGGGCAGCACGTCGCCCATGCGCGCATCCGGTTCCACCGCCATGCGCAGCGCACGGCCGAAAGCCTTGAATATCGTCTCGGCCTGATGGTGCGCGTTGATGCCGCGCAGATTGTCGATGTGCAGCGTCACCCCGGCATGGTTGATGAAGCCGCGGAAAAACTCGAGGAACAGGTCGACGTCAAATTCGCCGATGCGTGCACGGGTATAGTCGACATGGTATTCCAAGCCGGGACGCCCGGACAGGTCGATCACCACGCGCGACAAGGCCTCGTCGAGCGGCACGTAGGCGTGGCCGTAGCGGCGGATGCCCTTCTTGTCGCCAAGCGCCTGCGCGAAGGCCTGTCCGAAGGTGATCCCGGTGTCTTCCACCGTGTGGTGCGCATCGATGTGCAGGTCGCCCTTCGCCTGGATATCGAGGTCAATCAGGCCGTGACGCGCAATCTGGTCGAGCATGTGGTCGAGGAAGGGCACGCCGGTGGCAAGCTTGGAAATGCCGGTGCCATCAAGGTTGAGATTGACCGTGATCTGGGTCTCGAGGGTGTTGCGGGTGACTTGGGCGGTGCGCATGGCGTCGGGAAATAAGGCTGTAAGAGGATTCTAGCAGGCCGCAATGGCTTTCAACGCGGCGAGGAGCGCATCGCATTGCATATCGGTGCCGATGGTGATGCGCAGGAACGGCGCGATGCGTGCCGGATTTTTGAAATGCCGCACGATGATGCTGCGTTCGCGCAGGCGCGCGGCCAGTTCGGCGCCATCGTGCGCCGGGTGGCGGGCGAAAATAAAGTTGGCAGCGGACGGCAAGACTTCGAAGCCGATTTGTTCCATTTCAGCCACCAGCCGGGTGCGGGTCGCCACCACCTTCTCGCAGATGGACTCGAAATAGACACAGTCTTCCATCGACGCCAGCGCGCCGGCCTGGGCAAAGCGGTCGAGCGGATAGGAATTGAAGCTGTCCTTCACCCGGTTGAGCGCCTCGATCAGATGCGCCTGGCCGATCGCATAGCCGACGCGCAGGCCGGCCAGCGCGTGCGACTTCGACAGGGTTCGGGTGACCAGCAGCTGCGGGTAGCGCGCGACCAGCCCTACGGCCGATTCGCCGCCGAAGTCGATGTAGGCTTCGTCGATTACCACCACCGAGTCCGGATTGCCGGCCAGCAGGCGCTCGATCTCCGCCAGCGCCAGCAGCCGCCCGGTGGGCGCATTGGGGTTGGGGAAGATCACCCCGCCGTTGGGGGTCAAGTAATCGTCGACCCGGATCTCGAAGGAATCCGTCAGCGGAATCGTGCGGTGGGCAATTTCATACAGGCCGCAATACACCGGGTAGAAACTGTAGCTGATGTCGGGGAACAGGATGGGTTGGTCGTGCTTCAACAGCGCCATGAAGGCGTGCGCCAGCACCTCGTCCGAGCCATTGCCGACGAACACCTGATCGGCCGTTAGGCCGTGATAGGCGGCGATGCCTGCGCGCAGGCGATCCGAATTGGGGTCGGGATACAGGCGCAGCGTGTCGGCGGCCTCGGCGCGCACGGCGTCGAGCACCCGCGGGCTGGGCCCGTAGGGATTCTCGTTGGTGTTGAGCTTGACCAGGTTGGCCAGCTTCGGTTGCTCGCCCGGCACATAGGGCGTCAGGCCGTGCACCACGGCGCTCCAATAGCGACTCATGGGAATAGTCAGCTCATTTATGGACCAGGCGATATTCGGCGGAACGCGCGTGCGCCTGCAGGCCTTCGCCGTAGGCGAGCGTCGCGGCAATTCTCCCCAGCGTCTGTGCGCCGGCCTGCGACACGTGGATCAGGCTGCTGCGCTTCTGGAAGTCGTATACGCCCAGCGGCGACGAGAAACGCGCAGTGCGCGACGTGGGCAGCACGTGGTTCGGCCCGGCGCAGTAATCGCCCAGCGCCTCGCAGGTGTTCTTGCCCATGAAAATGGCGCCGGCGTGGCGCAACTTGGGCAGCAGCGCATCAGGATCGGCCACCGAGAGTTCCAGGTGTTCCGGCGCGATGGTGTTGGAAATCGCCGCCGCGTCGTCGAGGTCACGCGTCTTGATCAGCGCACCGCGGTTGGTGAGCGACGTGCGGATCACCTCGCTGCGCGGCATTTCTTCAATCAGATTGTCAACTGCGGCCGCCACCGCATCGAGATAGTCTGCGTCGGGCGACAGCAGGATGGACTGCGCCATTTCGTCGTGCTCGGCCTGGGAAAACAGGTCCATCGCCACCCATTCCGGCGGCGTGTTGCCGTCGGCGATCACCAGGATCTCGGACGGACCGGCGATCATGTCGATCCCCACGGTGCCGAACACGCGGCGCTTGGCTGCCGCCACGTAAGCGTTGCCAGGGCCGACGATCTTGTCGACCTGCGGCACGGTCTCGGTGCCGTAGGCGAGCGCCGCCACGGCCTGCGCGCCACCGATGGTGAACACGCGGTCGACGCCGGCGATCGCAGCGGCGGCCAGCACCAGCTGGTTGTGCTCGCCGCCCGGGGTCGGCACCACCATGATGAGCTCGCCGACGCCCGCCACCTTGGCCGGGATCGCGTTCATCAGCACCGACGAGGGATAGGCGGCCTTGCCACCCGGCACGTACAGCCCGACGCGGTCGAGCGGGGTGATCTTCTGACCCAGCACCGTGCCGTCGTCCTCGGTATAGGTCCAGGATTCCTGGATCTGCTTCGCGTGGTAACGGCGCACGCGTTCGGCCGCGGCTTCCAGCGCTTGGCGGGTGTCGGCCGGCAAATGATCGAGCGCGGCCTGAAGCTGGGCCACATTGAGTTCCAGACTGGCCAGCGAGGCTGCCGGCAGGCGGTCGAATCGCTCGGTGTATTCGAGCACTGCGGCGTCACCACGCGTTTTCACGTCGTGCAGGATCGTGGCCACCGTCTGTTCTATCGCCGCATCGGCAGCGTCGTCGAATTGCAACAAACGGGCGAGGCGGGCCTGAAAATCAGGCTGCGCGCTATCGAGGCGGGTGAGGGTAACCACAGGATTCCTGCTTCAAAATTGGGGCAAATGGAAGACTCGATTGTACCGTTTTTTGGCGCTGCACCGCGTCCGGCAGGGCTTCTCCAGATGACAGTCATACCCATTCCGGATATTAGACAAAGTCCAGATTGACGTTTATCATGACGCGCATGCACTACACGCGTGACAACATGGCCGGCCTGCTGCGCAGCCACGACATCAATCCGACCCACCAGCGGATCGAGATTGCGCACGCGCTGTTTTCGCGGCAGGAGCACCTGTCAGCCGACCAGGTGATGGCGATCGTCAACACGCGCCACTCCGAAACCTCCAAGGCCACAGTCTACAACACGCTCAAGCTGTTCCTGGAAAAAGGTCTGGTACGCGAGGTCATCGTCGACCCCAGCAAGGTGTTCTTCGACCCAAACACCAGCCCGCACCACCATCTCTACGAGGTCGACAGCGGCAAGCTGTCCGACATCGATGCCGAGCACGTGCAGATTTCAGGCCTGCCACCGCTGCCGGACGGTATGGTGACCGAAGGCATCGATCTGATCGTGCGCGTCCGCCGCAAGGCCTGACACCTTTTGCCCGTCGATGAAACGGGTTCACATTGCTCCCACGCTGCTCGACGCCCAGCTGGCCGCCGATGCGCTGTCCAGCCTCGGCATCGCCACCCACATCCTAAACGCCAACGCCGCTGGCGCGCTGGGCGAAGTGCCATTCATGCAGGCCCAGCCCGAGGTGTGGGTCGACGACGACGCGCAGGAAGCGCGAGCGCGCGAGGCCCTGGCCGGATTGCACAACGCCCCGCAGCACGATGAAAAGTCCTGCCCGCAGTGCGGCGAGGTGAATCCAGGGAATTTTTTGAGTTGCTGGCAGTGCGGGAGCGCACTGCCCGACTGATTCAGGACGACTGCAGGTCTTTTTTCAGCGCATCGAGGTGCTGCTGATACTGGCGCGCAAAAATACGCTCCAGTTCGTCGATGGCTTCGACCGCCGCCACGCCATGAACCAGATGGCGAGTCATTTGTGCGGAGGCCTCATGGAAAATCTGGTTGCGTTCCAGCATCGGATAGGTCTGCATCAGGCGCTGGATCGCCTTGACCACGTTTTCCTGCTCGGGACGCGGGATCAGCAGCGGTTCGCTGGGAGGCTTCGCTGCAGTTTCTGCACCTTCCTTGCCGGCAAGAAACTCGGCATAGTCGAGCAGGGCCTGCTGCCGGGTTTCCGACAAGCTCCTGAAGATGGATACCAGGCGCTTGCTATCGCGCATCAGCGGCCGCGCCCCTTGAGGGGACGCTTCATCGGAACGACATCGACATTGCACTGCTGAAACTTGGTTTCGACAAAGCTGATGAAGGCATCGAGTAGCTTGCTGCGGAATTTTTCCGGCGCGTAGACCATGGACAACTCGCGTGTCAGCCGTGGCGTCAGCGGGACGGCGACCAGGGTGCCGAGTTGGATTTCCTTGGTGACGGTGGAGGCCGACATGATGGCGACACCCAGGTTGGCCTCGACCGCACCCTTAATCGCCTCGCGGCTGCCGAGTTCCATTTCGATGTGCAGGTCGTCGGGGTTGACGCCGTTGCTCTTGAAGAAGTCGTCCACCACCTCGCGCGTGCCCGAGCCGTGCTCGCGTGACACATAGGGCTGCTCGGCGATATCGGTGGCGTTCACGCTCGAACGCGAAGCCAGCGCATGGGTCGGAGCGCATATCATCACCAGTTCGTCCTCGCAGCAGGCCAGCGTGGTCAGGTTGGAATTATGCGAGGGGGCCTCGATCAAACCGACATCGAGCGAATGATCGGCCACTTTTGCCGCCACGGTTTCCGAGTTGGCCACTGTCAGCCGCGCCTGCACCTGCGGGAATCGCTCCTTGAATTCACCGAGGATGCGCGGCAGCTGATATTCGGCGATGGTAGTCGAGGCGCCGATCATCAACGGGCCGGTGACCTGCCCGGTCAGTTCGCCGACGCGCGCCTCCATCTCGCCGGTCAGCGCCAGGATGCGCTCGGCGTAGCCCAGCACCAGATCACCCGCGGGCGTCATCGAAATCCTGCCGTGGCTGCGCTCGAACAAACGGGTATTGAAATGCTCTTCCAGCTGCTTGACCTGAAAGGTCACCGCAGGCTGCGTCATATAAAGGATATCCGCGGCTTTAGTAAAGCTGAGCTGCTTGGCGACAGTGTAGAATACTTGAAGTCTGCGGTCGGCCATAAATCCCCGTCCCTGGGTCAAAAAAGATTTTTATTCAACCACAAACCCGCCCGTGTTGAAACCATCCCCTCACCAACTCCTTGTATTCGCTGAGCTTTCGTCAGCACGTGGGCGCCAGCCCGATACGGCCCCCCGCCGACCCTGATCCGGCCTCCCCGTGAACCGCGCGTTTTACACCATCCTGTTGGCGCAGTTCTTGTCCGCATTGGCCGACAACGCCCTGCTTTTTGCTGCCATCGGCCTGCTGCTGTTCTTCTCGGCGCCGGAATGGTTTTCTCCGCTGCTGCAGACGGTTTTTGTTGTGGCCTACATCGTGCTGGCGCCGCTGGTGGGGCCGTTTGCCGACGCCCTGCCCAAAGGCCGCGTCATGCTGATTGCCAACACGGTCAAGTTCGTGGGTTGCCTGATCATGCTGGCTGGCCTGCACCCGTTGCTGGCCTATGCCATCGTCGGTGTCGGCGCGGCGATGTATTCGCCGGCCAAATACGGCATCCTCACTGAATTGCTGCCGCCCGAAAAACTCGTCGTCGCCAACAGCTGGATGGAAGGCACCACCGTGGCCGCCATCGTGCTCGGCGCGATCATCGGCGGGGCGCTCATCAATCCGCAACTGGCCGAAGGCATTCTGGTCAGCCTCGGCCTGGACAGCCGGCTCATCGCTCCGAAATTTGCCATCGTCGCCATCACCAGCCTGTATCTCTGCGCGGCCATCATCAACCTGTTCATCCCGCGTCTGCCGATCGACCACAAGCTTCCGAGCAAGTCGCCGCTGTTCATCCTGCATGACTTCTGGCACAGCTTCAAACTCCTGTGGCGTGACCCGCTCGGCCAGGTATCGCTTGCCGTCACCACCCTGTTCTGGGGCGTCGGCGCCACCCTGCGGCTGCTCATCATCGCTTGGGCTGCGCTCAACCTTAAATATGGCCTCGACCAGGCGACTCAGCTCACTGCGGCCACAGCGCTCGGCATCGCCATCGGCTCTATTCTGGCCGGCAAGTTTGTCCGCCTGCAACGCGCCATCAGCGTGCTGCCCGCCGGCATCATCCTGGGCTTCGTGCCGATTGCGCTGATCTGGGTGGAAAGCCTGTTCCCCGCGCTGCTGCTATTGCTGCTGGCGGGAATGCTTGCGGGCTATTTCGTGGTGCCGATGAACGCGCTGCTGCAGCATCGGGGACATCTCCTGATGGGTGCAGGCCACTCCATCGCCCAGCAGAATTTCAACGAAAACATCAGCATCCTGGTGCTGACCGGCGCCTACGCCCTGATGGTGCGCGCCGACTGGCACATCCACACCATCATCTGGGTGTTCGGCCTGTTTATCAGCAGTGTAATGACGGCGATCTGGCTACGGCATCGCAATGATGTCGTGCACTGAACGCCTCGTTCAATCCGGTTTGCTGAGGTCAATGCTGCCAAGCTGAAGACGTGGTGCCCATCAGCTCACCGCGCGCAAGCTGACCGTTCGTAGACTCGTCAGCGGCTCGGGACGGCCTATGTAGTGACCCTGGGCATGTGAGAACCCCAGTGCAGTCACCTTTTGCAGCAAGGCCTCGGACTCGATTCCCTCGGCCACCAGCTGGTAGCCCGCGTCCTTGATCAGGCGCGCCAGATCCGTGACGAACAGTGCCTGGCGCCCCGTTTCCTCCAGGCTGCGCACCATGGAAATGTCGAACTTCACCAGGTCCACCGGCATGCTCGACAGATAGCGCAGCGAGGAATAACCGCTGCCGAAATCGTCGAGCGCGATGGTGAAGCCCTCCTTCCGCAGCCGGTTGAGGTTGGCCGAGGCCTGGGCGATCTGGGTGATCAGCGCGGTTTCCGTCACTTCCAGCACCAGCTTGTATGCAGACAGCAAGGGGGCGTATTGCATCAGCTTGTCGTTGACGCGGGCATTGACGATGCCGGGGCCGGACACGTTGAGCGACACCCCCGCCCCCGCAGGGATGCGGCCGGCCTCAAGATCCCGACGCACCCGCTCCAGCACGGCCAGGTCGAATTCGCATTCCAGCCCGCGCAACTCGACCACCGGGAAGATGCTGGCCGGCATGATCAGGCCATGTTCGCCACGAATCCGTACCAGCGCCTCGTAGTATTCGATCTTCGAGGCTGGCAGCGCCAGCACCGGCTGATAGTGCATCTCCAGCCGGTCGGGGTCGGCCATCGCCTCGTAAATAGCACTGGTTTCGGCGTTGGAGACCAGCGCTTCCTCTTCGCCCATCTCAGGCGTGTAGATCGCGATCTTGCCCTGCCCCGGTCGCTTGGCGTAATACATGGCCAGATCGGCCTGGCGGTGCAGCAATTTGAGCGCGTCGTCGTCGGCGTCATCCAGATGCGCGATGCCCACGCTGATGCGGACCGGCTCCTTGACGCCATAGGCCGTAAAGTCGTGTTGCAGCACCTGCTCGACACAGCGTTCCGCCACCTGCCGGGCGCGCTCGACATCCGTTGCATACAGCACCGTGGCAAATTCGTCTCCACCCAGCCGGTAAAGATGATCGCCCGTTCTCAGCGCACCGAACAGCGACTGCGCCAGCCCTTGCAATACCTGGTCGCCGACCTGATGGCCGTAGGTGTCGTTGATGGCCTTGAAGTGGTCGCAATCGAACAACAGAAATGCCACGCTCACACGGGCGCCATACTGCGCACGGCGTCCGGCGCGCCAGTCGTCGTCGAAGGCGCGCCGATTGAAGATACCGGTCAGCGGATCGCGATGCGCCAGCGTCCACAACTCCTGATTCTTGTCCTCCAGACTGACGTGCATGTCGTCGAGCTGCTGCTTGTAGTCGTTCAGCGACTGCCGCACCTTTTCCAGCTCCGCCACTGCCAGCATCCCCCGATAGGATTCGCCGAGCGGTTCACCGTGGCCCCGTCCCATTGCCTCGATGTGATCGGACAGCCGCCGCAGCGGTTTGGTGACGACGGAGACCAGCGCCAGATAGCCGATCAGTGAAATGACGGCGATGACAGCGCCGATTTCATAGAACGATCGAGTGATGAGACCCTCGAGCGCACGCGTTTCCGGATTGGCTACTGAGCGAAACTTCAAGGCTGACACCACGCCTGGCAGCGGGATGCGTTCTCCCTCCCGAGCCTCAACCCTCACGCTCTCGATATCCAGATAGCGGAACTTGCGCAACTGCATGAGATGGCGCAGCAAGTCGTACTTGAAGCCCGCGTAGCCGATGAGATGCGTCTGCGCGGCATCCTCGTAGAGGGGCATGAAAAAAGTCAGATGGTCATGCCCGTACTCATGCATCAGGAAAGGCTGCTGGTTCTTTGTGTCGATCTGCGTCGGCATGGCGGCTTCCCCTGCCTCGACCACATCCGACAGATTGCGTCCCCTGACATCATAGAGCCCGATCCCATCGAGCGTGTCGGGCAGCACGCCGGCTGAAAGCGCACGCGTATTGCGCCAATAGCCATAGTAGGTCGGGTTTTCCATCTGCTGCCGCGCCTCGTCCCATTGCATCAGGACCTGGGCGGTATTCTCCGCCTCCCGGTTCAACTGCCCGATCATCTCGCTCAATTCCTGGCGGGCAAGGCGTTCGTCGGACTGCGTGATCTGTTCCTTGAGGCGGCCGACATCGTGAAAAACGAAACCCGCCAACACGCCCAGCGCCGCCACCAGCACGAAAAAGAGCGCCAGCGCATACTGGGCGATTGGCCGCGTTAAAAGCCGCGCTCGCAATGAAGGAAACCGCATGCGTCAGCGTCCCGGCAAAGCCTTCAGCACGGCATCCTGCAAATCAAACTCGTACTGGCTGTCGAAGAAGTGCGAGGCCCCCGGAATCGTCTGCACCGATATGCCGCGCGAGGACAGTTTCTCCACCCACTCGGATCCCATGCGGTCATCCTTGCCCCCCATGATGACCGATGTCGGAACCGGGGATTTCACCAGCGACTCGAGGATGCCGGACCGGCTGATCTCCAGATAGGAAAGCAGGGCGGCCGGCGGGCTGACGTATTTTTTGCAATGCCCGAACTCAACCTCGACCAGCGAACGATCCCCGCGCGCCACGCGATCTCGCAAATCCTGAACCAGCTGCGCCCTCTGCTGGGCGCTCTGCTTCGCCTCCACGTCGACAAGACTGATCATCAGCAACTGCTTCACACCAGGTAAAGGGGCGCGGCCCAGGCTGGCAAGCAACTGCACATTGCCGAAACTGTGCCCGACCAGAATGATGTGCGAATGGCCTTTCCGGGTCAGCCAGCGAACCCAGAATGCGATTTCTGCCCTGTCCTGGTCCAGGGTATGCAGATGCACCGCCTCGCATGGCAGGCTCTTGTTGCGGCCGGATATCCCCAACGAAAGCGTCGGCACCACGACCGTGTAGTCCGCTTCGGATAGCGCCTCCATCGTGCTGACAATGGTGGGAAATGTTCGTGTCTGGAGAAAACCGTGAAGGATGAGCACCGCAGGCAGGCCTTTATTTCCCCCATGAAAGGCTGCGCTGGCAACCTTTCCGGATGGCAGCTTGGCCTCGACCAATTCGTCCTGATGCGCGAATGACGGCAGGGAGACGAACAAGCAGGCCAAGACTGCCAGAAGCAGGGTGGGTGTTCGAGTCATGGATGTGCCGGGGTCAGAGCGCAGGTATTTACGCTCTACTGTTTATCGGAAAACGAGCCTGAAACTTGAATCCGATACGCCACCCAGCCCCCGGACGACATCACCCTGAAAACAGGATGGGGATTCGCCATTCAACAGGCGAAACCCTACGGCATATCGGCAGAATGCCGTTATCCGGACTGAAATGGCCAAGGCTGGCAACGCTCAGCCAAAGGCGAAGAAGCGGCATCAGGGTTGGACCTGCCCCGCCCCGCCCTGAGACTTCACTACCGTCATCGCGCCCGCGATCAGGGTGCCGAGGTCCGCCATGTTGGAGGGCACGATCAGAGTGTTGCCGGTCTTGGCGATACCGGCGAAGGCTTCGACATACTTTTCCGCCACTTTCAGATTCACCGCCTGCATGCCGCCGGGCAGCTCGACCGCA
>JAKBJA010000130.1 GCA_021836225.1 Pseudomonadota bacterium | reverse complement strand
TCACCACCCTGTTCGACCCGCTGGAGATCATGTATCGCGGCGAGGCGCTGATCGAGCATCGTATCGCCGCCTACACCATCGGGTTTTTCGTGTTCTGGCTGCTGTGCATCTCGTCCAGCATGCTGACCTGCTACTTCCAGCGCAGCGCCGACGAGATCAACCGTTGCCCGTTGCCGCCGCGCAGCCGGCCCGACGGCTGCCCCAACCGTGAGGATGGCAGCGACTGCTGCTAGCGCTCAGGCAATCCCGTCTGCCCCCTCATTGGTGCGCTCGCCGGGATCACCCTGCGTCGGAGCCTGCCATATGCAGACCTGATTACGGCCCTGGTTCTTCGCCAGATACAGTCCCCGATCGGCGCGCCGCAACAGGTTATCGATTTCGTCCGACTCGTCTTGCAAACCGGACACACCGGCACTGACAGTGACCGGACACTCTGCCACTGCCATCCCCCCAATCAACAGGCGCAGGCGCTCGGCCACCTGGACCGCAGCGGCCAGACCCTGGCCCGGCAGCATCAGAATGAATTCCTCGCCCCCCAAGCGGGCAAAAATGTCGCCGGTACGCAGGACAGCGCGTATGGTGGCGGCAAGCGCCACCAGCACCTTGTCGCCAATTTCATGGCCAAAGCGGTCGTTGATCGACTTGAAGAAATCGATGTCCAGCATGATCACCGACAGCGCATGCCCCTGCCGTTTGGCTCGGCTGATCTCGATCCTGGCCTGTTCCAGGAAATAGCGCCGGTTGCTGGCGCCGGTCAGCGGATCAATCGAGGCGAGTTCTTCCAGGCGCTGGTTGGCCAATTGCAATTCCTGGGTGCGCGCCTCCACCCGTGCTTCGAGCTCGCGGTTCAGGCGATCGAGCGCATCGTGCGTGGCGCGTAGTTCCGCTTCGCTGCGCTTCACTTCGGTCACGTCATGCTGAATCGCGACATGGTGCGTAATCTGACCGCGCGCGTCGCGCACCGGCGCAGTGCGTAACTCGCTCCAGAATTCCGTGCCGTCCTGTCTGAACGCATGCAGCTGGGTGCGGGTGGGCTTTCCCTCACGCAGCGCATCGTGCACGGCAACATGCCCGGCCTGACCAGTTCCCTCGCTCTGGAACAGGGGACGGCCAAGGATTTCGTCTGCCGGATGGTCCGCCATCGCCAAGAAGGCCGGATTGGCAAAAACGATGGGCATGCCCGGCGCTCGCGCATCCATGATCACCACGCCGTCGTTGATCGCCTCGATGGCCCGTTCGCGAATATGCAGGCGTTCATTGCGATCCTGCAATTCCTGCAGCAACGCGGCCAGAGCGAGGGAGGTGAATGCCTGCACCGCCAGATACTCCTGCAACAGCAGAACCGTAATCCCCGACGTGGACGCCGCCAGGGGGCCCAGCCCATGGACGCTGGCTGTGATGGCAATGGCAGCGATCAGCAGCCCGATACTGGCCGCGCCCCGCACCCCGAAGCGGACGGCTGCCCAAAGGGGCAGCGGCAGCAGCAGGAAGGCCCTTCTGGGAAAGCTGTCGCCAAGGTGGGCTGGCTGCGAAAAAATCCAGATCGTGAGCACCAGGGTCAGTGCAAAGAGCGCTACGGCTTCAAGACGACGGCGTTCGGACGGCTGCGGTACGCCCTGCAGCCAGCCCAGCAGGAGCGGCGTAACCAGCAGCACACCCAGGCCATCGCCCAGCCACCAGATCATCCAGAAGGTCCAGAACGAGGTGGTCGTCGGGACGCTCAGCGAATAGATCGATGCCCCCAGCAGAGCCGCCAGCCCACTGGCGAACACCAGGACCATCCCGAACAGGACAACATGGCGCAGCCGGTCAAGCCTGAACGGGCGGGCGACGCGCTGTAGCAGCCAAGCGGCCAGCAGGCATTCGAACAGATTGACGGCAGCAAAGCCGAGCGCTTGCGCGAGGGCGAAGGTGGGCAGGTCGGCGGCGATTTCCGCCAGTACGGCCACGGCCAGATACAGCGGCCAGTCGCGCCGGGGCGCCATCAATAGGGCAGCCAGCAGGATGCCGTTCGGCAGCCAGAAGATGGCGATGCCCTCGGACATGGACGAAGCCGCCACGCCGATCACGGCGCCCAGGTAATAGCCCAGGCCGGTGGCGAACGGGAGCAGCAGGCGCTGCCGCATCCGCCGCAGCGGGTTCTCACTGGCGTCGGCCCGCCCGTTCAGCGCCATGCAGATCGATTGCCGAGTCTGATCCCGTCAACAGGCATCTTCCACCGTCCTCCGCTTGTTATGAAGCAAACTATCGCGAAGTCGCAGCCGATTTGTCAACAGATAGTGGCCGCATACGGCCATCCTCTGGCGTTGCTCCCAGCGGACCTCAGGCCGTACGCGAATAACGCGGCTTATCGCTGGCAGCGTCTTTCAGGTAGCGGTCGAAGCACATGCCGATGTTGCGCAGGAACAGGCGGCCGCTTGGGGTAACGCTGATCCTGCTTGATCCAATCTCCACCAACCCGTCGTCGGCGAGCGGACGCAGGTCGGCAAGCGCGTCGGCGAAGTAGTCGGTGAAGGCGATGTTCCATTCCCGGCCGAAGGCAGCATAGTCGATCTCCAGATCGCACATCACGCGTGTGATCGCGTCACGGCGGATCAAGTCGTCACGGGTGAGCTTCAAGCCGCGCTCGACGGCGAGGCCGGTCTTGGCGACACGATCCTGATAACGCTTGAGGTTCTTGTCGTTCTGCATGTACACGTCGGCCGTCTGGCTGATGCTGGACACGCCGAAGGCGAGAATGTCGCAGTCCTTGTGCGTGGTGTAGCCCTGGAAATTTCGCCACAGCGTCTTGTTCTGCTGCGCACGCACCAGCTCGTCGTCGGGACGCGCAAAGTGGTCGAGGCCGATGTTGACGTAGCCCGCCGCACCCAGCATTTCGTTCACCGCCTGCTGCAGGCCGAAGCGGGTGGCCGAATCAGGCAGGTCGGCTTCGTTGATCAGGTTCTGGTGCTTTTTCAGCCACGGCACATGGGCGTAGGAAAACACCGCGAGGCGGTCGGGCGACCACACCGCAACCCGCTCCAGGGTGCGCCGGAAGCTCTCGACCGTCTGCTTCGGAAGCCCCACGATCAGATCCAGGTTGATGCTGGAAAAGCCCAGTTCGCGCGACCAGTCGATCACCTGCCGGATAAGGAATTCCGACTGGATACGGTTGACCGCCTGCTGCACGTCCGGATCCATGTCCTGCACCCCGAACGACAGACGGTTGAAGCCGGCCTCGCGCAGCGCCGCCAGATGCTCGAACGTCAGTTCGCGCGGGTCGACTTCGCAGCTGACCTCGGCGTCGGGGGCCAGGGTGAAGTACTTTCGCATCATCGCCATCAGGCGGCGGATGTCGTCGGGATTGAGATAGGTCGGCGTGCCACCGCCCCAATGCAGTTGATGCGCTACACGCTTCGAATCCACCAACTGTGCGGTGCGCGCCATCTCCTGTTCGAGCGCCACCAGATACGGTTGGGTTTTGCTGTAGTCGCGCGTCGCCACCATGTTGCAGCCGCAATAGTAGCACAGCGAATCGCAGAACGGGATATGGGCATACAGCGAAAGCCCGCGATCCGGCGCCGGCGCGGCCAGTGCGTCGGCCCAGTCGGCCTCGCCGAAGCCGGTATGGAAATACGGCGCGGTAGGATAGGACGTGTACCGCGGGCCGGGCACGCTGTATTTCTGGAGCAGGGCAGTAGGAGTCTGCATGCCGCCCTCCTTTATAAGGACACTAAGGTCTCATTTTATAGTCCACCCTGTTTGTGGGTCAAGCCGCGTCCGGGATCAGGGAACACTGATCCGCAGTCCGGAAAATTCATCGTTGAACAGGCCCACCTCGTCACCCGATGAAAATTGCCAGCCTTCCATGTGACCGAAATCGGTGCTGGATTTCGGCTCCAGTTCGAGCTTGAAGCGTTTGGCGGTCGACAGCGTAGGGCTGCGCACGGAAAGCAATACCGTCAGGTAGCGATCGCTGGTGTTTTCGATCACCGCAACCAGACCCCTGCCAAGGATCGACGAACGAAACCCGACCACCACGGGCAACACAGGCTTGGCGGAAACGGCCGCCTGGGTATCGGTTTCCTTGTAGGCCAGCTGCGCTTTCAGCTGCTCGATTTCACGCTGGCTGTCGGTCAAATGGTTGCGCGCCTCGACCAGATAGCGTTCGGTCTGCTGGCGGGTTTCGACTTCCTTTGACAGGCGCCGCTTCATATCACCCAGATCGACATTGAGCATGAAGGCATACAGCACCAGGCCGCACGCCAGCAGCAGCAACACGACATTGAGGCCGATGGAAACAATCAGTCCACGCCGTTTCGGCTGACTTGAGGAAGGGGTCGCCATGGCCTCGCTCGCGAACTCAGCCGGTGTTGCGCATCCCGGCGGCGATGGCATTGATCGACCGCTTCAGCGGAGTCAGCCAGGTGTCCTGTTCGGATTCCCACACGCTGTCCGTGCGATAACGTTTCAGCATCAGCACCTGGATGTGGTTGATCGGGTCGATGTAAGGGCGGCGCCGCGAAATCGACAACGCCAGCGACGGGTTGTCTTCCAGCAGCGTTTCGATCTGCGCGACCTGCTTGACGCCCGCCACGGTATGCGCGAACTCATCCGCGATCGTGCGATAGATTTCCATGGTATTCGGGTGATCGCACAGGCGTGCGTACTCTTCGGCGATTTCCATGTCGGCCTTGGTCAGCGCCATCTGCACGTTGGACAGCAGGCTGCGGAAGAACGGCCACTCGCGATACATCGCCTGCAGGTGCGCGAGGCCGTCCGACTGGCTGTCGATGAAGCCCTTCAGCGCGCTGCCGATGCCGTACCAGGCGGGCAGCGTGTGGCGCGATTGCGCCCAGCCGAACACCCAGGGGATCGCGCGGATCGACCCCAGAGAACGGTCCGCCTTCTTGCGATGCGACGGCCGGCTGCCGATGTTGAGCGTACCGATCTCGGTGACCGGCGTGCATTCGTAAAAATAGTCGATGAATCCCGGCATGCCGATCAGCGCGCGGTAGGCGGTCTCGCCGGCCGCCGCGATATCGCGCATCCAGTCGAGATAGTCCTGCGGATAGCGCACCTCGCACTTTTTCAGTACCGTGGCGCTGGCCTTCATCAGGCCGGTAACGCCCATGCCGATTTCGTAGTTGGCGGTCTCGGGATTGCTGTACTTGTAATACAGCATCTCGCCCTGCTCGGTAAATTTGATTTCGCCATTCACGGTGCCGGGCGGCTGCGACAGGATCGCCTCATGGGTGGGGCCGCCACCGCGGCCAACGGTGCCGCCACGGCCGTGGAACAGACGGCATTCGACGCCATACTGCTGGGTCAGCGTGATGATGGAAAGCTGCGCCTGATAGAGATTCCAGTTCGACGCCAGAATGCCGCCGTCCTTGCACGAGTCCGAATAGCCGAGCATGACTTCCTGGCGGTTGCCATTGGCTGCCACCAGCGCCCGGTATACCTTGTTGGACAGCAGCTCGTCGAGTATCGCCTGGCTGCGCTGCAGATCGTCCACCGTCTCGAACAGTGGCGCCACCTGGATGCGGCAGAACCAGTCGCCGCCGTTGTGGCCGCACAGGCCGACCAGCCGCGCCAGCAGCATCACTTCCATCACATGCGAAGCGCTGTGCGTCATCGAAATCACATAGGCGCCGAATACCTCATCGCCCACTTCGGCCTGCAGCTTGGCCATGCGGCGGAACACCGCCAGCGCCTCGCGCGCCTCGTCGTCGAACGCGGCATCGTTGATCCCGATCGGGTCGATATGGCCAACCCAGGCGGCCAGCCGCTGCAGGCGTTCGGCTTCGCCCGCGGCCATGTAATCGAAATCGGGGTCGATCTGCTGCAGCACTGCCGCAACCGTGCGCGTATGCACCGTCGATTCCTGGCGGATGTCGAGCTGCAGCAGGTGGAAGCCGAAGCTTTCGACCAGCCGGATCAGCGCCTGCAGATCCTGCATGGCGACGATGCGGTCGCCGTGGCTGATCAGCGAATCGCGAACCAGATAAAGGTCGTCAAGGAAGGCGGTCGCATTCTCGTAGGCCAGGTGCGAGGTGAAGCTCGGCACGTCGGCCAGGCATTGGTTGACGTAGGACAGGTTGGCATCCAGCCGCGCCAGCATCATCGCCGCCATGCGGCGGTAGGGCTCGCGGCTGTAGATCTGTACCGCGGTGCCACGGAACACCTGGTCGCCGTACTCGGCTTCATATTCGCCCAGCCGTTCCAGGAAAGCGGCCGACGGCGTGCACCAGCCGCTGCTGTGGGTGAGCGTCTGCCGCAGGTCCAGCACGCGCGCGCGGTATTCCCTGAGCGCTTCCAGCATCTGCGTATGCACGGTCCACTCGGTGACATCCGCTGTCACGAAGGGATTGCCGTCGCGGTCGCCGCCGATCCAGGAACCGAAGCGGATGAAGCTCGGTACGGCGATCGGGGCGACGCCGTCGGCGTCCACGCCGTAATGTTTGCGCAGCGCTTTCTCGAAAAAGTGGTAGGCCTTGGGCACCGCCTCGAACAGGCTTTCGCGCACGTAATAGAGGCCGTTTCTCACCTCGTCGCGCACTTCCAGCTTGGCGCTGCGCAGCTCGTCGGTGCGCCACATCACCTGGATCTCGGCAGCCAGCTGCGCTTCCAGTTCATGCTGGTCACTCACACCCAGGGTAGGGCTGTAGAGCTGGTCGCAGATCAGGAATACCCGGCGCATGCCCTCCATCACCGCGCGGCGGCGCGATTCGGTGGGATGCGCGGTGAACACCGGCGCGTAGTGCAGGCGGTTGACCAAGCCCTGCAGCGTTCCCACCGACACGCCCTGCTCCCTGAGCTCGCCCAGGGTACGGTCGAACGAGCCCTCCCACAGCGCCATGCCGTGCGACAGCAAACGGCGGCGATTGCGGTGGGCAAAGCTTTCTTCGGCCACATTGACCAGCTTGAAGTAGCTGGAGAAGGCACGCACCACCAGCTCCACCTTGGCGGCGGGCATGGCGTCGATCATCGCCATCAGCTCGGTGCGGCGCTGCTGGTCTTCCTGTTGCTGCAAATCGGCGAAACCGCGGCGCAGGGTTTCCACTGTCTCGAACACGTCTTCGCCGGCAAACTGCAGCAATACCTGGCCCAACAGCGTGCCCAGCAGTTTGACCTGCGCGCGCAGGTGGTCATCCGTCAGAAGGTTTTCGGGTGCATTCATGGCAAGAGAGCCCGCACAGCGGGTTTCAATGCGGCAAAGCCTGCTATTTTCGCATAGTCGGCACGCATCACCCAACCGCGCGCCGCGCATTGCCGAACATCCGCAGCCACGGGGCCGCGCCGGCCATGCCATCGGGCCGCCACGACAGCTGCGCGGCGCGGAACACGCGCTCCGGATGCGGCATCAGGATGCTGAAACGGCCATCCGCGGTGGTAAAGCCGGTCTGGCCGCCCGGCGAGCCGTTGGGATTGGCCGGATAGGTCTCGGTCGGCGCGCCCCGGTTGTCGACGTAACGCAGCGTGGCCAATGCCTGCGCAGCGTGCGCGGACTCGCGGAAAGCGGCCCGCCCCTCGCCGTGCGACACTGCGATCGGCATCGTCGAGCCGGCCATGTCGGCGAAGAAAATCGACGGCGAAGCCAGCACCTCCACCAGCGCAAAGCGCGCCTCGAACTGTTCCGACAGATTGCGCTCGAAGCGCGGCCAGGCGGCAGCACCGGGAATCAGGTCATGCAACTGGCTCATCATCTGGCAGCCGTTGCACACGCCCAGCGCAAAGGTGTCGGCGCGGTGGAAAAACGCAGAAAACTCGTCGCGGGCGCGCGGGTTGAACAGGATGGACTTGGCCCAGCCGCCGCCCGCGCCCAGCACGTCGCCGTAGCTGAAGCCGCCGCAGGCAGCCAGGCCGGTGAAGTCGGCGAGGCTGACGCGGCCGCTCAGGATGTCGCTCATGTGGACGTCGACCGCGGCGAAGCCAGCGGCGTCGAACGCCGCCGCCATCTCGACCTGGCCGTTGACGCCCTGCTCGCGCAGCACCGCGACGCGCGGACGTCTGCCGGTGGCGATAAAGGGCGCGGCAATGTCGGTATCGACATCGAAGCTCGGCGCATAGCGCAGGCCAGGGTCGGTGGCGTCGGCGTGCTGGACGAATTCCTGTTCGGCGCAGGCAGGGTTGTCGCGCAGCTTCGCCATTTCATAGCTGGTGCGCGCCCAGGCGCTTTGCAAGTCGGTGCGCGCCTCGTCGAAGAACACCTGATCGCCGCGCAGCAAGCGCATGCGGTCGCAGGCATTGGGCTGGCCGATCACATGGAATTCGCCGCGCAGGCCGGCATCCATGAAGGCCTGCATCACCGCCTGGGTGTCGCCGCGCCGAACTTGCAGCAGCGCGCCGGCTTCCTCGTTGAACAACACGTTGAAAATACGCTGTGAAACATCCCCCGCGCTCAGCCCCTCGGGTTCCGGCAGGCCTTCGTCCTCGACTTCGTGGCGGATCTGGTCCAGACACAATTCGTCAACGTCCAGATCCACCCCGCAATGGCCGGCAAACGCCATTTCGGCGAGCGCGGCAAACAGCCCCCCATCGGAACGGTCGTGATAGGCCAGCAGCTTGCCCGCCGCGTTCAGCGCCTGGATGGTGTCGAAGAATGCGGCGAGCGCAGCAGGCTCCGGCGCATCCGGGCAGCGGTCGCCCACCTGCTTGTAAGCCTGCGCGAAGCTCGATGCGCCGAGACGGTTGCTGCCCAGACCCAGATCGATCAGGATCAGATCGGTGTCGCCGGCGTCCAGGCGCAGCTGTGGCGTCAGCTGCATCGTCGCGTCGGGGGTGGCGGCAAAGGCCGAGATCACCAGCGAGATCGGCGAAGTCACCGCCTTCTTCTCGCCATCGGCCTCCCACACGCTTTTCATGCTCATCGAATCTTTGCCGACCGGGATGGAGATGCCCAGTGCCTGGCAGTAATTCGAGACCGCCGCCACGGTGTCGAACAGTGCGGCATCCTCGCCGGGGTGGCCGGCAGGTGCCATCCAGTTTGCCGACAGCTTCACCTCGGCGAGGCCCTCGACGCGAGCGGCGGCCATGTTGGTGACCGCCTCGACGATCGCCATGCGACCCGATGCGGGCGCATTGATCAGCGCCAGCGGCGCCTTCTCGCCGATCGAGAACACTTCGCCCTCGGTGGTCTGGTAGCCGGCCAGGGTGATCGCGCAGTCAGCGACGGGAATCTGCCACGGCCCCACGCACTGGTCGCGCGCGGTCAGGCCGCCCACGGTGCGGTCGCCGATGGAAATCAGGAACATTTTCGACGCCACGCCCGGCATCGCCAGCACGCGGTAGACGGCGTCCTTCAGCTCGATGCCGTCGAGAACCAGCGGCGCGGGCGTGGCGGCCTGATGCGCGACATCGCGCGTCATCTTGGGCGGTTTGCCGAGGATCACATCCAGGCTCACGTCCACCGGGGCGTTGTGGAAATGGCTGTCGGTCACCAACAGGTGATTCTCGTCAGTCGCTTCGCCGAGCACCGCGAACGGGCAGCGCTCGCGCTCGCAGATCGCGCGGAATTCGTCCAGCCGCGCCGGCGGAATCGCCAGCACGTAGCGCTCCTGCGCTTCGTTGCACCAGATTTCGCGCGGTGACATGCCGGATTCCTCCGACGGCGCGGCGCGCAGCTCGAAGCGGCCGCCGCGGCCGCCGCCGTGGACCAGCTCGGGCAGCGCGTTCGACAGGCCGCCGGCGCCGACGTCGTGGATGGAGAGAATCGGGTTCTTGTCGCCGAGTTGCCAGCAGCGGTCGATGACTTCCTGCGCGCGCCGCTCCATCTCGGGGTTGCCACGCTGCACCGAATCGAAGTCGAGATCGGCGGCATTCGCCCCGGTATCCATCGACGAGGCCGCGCCGCCACCGAGCCCGATCAGCATGCCAGGACCGCCCAACTGGATCAGCAAGGTGCCGACCGGCAGCATTTTCTTGTGCACGTGGTCGTCGCGGATGCTGCCTACACCACCCGCCAGCATGATGGGCTTGTGGTAGCCGCGGCGCTGCCCGGCGACCGTCTCTTCGAAGGTGCGGAAATAGCCGGCCAGGTTCGGGCGGCCGAATTCGTTATTGAATGCTGCCGCGCCGATCGGGCCTTCCTGCATGATCGCGAGCGGGGTGACGATGCGATCGGGCTTGCCATACGCGCCAGCTTCCCACGGCTGTGCATAGCCGGGAATGTTGAGGTTGGACACCGAAAACCCGCACAGGCCGGCCTTGGGCTTGGAGCCGATGCCGGTCGCGCCCTCGTCGCGGATCTCGCCGCCGCTGCCGGTGGCCGCGCCGGGGAAGGGCGAGATCGCGGTCGGGTGGTTGTGCGTCTCCACCTTCATCAGCACGTGGGTGAGTTCGCTGCTGTAGGCGTAGCTGCCGTCGGCGCGCGGGTAGAAGCGGTCGATCTGCGCGCCCTCGATGACCGAGGAATTGTCCGAATAGGCCACCACGGTGCCTTCGGGGTGCGCAGCGTGGGTGTCGCGGATCATGCCGAACAGCGATTTGGCCTGCGCGGCGCCGTCGATCACCCAGTTGGCGTTGAAGATCTTGTGGCGGCAATGCTCGGAATTGGCCTGCGCGAACATCATCAGCTCGACGTCGGTGGGATTGCGCCCGATACGGACAAAATTCTCCACCAGGTAATCGACTTCATCGTCCGACAGCGCCAGGCCGAGTTCGCGGTTGGCCGCGTCCAGCGCCGGACGTCCGCCGGCCAGCACGTCGACACGGGCCAATTCGCGCGGCGGCACATGACGGAACAGCTGCTCGACGTCGGCCAGCGTCATCACCGCTTCGGTCATGCGGTCGTGCAGGAGCGGCAGCAAGCGTGCCTTCGCTTCGCCCGACAGCGGCAGTCCTGCGGCATCCAGCACGTGGAAGGCGACCCCCCGCTCAATCCGCCGGAAGCCGGCGAGACCGCAGTTTTTCAGGATGTCGGAGGCCTTTGATGACCACGGCGAAATGGTGCCAGGGCGCGGCGTGACCAGGATCAGCGGATCATCGACAGTCGGCGCAGCGGTCGGCGTACCGTAATCGAGCGCCTGCTCGACCAGGCGCATCTGCGCGGCGTCGAGTTCGCCGTCCACTTCCAGGAAATGCCAGTGGCGCGCGGCCAGCGTGCCCAGGTTCAGGCCCTGCTGCGCGGCCTCGCGGCGGATCTTGTCGAGACGAAACGGGGACAGCGCGGCAGCGCCGGGAAGGGAAACGATGGCAGACATGAGCGTCTTTGCGAACGGGCAAAGGCGCTATTTTAGCCGATCGCGACGCTTCTCCGGGCCGGCTTGTGGGCGATTGCCGGCCTGCTTTTGCCAGGCGTCGAGGCAATCAAGGCCGCAGAAATAATGGACATAGTCTTGCGCATCCGTCACTTTGACTGCGTCGGCCGGCACTTCCTTCAGACAGATCTCGCAGCTGAACACGGTGCAGCTGTCTTCGTCGGCGCACTGCGCAAGCGGCGCGCCCGCCTGAGTGCGATGTCGGGTATCCATGAAGCAATCCTCCAACCAATGGATACTCCGCAGTCTAGGTCAACCGGACTGGGGGGCAAGCCTCGGACCGGATTGCGTACTGCCGACGCGTAATCAGTACCCGGCTTCGTTCATTGCCTGCTTGATGGTCTTGTAATCGGCCTGCTTGTCGATCACAAAGCCGGTGACCTTGCTGTGGATGGTTTTTTGCAGGGTTTGAATGGTGTCGGTGCTGAGCCCGACGGCGGCCGCCCCCAGCCCGTCCTGCTCGGCTGCACTCATGCGGTTGCTCGCCATCAGCGTGAAATCCGGCGTGGTCGGCAGGGGATGCCAGAGTTCGTAATCCCCTTTTGCAATCAGTTCGTCGGCCAGCTTGCTGCGCAGGCTGCCAGCCTGCGCATAATCACGCTGCATCGCCAGCGCCACATCTTCCTGCGTCTTGAAATTGAAAATCTTCACCGAGTCGATCTTGTTGCGCTTGAGCGTGTGGCGCGCCATCACATCCAGCCAGGATTCCTTCTCGGTCAGCGCCACAGCCGTCACGATTGCGCCCTTGCGGCGCACCAGAACCCCGGTCGCCTGGTCGCGCACGCGAGCGATGGGCGAGTAATCGTGGTCGAGCACGGCAACCGCGACTGAAGGCGGAACGAAATACAGGTCCAGGCGACCGCCCTTCAAGGAGCCCATGACGCTTCGGATGCTGCGAAACAGGGTGAGCTTCGGCTTGCCGCCCTGGGCCGCCGCCAGCGCCTGGGCGAACGGCATCGCATAGGCGCGAAAATCCCCCATCACGATGTCGGCCTTGCCCGTGCCCGGGTAAATTCCGATGCTCAGGTCGCCCTTGGCAGCATGGGCCGCCAGCGGCAGTGCGGGAAGAATGGTCAGTCCCGCCAAAAAGCTACGTCTACGCATGTCACCCTCTCGTGTATTGACCGCCGTGAAACCGGCCCGACGTTAACGGCAGCAAGTAAGCCGCACTGAATCACTGGACGCTGGTCATTTCCAACCACTGTCCACCGCCGTGCGCACGCCCAAGCGCACGGCATCAGCCTTGGGATTAAGATGTCATCATCGCTTACCAAGCCGCCCCGGCCGCCCCCTTGCATGGCAGACCCTGAACATCCGAATCGCCCCGACCCCTATGCGCCCATGCCGCTTGCGCTCGGCGACCTGGTCTCGCCGCCGCTGTTCATGGCCGCCGACATCCGGGAAATCGACCGGCAATGGGCCGCCGCCCACCCAGCCACGTCGCTGATGGAAAGAGCGGGCGCGGCCGCGGCCGAACTGGCGGGCATGCTGGCCAGCGAATCCGGCGAGGCGGTGGTGGTTCTGGCCGGCCCCGGCAACAATGGCGGCGACGCCCTGGTGGCGGCGCGTCTGCTCGCGGCCCAGGGATCCCGGGTGGTGGTCGTCAGCCGCGCCGACCCTGCCCGCCTGCCGCCGGATGCTGCGAAAGCCTGGTCTGCCTGGCGCACAACCGGCGGCATCCTGCTGGCGGACATTCCGCCCTCGCAGCGCTTCGGTCTGGTGATCGACGGTCTGTTCGGGGTGGGGCTGCAGCGCGACATCACCGGCGAAGAGGCACGGTGGATCGAACGGGCGAACGCCATGGACTGCCCCAGGCTGGCACTCGACGTGCCGAGCGGCCTCGACAGCGACAGCGGGCGGATACGCGGGTGCGCCCTGCGCGCCGATCACACGCTCACCTATCTCGCTCTCAAGCCTGGCCTCCTCACTGCCGACGGGCCCGACTGCGCCGGCGAACTGCATCTCGACACGCTCGGTGTCGATCCGGCCAGCCTGCCCGCCACGCCCGGCATCGCGCTGACGCAACTGGAAAAGCGCCATTGCCTGCCCGCGCGGGCGCGCAACAGCCACAAGGGTCAGTTCGGCCATATCGGCATCATCGGCGGCGGCAGCGGCATGGTCGGCGCCTGCCTGATCGCAGGACGCGCCGCCCTGCAGCAGGGCGCGGGCAGCGTCACCCTGGGCGTGCTGGACGAGCGCATCGCCGTCGATTACGGCGAACCGCGCCTGATGTTTGCGGTGCCGGAAAGTCTGGTGAATGCGGATCTCGACGTGCTGGTGGTCGGTCCGGGACTGGGACAGGGGCCGCGCGCGCATGCCCTGCTGCAAGCAGCCCTCGCAGCACCCTGCCCGCTGGTGCTGGATGCCGACGCGCTGAATCTGCTGGCCAACAATCCCGGACTGGCCAGTCAGGCGGCTCGCCGCACTCCCCCTCTCCTGCTCACCCCGCATCCCGGCGAAGCTGCCCGCCTGCTCGGCACACGCAGTTCCGACGTCCAGGCCAGCCGGATCGAAGCGGCACAACGCCTGAGCGCGCAATACCATGCCCACGTCGCGCTGAAAGGTGCCGGTACCGTCATCGCCCATCCTGACGGCCGCTATGCCATCAACACCAGCGGCGGCCCCTGGCTCGCCCAGGCCGGGTCCGGCGACCGTCTCACGGGCATGGTTGCCGCGCTGCTGGGACAGGGAATGGCCGCGGACGATGCGCTGCAGGCCTCGGTCTGGCTGCATGGCAACCCGTCGGTCCGGCCTCAAATTTCAGCCTTCCCGGTGGATTAAAGTACGTTAATCCATTGCCGTAATATGGGTTTAGCGAATTTTTAATCGCCCAACTCAAAAATGTATAACGGGCTGTATCGATGAAGCAGCACACTCAGCATCTGGGGATGGGGATCCGCATCGGGATCGGCTTTATCGTCGTGCTGGCCCTGATGGTCGCGCTCAGCGCAATCGGCTTGCGGTATGTATCCGAAGCCAACCAGCGCCTGAAGGACATTGCCCAGAGCAACAACGTCAAGACCGAACTCGCGACAGTGATGCACAGCGCGCTGCGCGAGCGCGCGCTCTCCATGCACACCCTGCCGATTCTCTCCGATCCGTTTGAAAAGGACGCCGAGGTTCTGCGCTTCAATTCCCAAGGCATCCTCTATATCCAGGCGCGCGACCGCCTCGAGCACATGCCGCTCAATCCGGAAGAAAGTCGCATTCTGGACCTCATCCGCAAGCTGACCATCGAAGCCTACCCCAAGGTGCAGACGGTGGTGGACATGTCTGTCTTCAGCGACGACCAGACAGAAATTTTCGACCGCATCCGCAGCGTGGCCATGCCCAGGCAGCGCGCCATTGCCGAACAGGTCGGCGCCCTGCTTGAGCTGCAGCGCCAGCAGACTGCCGAGGCAGTGCGCAATGCAGAAATTTCGTATGCCCGCGTGCGCGGCCTGATGATAGGGCTGGGCACGATGGCGCTGCTGATGGGCATCACGATTGCCTTTTTAGTCAGCCGTCGGGTCACGCACCAGGCCAGGCAACTCGCAATCCAGGCCATGTACGACCCGCTCACCGGCTTGGCCAACCGTTCCCTGCTGCACGACCGGATCGAACACGAAATCGAACGGGCCAAGCGCACAGGCGCGTCGTTCGGGGTGGCGCTGATGGACCTGGACCGGTTCAAGGAAGTCAACGACACCTTGGGACACAACGTGGGCGATGAACTGCTGCGGGAAGTCGGGCAGCGACTGAAGAATACGGTTCGCGCCGAGGACACCGTGGCACGGCTGGGCGGGGACGAATATGTCGTGGTCATTCATGATCTGGATCCCCAGGAGGTTCAGGTCGTCGCAGAAAAAGTGCTCTCCGCCCTGGACGACCCCTTCCACTGGCAAAACCAGAGCATCGACCTGGGCGCGAGCCTCGGCATCTCGCTTTACCCTTCTCAATGCACCGATTCCAGCGGCCTGATCCGCTGCGCCGACATCGCGATGTACGTGGCAAAACGCACAGACAAGGGCTATGCCGTGTATGCGCCAGACCAGGTGCACACCACCCGCAGCGACCTGTCGCTCAAAAGCGAACTGCGCGAGGCCATCCAGTCGAATCAGCTGTGCCTTTACTATCAGCCGCAAATCAACCATCGCAGTCAGCGCGTGGTCGGGCTCGAAGCGCTGGTGCGCTGGCAACATCCGCAGCGCGGTTTCCTCGAGCCTAACAGCTTCATCCCACTGGCAGAAGAAGCCGGCCTGATCGGACCGCTCACCCACTGGGTGCTCAGGACCGCATTGCAGCAACTGGCAGCCCTGCGCCTGCAGGGCTACGCCCTGACCATGGCAATCAATCTCTCCGCGCGCAACCTGCACGACATGGCGCTGCCAGCCAATATTCGCGCCCTGCTTGCCGAGAGCGGCATCCCGCCCGAGCAACTCACCCTCGAAATCACCGAAAGCGCCGTAATGGCCAACCCCAGCGACGGCCTGAGCATACTCACCGAACTCGATCGCATGGGCGTGACACTCGCCATCGACGATTTCGGCACCGGCTACTCTTCGCTCGCCTATCTCAAGCGCCTGCCAGTCGACGAACTGAAAATCGACAAATCCTTTGTGATGGATATGGAAGCGAACGAGAACGATGCGGTGATCGTGCGCTCCACCATCGATCTCGCGCACAACCTCGGGCTCAGGGTCACGGCCGAAGGGGTGGAAAATCGGGACGCCTGGGACACGCTCGGCATACTCGGATGCGATTGCTCGCAAGGCTACTTCATGGGCAGGCCCATGCCGATCGACAAGCTGGAGGACTGGCTACGGGGATCGGCGCTGTCGCCGATACTGGCAGGCGCCATTTACGCGCATTGAGCGCGCTCCCGTTTACCCCCACCCCATACCAGCTAACAGCACTGCCCCACCGAACAGACGGGACTCAGCACATGCGCTGCTTGAGATACGCCGCAAAATCCTCGCTGACTTCGCTGTGCTTCAGCGCATATTCCACCGTGGCCTGCAGATAGCCCAGCTTGCTGCCGCAATCGTAGCGGATGCCGTCGAAGGCATAAGCCAGAACCTGCTGTTCCTTCAGCAGCGCGGCAATGGCGTCGGTGAGCTGCAGTTCGCCGCCGGCGCCGGGCTTCAGATGCTGGATGTGATGGAAGATGCGCGGCGTGAGGATGTAGCGGCCGACCACACCCAGGGTGGACGGCGCGTCTTCGGGCTTGGGTTTCTCGACGATGGCGTTCACCCGCGACACGCGCTCGGCCATCGGGCTGGCGTCGACGATGCCATAGGACGCGGTTTCTTCCGGCGCCACCTGCTGCACGCCGAGCACTGAGCACTGGTAGTAGTCGTACTGATCGACCATCTGCTTCATCGCCGCCGGACTGCCGTCGATCAGGTCGTCGGCGAGGATGACGGCAAAGGGTTCGTTGCCGATCACCGGCTGCGCGCACAGCACGGCATGGCCCAGTCCCAGCGCTTCGGCCTGGCGGATGTAGATGAAGTTGACGCCGGCCGGGCGGATCGACTGCACCAGTTCAAGATCGCGATTCTTGCCGCGCGCGGCGAGTTCGGTTTCCAGTTCGTAGGCCTTGTCGAAGTGGTCTTCGACGGTGCGCTTGGTGCGGCTGCTGATGAAGATGATGTCGGTGATGCCGGCGTCCATCGCCTCCTCGACCGCGTACTGGATCAGCGGCTTGTCTACGATGGGGAGCATTTCCTTGGGGCTGGCCTTGGTGGCCGGCAGAAAGCGGGTGCCCAGACCGGCAACCGGAAATACGGCTTTTTTTACTTTTTGCATGTCTCTTCCCTGTCAGTCCTTTGGTTCAAAAATCTAAAGCGCGCTGCGCGTTCTTGTTGTTCGATGCCAGCAGGGACAGCAGCCCGGCCTCGTCGAGTATGGTCACGCCAAGTTCCTGCGCTTTAACCAGCTTGCTGCCGGCTTCCTCGCCGGCCACCACGTAGTCGGTTTTCTTCGACACCGATCCGGCCACCTTACCGCCTGCGGCCTCGATTTTTTCCTTTGCCGCATCGCGCGTCAGCGTCGGCAGCGTGCCGGTCAGCACCAGCGTCTTGCCCGCAAGGATACCTGCCGATTGTTGCAGGCCGGTGGACTCGGCCCAGTGCACCCCGGCGGCCCGCAGCTTGTTGACCACCTCAAGGTTATGCGGTTCGGCAAAGAACTGGATGATCGATTGCGCGACGATGGGCCCGACATCGCGCACCGCCAGCAGGTCGGCCTCGGTTGCGGCGACCAGTTTGTCCAGCGCGCCGAAATGCTTCGCCAGATCCTTGGCGGTGGTCTCCCCGACATTGCGGATGCCGAGTGAAAAGATGAAGCGCGCCAGTGTGGTGGCCTTGCTGGTCTCGATGGCGGCAAGCAGGTTCGCCGCCGATTTTTCGGCCATGCGTTCCAGTCCGGCAAGCGTGTCGAGACTCAAACCGTACACATCGGCTGGCGTATGCACAAGGCCGCGATCAACCAGCTGGTCGACCAGCTTGTCGCCCAGCCCTTCAATGTCCATGGCGCGGCGGCTGGCGAAATGCAGCAGCGCCTGCTTGCGCTGTGCCGGGCAAAAGAGGCCGCCGGTACATCGCACCGCCGCCTCCCCCTCCAGCCGCACCACGTGCGAGCCGCATTCGGGGCAGACGGGGTAGGCTTCCAGGATGCTGAAGCGCGTCGGCTCGGGCCTGGGGCGTCGCTCCAGCACGACGGAGACGACCTCGGGTATCACGTCGCCGGCGCGCCGCACGATCACGGTATCGCCCACACGCACGTCCTTGCGGTCGATTTCGTCCTGATTGTGCAGGGTGGCATTGGTCACGGTGACGCCGCCGACGAATACCGGGGCAAGGCGGGCCACCGGCGTCAGCGCGCCGGTACGGCCGACCTGCACTTCGATGCCGAGCACCGTGGTCATCTGCTCCTGCGCGGGATATTTGTGCGCCACCGCCCAGCGCGGCTCGCGCGTGACAAAGCCGAGTTCGCGCTGCAGGTCGAAGCGGTTGACCTTGTACACCACGCCATCGATGTCGAACGGCAATTGATCGCGGCGCGCTTCGATGCCGTCGTGAAACGCGATCAGCGCCGCTGCGCCCAGCCCGGTGATGCGTTCGCCGCACACCGGTACGCCCATCTTCTCAAGTGCATCGAGCGTCCCGCTGTGGGTGAGCGGCGCACGCTTCCAGCCCTGCACCTCGCCGAGGCCATAGGCAAAGAACGAAAGCGGACGCTGCGCGGCCAGCTTGGGATCCAACTGGCGGATGCTGCCCGCCGCGCCGTTGCGCGGATTGACCAGGGTGGGCTTGCCGGCTTCGCGCTGTTTCGCGTTGTAACGTTCGAAGTCGTCGCGCCGCATGAACACCTCGCCGCGCACTTCCAGCACGGCGGGCGGCGATTCGGCATTCAGTCGCAGGGGGATCACATGCACGGTGCGGATGTTCTGGGTGACGTCCTCCCCGGTTTCGCCGTCGCCACGCGTGGCTGCCTGCACCAGCACGCCGTTCTCGTAGCGCAGGTTGATCGCCAGGCCGTCGAATTTCAGTTCGGCGGAATATTCGACCAGCGGATCGCCTTCACCCAGTCCAAGTTCCTTGCGCACCCGCGCGTCGAATGCCTGTGCACCACTGGCTTCGGTGTCGGTCTCGGTGCGGATCGACAGCATCGGCACTGCGTGGCGCACCTTGGGGAACGCATCGAGGGGTATTCCGCCGACGCGCTGGGTCGGCGAATCGGGGGTGACGAGTTCGGGATGCTCGGCTTCTAGCGCCTGCAGTTCACGGAACAGCCGATCGTATTCCGCATCGGGAATCGTCGGCTGGTCGAGAACATAGTAGGCGTGGTTGTGACGCTCGATTTCCCGGCGCAGCACGGTCACGCGCGCCAGCACCTCGGACGACGCCATCAGGAGAACAGACGCAACGCCCGCCGGGATCCCGATGGCACGCCGCGCGCTTCCATACGTTCGTAGATTTGCATGAGCTGGGTGCGGATTTTTTCGATGCCGGTGTCGGTCAGCGGGCGCAGGTTGTCGTCCACCAGGATGCCGCCGATTTCATTGGCCAGCCCGCGACCGAAGGCCACCATGCCGTCGAACACCTTGAGGCCGTCTGGCACGCGCGGCACGTCGAACTGCAGGGTGACACCCTGCGAGGTCTGCCCCTCCACCACGTCGGCGCTGAACGGCTCGGCATCGTGGTTGCACAGGGCGTAGAGCGGTTCGCCGCGGCTGTCGAGCAACTGGAACACGCCGTCCACGCCCAGCACCATGCCGCTGCTTTCCGCCTCGTGCACGATGCGCGTCAGGTTGACCGCACCTTCACCGCGTGCCACCACATTGAGGCCGATAAGCACATCGACATCGACGCAGAAGCGGTCGATCGCCTGTGCGCGCTCCAAGGCATCGACGACGTCGTCGCAGGCGATTCGCAGGCGATTCGCCTGCGCCGTGGTTTGCAGCAGGTCACACAGGGCCGCGAGCTGTTCTTCCTCCACCGCGCCGTTGCGATCGGCCAGTTGCATGGTGACCACCACGTGCTGGTAATGCACATCGCGCCAGGGCTGGACCTCCTCCCATTCCGCCGCACCGAGCGGCAGTCCAAACCAGCGCACTGCCTTGCCCAAGGTGCGCGAGTGACCGAGAGCATCGGCGAACACGTTCGCCGTCACGCCATCGCTGCCGATGCGGATGCGGTATTCGATCAGCTCGTCGTAGGGGGGCGGGGACGCGGCCACTGGCGTGGCCGGATGCGTCTGGGTAGGCGGGGGGGAAATCGTAGAGGCCGGGCGCAGGGCGGGTGATACGTTATCCGGGCGAACAGGCGAAACATCGGGCAGGCCGGCCTCGGCATGCAAATGGGGTTCGCTGACTTCGGCCTCCTGCTTAAAGGAACCCGCATCGAAAACCGGCTCCCGCAGCGCGGGCTCAACCCGTTTATGCGTCTCGCGCGGCACCGCGCCGGGCTGCATCAAGGCATCACCCAGCGGCGTCTGAAACGCCGCATCTGCCTGTTTCCGGAAGCGGCGCTCCTGGATCCAGTTGAACACCAGCACCGCCACCACGATGGCAGCGCCGATCATCAGCAAGCCGATTTGCAAGTCACTCATTCGTTTTTCCCGACTGAACTGCGTTGGCAGACACCACGCGAACGAACCATTCGTCTGGCGCAATCATGCCCAGGTCATTGCGCGCGCGCTCCTCGATCGCGTCGCGCCCCTGCTTGAGGTCGTTGAGCTCGGCCACCACGCCCGCATTGCGGGTTTGCAGACGGTGGTTCAGTGCCTGCTGGGTGTCGATTTTTTGCGCCCGCTCACGCACCTTCAACCAGCCGCCCTCGCCCAGCCACAGCGGATATTGCAGCAGCACGATCGATGCTGCCAGCACCCAGGTCAATCCCTGGCGGCGAATGCGTCCGATCCAGTCAGCCGCGCTGGCGGAAAGCATCGCGTCCGGGGTAGCTTGCCGTGTCGCCGAGTTCTTCCTCGATGCGCAGCAGCTGATTGTACTTGGCCATGCGGTCGGAACGCGACAGCGAGCCGGTCTTGATCTGGCGAGCGTTGGTGGCCACCGCCAGATCGGCAATCGTGGTGTCCTCGGTCTCGCCCGAACGGTGCGAGATCACCGCGGTGTAGCCTGCCTGCTTGGCCATCTCGATCGCCTGGAAGGTTTCCGACAGCGTGCCGATCTGGTTGACCTTGATCAGGATCGAGTTGGCGATGTCCTTGTCGATGCCTTCCTTGAGAATCCTGGTATTGGTCACGAAGAGGTCGTCGCCCACCAGCTGCACGCGGCGGCCGAGCTTGTCGGTCAGGACTTTCCAGCCGTCCCAGTCGCCTTCGGCCATGCCATCCTCGATGCTGATGATGGGGTAGTTGTCGCACCACGCCGCCAGGTAATCGGTGAGTTCGGCGGAAGTCAGCTTCAGCCCCTCGGATTCGAGGTGGTAGCGGCCGTTCTTGTAGAACTCGGAGCTGGCGCAGTCGACGCCGATGGCGACGTCGATGCCGGGCTGCAGGCCGGCCTTCTCGATCGCCTGCACGATCAGCTTCAACGCCGCCTCGTGGGATTCCAGGTTGGGGGCGAAGCCGCCTTCGTCGCCGACGGTGGTCGCCATGCCGGCATCGTCCAGCAGCTTCTTCAGCGCGTGGAACACCTCGGCGCCGTAGCGCAGGGCTTCGCGGAAGCTCGGCGCGCCGACCGGGATGATCATGAATTCCTGCATGTCGATGTTGTTGTTGGCGTGCGCACCGCCGTTGATGATGTTCATCATCGGCACCGGCAGTGCCATCGGAGCGGCACCGCCAAGATAGCGGTAGAGCGGCAGCCCGGCCTGTTCGGCGGCGGCACGGGCGCACGCCATCGACACTGCCAGGAGCGCATTGGCGCCAAGGCGCGACTTGTTATCGGTGCCGTCGAGATCGATCATGGTCCGGTCAATGAAGGCCTGGTCCTCGACGTCCAGCCCGATGATCGCTTCGCAGATTTCGGTGTTGACGTGTTCGACGGCCTTCAACACGCCCTTGCCGAGATAGCGCGACTTGTCGCCGTCGCGCAGCTCGATCGCCTCGCGGCTGCCGGTGGACGCGCCGGACGGCACGGCGGCACGCCCCAGCACGCCGGACTCCAGCAGCACGTCGACTTCAACAGTGGGATTGCCGCGGGAGTCGAGAATTTCCCGGGCGATGACATCAATAATGGCGCTCAATTTCTTTCCTTAGATTTCATTGTGTCCGCGATTTTCGCAAATCAGGTTTTCATCAGTTTGTGTTCGATAAACCCGCGCTGCTTCACCAGCGCGTCGATTTCCTTCAGTGTTTCCAGCAGTTCCTTCATCATGCCGAGCGGCCACGCGTTGGGGCCGTCGGAGAGCGCACATTCAGGATTCGGATGGGTCTCTGCGAAGACGCCCGCCACGCCGGTGGCGACTGCTGCGCGCGCCAGCACCGGCACGAATTCGCGCTGACCGCCGCTCGTCGTGCCCTGCCCGCCCGGCTGCTGCACCGAGTGGGTGGCGTCGAATACCACCGGGCAGCCGGTGCTGCGCATGATCGCCAGCCCGCGCATGTCGGACACCAGCGTGTTGTAGCCGAAGGAAACGCCGCGTTCGCACACCATGATCTGCTCGTTGCCGACTTCACGCGCCTTGTCGACCACGTTCTGCATGTCCCACGGCGCCAGGAACTGGCCCTTCTTGATGTTGACCGGACGTCCGGTACGCGCGACGTTCTGGATGAAGTTGGTCTGGCGGCACAGGAAAGCGGGCGTCTGCAGCACGTCGACCACCGCGGCCACTTCGTCCAGCGGGGTGTCTTCGTGCACGTCGGTCAGCACCGGCACGCCGATCTGCTTCTTCACCTCGGACAGGATGCGCAGGCCCTCGTCCAGCCCCAGCCCACGGAAGGACGCCGTCGACGAACGGTTGGCCTTGTCGAACGAGGACTTGTAGATGAAGGGAATGTTCAGTGATGCGCACAGTTCCTTCAGCTGGCCGGCGGTGTCCATCGCGAGCTGCTCGGATTCGATCACGCAGGGGCCGGAAATCAGAAACAGCGGTTGGTCGAGGCCGACCTCGAAATCGCACAGCTTCATTTGGCGTGCTCCTGTTGATGTGCCAGCGCGGCCTTCACGAAGGATATGAACAGCGGATGGCCATTGCGCGGGTTGCTGGTGAATTCGGGGTGGAACTGGCAGGCGACGAACCACGGGTGAACCGAGTTCGGCAGCTCGACCATTTCACACAGGTTGGTGCCGGGCGCGCGGCCGGCGACGACCAGCCCCTTGGTCTCGAGTTCGGCCAGCAGGGTGTTGTTGACTTCATAGCGGTGACGGTGGCGCTCGATGATGCTGTCCGCACCATAGATCTCGCGTGCCAGGGTTCCATCCTTCAGTTCACACGGCTGGCCGCCCAGACGCATGGTGCCGCCGAGGTCGGACTGCTCGCTGCGCTTCTCGACCTGGCCGGTGCGGTCCAGCCATTCGGTGATGAGGCCGATCACCGGATGCGTGGTCGCCGGTTCGAACTCGGTCGAGTGGGCATCGGCCATGCCGGCCACGTCGCGCGCGAATTCGACCACGGCGAGCTGCATGCCGAGGCAGATGCCCAGATACGGCACCTTGTTCTCGCGCGCATAGCGGATGGCGGCAATCTTGCCTTCGACCCCACGCTTGCCGAAGCCGCCGGGCACCAGAATGGCATCCATGCTCTTGAGGCAATCGGTTCCGGACTTCTCGATCTGCTCGGAATCGATGTAATGGATCTTCACCCGGCTCTTGGTGTGCATGCCGGCGTGGATCATCGATTCGGACAGCGACTTGTAGGACTCGGTCAGATCGACGTACTTGCCGACGAAAGCGATGTTGACGGTGTGCTGCGGATGCTCCAGCGCATGCACCAGGCTCTTCCACACCGTGAGGTCGGCCGCGCGCGCCAGGATGTTGAGCTTGTGGCAGACGATCTCGTCGAGCATCTGGTCATGCAGCATCGCCGGGATCTTGTAGATCGAATCGGAATCGCGCACCTCGATCACCGCCTCCGGCCGCACGTTGGTGAACAGCGCAATCTTGCGCCGCTCGTCCAGCGGAATCTCGCGGTCGGCTCGGCACAACAGGATGTCGGGCTGGATACCGATTTCGCGCAGTTCCTTGACCGAGTGCTGGGTCGGCTTGGTCTTCAGCTCGCCGGCAGTGGCGATGTAGGGCAGCAGCGTCAGGTGGATGAAGCAGGTGTTCTCGGGGCCATCCTCGAAGCCCATCTGGCGGATGGCCTCGAGGAAGGGCAGCGACTCGATGTCGCCGACGGTGCCGCCGATCTCGACCAGCGCCACGTCGGCCCCTTGCGCGCCCTCGCGAATGGAATGCTTGATCTCGTCAGTGATGTGCGGGATCACCTGCACGGTGCCGCCAAGGTAGTCGCCACGGCGCTCCTTGTCGATCACCGACTTGTAGATCTGGCCGGTGGTGAAGTTGTTGCGCTTGCTCATGCGCGCGCTGGAAAAGCGCTCGTAATGGCCGAGGTCGAGGTCGGTTTCCGCACCATCCTCGGTCACGAACACCTCGCCGTGCTGGAACGGGCTCATGGTGCCGGGATCGACGTTGATGTACGGATCGAGCTTTAACAGGGTGACACGGATACCGCGCGATTCGAGCAGCGCAGCGAGTGAAGCGGAGGCGA
>JAKBJA010000038.1 GCA_021836225.1 Pseudomonadota bacterium | reverse complement strand
CGAGCGGTTTAAGGCACCGGTCTTGAAAACCGGCGATGGTGCAAGCCATCCGTGAGTTCGAATCTCACCGCTTCCGCCAGACGCCAGACGGCCCCATGAACGGGGCCGTTCTTATTGTCGGTCGTTGATGCGAAAATCTCGCCATGCTCAGGACCGCCCCCCTCACCCCCGTCGACCATGACCGCGACAGCGCGGGAATGACCTATGTCTATCCCGTCGTCTCGCGGCGTGCAGGCGGCGTCTCGGTGGGGATCAATCTCAATCCGAACAACGCCTGCAACTGGGCGTGCGTGTATTGCCAGGTGCCTGAGCTGACGCGCGGCACGGCGCCCGAGATCGATCTGGCGCAACTGGAAGCCGAGCTGCGCGCGATGCTCTCCGACATCCTCCACGGCGACTTCATGCAAACGCGCGTGCCCGAGGGTGCCCGCCGGCTGAACGACATCGCGCTGTCTGGCAACGGCGAGCCGACCAGCGCCAAGGCCTTTCCGCAGGTCATCGAACTGATCGGCCGGGTGATGATGGATTTCGGCCTGCCCGGCAAGATCAAACTGGTGCTGATCACCAACGGCAGCCTCACCGACCGGCCGCGGGTGCAGGACGGCATCAAAAAAATGGCGGCCTTGAACGGCGAGGCCTGGTTCAAGTTCGACAGCGCAACTGCCAACGGCATGCGCACCATCAACCAGACCCGCATTTCGCCCGACAAGCAGTTCGAGCGGCTGGCTGCGACCGCACGCCTGTGCCCAACCTGGCTGCAAACCTGCGTGTTCGCGCTCGATGGCGTACCGCCATCGGATGTGGAGCAGGCAGCCTACCTGGCCGCGGTGGGTCGTATCCGGCAGGAATCCATCCCGGTGCAGGGCGTGCTGCTGTATGGTCTGGCGCGGCCTTCGATGCAGCCGCAGGCCAGCCGCCTGTCTGCCCTGCCCGCCGAATGGCTCGAGGCCTTCGCCGAAAAAATCCGCGCGGCCGGCCTGCCGGTGAAGGTGTCGCCATGATCCACGGTATCGGCACCGACCTGCTAGACGCCGAGCGGATTCGCAGCGGCCTCGCGCGCTTTGGCGAGCATTATGCCGACCGCATCCTCGCTCCCGCCGAGCACGCAGGCTATTACGCCAGCCGCGATCCTGCACGCTTTCTGGCCAAATGTTTCGCTGCCAAGGAGGCCTTCGCCAAGGCGGCGGGAACCGGGCTGCGCGCACCGGTGACGCTGCGCAACATCGCCGTGCTTCGTGATCCCCGGGGCAAGCCCTTCCTGCAATGCGCGCCCGAACTCGACGACTGGCTGGCGGCACGCGGGGTGACCGCGCACCATGTGTCCTTGTCGGACGAGGGCGAACTGATCCTGGCTTATGTGATTCTGGAGGCAACATGACGCTTGGCCCCTTGATGCTCGACGTTGCGGGCACCGAACTCACCGACGACGACCGCCGCCGCCTTTCGCATCCGCTGGTCGGCGGGGTGATCCTGTTCTCGCGCAACTACCGCGATCCGGCGCAGCTGGCCGCATTGACCACGGAGATCCGCGCGCTCAAGTCGGCGCCGCTGTTGATCGGCGTCGACCAGGAGGGCGGCCGGGTCCAGCGCTTTCGCGAAGGCTTCACCCGCCTGCCGCCGATGCGCGCCTTCGGCGAAATCTGGAACGCGCACCCGCAGCAGGCGAAACACCTCGCTCGCGAAACCGGCTTTGTGCTGGCGAGCGAACTGCGCGCGCACGGCGTCGACTTCAGCTTTTCGCCGGTGCTCGATTTGGATTACGGCGCCTCATCGGTCATCGGCGACCGCGCCTTCCATGCCGATCCCCACGCCGTTTTTCAGCTTGGTCAGGCCGTGATGCTGGGCATGAAGGATGCCGGCATGGCCGCCTGCGGCAAGCATTTTCCCGGCCACGGCTTTGTGGTGGCGGATTCGCACGTGGACATCCCGGTCGATACCCGCACCCTGGCCGACATCGCCATTGCCGACCTGGTGCCGTTCCGGCTGATGATCGAGGCCGGGCTCGCAGCGATCATGCCGGCGCATGTGATCTATCCCGAAGTCGATGACCAGCCTGCCGGCTTTTCACGCATCTGGCTGCAAAAACTGTTGCGCCATCAACTGGGCTTCGACGGTGCGATCTTCAGCGACGACCTGTGCATGGAGGCGGCGGGTGTAGCCGGTGGCGTGGTCGAGCGGGTGACCGCAGCGCTCAACGCCGGTTGCGACATCGCGCTTGTATGCAATCGTCCCGACCTGGCCGATGACGTATTGGCCAACCTGAAGGTGGATTGGCCGGCCCCTGCCCGCGCACGGCTGGCCCGCATGCACGGCCATCCGCATCCGCCGGCGATGACTGCGCTGCGTGAATCGGTACGTTATGCCAATGCACTGCACCACATCGCCGGTCTGGGCGTGAACACGGCCGACCTCAACCTGCAGATCGACCCGACGGACTACTGTGCACGTTCATAAACACGACCACGCGCACGGTGCGGAAGAACACCACGTTCACGCTCACGCGGGTCACAACGGCACCCTGCTTGTTGCCCTGCTGCTGACGCTGTCCTTCGCCGGGGTCGAGGCGCTGGCGGGCTGGTGGTCGGGCTCGCTTGCGCTGCTGTCCGACGCTGCCCACATGCTCACCGATTCGTCGGCGCTGGGGCTGGCGGCTGCGGCCGCCTGGCTGGCGCGGCGCCCGCCCAGCCTGCTGCACTCCTACGGCCTGGCACGGGCCGAGGTGCTGGCCGCGCTGTTCAATAGCCTGCTGATGCTGGTGCTGATCGGTTTCATCGTTCACGAGGCGATCGGGCGCATCGGCACCCCGCGCGACATTGCCGGCGGCACCGTCATCAGCGTGGCGGTCATCGGCCTTGTCGTCAACCTGGTTGTCGCCTGGATCCTGCACCGTGGCGAGCAGACGCTGAACAGCCGCGCTGCCCTGCTGCATGTGCTGGGCGACGCGCTCGGCTCGGTGGCAGCGATCATCGCCGGCATCGTCATCGTCGCTACCGGCTGGACGCCGATCGACCCGCTACTATCGCTGTTTGTCGCTGCGCTCATCGGCGTTTCGGCGCTGAGATTGTTGCGCGAGGTCATGCACGTGCTGATGGAAGGCGTGCCGCTCCACATCCGGCTCGATGCCGTCGGCCACGACCTGGCCGCCCTGCCCGGCGTGCTGCGCGTGCACGACCTGCACGTCTGGACCCTCTCTTCGGGCAGCCTCGCGCTGTCGGCGCATATCGAACTGCGCGACCTGGCCGAGTGGCCCGCCACCCTCGCCGCCGCGCGCCGGACGATGGACGCGCAGCACGGCATCCACCACATCACCCTGCAGCCCGAGGTGCTGGCCGCGCAACCGCTGCGGCGCGGCGACTGGCCCCCTCGCGCCGACGGTTCGCAAGCATGAGACACGGCGGTCTCCCCGTCTGACGCTGCCCATCGCGATGACGCGCTGCCGTACGCCGCGCTGATCTGGCACCCGCCACGCCCCACGCCCGTTCTGTCGGTTCTCCAGTTCCACCCGCCCTGCCGCAAACAATTCCCATCGCCCGCTTGACATAATCAAATGAGAATCGTTATTATTCGTAACACTTAATACAAAACAGCGTACATGAAGCCCGCTCAACCCGAACCCGCCGCCGAAGCCATGCAAACGCAGCCGCCCTCCTCCAGCCGTTTTCCAGCCGAGTCCGGACAGCGGGCCTGCCCGCCGGGCGTCATTCCCGCGGACCATTTATTCCATGGCAGCCAGGAGATCCTGATCGGCCTCAACAGCGAAACCTACCGCTTGCGGATCACCCGGAACGGCAAGCTGATCCTGACCAAGTAACCGCCGAGCCATTTTGCACAGTCGAGCTGCCTTCCACGAAAGGAAAACCATGCATCCCGCCTCGCTACTCGTTGCCGCGCTGGTCATGCTGCGTCATCCATGCACTCGCAACCGGATCACCGCCTCGCTGCTGCTCGCCCGTGCGGCACGGGATGCCGCGCTCAGCCCCGCCGAACGCGAGGCCTGCCTGAACCTGGTCGACGAACTGGAGCACGATGCGCCGACGGCATCGATGACGCAGGAGCCGACGACGCAACGGCAAGCGCCCCGCCGCTACGCGAAATCGTTCACTGCCTTTTGATGACGCCCGCCCCTACACCCGCCAGCCTGCGCCAGCCCACATGAACGCTTCCGCCATCGCCCTCGTCGGCAACCCCAATGTCGGCAAATCCGTGCTGTTCCATCGGCTCACCGGGGCCTACGTCAACGTCTCCAACTACCCCGGAACCACAGTCGAGGTGGCGCGCGCGACGGCGCGTTTCGATGCCACGATCGACCTCGTCGACACCCCCGGGGTATTGACGCTTCCCGCGCGCAGCGACGACGAACGCGCCACCATGCGCGCGCTGCTGCACGAGCCGCTGCGCGCCGTGGTGCAGGTGGGCGACGCCAAGAACCTGCGCCGCACGCTGACGCTCACGACGCTCCTGGCCGAACTCGGCGTGCCCGCGGTGCTCGCGCTCAACATGCACGACGAGGCCGGCGCGCGCGGCGTGACAGTCGACGCCGAGGCGCTGTCCGACGCGCTCGGCATCCCGGTCGTCCCCACCGTGGCCACCGGCGGCGAGGGCGTCGCCCAGCTGACGCACCGTCTTGCCGATGCCAGTACGCCGCAGCCGCTGCTGCGCTACGACGCCGCGGCGGAGACGGCGATTGCCGATCTGGTCCAGCGCATCGCAACCCACGCGCCGCATCCGCGGCTGACCGCGCGAGGGCTGGCGATCCTGTATCTGGGGCAGGACAGCGAAGTCGAGGCATGGCTGCAGCAGGCGGCGGGCGAGGCCAGCGCCGAATTCGCCGCGGCGCGCGGCATCGCCCTCGCCGCGGGCGTCACCCCCGCCGCGCTGGCGCACGAACGCGGCGAAGCCGCCGGCACCCTGGCCGCGCGCGTCACCGCGCGCACCGCGCAGTCCAGCCCGCTGCTGGCGCACCGCATCGGACAATGGGTCATCCACCGCGTGTGGGCATGGCCGATCCTGCTCGGCGTGCTGTTCGCCGTGTACGAGTTCGTCGGCGTGTTCGGCGCCGGCACCCTGGTGGGGCTGATGGAGGAAACCCTGTTCGGCGAACACCTTAACCCCGCGATCACGCAGTTCGTGCAGGGCCACGTCGGCCTGTCCTGGCTGGCCGACCTGCTGGTCGGGCAGTACGGCCTGTGGACCATGGGCATGACCTACGCGCTGGCGCTGATCCTGCCCATCGTCACCACCTTCTTCATCGCCTTCGGCCTGCTGGAAGACTCCGGCTACTTCGCACGGCTGTCGGTGCTGGCCAACCGCCTGTTCAAACTCATCGGCCTGAACGGCCGCGCGGTGCTGCCGATGGTGCTGGGGCTCGGCTGCGTGACCATGGCCACACTCACCACGCGCATCCTGCACAGCCCGCGCGAGCGCCTCATCACCATTTTTCTCATGGCGCTGGCGATTCCCTGCTCGGCGCAGCTGGGGGTGGTGCTCGGCCTTCTGGGTGGCATTTCGTTCTCGGCGCTGTTGATCTGGGTGGTATCGATGTTTGCCGTGCTGATGCTGGCGGGCTTTCTGGCCGCCAGGCTGATTCCCGGCCGGCGCATCCCGCTGGTGACCGAAATGCCGCCCATCCGGCTGCCGCTGCTGGGCAACGTCGCCAAGAAAACCATCGGGCGCCTGAAGTGGTATCTGATCGAGGTCATCCCGCTGTTCCTGCTCGGCACCCTCATCATGTTCCTGCTGGACCAGTTCGGTGCGCTACCGGCCATCATCCGCGCCGGCGAACCGCTGGTGTCGGGCTGGCTGGGGCTGCCGAAGGAGGCCAGCGCCGCCTTCGTGATGGGTTTCCTGCGACGCGATTTCGGCGCCACCGGCCTGTTTGCGCTGAGCCACCAGTTGTCGCCCATCCAGGCGGTGGTCGGCATGGTCACCATTACCCTATTCGTGCCGTGCATCGCCAGCGTGATGATGATCGTGAAGGAACAGGGCCTCAAAATCGCCGCTGCCATGCTGGCGCTCATCATTCCCTTCGCCTTCCTGGTCGGCGGCGTGCTGAACCATCTGTTGCGCGCGGTGTGGGGGGCAGGTGCATGAGCATCGACCACGCCTCCCGCGTGCCGCTCGGCTTTCTGCTGCCCGGTGCCCAGGCGCGCGTCGACGCCCTCGACGACAGAATCGACCCCACCCAGCGCGAACAGCTGGTGGCCTACGGCCTCGCGCCCAACCGCCCGCTAGTCATGCTGCAGCAGCGCCCGATGACCATCGTGATGGTCGACGAGGTCGAACTCGCGCTAGAAGACAGCGTGGCGCGCCACGTGTGGGTGACCCGGCGATGACCCGCCCCGCATGTTTCATCCCCGCGCGCGTCCCCGCACAGTGCGGCTTTTTCAACCCATCTCTCGCCAGCCAGCGTGTCGCCAGCCAGCTTGATCGAAATATCCAGTCAAACTGAAAGGAAACACCATGGCTGTCAAACCCACCGCGAGCCTGGCTGCGCTCGCCGCCGCATTGCTCGCCCTGCCCGCGCAGGCCGACGAAAATCTGCTGGGCTACGTGTCCGGCGCTGAAACGCTGCCGCAGGGCGCGAGCGAGGCGTATCTCTTCGTCACCCGGCGCTGGGACAAGGACCAGGGCGAATACACCGCCTACGACACCGAAGTGGAATACGAATACGGCGTGACCCACCGCCTCACCGCCACCCTCGCCCTGAAGGGGCAGTCCATCGACACCGACGGGCTGGTGATCGACGGCTATCTGCCGGGCGCCGAGCGCTACGGCCTCAAGCCCTCGGGCGTCGAGGCCAGGCTCAAGTACAACTTCCTCTCCGCGGCCAAGGACGCAGTGGGCCTGTCGGGCACCTTCACGCTGAAGCAGAACTGGCTCGATCCCCATTCCGGCAAGGACAAGGACACCACCAAGGCCGATTTCTCGCTGCAGCTGCAGAAACTGCTGCTGGACGACCAGCTCACCCTGGTCGCCAACACCGGCATCGAAGCCACCTACGCCAAGCGCGCCCCGCTCGACGCCGCCACCCAGGCGAGTGCAGACGCCGCCATGCAGGCGCTGACCGGCGATCCGGCGGCCAGCTTCGAGTGGCCGACCGAGCCGGAGATGGAGATCGAGTTCAAGCTCGGTGCGGGCGCCTCCTACCGTTTCGCGCCCAACTGGTCGATCGGCGCCGAAACCCTGTACGCGACCGAATTCGAAACCGAAGTCGGACAGGAGCGCTGGAGCTGGTTCGCCGGCCCCTCGATCCATTACGGCGGCGAGAAATGGTGGGCCACGCTGACCTGGTTCGAGCAGCTGGCCGGCGGCAAGGAGCAGTACATCAACCAGGCCGACGACAAGCTGCACCTGATCGAGAAAACCAGGCACGAGCTGCGCTTCAAGCTCGGCTACAACTTCTGAGGACGCGGCCATGCAACACCCCCCTGCCTGGCTGATCGCCCCGGCGCTCGCCTCCTTCGTCGCGGCGCCGGCCTTTGCGGTGCAGTACCTCGACATCGGTCAGGCGCAGAAGCTGTTCTTCCCGCAGGCCGACAGCTTCACGGCCGTGCCGCTGCTGCTCACGGGCGAGCAGAAAACCTTTGTCGAAAAAGCCGCCGGCGTGCGCATGCGCTATGCCCGGCAGCCGGTCTGGAAAGTGTCCGAAAACGGCACGCACCTCGGCTGGGTGGCGCAGGACGAGGTGTACGGCAAGCACGAGTTCATCACCTATGCCGTCGCGCTCGACGCCGCCGGCGCGGTGCGCGGCGTGGAAATCCTGGACTACCGCGAAACCCATGGCCGCGAGGTGCGCAACCCCAACTGGCGCGCGCAGTTCAACGGCAAGACGCACGGCGCGCCGCTCAGGCTGGACAATGACATCCAGAACATCAGCGGCGCCACGCTGTCGTGCAAGCACCTCAGCGAGGGGGTGCGGCGCATCCTCGCGCTGCACGCCGCCGCGCTGAAATGAGCCGTGCCGTCCGCGCCCCTTCCGCACCGGGCGGCCACGCCATTAAACGCGCGCGCCCGCTCCTCGGCACGCTGGTGGAAATCGGCGCCCACGGCGCGTCGGCGCAGGCGGTCGACGCAGCCATCGACCAGGCCTTCGCGGCGGTGCAGGCGATCCACGAGCTGATGAGCTACCACGATCCCGCCTCCGACGTGTCGCGCCTCAACCGCGCAGGCGCGGGCTGCGTCACGGTGCATCCGCACACCTGGGCCGTGCTCGCGCTCGCCCGCGACGTGGCCGAGGCGAGCGACGGGCGCTTCGACATCAGCATCGCGCCGGAACTGGTGCGGCACGGCTACCTGCCGCGTCACGCAGGGTTCGCGCAGCCGGCGCCGGAGGCCAACTGGCAGCACATCGAGCTCCTGCCTGGCGACCGCGTGCGGTTGGCCCGAACGCTGCATCTCGACCTCGGCGGCATCGCCAAGGGCTACGCGGTGGACTGCGCGATCCGCGCGCTGCGGGACGCCGGTATGGACGCCGGCCGGGTCAACGCCGGCGGCGACCTGCGGCTGTTCGGCGCCGCCGAGGAAGCAATCCACGTCCGCCACCCGCACGCGGCGACCCGCCTGCTGCCGCTGTGCCGGTTGAGCGACGGCGCCGTCGCCACCTCGGCCACCTATTACGCCGGTCGTCTGATGGACGGCCGCGCAGTGTCTCCGCTGATCGACGCCGCCACCCGCCGGCCCTGCGCCGGCGGACGCAGCGTGAGCGTGCTGGCCGGGCGCTGCGCCGTCGCCGACGCGCTCACCAAGGTGGTGTACGCCGACCCCGAGGCCGCGCTTTCCGCACTGCGGCATTTCGGCGCCCACGCCGTCGTGCTCGACGCCGACTCGGACACGCCCGGCCACTGCCGAGCGCGCGCGTCCGCCCCCGGCGGCTGGCACGACCTGGCCCTGACCGGTCCGGAGGCGATTGCCGCATGACGCGCCATCCCCAGCCCATCCGTCTGGGCGCCCGCCACAAACGCACGCTGTACGCGGTCTTCCTCGCCCTGTGGGGGTCGGGGGCGCTGTGGCTGCTGTTTCATTACTTCCTGCGCGTGGCGGGCGAATTTGGCGACGCCGCCCATCCGCTGGAAGCCTGGTGGCTGCGCCTGCACGGTCTCGCAGGCTTCGCCGCGCTGGTGACCGTCGGCACGGTGCTGCCCGTCCACGCCCGCCGCGCCTGGCAGCTCGACAGGAACCGCCGCTCCGGCCTGGCCATGAAGGCCTGCCTGCTGTGGCTCGCCGCCACCGGCTACTCACTGTACTACTTCGCCTCCGAAGCCAACGAAGCCTGGCTGCCGCTCGCGCACTGGGTCGCCGGGCTCGCGCTGCCGCTGGCCGGGCTGCTCCACGTCCGCCTCGGCCGCCGCCGCGCGCCGCGCGCGCCGCCCCGGAGGCAAGCCGCGCACGGCGCCTGATTTTCAACCTGCCAGCCACGGGCGTCCGCCCCAGCCAGCCCTTTTTCAAACGAACGAAAGGGAATCACCATGAAGTACCCATTGATCCGCACCGCGCTCGCCGCGGCCGTCCTGTCGACCCTGAATCCGCCGGCGCTCGCCGACACCGGCATGGAGACGCGCCTGCAGGCGATGGAAGCCCGCCTCAACCTGCTCGAAGCCGAAAATCAGGCGCTCAAGGGCCAGCTCAAGCGCACCGAGCAACAGGTCGCCGCGACCAGCGAGCAGGTGGAAAAAGCCGCATCCACCGGCGCAGCGTCGTGGGCGGAAAACACCCGCATCGGCGGCTACGGCGAGCTGCACTACAACAACCTCGACGGCGAAGGCGGCGCGACCGACAAGGACGAGTTCGACCTGCACCGCTTCGTGCTGTTCTTCGGCCACACCTTCAACGAACGCACCCGCTTCTTCTCGGAAGTGGAGGTCGAGCACAGCATCGCCGGCGAAGGCAAGAAGGGTGAGATCGAGCTCGAACAGGCCTACGTCGAATTCGACCTCAACGCCGACCATCGCGCCCGCGCCGGCCTGTTCCTGCTCCCGGTCGGCCTCCTCAACGAGACGCACGAGCCGCCGACCTTCTACGGCGTGGAGCGCAACCCGATCGAGAAGGACATCATTCCCGCCACCTGGTGGGCGGGCGGCGCGGCGCTCTCCGGGCAACTGGGCGCGGGCTTCGGCTACGACCTCGCCATCCACGAGGGTCTGGCCACCACTGCGGCGAAGAGCTACAAGCCGCGCGACGGGCGCCAGAAAACCAGCGAGGCCCGGGCCGACAACCTCGCCTATACCGCCCGCCTGAAATGGACCGGCCTGCCCGGCGTCGAGCTCGGCGGCACCATCCAGCACCAGAGCGACATCACCCAGGGCCTCGACGCCAGCGCCGGCAGCGCCAATCTCTACGAATTGCATGGCGTCGTGAGCAAGGGCCCGTTCGGCCTCAAGGCGCTGTACGCGCAGTGGGATCTGGACGGCAGCGGCCCGGCGTCGATCGGCGCCGACAAGCAGCTGGGCTGGTACATCGAGCCTTCGCTCAGGCTGTCCGCGCAGTGGGGCGTGTTCGCCCGCTACAACGAGTGGGACAACAAGGCAGGCGACGCCGCCGGCAGCAAGAAGAAGCAGATCGACGCCGGCGTGAATTACTGGCCGCACCCTGACGTGGTGATCAAGGCCGATTACCAGAAACAGGACAACGACGACGGCAAGAACCAGAGCGGCTTCAACCTGGGCGTCGGCTATCAGTTCTGAGCCGACCCCCGCATCGCCGGGCAGCAGCCCGGCGTGACCGAAACCCGATTGCGCGGCGCGCAATCGGGGCACTCGGAACAAACACGATTCGAACCGCTTTTATTGATGGGAAACTCAACCACCTGGGTTTCCCATCAATAACAAGCCGCTTATTCCGAAACGGCTTGCGGCATGGCGCCGATCGCGCTCCCCAGGATATTTCGTTTAGGATCAATACCTCCCCGACCCGGCGTGAGTACCGCCTCAGCGCACGCCTTTCCAGCCCCATCGCGGCAGAAAAAATGATGCAAATCGATCAAACGAAGAGATTGGCCGACCTCTCCGGCGCGGTTCACTGCTCCCGGCATGCGCTGCCCCATCCCCATGAAGTGCTCGACATCGCCATCTGCCGCCGCTTCGGCGTGGAATACCAGCCCCTGGTGGACCTGCGCTCGGAGGCCATCGTCGGCTACGAAGCCCTGGCGCGCTTCTATCGCGCCGACGGCGAAGCGGTGCCGCCGAACCTGATGTTCGAGGCGCTGCACGAGAACCCCTTGCTGCTGCTCCACGTGGAGTTCGAGACGAAGCGGCTTCAGCTCGCGCATGCGCCCGAGGCGCCCCACCTGTTCGTCAACCTGGACCCCGACAGCTTCCACGTCGGCGAAGGGGTCCGGCACAACCTGTTCGTGGACCTGTTCCGCCGCCACCGGAAGCAGTCCCCCAGCCAGCAGCTCACCGTCGAGGTCACCGAGAACCTTTCGATTCAGGACTTGCAGCGCTCGCAGGAAATGATCAGCGTGCTCAAGGGCGCGGGGTTCGGCGTGGCACTCGACGACATGGGCGTGGCCGGCACCGTGGTGAGCTACGACACCCTGAGCGAATCGACGGAAGTGAAGTTCGACCGCTCCTGGCTGGCCAGGCGCACGCCCCGTCGCATCGATGCCCTGCAATGGTTTCTGGGGCTGTGCCGCGCCATGGAAGTGCGCACCGTGCTGGAGGGCATCGAAACGCCGGACGACCTGGCGTTCGCCCGCGCAGCCGGATTCGATTGGGTGCAGGGATTCCTGTTCCGCGAGCACTTCGTGCACTGGCAACCTGACCCTGCCTGATGGTTATTGATATTGACAACGATTCTCATTTGTATAGAATAGGCCTTGACTCAGTAGTGGAGTAGCCGCCATGTACGTCTGCCTTTGCCATAGCGTCACCGACTCGGACATCCGTCGACTCGTGCGGTCGGAAGGCATCTGCACGATGCGCGAGCTGAGCCGTCAGTCGGGGGTCGCCACCCAGTGCGGCAAGTGCGCCCGCTGCGCCAGGGACGTCCTGCGCGAGGCGGTCGACGAGGTGCGCTGCGAAGCGGCCTGCACCGGACTGATGGCGGCCTGACCGACCGCTTCCTTTCGCAATACCGCTCCCGAACGCCACACGGCGCTTGCTTTGTACGCCGAGCTTCCTAGAATGGCGGGTAATCCCGCATCGCCCTTTAGCCAATCAGTCGTCCAGCCACCGGCACGCTCGCGGGTTTCCTCAACGACCAGGAGAGCAGCATGAAAGGCGACAAGAAAGTCATCCAGTATCTGAACAAGGCCCTGACGGTGGAACTCACGGCCATCAACCAGTATTTCCTGCATGCCCGCATGTACAAGAACTGGGGGCTGACTGCGCTGGGCAAGCACGAATACGAGGAATCGATCGAGGAAATGAAACACGCCGACAAGCTGATCGAGCGCATCCTCTTTCTGGAAGGCCTGCCCAATCTGCAGGATCTCAACAAGCTGATGATCGGCGAGAACGTGGTCGAGTGCCTGAACTGCGACCTCAAGCTGGAACTCGGCGGCCGTACCTTGTACATAGAGGCCATCGCACATTGCGAGACGGTCAAGGACTATGTCTCGCGCGAGATCCTGGTCGGCATCCAGTCCGACACCGAAGAGCACATCGACTACCTCGAAACCCAGCTCGATCTGGTCAAGCGCATGGGCGAGCAGAACTACATGCAGACTGCCGCCGGGCCGATCGAAAGCTAAATGCGTCACGCGTACAATGAACGCCCCCGCTGTGGGGCGTTTTTATTTTTTCCGATGCACTTCGACCTCGACTGCCGCGCCTGCCCGCGCCTCGCCACCTTTCTGGACGAGGTGCGCGTCCGCCATCCCGATTATCACGCCCGCCCGGTGCCCGCCTTCGGCGACCCTGCGCCCGATCTGCTGATCGTCGGCCTCGCGCCCGGCATGCACGGCGCCAACCGCAGCGGGCGGCCCTTCACCGGGGACTACGCCGGCGTGCTGCTGTACGAAACCTTGCACAAGTTTGGCTACGCCAGCGCGCCGGCGTCCGTGTCGGTCGGCGATGGCCTTGTGCTCACCGGCTGCCGCATCACCAACGCGGTCAAATGCCTGCCGCCGGCCAACAAGCCGGAACCGGGCGAGATCCGCGAATGCAACCGCTATCTGGCCGCCGAACTGGATGCCCTGCCGGCACATGCCAGCATCCTGGCGCTGGGCCAGATCGCGCATCAGGCCGTCCTGCGCGCGCAGGGCCTCAAGCTCAAGGACTACCCCTTCGCCCACGCCAGCGACTACCGCCTGCCCGACGGCCGGCGCCTGGTCAGCAGCTACCACTGCTCCCGCTACAATACCCAGACGCGCCGCCTCACCCCGGAAATGTTCGCGGCGGTGTTTACACAGATTCAACGCAAGGAGTGACCATGCCCGTCGTCACCATCAAGCTCGCCGGCACGCTGACCCGCGAGCAGAAGCAGAAAGTCGCCGAGGAAATCACCGCCGCGCTGGAGCGCCACGCGGGCAAGCCGGCGTCGTACACCTACATCGCATTCGAGGAACTGCCGGACCAGAACTGGGCGATCGCCGGCAAGCTGCTCGACGAAGACTGAGCCTTGGCCGTCGACAAGGACTTTCTCGCCTCGCTGCCCACGCTTCCCGGCGTCTACCGCATGGTCGATGTGGCCGGCGCGGTGCTGTATGTCGGCAAGGCGAAGGACCTCAAGAAGCGCGTCTGCAGCTATTTCCAGAAAACCGATCAGAGCCCGCGCATCCGGCTGATGCTGAGAAGCGTCGACCACATCGACACCACGGTGACGCGCACCGAGGCCGAGGCGCTGCTGCTGGAAAACAACCTGATCAAGGGACTGAAGCCGCGCTTCAACATCCTGTTCCGCGACGACAAGTCCTACCCCTATCTGCTGCTGACCGGGCACCGCTTTCCGCGCCTCGCCTACTTCCGCGGCACGCCCAGGAAAAGCGACCAGGCGTTCGGCCCCTACCCCAATTCCTATGCGGTTCGCGAGAGCATCCAGCTCTTGCAGAAGGTGTTCCAGCTGCGCACCTGCGAGGACACCGTTTTTGCCAACCGCTCGCGTCCCTGCCTGCTGCACCAGATCAAGCGCTGCACCGCACCGTGCGTCAAGCGCATCACGCCGGAAACCTATGCGCGCGATGTCGATGCGGCCGCGCAACTGCTGCACGGCGAGGCCACCGCGCTGACCGAACACCTCACCGCGCAGATGAATGCCGCCGCCGAGGCGCTGGATTTCGAGACCGCCGCCTTCCTGCGCGATCGCCTGCGCATGCTGGCGACGGTGCGCGAGAAGCAGTTCGTCGACACCCCCTCTAGCGAAGCCGACGCCGACGTGGTCGCGGTGGCCGAAGCCGGCGGCGTGATCGCGGTCAACCTCACCATGATCCGCGGCGGGCGGCACCTCGGCGACCGCAGCTTCTTCCCCCAGCACGGCGAAGGCGCAACCCTGGCCGAGGCGCTGGAAGCCTTCATCGCCCAGCACTACCTCGACCACCCGATCCCGGCGCGCATCCTGGTGAGCGAAGCGATCGAGACTGATGCACTGGAGACGCTGCTTACCGAGCAGGCTGGCAAGAAGGTCAGCCTGTTGCACCGCGTCACCGGCGAACGCCGTGTCTGGATCGCCATGGCACAGGCCAACGCGCGGCTGTCGGCCGAGCGCCGCAGCACCGAGCGCGCCAACCAGTCGCAGCGGCTCGCCGCGCTCGCCGACACGCTCGACCTGCCGGGACTCAAGCGCATCGAATGCTTCGACATCTCCCACACCATGGGCGAGGCGACCGTCGCCTCCTGCGTGGTCTACGAAGGCGACGACCTGAAGAAATCCGACTACCGCCGCTACAACATCGCCGGCATCACCCCCGGCGACGACTACGCGGCGATGCGCGCCGCGCTCACCAAGCGCTTCCACAAGAGCGTCGAGGAAAACGGCGTGCTGCCCGACCTGCTCTTGATCGACGGTGGCAAGGGGCAGATTTCGAGCGCGGTCGAGGCGATGGCCGAGCTTGGCTTAGGTGAGGTTTTGCTGCTCGGCGTCGCCAAGGGCGAGGCGCGCAAGCCCGGCCTGGAAACCCTGATCTTCGCCGATGGCCGCGAATTGAAGCTCGCCAAGGACCATCCCGGCTTCCACCTGATCCAGCAGGTACGCGACGAGGCGCACCGCTTCGCCATCACCGGCCACCGTGCCAAACGCGGCAAGGCGCGCGTGCAATCGACCCTGGAAGACATCGCCGGCATCGGTCCCAAACGCCGCAAACAGCTGCTCGAACACTTCGGCGGCCTGCAGGGCGTGCGCAACGCCGGCGTCGACGCGCTTGCCAGCGTCAACGGTATCAGCCGAGAATTGGCGGAAACCATCTACAGCGCCCTCCATTAAATGCCGCTCAACCTCCCCAATCTGCTCACCTGGCTGCGCATCCTGTTCATTCCGCTGATGGCAGGCGTGTTCTACCTGCCCGACGGCTGGGTCACGCCATCCGAGGCCAATCTGCTGGCGGCAGCGTTTTTCGGGGTCGCGGCGCTGACCGACTGGCTCGACGGCTATCTGGCACGTGCCCTCGGCCAGACCTCGGCCTTCGGCGCCTTTCTCGACCCGGTGGCCGACAAGCTGATGGTCGCCGCCGCCCTGATCGTCCTGATCGATCTGGATCGTGTGGCACCGCTCATCGGACTCATCATCATCGGCCGCGAAATCACCATTTCTGCCCTGCGCGAGTGGATGGCCAAGGCAGGCAAGTCGGCCAGCGTCGCGGTATCCTTCGTCGGCAAGCTGAAAACCACGGCGCAGATGATCGCCATCGTGTTGCTGCTGTACTTCGCCCCCTTCGCCAGCCTGCCCATCGCGACCATCGGTACGCTGCTGATCTGGGTGGCCGCGCTGCTCACCCTGGTGTCGATGGCGTATTACCTCGTGATGGCAGCGCGCGCCCTGCAAAAATCTTCGCCGTGAGGTGTTGACAGAAAAAGACGAAATCTCCATAATGCGCAGCCTTCAACGCGGGAATAGCTCAGCTGGTAGAGCGCAACCTTGCCAAGGTTGAGGTCGGGAGTTCGAACCTCCTTTCCCGCTCCAGTATTCTGGGGAAAACAGATGGCGCAGTCCGGACGTTTTCCCCTTTTCGTTTAAGTGGTTTACCGCGACGGCGCGATAGCAAAGCGGTTATGCACCGGATTGCAAATCCGTGTAGGTCGGTTCGACTCCGGCTCGCGCCTCCAGATTCTGGATCAGCTGTCCGCTTCGCCCGGATGGTGAAATTGGTAGACACAAGGGACTTAAAATCCCTCGCCAGCGATGGCGTACCGGTTCGATTCCGGTTCCGGGCACCATCTTCCCTTTAAGTCTGCCGGCCCGAGTGGTATAATTCGGGCGCTTGATTATTAACACAATGGGCGGTTCGCCCATTTTTTATTTGTGCTGCGCCTGACACGATGATGGATTTGCCCGCCCGCCTGGAGCCTGTACTTGCCGGACTCGGTTACGAGCTGGTGATGCTGGAACGCGCCGGCCGCGGGTTGATCCGGATTTTCATCGACAAGCCCGAAGGCATCACGATTGACGACTGCGTTGCGGTGAGCAATCACCTCACCCACCTGTTTACCGTCGAGAATATCGACTACGACAGGCTGGAAGTGTCTTCGCCAGGCCTCGACCGGCCGCTGGTCAAGCCGCAGGATTATGTGCGCTTCGCCGGCGAGCAGGTGACGCTCAAGCTGCGGGTTCCGATGGATAACCGTCGCCGCCTGAGCGGCCAGCTGGTCGGGCTGGAAGAAGATGCTGTGAAATTGATCGTAGATGGCACGGAAGTGTCGGTTGACTTGAAAAATGTGGATGCTGCCCGCCTCAAACCCATGGTTTAGGCAGGTTGGAGGAAATGATGAGCCGTGAATTGTTAATGCTGGCCGACGCGCTGGCGCGCGAAAAAAATGTGGGCAAAGAGGTGGTGTTCGAAGCGCTGGAACAGGCGCTCGCCTCCGCCACCAAAAAGCGCTTCAAGGAAGAGGCCGACGTACGTGTGTCGATCGACCGCGAAACCGGCGATTACGAATCCTTCCGCCGCTGGCAGGTCGTGTCCGAAGCCGACCTCGAAAACGAGGGCTACCAGATTCTACTGATCGACGCCCAGGACAAGCATCCCGACATCGAAATCGGCGACTACATCGAGGAGCCGCTGGAGAACGTCGAGTTCGGCCGCATTGGCGCGCAAGCTGCCAAGCAGGTCATCCTGCAGAAGATCCGTGACGCCGAGCGCGAACAGATCATCAGCGATTTCCTCGACCGCAAGGAACACCTCGTCAATGGCGTGGTGAAGCGCATCGACCGCGGCAACGCCATCATCGAATCCGGCCGCGTCGAAGGCTTCCTGCACCGCGACCAGATGATCCCGCGCGAGAACCTGCGCGTCGGCGACCGCGTGCGCGCTTACCTGCTGCGCATCGACCGCGGCGCCCGCGGCCCGCAGGTCGTGCTGTCGCGCACCGCGCCCGAATTCATCATGAAGCTGTTCGAACTGGAAGTGCCGGAAATCGAGGAAGGCCTGCTCGAGATCAAGGCGGCCGCCCGCGACCCCGGACTGCGCGCCAAGATCGCCGTCGTCTCGCACGACCCGCGCATCGACCCGATCGGCACCTGCATCGGCCTCAGGGGTTCGCGCGTCACCTCGGTGACCAACGAACTCGCCGGCGAACGCGTCGACATCATCCACTGGTCGACCGACCCCGCGCAGTACGTCATCAACGCCCTGGCGCCGGCCGAAGTCAGTTCCATCGTAGTGGACGAAGACAAGCACAGCATGGACGTGGTGGTGGACGAGGAACAGCTGGCGATGGCGATCGGCCGTGGCGGCCAGAACGTTCGCCTGGCGTCGGAACTGACCGGCTGGACACTCAACATCATGTCGCGCGAAGCTGCCGAAGAGAAACAGTCGACCGAAAGCGGCAAGACGCTCGCCCTCTTCATCGAGAAGCTCGATGTGGACGAGGAAGTCGCCCAGATTCTGGTTGACGAGGGTTTCTCCACGCTGGAAGAGGTCGCCTACGTGCCGCTCAACGAAATGCTCGAGATCGAGGCCTTCGACGAAGACCTGGTCAACGAACTGCGCAACCGCGCCCGCAACGCCCTGCTGACCGCCGCCATCGTCGGCGAGGAACAGGTCGAAGCCTCCGCAGGCGACCTGCTGTCGCTCGAAGGCATGGACGCGGAAACCGCACGCACGCTCGCCAGCAAAGGCATCCACACCACCGAGGATCTGGCGGAGCTGGCGGTCGATGAGCTGACTGAAATGTCCGCCATGGATGCCGAACGCGCCAAACAATTGATCATGGCCGCACGCGCGCCCTGGTTCGCCCAAGGCTAAGAGGACTGCATGAACGTTGAACAATTCGCCCAGGAACTGAAACTGCCGCCCCAGCTGTTGCTTGAACAGCTGAAAGCGGCGGGCGTCAGCAAAAATGATGTTGTCGACCCCGTCACCGAAGCGGACAAGGCGCATTTGCTCGACTATCTGCGCAAGATGCACGGTGGCGGCGCCGAGACCGGCAAGACCAAGATCACCATCACGCGCAAGCAGACCGGCGAGATCCGCAAGACCGACAGCACCGGCAAGTCGCGCACCATCCAGGTGGAAGTGCGCAAGTCGCGCACCTACGTCAAGCGCGATGCCGCTGCGCTGGCAGCAGAAGCCCAGGCCGCAGTAGAGCCCGCTCCGGAAATCGCACCCGCTCCGCTGCTCGAGGAACCGGTCCAGCCCGTCGTCGAGGTCAAGGTCGAAGCCCCCGCCCCCGAGCCCGTCGCCGAAGCGGTTGTGGCCAAGCCCGCCAAAGCCAAGGCCGCCAAGGCCAAGGCTGAACCCGTTGCCCCCGAAGCAGCTGTGGTCGAACCGGTCGTAGCCGCTGAAGCTGCCCCCGCGCCGACCGAGGTAGCAGCAGAGCCCGTCGCCGAAGCCGCCCCGGCCGCGAAGAAAACCACACGCATCAAAAAGGCATCGATCCTGAACGAGGCCGAAGTCAAGGCACGCGAAGAAGAAGCCCGCCGCCACCAGGCGCTGCAGGAACGCCAGGCCGCGGATGCCAAGGCGCGCATCGAACGCGAAGCCTTGCGCAAGCAGGCCGAAGCCGCGCGCGAAGCCGCCAAGCTGGCTGAAGCCCAGAAGGCAGCCGCGCCCGCAGCGCCTGCCGCCCCCACCGAGAAAACACTGCACAAGCCGGAAAAGCCAGGGGCAGCCAAAGGTGCCAAGGGGCCGGACAAGAAAGCCGGAGGAACCTGGAAGGAAGAGGCCGCCCGCCGCAAGGGCGGACTCAAGACGCGTGGCGGTGCTGCGCCTGAAGCAGGCTGGCGTGGCCGCAAGGGCAAATCCAAGTCCGGTCACGAAGAAACCACCTTCGTCGCGCCAACCGAACCGATCGTGCGCGAAGTGCTGGTGCCCGAAACCATCACTGTGGCCGAGCTCGCCCACAAGATGTCGGTGAAGGCAGCCGAAGTCATCAAGGCACTGATGAAGCTGGGCAGCATGGTGACCATCAACCAGGTACTCGACCAGGAAACGGCGATTATCGTGGTCGAGGAAATGGGCCATATCGGCAAGCCGGCCGCGCTCGACACGCCGGAAGCCTTCCTCATCGACACGGGCGAAGTCAGCGAGCATGAAGTTAGCGCCCGTCCGCCGGTCGTCACCGTGATGGGCCACGTCGACCACGGCAAGACTTCGCTGCTCGACACCATCCGGCGCACCCGGGTGGCCAGCGGCGAAGCCGGCGGCATCACCCAGCACATCGGCGCGTACCACGTCGAAACCGAAAAAGGCGTCATCACCTTCCTCGACACCCCGGGTCACGAAGCGTTTACCGCGATGCGGGCACGCGGCGCGAAAGCGACCGACATCGTGGTGCTGGTGGTGGCGGCCGACGACGGCGTGATGCCGCAGACGATCGAAGCCATTCACCACGCCAAGGCAGCCAATGTGCCGCTGGTGGTGGCAGTGAACAAGATCGACAAGCCCGACGCCAACCCCGAGCGCATCCGTCAGGAACTCGTGGCGCAGGGTGTCACCCCGGAAGAATGGGGTGGCGAGAGCCAGTTCGTCGAAGTGTCGGCGAAAGCAAACACCAATATCGACGGCCTGCTCGACGCCATCCTGCTGCAGGCCGAAGTGCTGGAACTGCAGGCAGCGGCAGACGGCCCCGCCAAGGGCATCGTCATCGAAGCGCGCCTGGACAAGGGCAAGGGCCCAGTTGCCACGCTGCTGGTGCAATCCGGCACGCTGCGTCGCGGGGACATGGTGCTGGCCGGCCAGGTATACGGCCGCGTGCGCGCCATGCTCGACGAATCGGGCAAGACGGTCACCGAGGCCGGCCCTTCGATCCCGGTCGAGATCCAGGGTCTGTCCGACGTGCCGCAGGCAGGCGAGGACATGATGGTGCTGCCGGACGAGCGCAAGGCGCGCGAAATCGCGCTGTTCCGTCAGGGCAAATTCCGCGACGTGCAGCTCGCCAAGAAGCAGGCCGCCAAGCTGGAATCGATGTTCGAGCAGATGGGCGAGGGCGAAGTGCAGCATCTGCCCATCATCCTCAAGGCCGACATGCAGGGTTCCTACGAAGGTCTGGCGCACGCGCTGGGCAAGCTGTCGACCGACGAGGTCAAGGTCAACATCATCCATAGCGGTGTAGGGGCGATCACCGAATCCGACGTCAATCTGGCGCTTGCTTCGAAGGCCGTGCTGATCGGCTTCAACGTGCGGGCCGACGCGTCGGCCCGCAAGCTGGCCGAGTCCAGCGGCGTCGACATCCGCTACTACAACATCATCTACGAAGCGGTGGATGAGGTGAAAGCTGCGCTGTCGGGCATGCTGGCGCCCGAGAAGAAGGAAAGCGTCATCGGCACCGTGGAAGTCCGCCAGGTGTTCGTCATTTCCAAGGTCGGCACCATTGCCGGCTGCTATGTGACGGATGGCGTGATCAAACGCAACGCCGGCGTGCGCGTGCTGCGCAACAACGTGGTGATCCACCAGGGCGAGCTCGATTCGCTCAAGCGCTTCAAGGACGACGTCAAGGAAGTCAAGGCCAACTTCGAATGCGGCCTGTCGCTAAAGAACTTCAACGACATCCAGGAAGGCGACATCCTCGAAGTCTTTGAGGTCGTGGAAGTGGCGCGCACCCTGTAATGCCGAAGGATTTTCCGCGCGCGCGACGCGTCGCCGACCAGATCCAGCGCGAGTTGCCAGAGTTGATCCGGCAGGAAGTGAAGGATCCGCGCGTCGGCATGCTGACCATCACCGAGGTGGAGGTCAACCGCGACATGGAGTTCGCCAAGGTCTACTTCACCACCCTCGGCGGCGAGGCCGAGCACGCCGCGTGCCTGCAGGGCCTGCAGCGTGCCAGCGGCTTTCTGCGCTCGCAGCTGTCGCACCGCATGCAGCTGCGCGTGGTGCCCAAGCTCACCTTCGTCTACGACCGCTCGGTCGAGCGCGGCATCGAACTCACCCATCTGATCGAAACCGCCGTCGCCGAAGACGCCAAGCACCCCAAAGACGAGTGAAAGCGCAACGCCAGCCGGTCGACGGCGTGCTGCTGCTGAACAAGCCGGTCGGCATCAGCTCAAACGCCGCGCTGCAAAAGGCCAAGTGGCTGCTCAACGCCAAAAAGGCGGGCCACACCGGCACTCTCGACCCCTTCGCCGACGGTCTCCTGCCGCTGTGCTTCGGCGAGGCCACCAAGTTTTCGGCCTATCTTCTGGAATCGGACAAGCGCTATCGCGCCGTGATGCAGCTGGGCGTCACCACAACCACCGGCGATCCCGAAGGCGAGATCCTCGCTACACGCGATGTCGACACCAGCCGTGCCGAGATCGAAGCCCTGCTGCCGCGTTTCACAGGGGAAATCGAGCAAATCCCACCCATGCATTCGGCGCTCAAGCACCAGGGGCGCCCGCTCTATGAATACGCGCGCGCCGGCATCGAAATCGAGCGCCCGCCGCGCCGGGTGCAGATTCGCGCTCTCGAACTCGTCGAATGTGATCTGCCGCGCGTGGTGCTGGACGTGCAATGCAGCGCCGGCACCTACATCCGCACCCTGGCGCAGGATGTCGGCGCCGCGCTCGGCTGCGGCGCCCATCTCACCGCGCTGACGCGCACTGCGGCGGGCGGATTCAGGCTGGACCAGGCCCACACGCTCGCAGAACTGGATGCGCTCGACGCCACCCTGCGCCCCGGACTGCTGCTGCCCGCGGACTGTCTGGTGGCGCATCTTCCTGCGGTGCAACTCGACACGGCCGATGCCGCGGCGCTGTGCCAGGGCCGCAGCGTGGCGCACGCTACGGAATACCAGGGACTTGCGCGCATTTACGCCGCACCGCACACGTTCATCGGTCTGGCCGACGCCGATGCCGGCCACCTGCTGCCGCGACGGCTGATTGCCACCCAGCAGGCTTGAGTTCAGCCCCCTTTTTAGCGTAAAATTCGCGATTTCCCAGAACGTGTCCCGCTCAGCCGCAGGCCACGCGATTTAGAAGGAGTACACCATGGCTGTTACCGTCGCTCAAAAAGCTGAAATCGTCCAGAATTACCAACGCGCCGCCGCCGACACCGGCTCGCCCGAAGTGCAGGTTGCCCTGCTGACGGCGCGCATCAACGATCTGACCGGCCACTTCAAGGCCAACATGAAGGATCACCACTCGCGCCGTGGTCTGCTGAAGATGGTGAGCCGCCGCCGCAAGCTGCTCGACTACCTGAAGCGCACCAACCTCGAAGGCTACAAGACCCTGATCGATCGTCTCGGTCTGCGCAAGTAAATCAGACAAGACCACTGTGATGATCCGGCATCCTGCTGCACCCGCACAGTGGATGGGGCGTATTGCCCCCTGAATTTCCCACGCCCCGCCCATGCGGGGCGTTTTTGCTTTGAAAGGAACTCGTGTGAGCGCTATCAAGAAAACGTTTACCTACGGCCGTCACCAGGTCACGCTGGAAACCGGTGAAATTGCCCGCCAGGCCTCCGGCGCCGTCATCGTCAACATGGACGACACCGTGGTGCTGGTCACCGTCGTCGCCAAGAACGAAGTCAAGCCCGGCCAGGATTTCTTTCCGCTGACCGTCGACTACCAGGAAAAGACCTACGCGGCCGGCCGCATCCCCGGCGGCTTCCTCAAGCGTGAAAGCCGCCCGTCCGAAGGCGAAACCCTGACCTCGCGCCTGATCGACCGTCCGATCCGCCCGCTGTTCCCGGAAGGCTTCTTCAATGAAGTGCAGATCATCGCCACCGTGATGTCGTCCAACCCCGACGTCAGCGCCGACATTCCCGCGCTGATCGGCGCGTCGGCCGCGCTGTCGCTGTCCGGCCTGCCGTTCGACGGCCCGGTGGGTGCGGCGCGCGTCGGCTTCATCAACGGCGAATACGTGCTCAACCCGACCAACTCCGAGCTGAAGGATTCTGCGCTCGACCTGGTCGTCGCCGGCACCGAAACCGCCGTGCTGATGGTCGAGTCCGAGGCGATGGAACTGCCGGAAGACATCATGCTGGGCGCGGTCGTGTTCGGCCACACCCAGATGCAGGCCGCGATCAACGCGATCAACGAACTGGCCGACGAAGCCGGCGCCGACGCGTGGGACTGGCAGCCGGTCGCCGAAGACACCGCGATGGTCGAGCGCCTGAAGGCGCTGGCCGAAGATGGTCTGCAGCAGGCCTACAACATCAAGCAGAAGCAGGCGCGCATGAGCGCAATTGACGAAGTCCGCAACAAGGCCTTTGCCGAACTCATCAGCGCCGACATGGACACGGTCGCGCAGAACCACGTCAAGGACGCGTTCCACCGCCTGGAAGCCGGCGTGGTGCGTAATCGCATCCTGTCCGGCCAGCCGCGCATCGACGGCCGCGACACCCGCACCGTGCGCCCGATCACCATCCGCACCGGCGTGCTGCCGCGCACCCACGGTTCCGCCCTGTTCACCCGCGGCGAAACCCAGGCGCTGGTCGTCACCACGCTCGGCACCGGCCGCGACGAGCAGACCATTGACGCGCTCGAAGGCAGCTACTCCGACCGCTTCATGCTGCACTACAACATGCCCCCCTACGCCACCGGCGAAACCGGCCGCGTCGGCTCGCCCAAGCGCCGCGAAATCGGCCACGGCCGTCTGGCCAAGCGCGCGCTGCTGGCGGTCCTGCCGACCAAGGAAGAGTTCGGCTACACCATGCGCGTGGTGTCGGAAATCACCGAATCCAACGGCTCGTCGTCGATGGCCTCGGTGTGCGGCGGCTGCCTGTCGCTGATGGACGCCGGCGCGCCGCTGAAGGCGCACGTCGCCGGCATCGCCATGGGCCTGATCAAGGAAGGCAACCGCTTCGCCGTGCTGACCGACATCCTCGGCGATGAGGATCACCTCGGCGACATGGACTTCAAGGTCGCGGGCACCGAGAAGGGCGTGACCGCGCTGCAGATGGACATCAAGATCACCGGCATCACCAAGGAAATCATGCACGCCGCGCTGTCGCAGGCGAAGGAAGGCCGCATGCACATCCTCGGCATCATGAAGGCCTCGGTCTCCGGCAGCCATGAAATGTCGGCCTACGCGCCGCGCATCATCGCGATGAAGATCAACCCGGAAAAGATCCGCGACGTCATCGGCAAGGGCGGCGCCGTCATCCGCGCGCTGACCGAGGAAACCGGCACCCAGATCGACATCCAGGAA
>JAKBJA010000107.1 GCA_021836225.1 Pseudomonadota bacterium | reverse complement strand
GTTTAATTGCCTTTTGCATCAGGCCCGTGGCCAACGCGTAAAGGATCAATACGTGCAGCGCGATGATCGCGGCCAGTACGGCCGAGCGCCGGGTGAAGAACTGCGTGTCGTGTACGTAAGCACTCATTTTGAACCACTCAAAACATCGCCGCAGCCGGGCAGCTGCCGAAATTTTCCGTATCCGAGCGGGAGACGCTCGCAGGTAATCGGCATTCTCGACTCAACACAGGGTGTTTCGCATACTCTATTCCTCGTGGGCTCTCGTTGATGACGCACCGGAATACCGACGTCGGCCATGTGTTGTTCGGATACTGGGCGTGATTCCACGCGGCTTCACGCCGTTCCGACCACGAAGTCGTCACTCAGGACTCGCCGCCCGTGACCATGCGCGGCGCGTCGTGCTGCGCATGGTCACGACGGCGTTCTGTCACGGAGTCCCCAATGACAGTCTCGTACACGCAAAGGGCGGAAAATCAGACGATCCCGCTGCCGCTGGACTTCCCCTTTGCAGGACGAAGCTGTGCCGCCCGCCTGCGGTAGCCGCTGTCACGGTAGACGGCGATGGGATCGACCGCGGCCCCATTCCGCCGTCGCGCCTCAGCAAGGATCGGCGACACGTCCATCGTATAGGCATCCTTCAGTGCCAGCGACGCGAGCAATACGTCATTTGCCTGCTGCAGCTCCGACAGTTTAGTCCGATTCACGATGAGCGCCTGAGCATAGGCGCGCGCCACCTCGATCGCGCTCGCCATCAGACTCTCGATCGGATCCGTGACGTTGTGCGACTGATCGAGCATGTACGCGGGATTCAGCGCCGGCACCTTGCGCCACTGCGCGTCGACGAGCTCGTTGAAAACGAGGAACAGCCGATATGGATTGATCGACCCGGCGTCCAGATCATCGTCACCGTATTTCGAATCGTTGAAATGAAAGCCGCCGAGTCTCTCGGCCCGAATGAGCCGTGCAACGATCATCTCGATGTTCACGTTTGGCGCGTGATGCCCCAGATCAACCAGACAGAACGCCTTCGGGCCGAGGGTCTGTGCCGCCATCAACGAACTGCCCCAATCCTGTATGACAGTCGAATAGAGCGCGGGTTCGTACATTTTGTGCTCGATCAGCAGGCGCCAGTCCGCCGGAAGCGCTGCATAAATCTTTTCGGCCGATTCGAGATACCGGTCGAACGCCCGGGCGAAATTCTGCTGACCCGGGAAATTCGAGCCGTCCCCGACCCAGAGCGTGAGCGCCTTCGAGCCGAGCGTCTCGCCGATCGCAATGCATTCGAGGTTGTGAGCGACCGCCTGATCGCGCACTGCGGAGTCCGTGTGCGTGAGACTGCCGTACTTATACGAGAGCCGTTGACCCGTCTGATCCTGAAAAGTATTGGAATTGACGGCATCGAATTTCAAATTCAATGCGGTTGCATGCTTCTTGAGTGCTGCGAAGTCATCCGCCTTATCCCAGGGAAAATGCAGCGATACGGTGGGGGTCGTCGAGGTGAGCGATTGGATGACGGCGCAGTCTTCGAGCTTCTCGAATACGTTGCGCGGTTCGCCTGGGCCCGGAAATCGCGCAAAGCGCGTCCCACCCGTTCCTACACCCCAGGAGGGAATCGCGACGCCAAAACGTTCCACGGCCGCGGTTATGTCCTCGATGTCGATTCCCCGGCGGGCGAGCCGGACCCTCAGGGCTTCGTAGTCGGACTGGAGCGCGTCTGCGTGGGCTGCGTTCCCCGCAGCTATGAATTCGGGAGCGATAGCTGACATCTCGAGGCCTCAACGAGTAAACGACGCCGCGTTGCCTGCGTCGACATTAAGAACGTTTCCAGTCGATTTTGCCGACAGGTCCGAAGCAAAGAAGTAGACGGCCTCCGCCACATCTTCCGGGTACACCTCGCGCTTGAGGAGGCTCCGTGAACGATAGAATTCTTCGAGATCCTTTTCATCCAAATTGTACGCCTCGGCACGCTCCGCCCGCCATTCCCCGCTCCAAATCTTGGAGCCGCGAAGCACCGCGTCCGGGTTGACGACATTGACGCGTATACCATGAGACGCTCCTTCGAGGGCGAGGCAGCGCGCCAAATGGAGCTCCGCCGCCTTTGCGGTGCAATAGGCCGCCGCATTCGCGGATGCCGCCAATGCGTTTTTGCTGCCGACGAAGACGATACTGGCGGCCAGATTCTGTCGAAGAATGATTCGGTACGCTGCCCGGCTCACGAGGAAGTACCCGGTGGTGAGAACCGAGATATTCTTGTTCCAGAGCGCCAGATCGGTTTCTTCGAAGGGTGACGATGATGCGATGCCGGCATTTGACACAAGGATATCCAGTCCACCGTATCGCCCAATGACCTCATCCAGCGCTTTGCTGACCGCGACTTCATCGGTGACGTCTGCGGCCACGGTCATTACGTTATCGTTACCGAATTCAGACTTGAGCGTCTTCTCAGCTTCGTCGAGTGTGGTTCTATCGATGTCCGCGAGGATGACGCAGGCGCCTTCCATCAGCATGCGCCTGCCCACGGCCCTGCCGATTCCGCCGGCGCCACCGGTTATTACCCCAATTCGGCCCGCAAGGCTCTTGGGTTTCGGCATTCGCTTCAGCTTAGCCTCCTCCAGAAGCCAGTATTCGATATCGAACGCCTCCTGTTCCGGCAAGCCCACGTAGGTGTCGACGCTCGACGCACCGCGCATGACGTTGATCGCGTTGATGTAAAATTCAGCCGAAATCCTCGCCGTCGCCTTGTCTCGCGCAAATGTCAGCATGCCGACACCGGGTATGAGATAGACCACCGGATTGGGGTCGCGCATCGGCGGGCTGTTCGAACGCTTACAGCGCTGATAGTACTGAGCGTAGTCTTTACGATATGCATCGATCTCGGCGTCGAGGCTACCGAGCAGCCGGTCGAGGTCGGGGTTTGACGGATCAAACGGCAACACCAACGGGCGAATCTTCGTTCGCAGGAAGTGATCCGGGCATGACGTGCCCAATGCGGCGAGCTCGGCGAGCTTCGCGCTGCAGACGAACTCGAGCACTGCAGGACTGGCGTCAAAATGCCCGATCTTCAGTTCCGTCGCGCTGATTTTGCCGCGCAGCACGGGAGCCAGGGCTGCGATCAGCCGATTGCGCCCCTCGACGGGCAGCGGCTTGAGTGCCTGGCCGCCAAATGCGGGCGCAGCGGATCGTTCGGCCAACCACGTCGTGGCCCGCTGGATGATGCGCAGCGTGTTTTCATAGCAGTCTTTGGCGGTATCCCCCCAGGTGAACAGGCCATGAGCCTCGAGCACGACGCCCTTGAGGTCCGGCTGTGAGCGCGCGAGCGCGCCCAGCTTCAGCCCCAGATCGTAGCCGGGGCGCTGCCAGGGCAACCAGCCGATCTCGCCTCCGAAAATTTCCTCCGTCAACTGTCGGCTTTGCCGGCTTGCGGCAATCGCGATCAGCGCGTCTGGATGCATATGGTCGACGTGCGCATACGGGATGTAGGCGTGCAGCGGCGTATCGATGCTGGCCGCTCGGGTGTTCAGATTGAACGTGCAATGGGGGAGGTAACCCACCATCTCATCTTCATGCTCTATCCCTCGGTAGCGCTCTTTCAGTGCCTCGAGCTTCTGGAGGTAGAGAGTCGCGAACCCATTGAGGCTCATGCTGCCCAAATCGCCGCCGGATCCTTTGACCCAGAGCACCGTGGTATCCGTGCCGGTAAGCGGATCCGGCATCGTGAGCTTCGCGGAGGTATTGCCGCCGCCGAAATTGGTGATGCGCTTGTCGGACCCGAGCAGGTTCGACCGATACAGGAGCAACATTTCCGGGCTCAAGGCCGCCGCATGTGCGTCATCCCACCGGCTTTCGAGTCCAGCGGCCGGGATATCGGTTTGGCGTGTAGATGAGCTTTTCATATCGTGGTGTCCTATATCAAAGGCAAAGGTCCCTAAGAGCTGTCTTAGGCGTTAGACGATTAGAGGAAATCGGGTAGTGGGATCGTTCATGGCCCACCGGATTGAATGGGAGCGAATCGATGCTCGCGCCACGTGAGAGAACGCCTGTGTTCACTGTAGGCGTCCGTCGGACTTTTCCCGCGCGTACGCGGCCGCAGGGCTTCCCTGGAACTCGCGGGCCTCGATCTCGGTCAGAGATTTCCCCTCATTACTGGGCGCCCCGAGAAAGCCGATCAGGCTGCTCACTGCAACGAAGCCGGTCAAAATCCATGCCAGTCTGTGAAAGCCCTCGGCGGTCAGCAGCGGCACGAAGAAACTCCATAATCCGAGGCTGATTCGGACGACGGCGAACATGACGCCCTGGGCGGTACTGCGCGCCAGTGTCGGGAACAGCTCCGCGCTCCAGAGTTGGAAAAATGACTGCTGCCCGAAACCTCCGCCGAATTGCAGGAGAAATTGATAGCCGAGCGCAACGGGCGCGGTAAGAGGGAACAGCGCAAGCAGCAGCATCCCGGCGACCTGCATCAGGCCGGCAACGCCCATCATCTTGCGCTGACTCACCCGGTCGGAATAGCGCATGAACACGAAGCCGATGGAGATCATGGCCACCGTGAATCCGCTTGC
>JAKBJA010000080.1 GCA_021836225.1 Pseudomonadota bacterium | reverse complement strand
TCGCGGCGGCCGGCCTCGCGACCCAACGCTCGAGCACGGTGTGCTGGGATACCCGCACCGGGACGGCATTGTCGCCCGTCTTGAGCTGGCAGGACCGGCGCGCGGCCGCGCTCATGCCCGCCTATGGGGACCACGCGCCGCTCATAACGCAACGAACCGGGCTGCGGCTCTCCCCCCACTATGGCGCCCCGAAGATGCGCTGGTGCCTCGATAACCTGCCGGCGGTCAAGGCGGCCTTCAAGGCCGGCCATCTCGCCATGGGCCCCCTGGGAAGCTTTCTGGTATTTCGCTCGGTGGTGCCGCGGGCGCTGGTCGTGGATCCGGCGAATGCCGCGCGCACGCTGCTTTGGGCGCATGAGCGGCAGGACTGGGACCCCGAACTTCTGGATGTGTTCCAGATTCCGTGGGAGACCCTGCCGTCATGCGCGCCCACCTGCCACCCCTTCGGTGCGATACCGGCCGGCGGGGCATTCGTACCGCTCACCATTCTCACCGGCGACCAGGCCGCGGCGCTTTATTGCGAGGGGACGCCGCGGACCGACACCATCTATATCAATATCGGCACCGGCGCGTTCCTCCAGCGCCCCCTTGAACGGCAGCCGGTCGACCAGGGGCGCCTCTTATGGAGCGCGGCGGCGCGTGGTGGAGGCGAGGACCGGGACGTGCTCGAAGGCACGGTCAACGGCGCCGGCGCGGCTCTTGCGTGGGGCAGCGAGGCGCTCGCCTATCCAGACCTGGCGCGCGACTGCGACCGGCTTCTCACCGATGGCGACCCGCGCCCGCTGTTTCTCAACGCGGTGGGCGGGCTCGGCTCCCCCTACTGGCGACCCGATGCCTCCTCGCGCTTCGAGGGTGACGGGACCCGGGCCGCCAAGGCCGCGGCGCTCATCGAAAGCATCGTCTTTCTGATTCAGGAGAATATCGAGGCCCTGTGCGCGATTGCCGGCCCGTGCGCGGCGCTGGTGGTCACGGGCGGGCTGGCGATGTCCGACGGGCTTTGCCAGATGCTGGCCAACGTGAGCGGCATCGTGGTGCGCCGCCCCGCCGAAAGTGAAGCCACCGCCCGCGGTCTTGCGTTCCTCGCCGCCGGGCATCCGCGCGATTGGCCGGCCGGGACGGGGCGTGTATTCCAGCCAATGGGCGATGAGCCGCTTCGAGAGCGGCGCGCGCGTTGGCGCGCGCTGATGCCGGCATCAGTCGACGGGTAGCATGAGGCGGCGTGTATCGGCCCGCGCCTCACGCGCCGGCAGCACGAGCGTGAAGCGGTCCATGACGCATGCGGCGGTATGGCGATAGCCGGTGAGCTTGCCGCCGAAGACGCTGATGAGGCGGGGCAGGGGGGCGTCGGCCAACAGCACCGTCTCGCGCGACCGGGCACTGAGCCCGCCCCCCGACTTCGGCAACACCCTAAGGCCCGCGAAGCTTTCTACAACGTTCGTGGACAACCCCGGAAAATGGGCCGCGAGCCCCTCCCGCAAGTAGGCGATCTCGCCTGGCGTGGGCGCGACGAGCGCCGGATCGCCGACGTAGAGCCGTTCGGTCGTACCGGTCAATATCCGCCCCCGCCAGGGCAGGACGAACATCGCCCGGCGATCGGAGGGCGCCTCGATGTAGTAGCATCCCTGGGTCAGGGAACCATCGGTGATGATGTGCGTGCCCGCGACCAGGTCGTGTGGCAATCGTGGGGGGCCGGGCAGGATGCGGCTTAAGGTCTGTGCCACCCAGGGGCCGGCGGCGTTTACGAGCACGTCGGTAAGGCACGAGATCACGACGCCGTCGTGCACATAGCGCAGTTCATAACCGGCCGTTGTGCGCTCGGCGCCTATGAAGCGCGCCCCGGTGCGGATCTCGGCCCCGAAGGCCTCGGCCGAACGCGCCACCGCGCGGGTCAGGGCAACGTCGTCGGTCTGGGCGTCCGTATAACGAAAGACCGCCTTGAGGCCCGCCGTCTCGAGCCCGTCTAACGCATCCCACTCGCGGGGCGAGAGGCGTTCGAACTTCCCGTTGGCGTCGGAGGCGAGCAGGCGATAGAGAAAGAGGCCCATGTGGACACGGCGTGCGGTGCGGCGCGACGACTTGTAGACGGGGATATAGAAGGCCTTGCGCTCGACGAGCCCCGGGGCGATGCGAAGCAGGATCTCGCGCTCGCGCAGGGATTCGCGCACGAGCCGGACGTGGCCTGTCTCGAGATAGCGCAGTCCCCCGTGGATGAGCTTCGAGGAGCGGCTCGAGGTCCCGGCCGCCAGCGTCTGCTGCTCCAAGAGCAAGGTGCGGTAGCCGCGCACGGCGGCGGCCTGGGCGACGCCCACGCCGTGGATGCCGCCCCCGATGATCACGACCTCATAGCGGGCATTCATGCGCCGGCATCCATCAAGGCCAGGGCAAGCTCCGCATAGGCGAAGGTCTCGACGAAGCGCACCCCGCGGGCCTCCAGGGCCCGCGCCTGCCGGGCGCAGTCGATCTCGTAGACAACGAGGGTCGTGCCGTCACGGCCAAGCGGCCCGCGGCGCGGCAGGCCCTTGACGTCGCAGAAGTGGTACTCAGGCGCAAGCGCTACCGTGCCGCGCGCGCGAAACTCGCGGTAGTGCCTCGTGACCAGACCGATCGCCGGCCATAAATCCCGGGCGACGACGAGCGCTCTTCGCGAAAACGAGATGAGGACGGTCTGGGTGAGCACGGGCCTTAAGAGCTCATGCACGGCCTGGACCGCGAGCGCGGCACCGAAACGTCGGACGGCCTCGTGCTTGATCTCGACAAAGGCCGTGACGGCGGGATGGGCGGCGAGAAACGCGGCGAGATCGGCGACGCGCGCCAAGGGCACCGGCGCGCGCGTGCCCCCGGACCCCTCGGGCCATGCCAGACCGAAGGCCGCCGTCTGCGCGAGATCGTAGCCATCGATCGCGCCCGGCATGCCGCACAGGCGCCGGCAGTCGTGGTCATGGAACAACACCGGCACGGCATCGGCGGTCAACTGGACGTCGACCTCGACATAACGGGCGCCGGCCGCAACCGCGCCCTCGAGGGCCGCGAGGGTGTTTTCGGGAAAGCGCCGGGCATAACCGCGGTGGGCGACCAACTCGAGCATGAGGCCTCGACCAAAAAGGGTAAGCCCTAAGGCCTGCGGCCGCGGGCGTGCCGTACGCTACACCGTCGGACCCCCTCCCTTCAACAGGTCGCCTACCCGCTCACCTGAAAGACCCCTTTATAAGGCGTCGCGGTCTAGTGATGGCCCTCGACGGCCGCGTGGGTTGGGGGCTGATCAAGCGCCCATATAGGGCGCGCCTTTCACGCGAGCAAACCCACATGGACGGCGCGATTGTGCGCTGGCCCTCAGTAAGCGCGACGGGACAGTCGCCCTCGCGCCTTCGGTCTTAAGCGCACTCTTTGTGCCTCCGCTCCCGCTCCCGCTTCGGCACGGCCGCGGCCGTCCTGCGGGCGAGCCGTGCGCTCATTGCCGGCCGCATGGCCGGTTTCCGGCGCACAAGAGGCTCGCCCACAATAATGGGATGGTCGCCCCCTCCCTAACCGGCATCAAAAGTGCCAAAGTGGAGTGTGTGACATACCACTGACCGGAAGGAGGCGACAATGCAGATTACAACGGTTGGAATAGATCTCGCAAAGGCCGTTTTTGCGGTTCATGGGGTGGATAGCCGGGGCAAGGCGGTGTTCCGGAAGAGCCTCAAGCGCACTCAGGTCCTCACTTTTTTCGCCAACCTTGCGCCGTGCTTGATCGGCATGGAGGCCTGCGGCAGTGCGCACCATTGGGCCCGGCAACTGACCGCCCTTGGGCATACAGTAAAGCTGATGGCTCCGCAATTCGTGAAGCCCTATGTGCGGACCAACAAGAACGACGCCGCCGACGCCGAGGCGATCTGTGAGGCCGTGTCCCGCCCCAGCATGCGCTTCGTGCCGGTGAAGACCCCCGACAATCAGGCGGTCCTCGCCCTGCATCGCGCCCGTCAGGGATTCGTCAAGGCCCGGACCGCGCAGGCCAATCAGATCCGGGGATTGCTCTCGGAGTACGGCATCGTGCTGCCGCAGGGGATTGCGCACATCGCCGGGCGCCTGCCTTCGATCCTGGAGGATGGCGAGAATGCGCTGCCCATGACGTTTCGCCAGTTGCTCCATCGGCTGGGTGAACACCTTAAGATGCTCGACCGGCAGGTGACGGAGTTGGAAACGGACATCCAGGCGTGGCATCGGCAGAATGCCGCCAGCCGCCGCTTGGCTGAAATCCCCGGGATTGGCCCCATCACCGCAACGGCACTGGTGGCTTCGGTGGGTGATGCCACGAATTTCGCCAACGGCCGTCAACTGGCGGCATGGTTGGGATTGGTGCCGCGGCAACATTCGAGCGGCGGCAAGCCGACTCTGCTCGGGATCAGCAAACGGGGCGACACGTATCTGCGAACGCTGCTGATTCATGGCGCCCGGTCGGTCATCCGGGCGGCCGAAGGGAGGGAGAATGCCGCTCCCCGACTGAAGCGGTTACTCGAGCGGCGCCACAAGAACATCGCCGCCGTGGCGTGGGCGAACCGCAATGCCCGCGTCGTCTGGGCCTTGCTGGCTCATGGCCGCGAATATGAGGCAGATTACCAGGCGGCGTGCGCGTGAGGAGGAATCTACGATAGGTTGACGAAAAGAGGTGACTCCACCGATTGCACAGGCAATCACGATGTGATGGCAGGACAGGTAAGACCGGGAATGGCTGAGCCTGTGTCCAGTTGGGCACTTCGAGTGCGACACAATGATCAGGCGCCATTCAGCAAATTCCATCAGGGACCGAGGCGACGGCCTCATCAAAAGTCCGGATGTATGGCTGCAATCGTTACCTTCTTGACGTCACGAAATGAGCGCTTGGCAAACAGGGGGCGACCATGTATGACTGGACGGCGTATCGACATTGCCGGCCGCACGGCCGGTGTCCTTGCAGGTGGCCTGCGGCCACCCGCCCGGACCTACGCCTCCCGCGGGCTCCTCGCCCTCGCTTCGCTCTCCATGGCTCGGTCGATGGATAGGGCACGAGCATACACATCGGCGACAGCCGCCACATGGGTTTGTGCAGAAAAGCGTGTGGCAAGTTGCGCGCGGCCGGCGCGGCCGAGTGCGGCGGCGCGCTCGTAATCCGCCGCCAGGCCTTCGAGACTTGCGGCGAGCATAGCGGCATTTCCGGGTTCGACGTGAAGGCCGGTCTTCTCGTGCGTCACTATCTCGGGCAACGCGCCCGTTGCGGCCGCAACCACGGCTCGGCCGACTGCGAACGCCTCCAGCACGACCAGGCCGAAGGTTTCTGGGCCCGTGCTTGGAACGATGAGGGCGCGGCTCTGCATAAGCAATAGATCCCTCTGCTGTTCGTCCACCCAGCCATGGAACGTGACTCGCCCACTTATGCCGAGCGCCTTGGCGCGCGCCACCATGGCCGCCCGCTCCGGACCATCCCCGGCAACATGCAGGTGGATGGGGCCTTGGGTCCGCGCAAGGGCGGCCAAAAGCCAGGCGAGGCCCTTTTCCGGGGCCAGGCGGCCCAGAAACAGGAAAGGGATTCGGTCAGAAGCCTTAGGCGGCGGCGCGTAGGGTGGCCTATCCCCAAAATGGGCGTGCGGCACGACCGCCAAGCGCTCCGGCGGAAATCCAGCGCGCCGCATCTCTCGATACACATAGGAGCTAGGACAGATGACTGGGATCGTCATAAGTTGATCGCGCTCGGCGCAAAACGCCCGCCAATTGCGCAAGATCTTTCCGGGTCGCACACGCTCACACTTCTCCGCCACATGGTACCGTACGCAAGTCCAGAAGGCGGCGCGCACCGAACAGCTTCGGTCGGAGGCAGGCCAGTAGCGTGAGCGTGCCGGGCAATGGGGGCTATGGCCATGAACGGTGCGAACCGCCGGCAAGAGCGAGCCGGCCGGAAGGTTGGCCGGGCCGTGCAGATGAAGGATATCGATGCCCTGCTCGCGGGCGATCGTGGTTAGCTGTCGCTCATCCGGTACCCGCACTATCTCCGGCGCATCGTGAGGCCTGGCGGTATTGCGTAAGCCCAGACGAATGACGCTATGCCCCGCGGCGCGCTGCGCGGCCATGAGGCGGTCGATATAGTGGATCGTGCCCCCCTCACCTACGATATTTGAGAGATAATGGCCTATTTTCATAGGGGTTACATGAGAAGCGGCCCCGGTTGTTTGAACAGCATTCCCCGAATTATAAGTGGAGTCCGGGCGGTTTAGGACGGTGCAGAGTTGTCCGCGGCGGCGGGCGTCGCTTGCGACGAACGGCTGACGCGGTGGGCAACTCGGGGCGCACCGCATATCCATTCTATGCGACCTCCTGGCAGGCTGACAACAGACAGATTCATGTGGGTCTCAAGCGGCGTGAGGTCATCAAGGCTTGAATGCCCCCGGGTGCACGTTGAGCCAGTCGATGTAGTGGCCGATGTCGGCCCGGGCGGCGCTGACGCCGCCGTAGGCCTTGAGATACACGCACTCGTACTTGACGCTACGCCACAGGCGCTCCACGAACACATTGTCCCGCCAGGCCCCACGTCCATCCATCGACAGCCGGCAGCCCCGATCAAGGACAGCGTCCGTGAACTCTTCGGCGGTGAACTGGCTGCCCTGATCGGTGTTGACGATCTCAGGCGCGCCATGGCGGGCGAAGGGCTGTTCGATCACCTCCCTGGCATGACAAGATTCCAGCGTCGTGGCGACCTTGTGTGCGAGCACCATGCGGCAGCCGCGTCCACCACGGCGGTGAGATACACAAACCCCCGCGCCATGGGGATGTAGGTCGTGTCCAGTGCCAAGACCTGGTTGGCCCGGGTGATCGCGAGGTTGCGCAGCAGATAAGGGTGGACCTTGTGGCCCGGATGACGCTGGCTTGTGCCCGGCTGGGGACACAGCGCCTCCAGACTTATGCACCGCATGAGCGTGCGCGTGGCGCTGGCCCACGTGGATGCCTTCGCGCTGAAGCTGCCGGCGCAGCATCCGAGCGCCCATGAAGGGGTGCTCCAGGTGCGGCTCATCGAGCCTGCGCATGAGCGGCAGATCGGCGTCGCTTGCGGGCTTGGGCAGGTAGTACACCGTCCCCCGGCTGATGCCAAGCAACCGGGCCTGGTGGGTGTGACGGGCAACTCATGTTCACGGTCGATCATCGCTTTGCGCTCAGCAATCCCGCTTTGGTAAGCGCGCGTTCTAAAAAATCGAGCTCCAGAACCTGCTGCCTGATCTTGGCATGCAGCGGCGCCAGATCGACCGGCTCGGCTCCCTTTGTGCCTCCCCCGAACACATCCGCCGCATGTTCCAGCAACTGCCGCTTCCACTCCGTGATCTGGTTGGGGTGCAGCTCAAACTGCGCGGCCAGTTCGGCCAATGTCTTATCCTCGCGCAAAGCCGCCAACGCCACACGAGCCTTGAACTCCGCATTGTGGGTGCGGCGAGTACGCCGCCCTGATTTCTTCGTCATCAAAAACTCCTTCTCGCCAAGCCTTTCTTGGCCCGGCATCATGCCCGGGGTTTCCACTTATAGCGCTGTTCAAATTTGCGGGGCCACTTCTCGGGTCGTGATGTTGAGCGACCAGTGTTCTGCAAGCCCAATGGCGAAAAGGGTGGCCAAGGATACGACGACCATGGCCGTCGCACCGATGAATACGGTGGAAAGGGCCGGCTTGTGCATGCCAGAGCAATCCTTTTGCAAGTTCCTGCTCGGGTATAGCCAGCCAAAAAAGGGGATGGGCGGTACGGCCGGCCTGGGGCCAATCCGCCCTCTTCCGTCAGGCAGTATCTTTTGCTCCCACGAACGCAAGTAAGGGATCCAAATCGCCGCCATCGGCAGCCCGCAGGGCGGCGATATAGGCTAGCCGTCGCGCATCGGCGGTCTGGAGGTCGAAACCGCAGGTCCACTCGATCAGCGGGTGCCGATAGACTCTTTCCAGCATGACGTCGGTGGCAATACGGGCGTGGCGCCCGTTACCGTTGGGGAAGGGATGGATTTGCACCAGCCTGTGGTGGTACCGTGCCGCGGCTTCCAGTGGCGGATAGACTGCATTCTCCGCCCAATAACGCGCGTCATCGAGCAGTATCCGCAGCTGAACGGAAATCTGCCGGGGGTCGATACCGATATTCTTCTCCGTCAGCCTGTAGCGGCCTGCCCAGGTCCAGACATTGCCGAAAAGCCGCTTGTGGAGCCTGCGGATAAAAGCGTCATCGAAGATGTTGACACGGCGCTGCCGCGTGGCCCAGACGAGGCCCTGCTCGATGTTCGCCTGCTCCAGCTCGTCCAGCTCGCCGCGCGTGGTGATGTGATCGTATCGGAGGCCTTGCCGCTCATGGGTATCGAGCGGCGTAGCGCCATCCGGCTCCACAAGGGTCATCTGGTCTCCCAGAAGTCGGACGGCATGTTGCGAACCAGCTCATCGGCCAGTTCTTCGATCCGCTGTTTTATCTGGTCATTGGACAGCGACTGGCTTTCGAGCGCCATATGTGCGCCTGCGCGCCGCACAAGCGCCTCGGCCTTCTGCCGCGCCTGGGCGCGGATGACGTCATCAACGCTGCCTTTGGGGACAAGCGCGTAGACGAACTCGGCATTCATGGCGTCGGCTATCTTGCGCATCTGGGCGATGGTGATCGCACCGTCGCGTTCATTGCCTTCTGCCTGATAGATCGCGTTACGGCTAACGCCCATGCGCGCGGCGACCTGAGCGCCGGACATGCCCAGTGCGTGGCGCAACAGAGCCAGCCACCCGCTTTTTGGCTGATAGAGGTTGCGAAGCTGCCCCGATGTGCGCTCCACAATTCGCACATTCTGCTTTCTGGCCGTATCCCTGACGCTCATCACCGATCACTCTGCGGTCAAACCGCACCAAGTTGCCAATCAAACTATAGGCAGTCCGGCATTATTCGTCAATCAATAGATAGGCAATATAGGTCATGATGTATATCAACGGATTACCATTCCGAGAAATCTGCCCGCTGGACGATTGGGGTAGTGTACCGGCTTATGTGCCAATTCTTGGCGACCTGAAGAGGTCATGGTCGCTGTGCGTGCAGAGCCATGAGAGAGATTGTGCTCAAAAGCGGCTCTGTGGTCTTGCCGAGATGACGATTGAGCCACGCGAGGCCCGCTGACTCGTCAAGGCCCTACGGGCGGCATCCTCCGACACGAGTTTGTCGACCCCGAGGTGTTAACTCGCGCCCCCATGGAGCCATTTCGTTCGCGGCCTAATGGCGCCAGTCGATTCGCGGGCTAAAGAGGCCACGGCAGGTCGCCGGTTCCCGTTTCGGACCCCTTGGTGCGTTACCCTCTCGGATTTTTTCGAGAGGAGACGCTATGGGAGACGCTATGAGCCACTGAGGTTCGAGATGTACGAGATCCGGCAAGTGATTCAACGCCTGCTCAGGGCTAAGTCCGATCGTGATGTGGCCTGCGCCCAGCGGGTGGGGCGCAAGACCGTAGCCCGGGTGCGCCGACAGGCCTTTGAGCGGGGCTGGCTTGACCCCAAGACCCCTCTGCCCGAGGATCGGGAGCTGGCGGAGGTGTTTGCCTCGGCCCCGACGAACCGGTCGGTGTCGAGCGCCGCGCCCTTTCGCGAGCAGATCCTCGCTTGGCACGGCCAGGGGATCACCGCGACGGCCATCCACCAGGCCCTGGTGCGCAAGTACCGCTTCACAGGCAGCGTGCACACCATCTACCGTCTGCTCGATCGGGTCGTCGACTCAAGTCCGCCGGCCACGGTGATTCTGGATTTCGCGGTCGCAGAGGCCGCCCAGGTCGACTTCGGCCAGGGGCCGCAGATCATCGACCGCGCGACCGGCGAGGTCATGAAGACCTGGTTTTTCGTCATGACGCTCGCCTGGAGCCGTCACCAATACGCCGAGCTCGTGCGCAACCAGAAGGTAAAGACGTGGCTCGCCTGCCATCGCCACGCCTTCGAGTGGTTCAATGCCGTCCCGGGTCGCTTGATTATCGATAACGCCAAGTGCGCCATCACGCGCGCCTGTTACTACGAACCCACGGTGCAGCGCGCCTATGGGGATCTGGCCCTGGGGTATGGTTTTCGGATCGACGCCTGTCCGCCGCGGGATCCCCAGAAGAAGGGACGCGTCGAAGCGGGAGTCAAATATATCAAGACGGCCTTCCTCGCGTTGCGGGAGTTTCATAGTCTCGCCCACGCCAACGCCGAGTCGCGGGCCTGGGTCTTGGGTGAGGCCGGCAACCGCATCCACGGCACCACGCGCGCGCGGCCGCTTACGCTCTTTACCGAGACCGAACAGGCGCTCTTAAAACCGCTGCCCGCGATCGCCCCGGAGTGTCCGGTGTGGGCCCAGGTGCGCGTCCATGGCAACGCCCATGTCCAGTACGAGTACTGCCACTACTCGGTCCCGTTTCGCCTGATCCGGCATAGCTTGTGGCTTGCGGCCACCGCCAGCGTGGTGCGGGTCTACGAGGACCATGGGCTGGTTGCCACCCATGCGCGCCTGACAAAGCCCAGGAGCCACGCCACCGTCCCAGACCATATGCCGCCGGACGCCCAGGCCTATGCCTTACGCGACCCGCAGTGGTGCCTGAAGTCCGCCCAGGCCATTGGGCCCGCCTGCCGGGCCGTGGTCGAGGCGCTGTTTGCCGATCGCGTGCTGGAGCACCTGCGCGCGGCGCAAGGGCTCTTGCGGCTGGCCGACCAGTACGGGGCGACACGTCTCGAGGCCGCCTGCGCGCGCGCCGTGCATTTCGGGACGCCGCGCTACCGCACCGTGAAGAGCATCCTCGTGCAGGGGCTCGATTGCGTAAGCGCGCAGGCCGAGGCCGCGGCCCTCGAGGAGCCCTATGTACGGGGGGGACGCTTCAGCCGGTCCTCGTCCGAATCCGTGCACTGACACCGAACTTTTCAGGAGATCATCCCATGAATCCCATGCCATCCCTCGTGCCGTACCTAAAGCAGCTGCGCCTGTCGGGCATCCTCGACTCGTTGGAGGCCCGCAACCGGCAGGCCGTCGCCGGACAGCTCGCCTACACCGACTTCCTGGCGCTCTTGATCCAAGACGAGGTGGCGCGCCGCGAGCAGCATAAGTTCGCCCAGCGCCTGCGCAGGTCCCAGGTGCTCGCCGACAAGACCCTGGAGCGCTTCGACTTCGCGGCCAACCCTTCGGCCCCGCACGCGCTCATCGCGGATCTCGCCACCGGCCGGTTCGTGACCGAGAAGGCCCCGGTCTTGATCGTGGGGCCGACCGGCACCGGCAAGAGCCATCTGGCCCAGGCCCTGGGGCATTGCGCGTTGCGCCAAGGCTTCGAGGTCGTGTTCGCCACCCAGGCGCGGTTGCTCGCGCAGCTGCGCGCGGCGCGCGCCACGCAGGGCTACGACCGGAAGCTAAAGCAGCTCGCGCGGGTCGACCTCATCATCGTCGACGATTTCGGTCTGCGTCCGTTGCGATCCCCCGAGGACGAGGACTTCCATGACCTGATCGCCGAACGCTATGAGCGCGGCAGCTGCCTCATCACAAGCAACCTGGATTGGAGCGAGTGGCCGAGCGCCTTCCCCAACAAGCTCCTGGCCGCCGCGACCCTCGACCGCCTGCAAGACGGGGCCTATCGGGTGGTCCTCGATGGCGCAAGCCACCGCAAGCCGCGTCCCCTGTCTTCCGATCCCGTCTCGCCTCCCCAAGGTAAGCCTCGGGACCGCACCGACACGGCCTGAGGGGATACGCGGCATTACGCCATTACGTTATTACGATATTACGTTACAGCATGAGGCCATTCCCGCGTGACCGCACACCCCATGGGTCGTCCGGCGCGCGGGGATGGCGCTCTCTAGGAGATCTTATGTCCCGCTCAGGCATCACACCCGAACAGGTCTTTGCCGTCGCGTCCGATTTGCGTGATCGCGGCCAGACCGTCACCGTCCAAGCCGTGCGCCAAGCCCTCGGCGCCGGCAGCTTCACCACCATAGCCCAGCATCTGCGCGCCTGGCGGGCGCACACCGAGGCGCCAGCCCCGATGGCGCTCCCGCCTGCGATCGCGGCCGCGGCCACCCAGGCCCTGACCGCCATGTGGACGGCCGCAGGCACGCTCGCACGCCAGGAGATCGACGCCGTCCGGGCCCAGGCCGCGACAGAGAAGCAGGCCGCCCAGGCTGCGGTGGAGGAGGCCCTGCAGGAGGTCGCGCGTCTCGAGGCCCGCGTCCGTGAGACCCAAGTCACCCTGCGCGACCAGGCCTGCGCAATCGAACAGTGGCGCGCCCAAGGGGCCGCCTGCGAGGCCGCGCAGGCGGCGTGTCGCGCGACCATCACTGAACGGGACGCCCGGATCACGGAGCTCAAAGCCGATCTCGCCCAGGCGCACGAGCGTCATGCGCAAAAGGCCGCCGAATGCGGGCGCCTCCTGGGTGTGCTGGCGGCGCAGCCCCCGGGCCCCGCGCCATCCTCTCCCCATCCCGCGCCGACCTCCTAAACCGCGCCTCTCCGTCACCCCGGCGGGGCGGCACTCTCCCTTTGCCGCCCCGCCCTCACGAGATGGTATTTCGAAGCTCTTGTCAGCTTGCCCAAAACTCCGTAAAAAGAACCCATCCGAAACCGGGAAAAGGCCACTTTGTCGTGGCTCCATTAGGCCGCGAATCGGTGGCGCCTTTAGGGTGCGATTTAACATTCCGCAACAGTGTCAGGGGCCGGAGGCGAAAAGGAGGCCAAATGTCTCAGGTAACACTTAACGGCAGCTGTTTATGCGGTGCCGTACAATACGAAGTGACCGGTGATCCGCAGCGTTTCTATCATTGTCACTGTTCACGATGTCGGAAGTCTTCAGGAACAGGGCATGCTTCCAATATCATGATGACGAGTGCAACGCTCGTATTTAGTCATGGAGAATCACGGCTCAAACAATTCAAACTGCCAGAGGCTAAGCGGTTTTCCAGACAATTCTGCACCGAATGTGGTAGTCCGGTGGTACGCTTCGTCCCCGAATTGAACGCTGTGGTGATCCCCGCTGGCTCATTGGATGACTCTGTCCCCATCAAACCCCAAGCGCGCATATACTGGGATTCGCGCACGGATTGGACGTGTGACGGTGATACGTTACCGAGATTCCCTGAAGGTCCTCCCGACTTGCTCTCAACGACCGCTGAGGGTCGGAAGGAGCCGTCCGCATCCAGACAGTAGATTGTCCGCTTCGGCCGAATTGCAGACGGTGGCATTTCCGCTTCGATTGGTTCAGACGGAGACTAGTGTTTAATTGCATTATTGGTCAGTATTAACTACCATGACCCCGCTCGTCATCACGGAGTGGGGGTGGTCATGGCAAGAGTTGCGACATCGATTAGTTGCACGGCAGATGTCAGGAAGGAATTGGAGCGGTTAAGTAAGAGCCGGACAGATGAGGCACGGATCGTGGAGCGGGCCAAGGTGATTCTCGGATGTCTGGCCGGTCTTCGCAATGATGAAGTGGCAGCGGAGCTGGGCCTCCAGGCGGCGGCCTGTGGCGCAAACGGTTCGTGAGCGAAGGCCTGGCGGGGCTGCGGGATCGCGCCCGCCCCGGCAAGCCGCCGATCTATCCGGCCCGGGAGTTGCGCCAGCGGATTCTGAAACAGCTCGAAGCGCCACCCCCGGCCGGATGGGCCAGTTGGGATGGCGGTACGCTGGCGCAGGCGCTCGGGGTTTCCGACGATGCCGTATGGCGGGTGTTGCGTAAGGAAGGTGTTCAGCTGCGTCGCCATCGTTCGTGGTGCGTGAGCACCGACCCGGAGTTTGCGGCCAAAGCCGCGGATGTCATCGGGCTCTATCTGAATCCCCCGCACAATGCCCTAGTGCTCAGCGTCGACGAGAAACCCTCGATCCAGGCCCTGGAAAGAAGAACCGGCTACGTGTGCACGAGCAGCGGCAAAATCGTGCGGGGCCTGAAAAGCACCTACAAGCGACACGGCACCATCAACCTGTTCGCGGCCCTGAATGTCGCGACCGGGGCTATCCACTCGAAGACGACCACAACCAAGAAGCGCCCGGACTTCCAGGCCTTCTTGGACGAGGTGATTGCGGACATTCCCGCGCATCAACCCGTTCACGTCATCCTCGACAACTATAGTACGCACAAGAGGAATCACGACTGGTTGGCCCAGCACCCGAATGTTTGTTTTCATTTCACGCCCACTTCGGCGAGTTGGCTAAACCAAGTGGAAATCTGGTGCGGCATCTTCTCTCGCAAAACCTCGAGTGGCGCAAGCTTTGCCAGCACCGGTCAGCTGGTCCAAGCGATCAAGGATTTTATCGCGTCCTACAACCAGTCGGCCGCTCCCTTCGTCTGGCGCAAGCGTGAAGTCAAGGGTTCGCAACTCAGAAATACTATTGTTAACTTACGCAATTAAACACTAGTACCCACGCAGCCCATTTCCCCAGTATTGCTCGGTCTGGATTGATTACAAATCCAACCAAGTTTTGCATAGTAAGGGCACGCTATCCGAGCAAACCAAACCAACCAGATTTTGCACGGAACAGAGCAAAATTCTTACCGTCCCGAAAACCTCTGTCCAACCCCAGATTGCAAATAGCCGTTTTTCGATAGCTGCCGATAGTCCCCGAAGGACGTCAATTCATTCCCACTCCATCATCAACAAGGTCTCTGAACCCGCATGGTTAAAGGACTTGGCTTCGATCGACATGGGGCTTTACCGTCGCTTTTACCGTCAGAACCGCAGAGCTTTTGCTGGCGCGGGAGATGGAGCGATTTGCGGGACGGCGACTCTGGCGACACCATCATCAATCGGCCCCTAGGATACTGGATCGAAACATGGACGTCAGCCGATGCAGGAGCCCGCTGAGGCGACTTCCTGACGAGGCGCCGCTGAGAACAGCACTACGGAAATAACGGATGTTCCCCCGCTCACTCCTGTTCCCAGAAGCGCTGCATCGCTTCAAATGCTCTTCGCTCAGCCTCTTGAACTCTTGCTAGATCAGCCAGTTCGGGCACAGGCCGGAAGCCCGAAGAGGCTGTTTCCACTTCTCGTCGAGCCACCAACCAAGCCTGAAGCAAAGGTTGCCACCGTCGATCCCAGTGGGCGAAGGGACGAAAGTCCGGGACGATACCTTGTGCAGCATGTGATGCATGACTGCTCCCGCGGTCCGACTTGGATCATCCCATCGAACCAGAATACGCCACCCAGCGTCACGAACACCACCAACCCTTCCGACATCTGGGCCAACCACAGCTACTGGTGCGCCGTCAACCGTGCCGAGCCCGAAGAGTTTGTGATCAACACGGTCACCTTCCTCAAATTGGCAATTCGAACTACTCATTGAGGATCTCCTTGTTAGATGCAAGCGTCTCATCGGTCTCGTGTCGCCGCCGGTCAAACCATAAAGGCTGGTTGGGCGATGACAACCGGGCTCACCACGTCTCGAATTTCACTAAGTCCTGCAACGAGCAAATCGTACTGTTCGGTGCGCCGCCCTTGATCCCATATGATCGGCAGCACTTTGCGGTATGGACTGCCGCGTTTCAGGTAGAGGCTGACGTCTTCACCAATCTGCGAGATCAGGTCCTGCGGCGTGCTCTTCTCCCGCCAATACTTGACCTCTATCACTAGGTGCAGCGACGGGATCACCAGGTCAGCCCGCGGCTTCTTCTGTCCCAACGAGGCGAGCCACTCTTCGTCGCGCAGGTCTGGCAACACCGGTGCGAGCAACGCGCACAGAAGATTCTGAAAATGGTATTCATTTTCCACAGCCCACTTCTGCGCTGTCGAGTTCGGCGTCTTCTTCTGATCTTCCCAGGTCCATCGGCGCAATCCGGACGGGAGCCGGCGAAGGAGGAGGCTCACATCTTCCAGATTCGGTGCACGCAAATCTATGTGAGACGCGCCCTGCGCGAGGAAGCGAAAGGCCGCGAGGTCCAAGGCCGCCTGCTCAGGATCGTCGTAGACAACGGACTTGATGCGACCAAGCAACTGCGACGCAAAGTCGTTGTCGGCCACCGGCAAAGATCTCGCCAATCCACGTGCCACGTAGATAGCCGCACACGCGCTGGCGGGCACCGTTTGCAACTCGCCGTCCAATCCCAACTCGGATCGCATCTTGATCATGGACAACAGTTCTTGGCGCCATCCAACTTCCGCAGGCAGGAGCGGTTGCAGCCTAGCAAGGAGCGATGCGAACCATGTTCCAAACTTCTGCCACCGCTCGCTATCGGCAATCGCAACCAAACCGACCAGGACGCCGGTATGCGCCAACGGTTGCATCAGGCTGACCAGGGCCGTCTGCGAACCGCCGCTACGCCCCATCAGCCAATCCACTCCTTGCGCAAAAGATTCGCGGCATGCAGCACTCAAGATCGGATCGATGCCCAACAAGAATCCCAAGGCCGCAACGGCATGAATTGACCGGCCGCCGCCCGCGATCTCCTCGCATAGCTCCCGCGCCATCGGCGCGCTTTGTTCAGCGGAAAAATCCTCGGCGAGCACCCAATGATAGAAAGCGATCGAAAGCGGGCCTGCACTCGTCAATGTTTGGGCCTGGCCCGCTACGGCATGCAGCGCCTCGTGCAGGATCGGGTTGCCGCCGGTCACAGAAACCACCTCGTTGTTCCGATCTTGCCAAGCATCACGCTAGGACTCCACCGGCTACCCAAGCGATCCAGTCGACCTAAGAGGCTCGCGACGAGGTCGGAGTAGTAGATGGTGACAGGCATCGCAGCCGGCAGGAAGCTGCGCCAGGAATGGTTCGAAAACCAGTAGACCTGCTTCGTGAGATAGATGATGTCCGTGAACGTCGAATCACGATGCAGAGTCAACAGCAATGGCTTGGGCAACCCGTCCGTCGGTCGCTTGAGTTGCTGAGGCCCAGTTAGGGTCAGCAAAGTCTCATTGTCGCCAACCTCCGCATAGAGGCCCCGTATCGGGGTTTTCTCTCCCCTTCCTTTTGTTCCGACAGAATCGTCGTCGAACAGGAGGTAGGGGTGGTCTTGCTTGACATGCAAGAACGCGAACTGCAGATCGAATTCCGAGAATTCTTTGAGTGCCGTCTTGACAGACTCGATCTCCGTGTTACGCATGGGTTTGAATGCGTGCACGATCACCCGCACAGAATCGCCCTTGATCCAGTTCATTTCGCTGCGCACGCGCTGGAGCGTTGCCTGCAACGAATCGGTCAGCGCCTCACCGTACTTCGCCATCGGCACGGCATTCGACAAGTTGGACAGCAGATAGCCGCCATCACCGCGGAAGACGCTGGTGATACCGACGATCCTTTCCTTCTTCGAGAACCGTGACTCGCCTATCGCCGCGCTACCCAGGCCAATGACCACTTCGTGCGCGATCCCCTTGTCCGATTTGATCAACCAGGGAATGCCGCCGAGCTTGGCATAGACGGCGAGTGCGAGATTGCTGAGTGTGTAAGACAGATTGCCGGGTGCCATCGCAAAGGTCTCGAAGGCGATGAACTGTGTGGGAATCTGGTTGGAAAGAAACGCCGCTTTGGCTACCAAATATGGGTTGCGTTGCGGTGGCAACTGTCGCGAATCTCTCTCGGTCTGCACCAGTGCCAGGTGCCAGGGCGTCCCTTCGGCGCCCATGCGCACAGCCTTGGAAGCAGCCGCGTGGTACGCGTCTGCTGTGAAGCTGTCAGCTTCCACGAATGTCAGCGTGATGCCCTGCAGACCGTAGATTCCGAGAAATCCTCTGCCGAATGGCAGCGAATTGCCGTCGACCGTCAACCCGTCCCGGAACTTCCTGAGGAATAGTTCGAATTGCCCGCGTCGCGACCGATCACAGACCACACAGACGTTCGGCCGCGTCGGCGTGAACACATGCCTGCTGTAAGGCCCGAACTTTGTCAGTCCTACAGCCGCACGCGTCTCTGACTTGAGCGTGCCGGCATCGAACACGTAGGTCGGTGTGCTGGCTTCCGCGAAACGCGGAAACGTCGTGCCATTTTTTTCGCTGATCAGGCTACCGATACCAACACTCAGCCCTTCTTGCAACTCGATGGCACCCAAGCCCCGCACCCAGTCCGAAATCCGGACGATGTGCTCCATCCGGGCACGCCCCCTGCTGTTCTCGAACACGATCTTATCGATCTTGCCCTGCGCGCTTCCGGAGGCGTTTCGCGTGAAGTGCTGTAACAGGGGCCGAATGTTCTCGGGCGAGGCCTCCAGATACAACTCGTCCAGGGGCAGCAACTCTTCCACATTCATGAACCGCTCAGACAGTCGTGCCTTGCCGTCTGCGATGCCTCCAACGCGTCCGACAAGTCTGCGCTGGGGCAGCATGCGCGTATCTTCTACCGGCGTCTCGCGTTCGACCACCAAGCCATCCAGGCGAACGCCGTGCTCGCTCAACACCGCCAAGCTGGTCGCGCATGTTTTCTGGATTTCGATATCCCACAACAGTCCAAGCAAGTCGGAACCTTGTAGTTTCAGGAATCGAATGGAGATCAAGACGCGAGACTGCAGGTGAACATGCTCATCAACGTCCAGAAAACCCGTCGGCAATGTGCGTCCCACTGTCGTGATCGGGTTGTAGCGGGCCACTGGCCGCCTGTTTGCACTCAGTAATGACACCAAACGCTGTTCAAGCAATGGCCGAATCAGCGAGACGTGCTCGACCGCGGAGACATGCTTTTCCTCGCCGATGGGCGTCGCGTCGGGCGCAAGTGGTAACGCCACAATCTGATCTGCCCGACGGGTTACCGCAAACTGCGTTCGGTACTGGTTACGAAGGTCACGTAATTGCTGCGAGTTCTTGAATGGCAGGGTCTGCAATCGGATGGCATCGCCATGCACGAACAACGGCGTGAAGTTGAGCTGCAGTTGTCGTCCCATGCCCTCTCCTATTTTTTCTTCAGCATCAGTTGGATCATCGCGAACAGACGATGAAAGAGGTAATCGATATGGTCCGCATCGATCACCGGCACTTGGCTCACCTCGGAATGGCGGATCAAATGGCTATTGCCAATCAAGTTCAACTCCTGCGCCTCGGCTTCCAGCCTGGCTCGCAACAACGGCTCCGTTGCGGCGGCATTTAGGATGATCGTGATCGACTTCTTCTTGTCGCCAGGGTCCGCAAGCGATTTGAGTCTCTCCCATGCATCCCACAGCCGCTCCAGCGCTTCTCGTCGAACAAGGGGATTGCGGTCAGAAAACTTCGCCCAACACTCATCCAGCATGTTGTCAAGCGTGCGGTCCCCGGTATTGAAGACCGTTCGCCTCAGTTCATCACCCAACACCAGCGGCAGCACTCGAACAATGCGCCCCGTCGAGAGCATCTCGAAGGCAACGCCATTACGCGAAAAAATGCGGTTGGCGGTCGCTCGGAACTCGTCCTGCCCCGCTTGTTGATCGAAACTCAGATGGTGGTGACTGAAGAAGTCGTGGTAATTGCCAGGGATTGGCTTCGCCACGGCGTCATGCACGAACTCGATGAAGTCCAAGATCAACAATGTTTCCGGCGCAAACGGCTTGTGCTGAGAGAAATAGTCCTCCTCCACCTCACGAGTGGTTTCAAGCGGCCACACCAGACCGGGTATCTCCGCGACCACGGCCGCCGCCAGTGAGTCAGAGTCGCAACCGCAAACAGCCTGCCCATCTGGGCAACGCTCGGGGAATCGAAGTCCAAAGGCACCATTGTTGATCAGCCCCTGCACCAAGGCGACCACGCCGGCCCAAACCGTAGGTGAGATCACCTGCTCGGTTCGCGCTCTTGGGCCGTTTTCCCGATTGCTGAAGTAGTCCGGCATCAGCGCACCTCCTTGTGATCGATTGACGCGGTTACTACCGGGTCGTAGAACACCTGCTCGCCGTCGGTTGGCGGCGCATAGTCGGTTTGTGGCAGCCCGTTCAACTAGCCAGCCTCCCGAATGGACGTGATCAGCGGCGACTCATCTGAGTCGTAGGTCAGATGAATCTGTGTCTTGGCGCGCGTTACACCCACATAGAAAAGCCGAACTGCTTCTTCCAGTTGCTCATCGGTCTTGTCGTAGCCGCTGGGGAACACGCCATTTTCCAGCCCGACCATGATGACCGCCTGGAACTCCAGCCCTTTCGAACTGTGTAGTGTCATCAGATTGATCTGGTCCGGGCTCTTGCCCTGATTCCCGAATATCTCTACCGTGAATGTCTGCAAAGGCCCGGCCGCTGCAGCGGCCGTTATCAGCTCGTTCAGGTTGTCTTTCTCGTCGGCGAGACCAGGCTCGTGCTGTAGCAATTCATCCAGCACTTCGCGGCGCAGTGCGGAAAGCCATTGATGCAAAGGCAGCGCACCATCCCTCAGTGAGAACAGCGACGCAATCAACCGCTTGCGTGCGGCCTGCAACTCTGATTCGCGTTTGACGGAGCGACGCATCCGCCGCCAGGCTTTGAGCAATTGCGAAAGAGAAACAGTCCCTGTCTGCCACCCGCCGGAGCACCATCGCGCAGCATCCGTGAGCCACTCAGTCAGACGGGTACGCTTGATCGGCGAGCCGTTGTCAAGCCGGAAATACCGCATGCCGATGGTATCCGCCGCCTGCGCAATCGGCGTCCCCTCGTTAAGCGTGCGGTACAGTAAAGCAATGTCCCCCGGCGCCCACGAAGGATTCGCCGCCAGCATCGCTGGCACCAGCGTACCCAGCGTATAGTCCGCCTGCTCGCGGATGCTGCGCTCCAGTCGGTGAATGTGGATTTCGCCGGCCCGTCCATCATGAGAGCGAAACTCCGCAGGGGTGGGCAACAGCGCCATGGAAGCCGCGATGATGCGGTCAGCGCAGCGGTAGTTCAACTTGAGCCTGATGGATTCCATCTGCGGGAGACGAGCCAATGCACGCAACAGGCTCGGTTTGGCGCCGGTGAATCCATAGATGGACTGGTCCGGGTCACCCACGGCAACGATCCGGGTTCCCGCCCGAAGCAACGCCAACACGATGCGATGCAAGGGCAGGCCGAGGTCCTGGTATTCATCGATCACAATTGCCGGATACTTGGCCTGAATGGCTCGCCGAACCCATTCGTGCTTCTCCACAAGTTGCAGGCCGGCAAGAACCAGTCCATCGAAGTCGATCAACCCACTTTGTAGAAGCAATGCTTCGTACGCTTCGACCACCCGCGTTTCGCGGGCGGACCACGCGCGCCATTCGTCACTGCCTTTGTCCGGGATGGTGCGCCGTAGCTTGTCGCAGGCCATGCGAAACCAATTCGGCGCATTGCCCCCCAACTGCTCGCTGTAGGCATCGGCAAAGAGCTTTCGTGCCTGCGCTGGCGAAACCACGACGAGCGGATCAGGTACGTCGAGATCTGCCAGCGCAGCGTAGGGCGATACCAGTTCCGTCAGACAAAAGGAGTGCACAGTGGAGAGCAGGAGACGATTGCCGTCGTCCGCACCGAGCTTGCTCAGCCGCGATCGCAACTCGCCGACACAGGCATTGCTATAAGTGATGCATGCGAGACGGCGCGGCCGGTGCACATCCTCGGCAAGCATCCGGCCGATCTTGACGGTGATGGTCTTGGTCTTGCCGCTGCCAGGCCCGGCCAGAATGACGCAGTTCCCTGCCGATTGGTATGCACGCCATTGATCCTCGTTCCCGCGCAAATCCTCCGCGTCTTTGAGATATGGGAGCGCAGGAGAGATCATCCCAGCTTGGCCTTTAAATAGTCCAGCGCAGATTCGATGTATTCAGGACATGCATCGATGTTCTCTTTTATCAGCACCGACGCCAGGCGTTGCGCCACACGGCCCTTGCCGATTGAGTCGATATCCTTGAGAAACTGCGAGGGATCGAGCGAATCAGGATCGGTTGCGAGGCTAGCGAAGCGCGTGTGCATCTTCTTGTTGGTGGTGAGCTCCTTGATGGCTGTCAGGAACTGGTCCTCTGCCCCCGCCCTGAAAACATCAATCTCAAACGTGAATTCGTTCAAGAACACGCCATGTTTCGGCGCAAGTTTCATCACCTGCGCAAAGTCGCTTCCCTCCCAAACATCCTCATCCAGGATGTGCTGCATGATCTGATTGACGATCCTGTTTTCGCCATAGCTGTTCGTAACGCCCGCCCCGTCAGGATCCGCGTCCTCCTGGCTCGCCGCCTCATCCTTCGGGTCGAAATCCGTCAACACCACGAATGGGATATCGAGCCCCTTAGGTCCCAGTAGCTGGACGTAAGGAGCGAAGTTGGTGCCGGCGATGGAGCAGACTGTGATGCCCATCGCATCAAAATCCAGACGCTCGTCATACAGCTTGGCCAGCGTCGGCAACAGAAACTTCTCCGCATCGCCTTCCACCAGAATGACGCCCTTCGAGAAAAACAGCTCGCCGCGCGTGACGTCGATATATCGTTCCAGGTCCTCGCGGTCGCTGGCATCGAGTTTGACGCCTTTAAGAGAGCGCCCGACGGTATGCCCTTCGCCAGCCACCTGGCGCAGGACAACCACATTGGCGAGCGGAGCCACGCTGGCCACATTTGGCGAATGCGTGGTGAGCAGAATACTGCGCGGCCCGGGTTCGGCTTGCGCGTCGTCACGTGTTTGCAGGTAGTTCCGATAGATGAGTCGCTGCAGATGGGGATGCAGGTGGGCCTCGGGTTCCTCTATCGCAAGAAACGTATGTTGGCGCTCTCCCTCTTCCACCAGGTATTGATGTTCCAGATGCTTCAGTGCGAGGTAAAGCACATTGGCGGAGCCGAGACTGGCCTCTGCCACACCGCGCCTGCCGCCGTCGATCATCATTTGCAGCGCGCGTATCAACCGGTCCGGCTCCATAGGCGCAAAACCCAGTGCCGTTTCGACGGCATGCTTGTCTCCCACCATGGCGGTGAGCTGATTGTTGACCTGGCCCACAACCCCTGCGAGTTCAGGTAACGCAGCAATTTTGGAGGTTGTTTTGTGAACCTCACCGGCGATCGTGCTGAGTGCTTTTGCATCTACCGTCTTCGCGGCACGATCCAGGAGGGGGCGCAGCGGAGATCGCGCCCAGCGCGCGAGGTCCGATTCGGCATCGCGCAGCGCCGGAAATAGATCCAGCGGCATCCAGCGCCTCAGATCGTAGCCAACCGCGTTGTCGGGGCGGTCTCCGCCGAACACAATGAATTCGTAGTCTGCCTCGCTGCGCGGCGCACCCTCAAGCCCCGGCACGGGCTGGTAGCGATACGTGATTCGCGCCACCATCGGGTCCGGCCGTACGAGGTGATCCGCCAATACCGCCAGCAGATTCTCATCGTCTTCGAAACCTCGAAACTCGACCGACACCTTAATCATGTCCTCCGCTTTCAGCGGCCGGGCCAGCCCATCCCAGAAATCATCAAGACGCAACTTGCGCAACGAGTCGGGAAGTGAGGGATCGAGGATCAGTCGCAGCGCAAACAGCAGATTGGTTTTGCCGACCTTGTTTTCGCCGAGCACGACGGCATGTTCGCCTAGGCGAACGTCCAGCAATTTGAAGTTGCGGAAATTCCTGATAACGATCCGGCTCAGTCGCATGGGCATTTCCCGTTCTTTTGGCTTTAGGTTTTCTTCTCCGCACCGGAGATCGGGTGCACGTAAATGAGGCCCTTCGTTTGTGCCGCTTTCACCTTGCGGTCGATCATGTCGCGAAAGTTCAAGTGCCCTTCAAGCACGAGAACCAAATCTTCACCGTCAACGAAGAGCGTCTGAATCTCCTTGCCCATGATCAGGCTCCGGACCACTTCGGCACTGAAACCATTGACCGAGATGAACAGGCCGCGTCCATAGAGCTTGCCGGCCACCTTGCCAGCGAACTGGTAGACAGGCTCATTGCTTGCCGATTTCTCCTGCCATTTGGCCTCGATCAGGTAGTGCTCTCCGTCGAACTTCACCGCACCATCGATCTGCTCGCCGTGGACGCGAAATGCTTCCGTCGTCTCTAGGCGTGAGAGCTTGGCGAGTTCGGCCAGGATGCGTTCCAGTGCGTAGCCACGCTGCTGTCTCGGTGTCTTATTGGCCAGTAGGCCTAGGTATTCGGCACGCAGGTCTTCCAAGGTAACCGTCGGCTGCTGGCGCGCCGCCTCGTGGGTCGCTCGGCGCTCTCGATCCGACTTGATCTTCGCGTCGCGGATTTCCTGCAGTTGTCGCAAGTGTTCAAGATTCTTGTTCGCGGTCGCGCGGTCTAACTTGCGAAGCCTGTCGAAGTAGTACGAGTCGAAGTGCGACCATGCCAACAGCGACTGCAGCATGGCGCGAAACGGCCCAAGCCCGTTGTCAGGACGTGCGTTCAGTGTCTCGAAGAGCACGTCGATGATCTCGTGTCGCTTGAGGCCATTCTCACCGTCGATTTCCAGGCCACTCACTTCGGCCTTGGTACATCCGTGTTTCTCAAAAAAGCCAACGATGTCCTTACGCGGCCAGAACAAGGACAGGATGCAGTCTTTCATGCACCCCTTGATGTCGGCGGGAAAACCCATGTCGTACCCTTTCATCAGCCAATCCGCCCGAGGAGTTGATCGATAACATCGCTCGCTTGCCGCTGCCGCAGGACTCGCGCCTCGCGCTGCTCAGGCTCGTCGCTCTCCCCAAGTTCGAATTTGGCCACCGACACCGGGCCATCTTTGCGATACCCCTCCGTCTTGTCGTCCGGTGCGAAACGACTGTGCAGGATCGCCAGCGACGCCTGAATCACGGCGCCGTGCTTGCCGTCGCGTTCCTTGCGGAAGGCTTCGGCGACGGCGTTCATGCCTTCGGGCGCGTGTTCGATGCAATAGATCAGGTCGTGAGCGTCCTTGCGCTCGAAGCGCTGGTCGAACGCGAACGACTTCAAGCAGGTGAAGCTGACCAGATTGGCGTGCTTGATCTTCTCGGTCGCCACGCCGTTGCCACCCAGCAATTCGGCCTGGATCTCGGTGACCTGGTGGAGGTCGAAGACAATGGACGAGAGAT
>JAKBJA010000097.1 GCA_021836225.1 Pseudomonadota bacterium | reverse complement strand
GCGCTGCACGCGTCCGGGAGGCGGTCACGTGCTATGGGTCCAGCTTCCCGACGGTGTCGATTCGTTGGCCCTCTACGAGGAAGCCGCCGCCGCAGGGATCCGGGTCGCGCCGGGACCGATGTTCTCGGCACACGGGGGCTACCGCAACTTCATCCGCCTGAACACGGGCTTTCCATGGCGTGAGACCACGGAGCGCCAGATCGAGCACCTCGGTCGTCTCGTGGCCGCAGGTACACAGTCGCGGGAGCCTGCGACGTCTTCGTTGACATCTCGCGGCGGCAGCTCGGTGCCCGCCAGTATCTCGTAGCGTACGACAAGCCATTCGCTCCGGGATTGTGCCGACTCGACGCGCGATGACCAGTCGCCCACCATCTCCGTCCTCGACACCTTCCCAGGCCATGGCCCTCTTGGCCCGGATGCGAGGTGTTGCAGGTCACACCTTTCTCCCCGATGACGTCCAACTGGTCACCGGCGAGGACCAGGTCGACACGGCGCGGGTGCTCACGTACCGCATGGTCACCGACGCCCACCTGCTCGCCCTCGCCCGGCGTCACGGGGCTTGCCTGGCGACCCTCGACCGCGGCGTGAAGAGCTGGCCGGCGTCGACGCCGACGACATCGTGCTCGTTCGGATCCCCTGAGCTCTGCTCGACACAGGTCCTGGTCGAACCTGCGGCTGTGCAGTCCACGATCGACGCGGCAGCGTCGCCAAGCTCTGTTCTCGCGGCGCGACTTCCAGTTCGACCCGACTTTGTCGGCCTCCCCTTGATTTTGGAGTCCCGCGAGTCGCCGACCTGCACTTTCTCTGCTGACGGGTTCTGGATGTAGGGGCGACAGGGTCCACCAGGCACACCGATCGGCTGCCTAGAATGGCCGATGTGTTCGTGAAGACGACGGTGCGGAGAAGGGGCGACAAGGCCTACACGTACCTGTCGTTGGTCGAGTCGGTCCGGGTCGACGGCAAGATGACGCACAACACGCTCCTGCGCCTGGGCGAGGTGGGCGAACTCCGCCGGACCAAGCAGCTCGACCGCATCATCGCCGCGCTGCGCAACCACGCCGAGGGCTCCTGGGTGAACGGCGACGAGCTGTCGGCAGCCGGCGCGCCCGGCTTCGGGGCGATGGCCGCGATCAAGACCTACTTCGAGAGGCTCGGCCTCTTCTCGTTCTTCGCTGGGCTCGGTGACAGGCGCAACGCCGAGCACCTCGAAGACGCGCTCTACGTGATGACGGCCAACAGGCTCGTGCGGCCGTGGTCCAAGCGCCGCACCGTCCTCGAATGGTTGGACGACGTGGCGCTGCCAACAGGCGTGGAGGTTCCCTCGCTCGCGCAGTGCTACCGCGGGCTCGACGCGATGGCGGTCGCAAAGGCGGCGCTCGAGCCCCACCTCTACGACCGGCTCACCGATCTCACCAACCTCGACCTGCGGCTGTGCTGCTACGACCTCACCTCGACGTACTTCGAGACCGACAAGGCCGCGACCGAGCAGTTCGTCTCCCGGCGCTTCGGCTACAGCCGCGACAAGAGAGGGGACCGTCCCCAGGTCGTGATCGGCCTGTTGGTCACCGGCGACGGCATCCCGATCGCCCACCACGTGTTCGCCGGCAACACGGCCGACGTCACGACGCTTCCGATGGTGATGGCCGACTACCAGAAGCGCTTCTGTACCGGGCGCATCGCCTTGGTGGCAGATCGTGGCCTCATCTCTGAGGAAAACGTGGCCGAGGTGCAAGCGGCCGGGTTCGACCACGTGCTCGCCACGCGCCTTCACGACTCGGCCGAGGTGGCCGCAGCCTTGGAGGCCGCTCGACGGCCCGACGCGTTGTGGGTCCCGGTGAAAGACGCGAACTCCGCGGCATGCGATGTCGCCGTCGGCGAGTGCCGCTATGTGGTGGTCACCTCCCTCGCACGCTTTGCCCGTGACAACGCCAGAAGAGCCGAGCTGCTGAGCCGCTGCGAGGACAAGTTGGTCGCCCTCGAAGACCGTGTGCGTGCCGGCAGGCTCTGCGACCCCGCCAAGATCGGGGCCGCAGCCGACAGGATCTTGCGCGACTCGGGGGTCGGGCGGTGCTTTACGACCTACATCCGCCGTGGCTCGTTCTCCTGGGACCACGACCAAGAGGCGCTGCACTACGAAGAGGACCTTCTGGCCGGCCGCTACGTGCTCAGCACCTCGCTCGGCAACGAGCAGGCCTCGACCGAGAGCGTCGTGCGCTACTACCGCGCGCTCCAGCGCGTCGAGCGGCGGTTCCGGGTGCTGAAGGACTTCATCGGTCTTCGCCCGATCTACCACTGGAAGGAGCGACGTGTGCGTGGCCACATCGCCGTGTGCATGCTCGCGGCCACCATCGAAGCGGTGATGGGAAAGGACCTCGCCACGGCCCGCGTCATGGATCCCGACCTCGACGGCCAGGTCCTGTCGGCACGCCGTGCCCTGGCCGAGCTCAACCGCATCCGCAGGGTCTCACTCGACGCCGGTGACCACCGCGTCAGCATCGTCACGAGGAGGAACGCCCTCCAGTCGAAGATCCTCGCCGCCTTCGGCGTGGACACGAGCGACTGGGACCGGGCCACAATCGCCTGACCTGGACCTATGGTCGATCTGTAGGGGAAACACCCCTCACGCGCGCCCCCCTTTACCTGCGATTACGCGAAGGGGCCGACAAAGTCCGACCTGGCTGGTGCAACGAACATCGCTCAAGCGCTGCGCTCGCTGTCCCGGCGGCCCGCGTCCGCGCTCACGATGCTCGGCCTGTAGATCTCACCGACCCGTCAGGCACCGCCTGTTCGATCGAGTGCATCGACGCGCCCGGACGACGATCACGAGCAGCGATCACCGCTCGTCGTGGACCAGCGGCACGTCTCTGCCCCTGCGGCTCCTCCACGGCACGCTCGGCCGCAGCACGCCCATCATCCAGCGCTGTGACTTTGACCAACTCCCTGGCCGTAGGAGCACTTGATACTAAGCCACTGCCATCGCGATTGGGCTCGCTCACCCGAACGGCCACGACGAGCGTCTTGTCGTCCCCACTCTGATCCTCAAGCTCATCAATGAACTTGACAAGGGAGCTACTTGAGGCGTCTTGTCGACCTGCCCAATCGAACAGGTCGGTGAAAAACGGTTCGTACGGCTCACCGGTCTTAACATTCTGGAGGATCTCGAACTCGAGTCCATCCGTGGATGCTGCCATTGCGTTGATGTCCGTGACCGAAACTTGAGTATGCCGGAAGTTGGCTCGCCAATCCTCGCTGCTTACAAAAATCGTTTCATTTAGATATTCGAAGCGCTCGGGAGGCTGAACCGCCTCAAGCACTGAATTGCCCCGGTGCCATACCACGATGCTGTCACCAACTTGTCCAACCTCCACGTGGCTGGGGCCAAATTGAATAACGGCCAGCGTGGTCGCGAACTCTTCGATAGTGCTCTGCGCGCCAAGCGATTCGAGTGCCTGGCGGGCCAACTCGAAGGCTTGCTCCACCCCTTGCCCGCCAGAAGATGCCCATTCCAATACGGCTGCAATGACTGCAGCGGAACCCTCCTGCGAACGAAGCGCGGATCCCGCCCCGTCAGCGACCGCGACGGTGAAGATGTCGCCTACGCGAACTGAACCCGAGGCATCCTCACATGGGATGTCGGACTCGAGATGGGATCGCCCGCGCACTGAGCCTCCCAAGACCTTCCACTCGGTCATGGTTGAGGAAGCCGCTCGATTACATCGACACTTGCATCCAGTCCGCAGGCGGAGGTAACGCTACCTGTTCGCCTGACCTGACCGGCTCGCCGTCCTCACCTCGATCGGGCTCTTTCGATCGAGATGCAGTGCCGAGCGAGTTTGACAGCCATATGAAGAACTCCTTGAAGCTGAGCCCGCGCAGCTTCACTGGCGATCGCCTCCGTGAAATCAACGCCAGAGACTGCATATCGGCCCTATCACCAATGCCGATTGGAAATACGTTGAGATGGTTTTCCGCCTCCAAGTCCGCGACACGCTTCGCCGCGGATGTGAAGACGTCTCCGTCAGTCGGCTGTCCGTCGGTCAAGACGAACAGCCACGGGCAGAAATAGTTCAGATCGGATGACTTGTAGGCTGCTTTTTGCCGATCTAGCTCGTCCGCAGCCAAGTTCAATGCTGCCCCCATCGGCGTGCCCCCCACAGCCTGAAACCGCCGAGGGGCTAGATCGCGCGCTTCTTGGAAATCCATAGCAACCTGCGCCACGTCTCCAAACGTAATGACTTCGACCTCCACTCGCTTCCGGGCAATATCGTCTTTTGAGAGCTCTTGACAGAACAGCTCAAATCCATCGTTGAGCTCTTCGATTGGAGGACGCTGGCTTTCAGGCATGAAGCCCATCGAACTCGACGTATCGAGAGCAAGCACGCATGCAAGGCGCGGGTTCGGATTGTCTCGGTTTACACGCGCTTCAAGCTCACTCACTTCGCCCCCTCCTCCTTTGCTGGCCGAGGAGAGGTTACCACTGGAGCGTCGGTGCCGCTGGGGAGCCCGAGTTGACTCACCAGAAACCTCCGCGTAGATCGCTACGTTGCCTCACCTGGGAACCTCCGCCTCACTGAGGTCCACCACCATCGGCTCTCCAGCGGTTACGCCCGAGCGATGGAGCTTTCTGTGGG
>JAKBJA010000149.1 GCA_021836225.1 Pseudomonadota bacterium | reverse complement strand
TCGAGCGGCTGGGGATCGATTAGCCGTGCCCGCATGAAAAAACCCGCATCCGGACGGATGCGGGTTGCGTGTCGGATGGTGCCGCTTGTCGGAATCGAACTGACGACCTACCGCTTACAAGGCGGTAATAGATCACGCTGAAACCACGACATAGCTTGATCCGGTAATTTACAGCGGATATATTGGCACAATTCTGGCACATCGGTGGGGGAAACTGTGGCGACATTCCGCAAGAAGGGTGAGTACCAGTGGCACGTCCAAATCCGCAAGAAGGGATTCCCTACTCAAACCAAGACTTTCACTCACAAGAAGGACGCGGAAGCTTGGGCAACGGCCATCGAGAGAGAGATGGCGACCGGGGCTTTCATTCCCCGTCAGGAAAGCGAAAGAACAACCGTCCATGATTTGATCGAACGCTACCGGGCCGAGGTATTGCCGGCGAAGCGCGGCAAGCACTTCGGCCATGCGCTCGGCGTCCTGGATGGCGCTTTCGGGCAATACTCGGTCGCGGCCGTCACGCCGCCCCTTGTTGCAACCTTTCGGGATGACCGCATCAAAGCTGGACTGTCCGCCTCGACCATCCGCAAGGAAATCAATCTGCTCTCGCGCTTGCTCGATCTGGGCGCACGAGAATGGGGAGTGGTCATCCAGGCCAACCCGTGCAAGCTGGTCAGCCGGCCGGCGCCAGGAAAGGCGCGCGAGCGCCGACTTGAAGGCGATGAGCTCGAACGCCTGTTGGCCAAGTGTGAGCCGCACATGCAGGCGCTGATTCGGATCGCTATTGAAACCGCCGCGCGACTGGGCGAACTGCTCGCCGTGAAGTGGGTTGATGCTGACCTGAAAAGACGGGTAATGATCGTCCGCGGCATCGACGAACGCGGCACCAAGAACGATGATGCATTCCGTGCTGTTCCCCTGTCCAACGCTGCGATAGAAGTCCTGGAGGGGATGAAAGCCCTTCCTCGCTCGATTGATGGGCGCGTGTTCTATTGGTGGAAGGCGGCCGACTCGTTCAACAAGTCATGGACGAGAGCGAAAACCCGCGCGCAGATTCAATACCTGAAGGATGAGGGTAAGTGGCACCTGATTCCATCGGAGTACAGCCAGGCTGATATAGACCGGCACGTGGACGGTTTCCTGACGGATCTGCGCTTCCATGATCTGCGCCACGAAGCCACCTCACGCCTGTTTGAGAAAGGCGTGTTCGACAGCATGGAGGTCGCCTCCATCACCGGCCACAAGACCCTTCAGATGCTCAAGCGCTATACCCACCTGCGGGCCGAGGATCTGGCGAAGAAGATGGGCTGACCACAAAACCCAAACCGCTTAGGTTTATTGCTATAATGCCAACAGTTCTGAGCATCCACGGCTTGCGCGTGGTCATCTATCCAAACGACCACCGGCCCGCGCATGTTCACGTTATTAGTAACGGGCATGAAGCGGTGTTCAAGCTGAATTGCCCAAAAGGGCCGCCGGAACTGCGCGAGAACTTCGGGTTCACGCGCAAAGACCTGGCGAAGATAGCCGAGGTGCTGGCTGCCAACCTGGCGGCGCTGTGTAATGAATGGAAGCGAATACATGAAGATTACTGACGAAGCATTCGACGCCGCCAACCGGCGGGCAGTTGCCACAAAAGCGGCCTTCCCCGCCGTCGTTTCAGTACGATACGACCGTCGCGTTTCCCGCGTCGTGATCACGCTCGCCTCCGGCCTGGAACTCGCCTTCTCGCCCAAGCACGCGCAAGGGCTGGAACACGCCCACCCCGCCGACCTCATGGATGCCGAAATCACGCCGTCCGGCCTTGGAATCCACTTCCCCAAGCTGGATGCCGATCTCTACATCCCGGCACTTCTGGAGGGCTTCCTTGGCTCGAAGCGCTGGATGGCAGCGGAGATGGGCAAGCTCGGTGGCGCATCCTCCAGCGCCGCCAAAGCGGACGCCGCACGCAAGAACGGAAAACTCGGCGGCAGGCCGAAGAAGTCCAAGGAATTGTTGGCGGCCTAATCCCCGCGCCTGTCGGCGCGGCAAATCCAAAGACAGGTCTTCAGGGAGCGCCCTGCGGGCTTGTTCCGGCTGTCGCCGGGCTGCGATCGTGGCGGTCATAGTCCAACACCCATGCCACCAGTGCGCGCAAGCGGTCGCGATCGCCATCGTCGAGCGTAGCGATCACGCGGGCGACGGCTTCCGGATAGGTCTCACCCGCGGCCGGATCGATCTTGCGTGATCCACCTAGCCAGGTTCTCGACTGCAACAGTCGGCCGGCGGCAAGCAGAGCAGTGGCTTGCCGGTCGTTCATTAAATCGCCGCAGAAGCCCCGCCAGGCGTCTGGCGGGGCATGTTCCAAGTCAACGCACTGGCGCGATCCGCTGCAGCAGCCAGGAGCTTTTTGGAGGCCTCCGAATAGTCGTTGTCCTCCGCGACTTCGACGGCACGCGTGAGGTCGCGGAGAGCTTGCAGAACGGCCGAGGCCGCGGGATGCTTCCGGCTCTCCTTGCTCATATCTGTTTGTTCGCTCATGCCGCCGCGAGCAATGCGCGGATCGAGGCTCTAAACGCTGCTGGCGCGTCCTGGACGGCCAGCGCTGCGTCCTCCAGCGAGATGGCGGTGCCTTTCAGTCGCGCACCGTCGAACCGGTGATCGAGGCCGAAAAGCTTGGTCACGGGTTGGAAATCCAATTCCCAGCGGAAACCGTTTTCAGAGGCGCGGATCGTCGCCTCGCGTCCCTCTGGCGTGATGGCCAGATGGTCCTTTTCGTAGTGCGGATACCAGACCATCCCCGCGATTTCGATGGATGCCGGCTGGTAATCCAGCGCTGCCCTCGCTGCTTCTTCCAGCGTCGCCGCCTCGCCTTGATTGCGCGCGACGATGTAGGGGGACTCGTGGTCACCAGGTGAGAGGTGGATCACCCAGGCAAAATCCCAGCGGTATCCCGCATCCGAGCGGTTAAGCGTTCGGATTTGGCCGTTGTCCGCAACGCGTGAGTGGTGATTAAGATCGTCGTGTCCGCTCTGCCAAATCCTGTACTCCCACTCTTCTCCCGCTAGCATCATGTTTTGGCGTTCGGCGCGGTCGGTAAAAATACGGTTGGGGTTGCTCATGTGTTTTGCTCCTTGGTTTGGTTTTCGAAACTGCCGGATTCGAAGATTCTGGAGCCCCGGCTTTCTGCTCCGGCGCTGGCTGGTGTCCTGCTTGCCCGCGCTGCCGTCTTTCGTGAGTTCCTTCGCCCTTGCGACGGGTTTAGCCGAGGCAAGGCAGGATGCAGGGGCGGGCGCGGAAGCCGCATGCGGAGCGGAGCCGCAGGCGAGCACCGAACGGGTGAGCACCCGGCGAAGCGCACCCTTGCAAGCCGCAGGCGCTCCTGACTTGACTTGGCTATGGTCGCGAATAAGGGAGAAGGGGCTCATGGAAGACGGTGTGGGTTGCGCGGGACGCACCGGCTGCGACGGTGCAGATTTGAAGGTTTTAAGGCCAGCGCCGCAGCGCTGACAAAAGAAGATCGGGCCTCGCCCGCTGCGACGGCCTAGCCGTGGCAGCGACATCCATACTGCAAGCCCATCGGGCGCGCAGCGCAGCCCGATGAGCCGATGCCGAAGGCATGAGCGGACGGGTGAAGCGAAGGCAAGCGGAGCGCGTAGCGAAGCGGAGAGGTCAGTGGGCAGAAGGGCGAAGTCCCCGCAGGGGATAGACGGGCTTGTCCCGGCTACCCTGGCAGCACGCGGTGCCCGCAGGGCAGGCCCTTGGTGGGTGAGGATCTGCATGAATTAAGTATGCTGAGCCGACATCCGGGACCCAAGGTAAAAACCGAACACCACCAAAAAGTGCGCTGAAACACAAACCCTCCTAGGCCGCCAAGCCTTTCAAGGGAAAGCGTGAGCACGGAAAAGCCAAGGCGCCACCGACGTATTTTGTGATTGAGAAGGCCAATTCATACCGCATCGCAACATAGAGTGTCTGGCTCATCAGACCAGCCGCAGACCGGGCAAAACCAGAATAGCCACCCCTCCTCCTCAACAAGGCCGTCTCCCCTCACTTCCAGTGAAGTGTTGCATGTAGGGCAAAGACCATCCATCACCGCAAAAGCGGCCTTCCGCATTTCTTCTGTGACTTCCATCATTTTCAAAAATCTCCATGTTTGTGCGGTGTGTCACCGCATTTCAATCACAAAATACGAATACCCGAAAAATCACGATGAAACACCAACAACCCGCGCCAGCCGGGCATTTCAAGGGAAAGGCCGAGCGCGAAAAAGCCAGGGCGCCACCGGCGCAGGATCGTTCCAGAGGCCACGATGTGCGGCGCGGGCCTGCTGCTCCAGGTGGACCAATGAACGGTCGGCCAGGTACCGGCGGTATGCCCACGCCATGCCCTGGTTGACCATCGCGGCGTTGATGTTCGCGCCGCCGACAATGACCGTGCCCAACGTGCGGCCGTAGCCGTCCACCCCCGCATCGGCCACGGTGACCACCCGGCGAAAAGCCAAGGCGGACAGCGCTTGCCGAGCACGCGCGCCATAGGCCTGCGTTCGCTCCGGCGCATCGATCTGAGCCAGGCGAACGCGGACAGGTCGGTTTGAGACAAGGACATCCAGCGTATCGCCGTCCACGACGCGGACGACGGTGCCGGAAAAATCCGCGATCGCGGCCGAGCTGAGTGCCA
>JAKBJA010000048.1 GCA_021836225.1 Pseudomonadota bacterium | reverse complement strand
TAAAAGATAACGCTTGGGCAGGGTGATGGCATCGACATCCAGCGCGGCGAGTTCGGCCAGATGCGCTTCGGTAAGTTCCCACTTCTCGCCGCTGTGCCAGTTGGTCTGCGGGCCGAGTGCGCTGCGCAGCAGTCTGTGGGCGTGCACCGCCGGGTTCACCAGCACGGCCTTCCAGCCGTGCTTTTCCGCCAGATGGGTGGCATAGAAGCCGCCCAGCGAACTGCCGACCAGCGTGACCGAATCAGGGCGGCGCTGTTCCAGTCCGGCCTCGACGTGCGCAATGGCTTCGCGCGGGCTGTTGGGCAGCGCCGGGCAATAGTAGTCTGCCTGCCGCCCTAGACTCGCCATGTGCTTGCCGAGCTGCCGGGCCTTGCCGGAAGCGGGGGAGGAATTGAAGCCGTGGAGATATACGATCATCCCGGGATTTTACCGGGGCGGCTCCGTTTCCCGAAATGAGCTAGTCGTCGAAGCAGTAGAAGTCCGCCTTGGTCACGCCGCAGTCGGGGCAGCTCCAGTCGTCGGGGATGGCCTCGTAGCGGGTGCCGGGCGCAAGGCCGTGGTCGGGGTCACCCGCCGCTTCGTCGTAGACGTAGTCGCAGACGGCGCAGGTCCATTTGCGGAAGGCCGGGGAAAATTCAGGGGGGGTGAGGGCAGTAGACAGGTTCATCATGGCAATTTCCACGGATCGAGCGTGGCCAGCAGTTGGTTGAAGATGACGTCGAGCTCGCAGCCCAATATATCGAGCTGTGGGTTGATGTAGGGTTTGAAGACTTCGGAGGCCGGGCGATGCGCAACCCAGGTACGGTCTTCGGCTTCGTAGAGATGAATGCGCAGCGGGATGTCGATGCCGGCCGCCTTCTCTGCATCCCACACCCTGATCGCATAGTCGGGGCGGAACACTTCGAGCACCTGGTCGGCCGGCACCGCGATGCCTTTTTTCGCGCAATTGGCCTGGCCGTTGGCGTGGGCGACGAGTCCCATCGGGAAGGCATTGACGGCGGCGATGAGTTTCTCCGCCGCCTCGTCGACGCTGAGGGACACCGCGAAGCGGATCATGCGACCTCCAGTTCAGGCTGCGACAGCGCGCAGGCGGCGCTGTCGAATTCGTGCAGCTCCTTGCGCAGGTGCTTGATCGCCGGGGTGACGATGGCGATGAAGTAGGCTTCGCGCAGGCGGCGCTGGGCGGGATTGTTGGACAGATAGCCTTTCGCGCCGAGGGAGAGCATCGCAGCGTTGGCGGCTTTCAGACTGAGTTCGCTGCCGGCCAGCCGCAGCTGCAGGGTTTCCTTCACATGCGGCGCGCTGCCGTCGCGTTCGATTTTGTCCGCCAGCGCGTAGGTGGCGGCGCGCGCGGCGTCGAGTTCGGCTTCCAGCGCGTCGGCCTGCACGTCGAGAAAGCGGTTGACGTGGCCGAACTGCTTGTCGGCGCGCTTCATCATCGCCACGCAGGCGTCGATGAGCCCCAGGCCCATGCCCATCTGCAGCAGGATGAACGCCGACTTGGTGCGGTCGCGGAAGGCGCCGAATTCTTCCGCATGGCACACCACCCGGCTGTCGGGCAGGAACACGTCGCGGAACTGGCAGGCGAAGGTGTTGGTGCCTTCCATGCCGATGAAGTGCGCGTTCTGCGCCAGCGTGAGGCCGGGCGTGCTGCCGTGCATCAGGCCGATCACCAGCCCCGGCGCGTCGGGCAGCGTGGCGCCCATGTGAAACCAGTGATCGAGGCCGATGTTCGACACCCACGGCAGCACGCCGTTGATGACGTAACCGCCGTCCACCCGCTTTGCCTTCAGCCGTGCCTCCTCGATGCCGACGCAGGACTTCATGCTGTTCGACTGTGCCGTGCCGCCGAGCACTTCGCCGCGCGCCATTTTCGGCAGCATCTCGGCGGCGAGCGCGTGGTTGGAACTGTTGATCACATACCACTGCAGCGCGTATTCCGCCCACAGCAGGAAGCCGGTCGACACGCACTCCTTCGAGGCTTCCTCGATCACCCGGATCGCGTGGCCGAGGCCGCGCGCGCTGCCGCCGTGCTCGACCGGCGTGAGGCTGCCCAGCCCGCCGAGCGCGCCGAGCTGCTTGAGGAAATCGCCGGGATAGACGCCCTTGAGGTCGATGTCGACCACCTTGGGTGCCAGTTCCGAAGCGATGAGTTCGGCCAGACCCGGCAGCACCTCGGCAGGTGCATTCGGGCGTGCGGGGGCAAGAGCAGGCGCAGGCATGGTGGACTCCAGTTCGACGGATGGATCAGGCGAGCTCGACGCTGACGTTGACCGGATTGCGCAGGGTGTTGGCGACCGGCGACCAGGCGTTGGAATGCGCGACCAGGTCCTTCAGTGCTTCCTCGCTGGCGTCGCCTTCGAGGTGCACCTTCACGCGCACGTCAGTGAAGCCCAGCTTCTTCAGCGGGTCGAGGTCGCCCACGCCCCACACCGCGGTCACGTTGATGTCGCCCTCGAGTTCGAGTTCGAGACGGGTGAGCGTGATGCCGCGCGCCACCGCGTTGGCGTGCAGGCCGACCGACAGGCAGGAGCCGAGCGTGGCGAGCACCGCTTCCGAGGGATTCGGCGCGGTGTCGTCACCCAGGAGATGCGGCGGCTCGTCGATCACGTGCGCCTCCAGGTTGCGCACGTAGGTGAGATTGCGGAACTTGCTTTCGCACACGGTCTTGGCTTTCAGCGTGACGACCGACTGCGGATTCGCCTTGCCCTTGGTGGCGAGGGCGGCAAGGCCTTCGGCATCGATGGGCTCAAGCACGGTTTGGGTTTTCAGGGCGACGACTTCGGACATGGCAGGACTCCTAGAGATGGGTTGATCGGGAAACCGACAAGCGCTGTATTGCGATTCCCGTGCCAACCCGGTCAAACAATGTCAAGCCATTGATCTCGTTGTGAATATTGTTCGGCATGCCGCTGCCGGCGGATTTTCACGCTAACAAATTGTCAACCTTTGTCAGGCCATTTCCAGGCGCTTCATGCGGTAGTTCAATTGGCGCAAGGTCAGTCCCAGCAGTTGCGCCGCGCGTGACTTGTTGCCGTGGGTTTGCGCCAGCGCTTGTTCGATCTGCGGGCGGTCGTGCGATTGCGCCGGCAGATAGGGCCGCACAGCTCCCGCGGTCGGCGCGGCAGGCAACGGCGGCGCATCCGGCGCGCCGACCGCTTCGCTGCGGATGACGTGTTCGACCTCGCGTGCCGATACCGTCGCGCCCTCGGCCAGCAGCACCAGACGCTCCAGCACATTGCGCAGCTGGCGGATGTTGCCCGGCCACGGGTAGTCGCCGAGCCGCTCCATCGCCTCCGGCGTCAGGCCAACGTTGCGCTGGTAGCTCTGGCTGATCAGGTTGAGCTGATGCCGCACCAGCGGGCGGATGTCCTCGCGCCGCTCGCGCAGCGCCGGCAGGCGGATCGGAATGATGTTGAGGCGGTAGTAGAGATCGAGGCGGAAGCGCCCGGCGGCGACCTGCTGCTGCAGATCCAGGTTGGTGGCGGCGACGATGCGCACGTCGATCGGCGTTTCGCGGCGGCTGCCGACGCGCTGCAGCGATTTCTCCTGCAGCACCCTGAGCAGCTTCACCTGCATCGCCAGCGGCAGCTCGCCGATTTCGTCGAGGAACAGCGTGCCGCCGTGGGCCTGCTCGAAATAGCCGGCGCGCGCGGTCGAGGCGCCGGTGAACGCGCCTTTCTCGTAGCCGAACAATTCCGACTCGAACAGGTTTTCCGGAATCGCCCCGCAGTTCACCTTGACGAAAGGCTGGTCGCGCCGCGGGCTCGACAGGTGCAGCGCGCGCGCGAATAGTTCCTTGCCGGTGCCCGACTCGCCCAGCAGCAGCACCGTCGCCTCGGTGGACGCGACCTGCTCGACCTGGCGCAGCGCGTGCCGCAGCGCGGGCGATTCGCCGACGATGCCGAGCGTGGCCTGCTGCGGCGAGCCGCGTTCGAGCGCCCACTTGAGTTCACGGTTTTCGTGTTCCAGCCGCGCGGTCTGCTCGGCCACGCGATCGTTCAGCTTGAGGATCTGCGTGATCAGCGTGGCGATGATTTCGAGGATGCGCAGATCGTCGGCCAGGGCACGGGCGCGTCCGCGAATGCGATGCACGCCCAGCAGACCCAGCACCTCGCCTTCGCTCATCAGCGGCAGCGCGATGAAGCTCACCGTCTCGTTCGGCAGGCGGTCGCGTTCGACCGCGCGCGCGAGGTAATGCGGGTCGTCGTCGATGTCCTGCACGATCGCCGTCTCGCCGCTTTGCAGCACGCGCCCGCTCACGCCGTCGCCCGGACGATAGACGCCGCGCCCGATTTCTTCCTGCGTCAGACCGTACGCGTAGCGGATCGCATAGTCGTCGCCGCCCGGTTGTTTGAGCACCACGCGGCCGCGGTTGAGACCGAGAAATTCCGAAATCAGGTGCAGCATCTCGCGGATCACCAGGCCCGGCTCCAGGCTCTTGCCCATCAGGCGGGCCGACTCGCGGATCACCAGCAATTCCTCGTCTTGCAAACGTTCGGCAGGCAATACGGCAGATGTCATGGCGCGGTCTCGAAACAAAGTGTCAACACTGTGTAATCAAGAAACGGGCCAGCCGAACGGCGGGTTTCTTGCCTTTCTGAAAAATCATTTACGCAACAGCGAGTTAAAGATTTTTTTCGGGGTTGGCACGCTTCCTGATTACGACAAGAGTGGAAACACTGACACAGCGCATCCAAACCTGCCGAATCACTTGTGTTCAGCGGGCTGGGCAGTCAAAGGTCCTAGCGGAACCGGCGTTTGAGCCGCACCAATCCGGGGCGCAGGGCGATCAAAAAGGGGCGCTGTGAAGTGTGAAGCAAAGACTTTTTTCAATCCGATCAGGAGCGCCTTATGTCCGGCTTTGACAATCCGTTTGACCCCGATACCAAACTGCACCGTGCAGGCTGTAGCTGCGGCCGCCACCACAGCCAGGCCGACCATGAAGCCGACATGAAGAACGAGGATGCGCGGGTCTCGCGCGTGGTCGAGTCGGCGGTGATGCGCGGCCTCTTCCCCGACGACCAGATGCGTCGCAACTTCCTGCGCGCGGTCGGCGCCGGCACGGCGATGGCGGCGATCTCGACGCTGTTCCCGATGGGCGCGGCGAAGGCGCTGGCGGCGGAAAAAGGCAAGCTTGAGAAGACGGATTTGAAGATCGGCTTCATCCCGATCACCTGCGCCACGCCCATCATCATGGCGGGGCCGATGGGCTTCTATGCGCGCGAAGGCCTCAACGTCACGCTGCAGAAAACCGCCGGCTGGGCGGTGATCCGCGACAAGGTGCAGAACAAGGAATACGACGCCTCGCACATGCTCTCCCCGATGCCGCTGGCGATGTCGCTGGGGCTGGGCTCGGCCAAGCAGGCGGTCGACGTGGCGTCGATCCAGAACATCAACGGCCAGGCCATCACCCTGCATCTCAAGCACAAGGACAAGATGAATCCCAAGGACTGGAAAGGCCTGAAGTTCGGCCTGCCGTTCGACTACTCGATCCACAACCTGCTGCTGCGCTACTATCTCGCCGAGCATGGCCTCGATCCCGACAAGGACGTCGAGCTGCGCATGATGCCGCCGCCCGACATGGTGGCCAACCTGCGCGCCGGCAACATCGACGGCTTCCTCGGCCCCGAGCCGTTCAACCAGCGCGCGGTGTACGAGGAGGTCGGCTTCATCCACACCCTGTCGCGCGACCTGTGGGACGGCCACCCGTGCTGCGCCTTCGGCGTGCAGGAAGGCTTCTACAAGCAGTATCCCAACACCTACGCCGCGCTGTTCCGCGCGATTGCCAGCGCCACCGACTACGCGCACAAGCCGGAGAACCGCAAGGCCATCATCGAGGCGATCGCGCCGGCCAACTACCTCAACCAGCCGATCCCGGTTTTAGAGCAAGTCATGACCGGGCGCTTCGCCGACGGCCTCGGCAAGGTGAGGAACGTGCCCGACCGCGTCGACTTCGATCCCTTCCCGTGGCAGTCGATGGCGGTGTGGATCCTCACCCAGCTGAAGCGCTGGAACTACATCAAGGGCGACATCAACTACCAGGCGGTGGCCGAGGAAGTGTTCCGCGCCACCGACGCCCGTGCCCGCATGGCCGAACTTGGACTGACGGCGCCGAAAGCGAACTACGCCAAGCACACCATCATGGGCAAGGTGTTCGATCCCGCGAAGCCTGCCGAATACCTCAACTCCTTCGCCATCAAACGCACATGAAGATGAAGCTCTCGCTCAGCCAGAAGGCCGCCCTGCTGTCGGTCGGTCTGTTCGCGGTGATCCTGCTGGTGTGGCAGCTGGCGACGCTGCCGGAAGCCAAGGTCGTCGCGGCCGATGTCGATCCCGAGTATGCCGCGCTGATGGGCGGCGGGGCGGCCAGCTCGGCGTCGAGCTTCCCCACCCCGGCGGCGATGGCGCAGACGCTGTGGGACAAGTTGTCCGACCCGTTCTACGACAACGGCCCCAACGACAAGGGAATCGGCATCCAGCTCGCCTATTCGCTGGCGCGCGTGCTCGGCGGCTTCTTCCTCGCCGCCGCGGTGGCGATCCCGCTCGGCTTCGCAATCGGTAACTCGCGCGTGTTCTACCAGGCGATCAACCCCTACGTGCAGCTGCTGAAACCGATCTCGCCGCTGGCGTGGATGCCGCTGGCCTTGTACACGATCAAGGATGCGTCGGCCTCGGCCATTTTCGTCATCTTCATCTGCTCGCTGTGGCCGATGCTGATCAACACCGCGCACGGGGTTGCCAACGTGCGCCGCGACTGGCTCGACGTCTCGCGCACGCTCGAAGTCAATCCGCTGCGCCTCGCCTTCCGTGTCATCCTGCCGGCCGCCGCGCCGACGATATTGACCGGCATGCGCATCTCCATGGGCATCGCCTGGCTCGTCATCGTCGCCGCCGAAATGCTGGTCGGCGGCACCGGCATCGGCTACTTCGTGTGGAACGAGTGGAACAACCTGTCGCTCACCAACGTGCTGTTCGCCATCCTGATGATCGGCGTCGTCGGCATGGTGCTCGACAGCGTCTTCGGCGTGCTGAGCAAGCGCGTCGCGTATCAGGAGTAACGCATGTCAGCCATCCATCCCTTCCTGCAGGTCGAAAACCTGGCGCGGGCCTACCCCAGCCCCACCGGCGGCACGCCCGTTACCGTGTTCGACCATGTCAACTTCCGCATCCACAAGGGCGAGTTCGTCTGCGTCACCGGCCATTCCGGCTGTGGCAAGTCGACCATCCTCAACATCCTCGCCGGCCTCGACACCGCCAGCGCCGGCAACGTCTTCATGGACGGTCGCGAAGTGTCGGGGCCGAGCCTCGACCGTGGCGTCATCTTCCAGAGCCACGCGCTGATGCCCTGGCTCACCGTGCTGGAGAACGTGGCCTTCGCGGTGAAGTCGCGCTGGGCCAGTTGGAGCAAGCAGCAGGTGCGCGAGCACGCCATGCGCTACATCGAACTGGTCGGCCTCAAGGGCGCCGAGCACAAGAAGCCGTCGCAGTTGTCGGGCGGCATGAAGCAGCGCGTCGGCATCGCCCGCGCGTTTTCCATCGAGCCGAAAATGCTGTTGATGGACGAGCCCTTCGGCGCGCTCGACGCGCTGACCCGTGGTGTGATCCAGGACGAGCTGCTGAAAATCTGCGCCGAGACGCAGCAGACCGTGTTCATGATCACGCACGACGTCGACGAAGCGATTTTGCTGTCCGACAAGATCATGCTGATGTCGAACGGCCCGCACGCGCGCATCGCCGAAATCGTCAACAACACCCTGCCGCGTCCGCGCGAGCGCAGCGCCATTCACAAGCAGCCGCACTACTACCCGATCCGCAACCACCTGGTCGATTTCCTGGTGAGCCGCTCCAAGCAGTTCGGCGCCCTGCGCGACGCGCCCGATGCCCCCAGTTCGCCCACAGTGTTCGATCCGGCCGATCTGGTCGAGTCCGAACCGGTCGTCGTCCCTGCGCCGCCCGTCGGCAAACCCCACATCCACCTCGTCAACACTTAAGGACCATCATGAACCGCACCGAAGTCACCGATCTCATCCTCGCCGCCAAACACAAGAAAGGCCTGAAGTGGGCCGAGATCGCCAAGAAGGTCGGCCAGAGCAAGGAATGGACAACCGCCGCGCTCCTTGGCCAGATGACGCTCGACAAGAAGCAGGCGACCGCCGTCGGCAAGATGCTCGGCCTGCCGCCCGAGGCGGTCGACCAGCTGCAGATGGTGCCGTACAAGGGCAGCCTGCCGAGTGCGGTGCCGACCGATCCGCTGATCTATCGCTTCTATGAACTGATCATGGTGTACGGCATCACGATCAAGTCGCTGATCCATGAGGAGTTCGGCGACGGCATCATGAGTGCGATCGATTTTTCGATGGATATTTCGCGGGTGGAGGATCCGAAGGGGGATCGGGTGAAGATTGTTTTGAATGGGAAGTTTTTGCCGTACAAGATGTATTGAGGATGGGGCCGCGGCACAACGCCGCGTGTTCCTCGCTGTAGCCGTCATTGCGAGGAGCGCAGCGAAGAAGCAATCCAGTTCGTTGATTGGCGCGAAGCACGGCTGAGTAGTTAGTGACCTCGCAGGACTCCTGAGCGTTGGCCGGGGGTAGCCCGGCGGCTAGTCACTTTTCTTGTCTCGCCAAGAAAAGTAACCAAAAGAAGGCGACCCCGACATCCCCGAAACCCCGAAGATCAAGCGCGTCGGGTGGGCGGCAAAGAACTCGCCCCGCCTTGTTGTTTTGATTTTGTTTTTTGTGGGCGGGGCTCAAACACCTTTGCCGCTGATCCACCCGACGCGCTTGATCTTCGGCAGGTCTGTAAGGGGAAGAAAGTCAAAACCAGGGCGGTGATGACTGGGCGGGTTGTGAGCTTGCGTTGCGACGTAACCGTTATCCCACTGCCTTGGGCGGTAGGAATCCATCGTTAGTGTCATACGCCCACTGATCCATAGCGTCGGAAATATCCCGCCAGTACCGGTGCAGTGTTGGAATATCCTCGGGGGTCACCCATGGGTGATCTAGGGCGTTGAGTACGTCGAATTGGGGTGTGGCTACGACTGAGCCAAAAGTGGCGTCATAGAAAAATGACGAGGAAAGGAAATTTGCTACGCGAACGATGATGCGTAGTGCTTCGTCGATATCGTTGTATGTGGCTATAGGAACAGGAGGTGCCTTTTCACAAATGCGTTCTGAATGAGCAACCATTTTGTCTGCCATTGTGCAGACCTTTTTAATCGTCGGATGATCAAGCCATGACTTCAAATCAATCAGGATCGATATCTGAATACTGTCCTTGCGGCTTCTTTTTTGTGGATGGCCACATAGCGCATCAAATGCTTTATGCATCATGTGCGACGTTGCCCATGCATCAGGGCCTTTGGTTGGAATAAATCTGGCGTATCCACCTCCGCTCATGTCGAGCGAATCTATATGCTTTTTGTGCGAGGCCACATGATCGTAGGGCAGGCCGTCATAACAGACGAATATGTCTCGCGTTAGTAGTTCCGGACGTCTTTCGACAAGGTTTATTACGTTCCATACGGAGTTTGTTTTTGGATCATGGTCTACGAGTCGTCGGATGCCCAAGGTCATCAAGCTGGCGTAACCCGCAGTTATCAACTCCCACATGGCGCCATTTATTTCGCGATGTTGTTCTATACGCCGGGCTTCATTGAGCGTGCGGAAAACGGCGGTATGCCATGTCAGATTGTGAACTTGGCTCATTACTGACGTATCGGAGTCTCCCCGTAAGTATTCGAGACACTTGCGGCGAAAGAGACGGTACTCGGCTAACGTCTTGCGACGCGCTTCTGGCACATCGCATTGATCTACCGGGTAGTCATATTCAGGAATGCCCACGCTTGCCTCTTGGCTCTCATAACGTTTATCTGCGTCGTTACACAAGTATGCAGGTTGTTCAGTCATCACCGCCCTGGTTTTGACTTTCTTCCCCTTACAGCCCCGCCGGAAATCGAGCCTGCCGGGCGGATCAGCGGCGAAGGTGTCTGAGCCCCGCCCACAAAAAACCAATTAAAAACAGCAAAGCGGGGCGAGTTCTTCGCCGCCCGTCCGGTGGGTTCGATTTCCGGGAATTCGGGGATGTCGGGGTCGCCTTCTTTTGGTTACTTTTCTTGGCGAGACAAGAAAAGTGACTAGCTGCCGGGCTACCCCCGGCCAACGGTCAGCCGTCTGACGAAAGCTCTAACTACTCGGCTGTGCTTCACGCCAATTCAAAGACTGGATTGCTTCGCTGCGCTCGCAATGACGGCAAGTTCCCCTTACGCATACCCCCCATACCGATGCATAGGCGTCAACACAATATCCTCGTGATAGTGATGATGCAGCGCATCCAGCAGCTTCGCGTGAATCCCTCCGAACCCCCCGTTGCTCATCATCAGCACATGGTCGCCTGGTCTGGCATCCGCCACCAGCTGGCTGACCAGCTGGTCGAGGTTGTCGAACACGCGCGCCTTGGCGCCCAGTGGAGCCAGCGCCTCGGCCGCGTCCCAGCCGAGGTTGGCGCCGTAGCAGTAGACGAGGTCGGCGCCGGCTAGGCTGTCGGGCAGCGCGGCTTTCATCACGCCAAGCTTCATGGTGTTGGAGCGCGGCTCCAGCACGGCGAGGATGCGCGCCTTGCCGACCTTCGCGCGCAGGCCTTCGACAGTGGTGGTGATGGCGGTGGGATGGTGGGCGAAGTCGTCGTAGACGGTGATGCCGTGCACTGAACCGCGCACTTCCATGCGGCGCTTGACGTTCTCGAAGCGGCCCAGGGCATCGATCGCGGTGGCGGCAGGCACGCCGGCGTGGCGCGCGGCGGCGATGGCGGCGAGCGCGTTCATGCGGTTGTGCTCGCCGATCAGCGCCCATTTCACGCGGCCTTGCAATGTGCCGTCGAAGAAGACGTCGAAGTGGCCGCTGGCGTCGGGTTCGCCGGCGCTCCAGCCACCGCTGCCACCGAATCTTTCCACCGGGGTCCACAGGCCGCGCTCGAGCACGCGGTCGAGGTTGGCGTCGGTGCCGTTGGACACGATGAGGCCGTTGCCGGGGACGGTGCGCACCAGGTGGTGGAACTGGGTCTCGATGGCGGCCAGGTCGGGGAAGATGTCGGCGTGGTCGTATTCGAGGTTGTTGAGGATGACGGTGCGCGGGCGGTAGTGGACGAACTTGGAACGCTTGTCGAAGAAGGCGGTGTCGTATTCGTCGGCCTCGATGACGAAGAAGGGGCTGTCGGTGAGCCGCGCCGACATGCCGAAGTTCTGCGGGATGCCGCCGACGAGGAAGCCGGGGCGCATGCGCGCGTCGTCGAGGATCCACGCCAGCATGGCCGAGGTGGTGGTCTTGCCGTGGGTGCCGGCGACGGCGAGCACCCACTTGTCGCGCAGCACGTTGTCGGCCAGCCACTGCGGGCCGGAGGTGTAGGTCAGCCCGCGTTCGAGGATGGCTTCCATCAGCGGGTTGCCGCGAGTGACGACATTGCCGACGACGAAGACGTCGGGCTTGAGGTTGATCTGGCTGGCGTCCCAGCCTTCGGTGAGTTCGATGCCGAGCGCGCGCAGCTGGTCGGACATCGGCGGGTAGACGTTGGCGTCGCAGCCGGTGACGGTGTGGCCCGCGTTACGCGCGATGGCGGCGATGCCGCCCATGAAGGTGCCGCAGATGCCGAGAATGTGGATGTGCATGGTTTTAAGGGGCAAGGATCAGGATGGAATCGCGGCGGATTATCCCACGGCAGCGGTGCGCGCCTGCTGGATCAGGTGGGTCAGCAGGGCGCGCAGCTTGGCGGGGCGCAGCGGCTTGTGCAGCAGGGGGAAGCCGGCCTGGCTGATGCGCAGGATGGTGTCGGGTGCGGTGTCGCCGGTGACCACGATGGCCGGGATGTCGCGGCCGAATTGCCGGCGCAGGCGGGTGATGACTTCGATGCCGTCGGTGTCGTCGGGCAGGCGGTAGTCCGAGACGATGACGTCGGGCATCCGGCCGATGCTGGCGAGCCACTCCTCGGCCTCGGCGGCGCTGTGCGCGGTGACCAGGTCGATGTTCCAGTTGTCGAACAGTTCGGCCATGCCGCGCAGGATTGCGCTTTCGTCGTCGACCAGCAGCACCAGCGCATCGGCGGGGATCTGCCCCGGTGCGCTGGCAGGGACGGGAGGCTGGATCAGGCTGGCATCGCCGCACGGCACGTCGATGCTGAAGAGGGAGCCGTGGCCAGGACGCGAGCGCAGGTTCACCCGGTGTCCGAGCAGACGTCCCAGGCGCGACACGATGGCAAGTCCCAAGCCCAGGCCCTTGCTGCGATCACGCGCGGGGTTGTGCAGCTGGACGAATTCCTGGAACACGCTTTCCTGCTGTTCGAGCGGAATGCCGCGACCGGTGTCGATCACGCTCAGGCGCACCATGCGGCCGCGACGCTGGCAGGCCACCAGCACGCCGCCGTCGTCGGTGTAGCGGATGGCATTGGCGATCAGGTTGACGAGGATGCGCTCGATCAGCAGGGGGTCGCTGTACAGAGTGACGTCGCACGGGCGAAAGCGCAGCCGCAGCTGCTTTTCTGCCGCCAGTGCGCTGAACTGGTGGTTGAGGTCGTCGAGCATTTTCTGCAGCGGAAAGTGCACTGGATGCGCTTCGATGGTGCCGGCGTCCAGCCGTGAAATGTCGAGCAGGGCATTGAACAGCAGCTCCATTGCCGCGGTCGATGCCTCGATGTTGTCGATCAGGGTCTGCGCTTCCGGCTGCTGGTTGCGCGCCTTCAGCGCAGCGACGAACAGCGACAGGGCGTGCAGCGGCTGCCGCAGGTCATGGCTGGCGGCGGCGAAAAAGCGCGACTTGGCCTGGTTGGCGCGCTCGGCCATGTTCTTTTTCGCGGCGAGGTCGGCAGTGGCTTCGCGGATGCGTTTCTCCAGTTCGCTGCGGTGGGTCTGCAGGGCTTCGGCCATGTCGTTCACCCCGGCGGCAAGCGCGCCGACTTCGCCCTGCGCCGGCAGCTGCGTGCGCACCGTGAGGTCGTCGCACGCGAGCCGCCCTACCACCTGTCCGACATGGCGCAGCTGTCCGGCCAGCCGGTTGGACAAGCGCCACGCCAGCGCACCGGTGAGCGCCAGCGCCACCAGCATCAGCAGGGCGGCATGGACCAGCGTGTCGCGCTTGAAAGCACTGATCTGGTCGCGGGACACGCCGACCTCGGTATGCCCCAGCAGGATGCCGGCCGGCGAAGCGCTGGCGGCAAGCATGACCTCATCGCGCGTGTCCGCGGTGGGCAAGCGAATCTCGGCGCCCTTTTCGTAATGCACACCGGGGAGGTGGGCGTGCAAGCTGTCGCCGGTGCTGGCAACCAGCCGCCCGCGCGCATCGGTGACGCGGGCATAGGACAACTGGCTGGCTTCTGTCTCGCTGTTGAGCAGCGCATAGAGCTTCGCTGTGTCACCGCTCACCAGAGCGTAAGGCAAGGCATCGGCCAGATGGCGGGCGGCGTTGGTGGCGCGCGCATTCAGCGCGCTCTCGGCGGTGGCGAGTGTCTGCGTGGTGAAATAGGCAACCATCCCGAATTCGGTCAGCATCGCGGGCAGCAGGGCGATCACCAGCATGCGGCTGCGGATGCTGGACAGGGAGATCCGGCTGAACAGGGTGTGCATGAAATTCACGGGACGTTTACGGTTGCTGCATCAGCCGCTGGATCTCGAGCACGGCTTCGGTGCGGTTGGTGACGCCAAGCGCCCGGAAAATAGCCGCAATGTGCACTTTCACCGTGCCTTCCGACATCGACAACATGCCGGCAATGGCCTTGTTGGCGCAGCCCTGAACCAGCAGGCGCGCCACTTCGAGTTGGCGCGCCGTCAGCCCGCTATGCTGCAGCGCCTCGAAGTCGGAGGGTGCCACTGTGTGCAGACCGCCGTTGCCGTCGCCCAGACAGGCCGGCACATAGATGTCGCCCGCCAGCACCTGCCGCAGCGCGGCCAGCATCGTTGCCGTGGAGGCGGCTTTGGGAATGTAGCCAAGCGCGCCGGCTTCCAGCGCGCTGCGGATGTCGTGCGGCGATTCCGAGGCCGACAGCACCACCAGGGGAATGTCCGGGAAGCGGTTGCGGTACTGCGCGATGCCCTGGATACCGACGAAGCCCGGCATGTTCAGATCGACCAGCGCCAGATCGAGATCGAGGTGCAGCGCGGTTTGTGCGAACAGGGAGGGGTAGTCGTGGGCGTCGATGATCTCGACCTGCGGCTCCAGCTGCGACAATACCTGCCGCACACCTTCGCGCATCAGCGGGTGATCGTCGGCCAAAAGGGTTTTCATGTGCATGCTCCCTGCATGGCGGGGATTCTAGTACGACAAGCCGCGGGTGGGCGACTGCGCGCAAGTGGGGCGTTATTTGGCGCGCACCTTGCGCCCGCCTTCGTCGATGGCGGCTTCCAGATAGCCGAAGTAAAAATCCGGAATCAGCAGGCCGACGATGGCTTCGCCCGTCGCCTTGCCCTGGGTGTCGAACACCATGACGGTGGGAACCATGAACACCTTGTGCGATGCGGCGAACGCGGCCTCGGTGGTGGACGCGGCGTCGAAGTCGGTGAGCGGCGAATCGGAATCGATGGTGACTTCGCGGAAGAGGGCGCGCGAACGGTAGGCCGGATCCTGGTGCATCGGCACCAGGTATTCGCTTTTGACGCGCTCGCAATAGGGGCAGTTCGGGGTGGAGAACAGCACCATGATGGGCACCCGGCGTTTGGCGGCGATGCGCGCGTCGGCCTGGAAATTCTTGGCGTGAACGAGGCTGTTCGCCGCGCTGGCGGCACCGGGCAGCATCAGCCCCCATGCTAAAATCAGGGACCATGCCACGAGCTGGCGCAGCAGGCATGGGGTTCCTTCAGGTGGATGCGGGTACTTCATGGTCATCAGTGTCGCGTCATCTTTTGCCAAATCAAACAGTCCATTATTACCGCCATGCATACCCTGACTATCGCTTCCCGTGAAAGTGCCCTTGCCATGTGGCAGGCGGAGCATATCCGAGACCGCCTTGCCGCGCTGCATCCCGGCTGCACAGTGAGCATCCTGGGCATGACCACGCGCGGCGACCAGATCCTCGACGTCACGCTGTCGAAAATCGGCGGCAAGGGCCTGTTCGTCAAGGAGCTCGAAGTTGCGCTGGAGGCCGGCCAGGCCGATCTGGCGGTGCATTCGATGAAGGATGTGCCGATGGACTTGCCGCCGGGATTCGAGCTGGCGGTGATCGGCGAGCGCGAGGACCCGCGCGACGCCTTCGTCTCCAACCGCTACGCGCACCTGTCCGACCTGCCGCCGGGCAGCGTGGTCGGCACCTCCAGCCTGCGCCGCGAAGCGCAGTTGCGCGCGCGCTATCCGCACCTCGCGGTGAAGCCGCTGCGCGGCAACGTCGGCACCCGCCTGAAGAAACTGGACGAGGGCCAGTTCGACGCCATTCTGCTGGCCGCCGCCGGGCTCAAGCGTCTGGGCCTGGGTGACCGCATCAAAAGCCTGCTTTCCGTGGAAGACAGCATCCCCGCCGCCGGCCAGGGCGCACTCGGCATCGAGATACGCAGCGGCAACAGCGAAGTGGCAGCCATGCTTGCCGCGCTCAACCACCCCGAAACCGCCGCCTGCGTGCGCGCCGAGCGCCAGGTCAGCCGTGTGCTCGGCGGCAGCTGCCAGGTACCGCTGGGCGCGCATGCGGTGCTTGAAAACGGCCGCCTGGTGCTGAACGGGTTTGTCGCCAACCCGGACGGCAGTGGTTTCATTCACGACCGCGCCGAAGGCGAGGCGGGCGAACCCGAGGCGGTTGGCCTGGCGCTGGCCGACAAGCTGCTGGCGCAGGGCGCGCGCGCCATTCTCGACGCCCTGCCTGCATGACGCAGCCGCTGGCCGGGCGCACCGTGCTGGTGACGCGGCCCGCCCACCAGGCAGCCGGGCTGGCGCAGGCGATCTGGGCGGCCGGCGGCGCAGCGTTCGTGTTTCCTGCGCTCGCCATCGAGGCGGTGCCCGCAGACGAATTGACCGCATCGCTGACGCAACTGCGTGATGCCGACATCGCGATATTCATCAGCCCCAATGCCGCACAGTTCGGCATGGCAGCGATCCGCGCCGGCGGCAGTTTGCCTGCTTCGGTCGAGGTGTTTGCGGTGGGCCCGGGCACCGCGCGCACGCTGCAGGAGCAGGGCGTCAGCGGCGTCGTCACGCCGGACGGCCAGGACAGCGAAGCGCTGCTGGCGCTGCCGCAGCTGCAGCAGGTGGCGGGCAAACGCGTGATGGTCGTGCGCGGCGTCGGCGGCCGCGCCTTGCTGGCCGACACGCTCGCCGCACGCGGGGCGCAGGTGCATTTCATGGAATGCTACCGGCGCGTGCGGCCGCAGGCCGATGCCGCGCCGCTGCTGGCGCGCTGGCAGGCCGGCGGGATCGATGCGGTGACCGTCACCAGCGCGGAAACGCTGGACAATCTGGCGGCCCTGTTGGGCGAGGGGGGCCGGCCCTTGCTGCTGCATACCCCGCTTTTCGCGCCGCATGAGAAAATCGCCGATGCGGCCCGCCGTTTCGGTATTGCACACGTTGTCGCCACGCCTGGCGGCGATGCCGGCCTGGTGGAAGGCCTGGTTAACTGGTTCAGGAACAATTCATGAGTGAAAACCCCGAGACGTCCGTCCCTCAGCCTGCAGCGCAGCCTGCCGCCGCACCGGTTCATGCCGCATCGCATGCGCCGTCCTCGCCGCTGGCGCTGGTTGCCCTGCTGATCGCCGCGCTGGCGATGGCGGCTGCGGCCTGGTCGTGGTTCGACAGCCGCGAGCGCATCCGCGATCTGAAGACCGAGCTCGGGCGCCGGCTGGCCGAAACCGGCAAGGAGGTGAGCGAAACCCGTCTGCTGGCGCGCAATGCCGACGATGCGATGCGGCAGGTCAGCGAAAAGGTCGCCCACATCGAAAGCCAGATGGCGACCTCGCAGCAGCAGCAGCTTTCGCTCGAAGCCCTCTACAAGGATCTGTCGCAGGGACGCGACCAGTGGGCGCTGGCCGAGATCGAACAGGTGCTGCTCACCGCCGCCCAGCAGTTGCAACTGGCGGGCAACGTGAAGGCCGCGATCATCGCGTTGGAAGGCGCCGACACCCGCCTGCAGCGCCTGAACAAGCCGCAGTTCACTGCCTTGCGCCGCGCGATCGCGGCCGATCTGGCCAACCTGCGCGCGGTGCCCTCGCTGGACGAAGTGGGGGCGAGCGCGCGCATCGAAGCGCTGGTGGCGCGCCATGCCAGCTGGCCGCTGGCCAGCGCGCAGGGCTCCGAAGCCGCGCCGGCGCCGCGTGCTGGCAGGCAGACCACCGACATCGGCCAGGAGTTGTGGGCCGAATTGAAGCGTCTGGTGCAGATCCGCCGCATCGACGGCAACGAGGCCGTACTGCTGCCGCCCGATCAGGCCTACTTCCTGCGCGAGAACCTGCGTTTGCGCCTGTTGTCGGCGCGCCTTGCGCTGCTGTCGCAGGACCAGGCAGCGTTCCGTTCCGACCTGAATGCGGTATCGCAGATGCTCGGACGCTATTTCAATACGCGCGACGCCGGCGTTGCCGACGCGCTCAAGGAAGTCGCGCGCCTGTCCAGTTTGCAGATCGCGCAGAAGTTGCCCGGCATTGACGCCAGCCTCGTCGCGCTTGAGGCGTATAAGGGAGAGCTCTGATGCGCTGGCTGGTCTCGCTGATCATCATTGCAGTGCTGGCCGTCGCGCTGGCAATGGCCGGCCGCTACGACCCCGGCTATGTGGTGCTGGTGTACCCGCCATGGCGGATGGAAATCTCCTTTATCAGTTTCGTGCTGCTGCTGGTGGGGCTGGTGGTGGGGGGCATCGTGCTGCTGCGGCTGGCCCTGCTCACGCTCAACCTGCCCAGCATCGTGCGCGAACAGCGCGCGCGCCGTGCCGCCAGAAAGCGCGACGAAAATTTTGTCGGCGGCCTCAAGGCGTATACCGAATATCGCTACCAGGACGCGGAGCAGTCGCTCGGGCAATGGCAGGGTGACGATCTCCGGATCGGGGTGGCACGGGTGCTGGCAGCGCGAGCGGCACAGGAGATGCGCGCCATCCCGCAACGCGAGCGGCATGTCCAGGAGGCGACCGAGCACGGCGCTGAGCTCGCTGCGCAGCTGTTCGAGGCCGAAGCGCGCCTCGACGCCAAGGATTCCGCGGCCGCACTGGTGGCGATCAAACGTGCCAAGGACATCGCGCCGCAGCATACCGCCCTGCTGCGGCTCGAGCTCAAGGCGCGCCAGCTGACCGGGCAATGGGACGAAGTCGACCGGCTGCTCGACGCGCTGATGCGCGCCAACGCGCTGGAGCCCGGCATTGCCCTGCAAAACCGGCGCATGGCCTATGCTGAAAATCTCAAGCGTCGCGCAGAGGATGACCGCGGTTTGCTGGAATACTGGAAGAAGATTCCGGCCGATTTCAAGGCTGACCCCTGGGTGGCGCGTGCCGCCGCCCGTGCCTTCATGCAGCGCGGCGGCCACGACACGGCGCTTGATGTGCTGGAAGCCGCGCTCAACCGCGAGTGGCACGAAGACCTCGCGGCATTGTATGGCGACGCGCGCAGCAGCAGCCCGACCCGGCAAATCGAGCAGGCCGAGAAGTGGCTGCACGCCCATCCGCGCGACGCGCAGTTGCTGCTGTCGCTGGCGCAGTTGTGTAGCGCTCAGCAGCTCTGGGGCAAGGCGCAGAGCTATCTGGAAGCCAGCCTCGCTATCGCGCCCAGCGCCGAGGGCCACATCCGCATGGCCGAACTGAAGACCCAGAGCGGCCAGCCCGGCGAAGCCTGCCAGCACTACCAGAAGGCGCTGGGCTTGTGCCGCGCGCTGTAGGCACTGGGCGCTGGCTGGCACGTTTGTGCAGGTGAACAAGCGCCCGCACAGCTATATTATTAGCGTTTTCTTATATTCGAAAGGAATGCCGCCATGCGCCGATCCATACTTGCCATTACCGGTTTCGTGCTCAGTTCGCTGTTGATTTCCGCACCTGCCAGTTGGGCTGCCGCGCCCAAGGTCGAGCAGTCGACGCAGAACGGCGTGTACAAAGTGGCCATCGACCGCGGCATCAGCCTTGCCGAGGCGGCGGAGTCGATGCGCCTGCGTGCCAATGCGCTGAATCTGCAGCTGGTGGCGGAGCTGCCGATGTCCAAGCAGGTGGAGGCGGTGACGGGCAAGCCGCAGCGCACCATCATCATCTTCCAGTTTTGCGACGCCGTCCTGGCCAAGGACCTGATCGACGTGAACATGGACTTTTCCATCTTCATGCCGTGCCGCATCGCCCTGATCGAGGATGCCAGCGGCCAGGGCTGGCTGGTGATGATGGACGTCAACGTCGATGAGGTGGCGCAGGAAAAGCGGTTGCCGCCGGCGCTGAAAACGCGTATCGAGGCGGTGCGCAAATCACTGCTCGACATCATGCGGGCGGGCGCCAAGGGCGAACTGTAAAGCGTGCCAAACTGAGCCTGGGCGAAGCGCTGTAAGCCTGTCCAGGCGGAACAGAAGGCCGGGCATGCAGCCCGGGCTTCTTTGTCGGGGCGACAATTGCGGCCGGTCTTAGACGGCCGGGGCGGTCTCGCTGTCTTCCGCGTAGACGAAGGCGTCGGCGAAGAATTCGTCTTCCGGCAGCCTGCGCGTGTTGACGAAGCTGTTGCGCGCGCTGTCGACCATGACGGGCGCGCCGCAGGCATACACCTGGTAGCCCGACAGGTCGGCAAAGTCGGCCAGCACCGCCTCGTGCACGAAGCCGGTACGGCCCTGCCAATGGTCGCCCGCCTCGGGGTTGGACAGCACCGGGATGAAGCTGAAATTCGGATGCTCCGCCAGCCATTGCTGCGGCAGTTCGGCCATGTACAGATCCTTCAGCGCGCGCACCCCCCAGTACAGCACCAGTTCGCGGTCCGTGTGCTCGGCGAAGGCATGTTCCAGCATGGCCTTGATCGGGGCAAAGCCGGTGCCGCCGGCGACGAAGAGCATCGGCTTGTCGGAATCGTCGCGGATGAAGAAGCTTCCCAGCGGGCCTTTCAGGCGCAGGATGTCGCGCTCCTTCAGGGTGGAAAACACCTGGTCCGAGAACAGCCCTCCCGGCACGTGGCGGATATGCAGTTCCAGCAGCGCATCGTCGTGGGGGGGATTGGCGAGCGAATAGCTGCGCGACTTGCCGTTCTTCAACTGGAAATCGATGTACTGTCCGGCGAGGAATTGCAGGCGTTCGTTGGCCGGCAATTTGATTTTCATCACCATCACGTCGTCGGCACGCTTTTCCAGCTTTTCCACCCGGCACGGCAGGGTCTTCACCACGATGTCCTTGGCGGCGCCGATTTCCTTGGCTTCGATGATCATGTCGCTCAAGGGCTTGGCGCGACAGAACAATGCGCGGCCCTGCGCCTTGTCTTCGTCCTTCAATGCGTTCGCCGAATGCGCGCCGTAGTCGAGCTGGCCGGACAGGACCTTGCCCTTGCAGGCACCGCAGGCGCCGTTGCGGCAGCCGTAGGGCAGCGCAAAGCCTTCGCGCAGGGCGGCTTCGAGGATGGTTTCGTCATCCTGAACGGTGAACTGGTGCCCGCTGGGCTGGATGGTGACCTGATGCGGCATGATGTGAGCTTAAAATGCGGTGGCAAACATTGGGATTATCGCCTGAGCGGCAGGGGTTTTCACCCTGGCGGGCGTAGGGTTAGAGGCATGCAGCAATGAAAAAAATCCTCATCGTGGGATTCGGCGATATCGCCGAACGGCTGGTGAAGCGCTACGCAGGGCAGGCACGCTTCATCGGCATGGTCCGCCGCGCCGAGCGCGTCGCCGAGCTGCGCGCGCTCGGCGTGACGCCTTACGTCGGTGATCTCGACCAGCCTGCCACCCTGAAGCGGCTGCCGCGCATCGATGGCGTGTTCCATTTTGCGCCGCCGCCGAATGAAGGCAGAACCGATCCGCGCACTGCACATCTGCTGCATGCCTTGGGGCGGCGCAAACCGGGTGCGCTGGTCTACATCAGCACCAGTGGCGTGTACGGCGACTGCGGCGGCAACTGGGTGAGTGAGACACGCCCGGTGGCGCCGGTGAACGGGCGCGCGGTGCGACGGGTGGATGCCGAGCGCCAGTTGCGCGCGTGGGGCGAGACGCAACGCGTGCAGGTGACGATCCTGCGCGCGCCGGGCATCTATGCCGCCGACCGTCTGCCGCTGGAGCGCATCCGGCGCGGCACCCCGGCGCTGGTTGCCAGGGACGACAGCTACACCAACCACATCCATGCCGACGACCTGGCACGGCTGGCGTGGGCGGCGCTGTTCCGCGGCCGTTCGCAGCGCATCTACCATGCGGTCGACGCGCATCCGCTGAAAATGGGCGACTGGTTCGACAGCTGCGCCGATGCCTTCGACCTGCCACACCCGCCGCGGGTCAAGCGCGCCGAGGCGGAGAAAGTGCTGTCCGAGGCCCTGCTGTCGTTTCTGCGCGAGTCGCGCCAGCTGTCGAACGCGCGCACCACGCGCGAGCTGCGATTGAAATACCGCTATCCGACGTCCGATGACCTGCTGCGCGAAATCCGCCAGTCTCGCGGGCAGATGAAGTTATTTTGATCAACGCAGCAGATCGTCGGGCTCGCGCTTGAACTCGCCTTCCAGCACGTCGTCGTTTGCGGGTCGCAATGGGTCCGCCTCGCGGCGGCCCCAGGTACCGGGGATCAGCAGCAGCACCAGCGCGATGGCATCGCTGATGAAGCCGGGAAAGACCAGCAGGCCGCCGGCGAGCAGCATGCGCCCGCTGGCGAACAGCGCGGCCAGCGGATGCGCGCCCGACTGCACCGAAAACAGCAGGCGCGCGCCCCAGGCGACGCGTTCGACGCGAATCAGCATGACGCCGGCTATGGCTGCCAGCAGCAGCCACAGCAGTACCCAGCCGCCGATGGCGCTGGCAACCCAGAAAATGCCGATCGCTTCCAGAACCGGAAACGACAGCAGCAGTAGCACAATCCAACCAAAGCGCATGACATGGAACCTTTGTTAGTCTTGACGAATTTACCCGATGTCGCGAGCGCCGAGAAACTGGCGCACGCGTTGATCGAAAGCCGGGCGGCGGCGTGTGTGAACGTTTTGGCGCCGTGCCGCTCCATGTACCGTTGGGAGGGGGGGGTGGAGACGGCGGAGGAAATTCCGCTGCTGATCAAAACCACCCGCGCGGCGTATCCGCTGGTTGAGGAAATCGTCCGCGTGCAGCATCCTTACGACGTGCCTGAACTGATTGCCACACCGATAACACACGGCCTGCCGGTCTATCTCGACTGGCTGGCGACGGAGACTGAGAAACATGATGAAGAATAAGTGGATACGTTTGCTCGGCGCCTTGCCCCTACTTTGGGGTGCGCTGGCGCTCTTTCCAGTGGTCCACGCCCAAGAATTTCTTGACCCCGAAGTTGCCTTCAAGTTCACCGCGCGTGCGCTCGACGCCAACACGCTGGAAGCGCGCTGGCAGATTGCCGACGGCTATTACATGTACCGCGACAAGTTCAAGTTCGAGGTGGCCGGCGCTACGCTTGGCGCGCCGAAACTGCCGGCCGGCAAGGTCAAGGAGGACGAGAACTTCGGCAGGGTCGAGACCTACCGCAAGGACGTACGCATTGCGCTGCCGATCCAGCGCACCGCGGGCACCACGTCGGTCACCCTGAAGACGGTTTCGCAGGGCTGCGCCGACGCCGGTCTGTGCTACACGCCGCAGGAAACGAGCGTGTCGATCAAGCTGCCGGCACTGGTCGCCGCCGTCGTGACGCCACCTGCCGCTGTGGCAGCGTCCACTGCAGCACCCGCTTCATCGGTTTCCGCGCTGGAGGGCCTGCGCAGCCTGGCGGGCGATGCGGGTCTGCCGAAGCTGCTGCCGCCTGACGAGGCCTTCCTGGTCGCGGCGACGATGGCCGATGCGCAGACGGTCAAGATCGACTACACGCTGACGCCCGATACCTACCTGTACCGTGACAAGCTCGCCTACGTCGTCAAATCGCCGGCCGACGTCAAAGTGGCGCGCGCCGACACGCCGGCGGGCGAGGTCAAGGAGGATCCGACCTTCGGCCGTACCGAGGTGTATCACCAGAATCTCTCCGCCAGCGTGACCCTGTCGCGCGCGCTCGCCGCCGGTGAACAGCTGGTGCTGGAAGCGAGCTGGCAGGGCTGCAACGAGGCGGTCGGGGTCTGCTATCCACCGATCAAGCGCGAGTTCTCGCTGGCGTCTGCGGGTGGCGCGGCCGTGGCGACAGCGGCTGCGGCCAGTACGGATGCGCCGGTCGAGCCCGCCAGCGAATCCGACACCTCGCGCATCGAGCGCGTGCTGAAAGGCGGCAGCTTCTGGCCGGTGATCCTCACCTTCTTCGGCCTCGGCCTGCTGCTGGCGCTGACGCCCTGCGTGTTCCCGATGATCCCCATCCTGTCCGGCATCATCGCCGGCCAGAAGAAGGATCTCACCAAGATGAGCGGCTTCCTGCTGTCGCTCGCCTACGTGCTCGGCATGGCGCTCACCTACGCGATCGCCGGCGTGGCGGCGGCGCTCTCCGGCACGCTGCTGTCGAATGCGCTGCAGAACCCGGTGGCGCTCGGCATCGGCGCCGGCATCTTCGTGTTGCTGGCGATGTCGATGTTCGGCTTCTTCGAAATCCAGCTGCCGAGCTTCATTCAGAGCAAGTTCTCCGACGCGTCGAACAGGATGAAGGGCGGCAATTTCGTCGGCGTCTTCTTCATGGGTGCGCTCTCCGCCGTCATCCTCGGCCCCTGCGTGGCGCCGCCGCTGGCCGCCGCGCTCGCCTTCATCGCGCAGACCGGCAACACCGTGCTGGGCGGCGTGGCGCTGTTCGTGCTGGCGCTCGGCATGGGGGTGCCGCTGCTGCTGGTGGGCCTGTCGGCCGGCGCCTTGCTGCCCAAGACGGGCGGCTGGATGAACGCGGTGAAGTACTTCTTCGGCGTGATGATGCTGGCGATCGCCATCTACCTGATCTCGCCGGTCATCCCGGACTGGATCGGCATGCTGCTGTGGGCGCTGCTCTTGATCGCCTCGGCGATCTACCTGCATGCGCTCGATCCGCTGCCGGCCCATGCGACCGGCTGGTCGCGGCTGTGGAAGGGCCTCGGCGTGGTGCTGCTGATCGGCGGCCTGGCGATCCTGCTCGGCATGCTGGCGGGCAGCCGCAACCTCTTGCAGCCGCTCGACGTATTCAAGGGTGGCGCCGGCGGTGGCGTGGCGATGGCGGCCGAGCAGAAAGGCCTGGCGTTCGAGAAGGTCAAGGACGTGGCCGAGCTCGATGCGCGCCTGGCGCAGGCCAAGGCAGACGGGAAAGCGGTGATGCTCGACTTCTATGCCGACTGGTGCGTGTCGTGCAAAGAGATGGAGACGTTCACCTTCAGCGATCCCAAGGTGCAGGCGCGCCTGGCCGACTTGGTGCTGCTGAAGGCCGACGTCACCGCCAACACCGACGCCGACAAGGCGCTGCTGAAACGCTTCAACCTGTTCGGCCCGCCCGGCCTGATCTTCTGGACTGCTGCAGGCGAACAGTCGGGCTACAAGGTGATCGGGTTCGAGAAGGCCGACAAGTTTCTGGCGAGCATCGATTCGGCGCTCGGCAAGTAAGCCGCTCCCCAAACCGACGCCCCGCGTGCGCAAGCCCGCGGGGCGTCGTCGTTTCAGTGACTCAAGGCTGCCGGCGGAGCAGCGCGATGGCGTCGAGCAGCGGCGTGACGACAGGCTGGATCTTGCGCCGCATCAGCGAGCCGATCGCGGTGGTCTTGAGGAAGATCGGCCGCACCGTGTCGGCGTCGACCGCGGCCAGCGCGTCGAGCGCGGCACAATCCGTTTCAAATTGGGGTGCTGCATCCAGCAAGGCCTGGCGTGCCGCGCTGCGGGTCGCTTCGTCGGCCTTGCGCAGGGGCGCGCACCACTGCGCCAGCGCGTTCAACGTGTGGTTCACCACTTCCTGGTTTTCCGGGCGATCGAGAATGGTCGCGGTGGTGGCGATGAAGGTCTGACCCTGCCCCGAGAACGCCTTGTCGAGCATCACGCTGTACGGGTTGTCGGCGAGTTGCGGCACGCTTGCGCGATCGACGCGCGCGGCGCGCGGGTTGGGCAGCGTGTCGGGCTGAAGTTCGAGGAAGGCGACGTAATACGAATTGCGGCTGCTGCCGCGCTTCCAGATCGCCAGCCGCTCGGCATCGGTCAGCACGCC
>JAKBJA010000108.1 GCA_021836225.1 Pseudomonadota bacterium | reverse complement strand
TCCGTCCACCACGGCCAGCGCCATCCCCACTTTCCTCACCGGCCTCGCCCCGCAGCAGCATGGCCTCACCGGCTGGCACATGTACTTCCGCGAGATCGGCGCCATCGCCGCGCCGCTGCCTTTCCGCGTCCGCGCCGGACGTCATGCCCTGCGCGATGCCGGCGTCACGCCGACAACGCTATTCGGACTCACCCCGCTGTTCAATCGCCTGCCCCTGCCCTGCCACGTGGTCAGCCCGCGGCACATCATCCATTCGGATTTCAACGTCGCGCTCTCCGGCAAGGCAAAGCGGCACGGCTACGAAACCCTGGACGAAATGTTCGCCCAGATCGCCGGGCTGCTGCGCATATCAGCACCGCGCAGCTACATCCACGCCTACTGGCCGCAGCTCGACAGCCTGGCACACGAATTCGGCATCCACAGTCCAGAGGTCGCGGAGGCCTTCGCCGCGCTGGATGCGGGCTTCGCCCAACTGGTTGAGGCGGCACACCAAACCAACAGCCGGCTCATCGTCACCGCCGACCATGGCTTCATCGACACCTCGGCGGAACAGACCATCGATCTCGACGATCATCCCGGCTTGCGCGAGACCCTGCTGCTGCCCTTGTGCGGCGAACCGCGCATGGCCTACGCCTACGTGCGCGCAGGCCGCGAGATGCAATTCGAGAATTATGTCCGCGAAAATCTGGCAGACCGCGTTCAGCTATTGAAGAGCGAAGACATCCTGCAGCAGGGATGGCTGGGGCCGGGCACAGCCCACCCCGCCCTGCGCGACCGGCTCGGCGATTACGTCCTCATCCCACGCGGCCGCGCCATCCTGCGCGACTGGCTCCGTGGCGAGGAGCGCTACACCCACGTCGGCGTGCACGGTGGACTCAGCGCGACGGAAATGATGGTGCCGCTCATCGTGGCGCCGCTGTCAGAATCCTGATCACCGGCCACTCGAAGCCTTCGGTCTGCAGCCTGGATTGAAAGCCGGCTCATGCCCGGACGGGCGGGCCGATGCGCGCCACGACCCAGTCGCCAAAGGCGGCAGCCGCCATCGGCCGCGCAATGAAATAGCCCTGGCCGACATCGCAGCCGCTCCCGCGCAGCCAGTCCAGGTCGGCCTCGGTCTCGATGCCTTCGGCCACGACGGCGAAATCCAGCGCATGCCCCAGCGCAATCGTCGAACGAACGATGGCCACATCCTTGGGCGAGTCGGCAAGCGAGCGGATGAAGCTCTGGTCGATCTTCAGTTCGTGCACGGGCAGCGCCTTGACGTAGGCAAGCGAGGCCTGGCCGGCGCCGTAATCGTCGATCGACAGCTTCACGCCAAACGCGGCCAGTTCCTCCAGATGGGCCTGCGCCAGCGCGGGATCTTCCATCAGCGCGCTCTCGGTGATCTCGAGACAGAGCGCGGCAGGCGGCAGGCCATGGCCGGCAACCAGCTCGCGCACCAGCACCACCAGGCCCGGGTCGAGCAGGTCGCGCGCCGACAGGTTGGCAGACACCACCAGATCCAGCCCCTGCTTGCGCCAGGCGGCGGTCTGCGCCGCCACCTCGCCGAGCAGCCATGGCGTGATTTCGCGGATGAAACCCGTGCGCTCGGCAAAGGGAATGAAACTTCCCGGCGGCACCAGCCCGCGCTCGGGATGCAGCCAGCGCAGCAGCGCCTCGGCGCCGACGATGCGGCCGGACGCGAGGTCGAGCTTGGGCTGGTAGTGGAGGACGAACTCGCGCTTTTCCAGCGCATCGCGCATTTCCCCGATCAGCGACAACTGCTCGGGCAAGGGACCGGGGCCGACTTCCTCGGCCAGCATGAAGCCGCATTGCCGCCGCTTGGCTTCGTACATCGCCAGTTCGGCCCGCTGCAGCAGCGCGTTGAGGCCGGTGCCGTCCGCCGGGTGGAAGGCGATTCCCAGGCTGCCGTTCACATCGAGACGCTGGCCCTCGACTTCCATCGGCGTGCGCAACGCAGCGAGCAGCACCTGGGCGAAAGCCTGCACCGCCGGCCGTGCCATCCCTTCGAGCAGGAAGGCGAACTCGTCGCCCCACAGCCTTGCCAGCATCGCCCGCGGCGGCAGCTGCCCGGCCAGCCGGGCGCCGACCTGCCGCAGCAACTGGTCGCCGACCGGATGGCCGAGCGCATCGTTGATCGCCGCGAAGCGGTCAAGGTCGAGCACCACCACCGCAGCTTCGGCCGTCGGACCGAGAGTGTCCAGCCGTTCCTCGATGCGAACCCGGTTGGGCAAGCCCGTCAACGCGTCCTCATACGCCAGCCGGGTGATCTTCCCTTCGCGGGCAGCGATGCCGACGCGCATGTTCTCGAAGCTGGCGGCAAGCTGGCCGATCTCATCCTTCGACTTCACCGCCACCGGATCGCTGTAGTCGCCAGCCTCGATGCGACGCGCCGTCGCGGCCAGCGCGTTGACCGGGCCGGCGATGCGCCGCGCCAGCCACAGGCTGCCGAGAACGAACAGCACGATGCCCCCGCCGGCCGTGATCAGCAGGGCCTGTTCGAGCTCCTTGAACACCGCCTCGCTCTTCTCCAGCGAGTGCAGCAGGATCACCCGTGCCTGCTGCCCGAGCGGCAGCGCCACCCCCTGGTAGTGATCGCCGTCGAGGGTAACCTCGCCGGGCAGTTCCTGCACGCCAGGCGCGGCCTGCTCCAGCGCGGCGTGGCGCGACCCGGGCAACGAACTGGCCAGGACCCGCCCGGCCACCGCATCCACCAGACTGACATCCAGCCCGCTGCTTTGCGCCAGACCGCGCGCCCAGGCATGGTCGACCGGAAAACCCATCACGATCCAGGCGATGCGCACCGGCGCCAGGATCGGCACCACAACCATCTGATACACCCGGCCATCGGCCATGCGCACGAAATCGCTGGCGCGGCCATCGGCCTCGGCTGCTTTGAGCAGGGTGGCGAATGCGAACGCCTCGCCCGGCCGTAGCTGCTGCTGGATGTCGGCGATGACGCGGCCATCGAGCGCAAGCGCCATCATGGCGCTCGCACCGATGCGCGAACCGTGGTTCTGCAGCACCGAAATCATGGTGGGGCGGTCCTGGGTGGCGATCGCCTCGCGGAAGCTGAAGTCCCGCGACAGCACAGTGGCGGCAAGCTCGAGTTGGCGCCGGTTCTGCTTGACCAGCGCCTCGAAGCTCATGCGGCCGGCCGCGATCTGCCGCTGCGATTCGGCGGCGACGATGCGTTCCCCGCTGCGCTGGACCAAGAGCAGCATCAGCAGCATGATCAGCATCACCAGACCGACGAAGACGACGGCGATGCGCCGCTCGAGGTTGAGCCAGGGCATGCGTCAGTAGCTGCCGGAATCGGCCGGCGGTTTGTGGCGCGGCTCGCGCGGCGCCACGTCGAGGGCGAGTTCGGCGCGCCGCCCCGGCGTGGCGCCGATCGCCACCTCCTGCGTGGCGGCGGCAGCCTTCTGCCGGGGGTGCCAGACGCGCAGCCGGTAGCTGCCGGCGGGCACCCGGGCGATGCGGGCGATGCCGTCGGCGCCGGTCTTACCGAACCAGGGCGTATCGACGACCAGCACGTGGGCCTCCATCCAGTCGTGGATGTTGCAGCCCAGCGCCACCTCGCCCGTCTTGTCGAAAACCACCGGCTGCGCCGGCTGGCCGGCATAGAGCTTGATCTCGAACGTCTTGGCCGGCGAAAACGAATACACGTGATGCTTGAGGGTGTCGCGGTTGGGAAAATTCACCGCGGCTCCTTTCTGCACGATGCTCAGATAGGGCACGAATTCGCGGTCGCGTTGTTCGATGCTTGCCTGCGCCTTCCGCTGCGGCACCTTGCCCGATACCGGTTCCAGCACCACGGCGGCATCCTCGACCGGCGCGCCCGCCAGCGAACGGACCCGGGCTTCGAAACCGGCGCCGGCTGCATCCACCGCCGCCATGCAGGCCACGGCGGCGATCGCTGCGACACTGCGCCGCCGCGCGCTCATTCGCCGACCTTCAGCGCGGGGGCGATCTGCCACACTTCAGTGGTCAACTCGCCATCGCGGTAGACCAGTACGTGCCAAACCTTGATCGTCGGCTTGCCGCCGTATTCGGCAGGCGATTCCAGCGTGACGCCCTTGGGGTGGGCCTGCTGCGCCAGCTTGCCGAACTTCGCCGGGCGCGGCTGGCCGTCATTGAGGGCGGCGAATTTCTGCCACACCTCGCGGATCGCCGCCTTGCCGCGGTAGCGTCCGTCGAGCGGGCCGCCGACCCAGTCCATGTAGGCATCCTCGGCGTAGTCGCGCATCAGCGCCTCGACGTCGCCGGCAGCCACCGCCTGCAGATGGGCTTCTGCCTTTTTTTCGTCGAGCGGCCCGGCCGTCGCAGCCGTCGGAAAGGCAATGCAGCACAGCAGCCAAATCGCGCGTTTCATGTAGGCATTCCTTTGTGGGCAGGCGTAAGAGTGATGGCCGGTATTCTTGGGCACGGTCGTGGTTGCGTCAAGCCGACTGCCGACGCCCAAGCCGACGTGAACGACAGGGAAAACGCAGCATCGCGCAGACCCCCGTTTCATGGTCGATTGCACCGTTGATCGTTGCCCCCGCCTTTCCCCGGATGCCCTCCCGCTCCATTTGTATTTGACGCAGGCATGCCTATAGTTGACTGGCCTGCCAGGTTTTTCGGCATCTGGTGTCACGTCCCCCTCGATCAACCCCTTCCCCGCAAGCCCCAGACCTAAGGACAAGACGATATGTACGGCCCGTACAGTCATGGATGGATGTTCGATGGATGGGGCGGCATGCTGCTCGGCAGCGTGTGGATGATCCTGATCTGGGCCATTCCCATCCTGCTGATCGTCGCCTTGCTGAAGTATCTGTTCGCAAAACCCCGGGACACGGGCGGCCGCGCAGGCGAGCCGGAACAGAAAACGCCGCTGGATATTCTCAAGGAAGCCTACGCTCGCGACGAAATCGATCGCGACACGTATCTCCGGAAACGGGATGACCTCCTGGAAAAATAGGCGGCATCCCGTTGTCGTTTCAACCGTTTATCGTCACCACGTGCGAAAGGAGATTGCCATGAACACCACCCGATCTTTCAGCCGGATTGCCGCCTATAGCCTCGCTGCCGCCCTGGCCGGAACGGCGCCCGCCCTCCAGGCCGAACAGGCCAACCCCCCCTGTCCGGATGGCTACGGCATGGGCCCCGGCATGATGGGTGGCCACGGAATGGGTCCCGGAATGATGGGCGGCTACGGAATGGGCCCCGGCATGATGGGCGGCGGCGGCATGGGCCCCGGCATGATGGGGGGCCACGGAATGGGTCCGGGGATGATGATGGGCCCGTATTGGGGCAGCGGACTCGACCTGACCAGCGAGCAGCAGACCCGGATCAACAAGATTCAGGATGACACCCGCAAATCGCACTGGAACCTGATGAACGAGATGATGAACCAGCAGGCCAGGCTGCGCGACCTGAACCTGGCGCCCAAGCGGGACAGCGCTGCAATCGACTCGGCCTACAAGGAAATCGGCAAGCTCCAGCAGAAAATGTACGACTCCTCGGTGGAGGCGCAGAAACGCATGGAGGCCGTCCTCACCAAGGAGCAGCAGGAGAAACTGCGCACCTACTGGCGACGCGGGCCGGCGCCCGAACCCGCCAAGTAGGAAGGCCGCGGGCCATTGACCCGCTCGCAGGCTTACCAGGGAATCTCGCTGCCGTCGTAGCGGAAAAAGCGCCCGTTCCACTCCGGCTTGAAGTCCTCCACCAGGGCGCGCATGGCACGGACGCTCTGCGCGGGGGTGAGCAGCGCATCCGGTCCCCCCATGCGCGTGCCCACCCAGCCGGGATGCAGCAGCAGGACGCCGATGCCGTGTGGCGCAAGCGCGTGCGAGAGCCCCTTCATCGCGGCGTTCAGGGCCGCCTTGCTTGAGCGGTAGGCGTAGCTGCCCGACGCGCCGATCTCGGCAATGGACCCCATGTGGCTGCTGATCGCCACCACCCGCTTTTTCTCGCTGCGCGCCACCTGCGCGACGAAGGCCTCGCTCACCCGCACCGCCCCCAGCGTGTTGACGGCGAACGTGCGCAGCCAGACGTCATAGTCGATGCCGCCGACCTCCCCCATGAACTTGTCCAGATAAACGCCCGCGTTGTTGAGCAGCACGTCGATCCTGGCCTCCTCCAGATCGAGCTGCAAGGTATGCAACTGTTCGCTGTCGGTCACGTCGAGGCGGTGCACGCTGACCCGCGGGTGGCTGCCGGCAAGTGCCCTGAGGTCGTCGGCCTGCCCCGGATGGCGGCAGCTGGCGATCACCCGCCAGCCGGCCTCGGCATACTGCCGCGCCCATTCCAGCCCGAGGCCGCGGTTGGCGCCGGTGATCAGCACAGTGGGTGTCGTTCGCATCGGAGGATTCTCCAGATCATGCAAGCTTTATAGATGGCAACCGGAACAGCGGGGGCGATCACGGGCGGCTTTTCTTTGCCCCGGGTGTCGTCTTTACTGAGGCAAAGGAGAGTCCGCCATGAAAGAAATCCTGCCCGGCGTGTTTCACTGGAAGACCTTCCACGAAGGCATCCAGGCCTACGTCCACTCCTATTACACCAACGCCACCGACCCGCCGGTGCTGATCGACCCGCGCGTGCCCGCGCAGGGCATCGAGTGGTTCGCGGCGCGCGGCGCGCCGCAGCACGTCTACCTGACCAACCGCCATCACTACCGCCACAGCGACCGCTTCGCCGCGCGTTACGGCGCGCAGGTCTGGTGCCACAAGGACGGACTGCACGAATTCACCCACGGCGAAAAGGTCAGGGGCTTCGCCCACGGAAAGGAACTGCCGGGCGGCGTGCTGGCCCTCAAAGTCGCGGCGCTGTGCCCCGAGGAAACCGCGCTGTATCTGCCGCTGCACGGCGGCATCCTGAGCCTCGGCGACGCCATCGTGCGCGACCGGGGCAAGCTCGGCTTCGTGCCCGACGCCTACATGGGCGACGACCCGGAAGGCGTCAAGCGCGGCCTGCGCAAGGCCTTCCTCAAGCACCTGCGCGAACGCGAATTCGACCACCTGCTGTTCGCCCACGGTGCCCCCTGGATCGGCGGCGCCAGGGCGGGCCTCGAAAAGTTCCTGGCAGACCAGGAATGTGCGGGATGCTAGTCCGGCCGGTTCACTGACCTGCCAGCCCCCGCAGCGCTATCCCCAGAATAGCCACCGCCAGACATGGCACCCACACCCAGCGCATCTCGGAGCGCAGCACCTCGAGGCCGCGCCGTGAAAACAGCGCGGACGGGCGCAGCGGCGACACCTCGATCACCCGCCACGGCAGGAAAAATCGCCTGTGTGAAAACGGGCTGAACAAGGCGATGCCGAGGCCACCGTTGGTCAGCGCGTCGATGAGGCCGTGCGACGCGGCGCTGACCAGCAGCACCCCGAATGCGATGCGGGGTTCCGCCTCCGGCGCGAGCAGCGTCCCCGCGCCCGCCAGCGCCACGGCAAACGGCAGCGAATGCGTGATGCCGCGGTGGCCGAACGGATGCGCGTAGGGAATACCGAGCCACAGGCCCAGCGCATCGAGGTCGGGCAGCACGGCGCAGACCAGCGCCAGCGCCAGCAGTCCCGGCGGCACGGCGTCGGTACCCAGCACTGCGGTCAGCGCCAGCGGCACGGCCAGATGCGAAAGCGGCGTCGCCATGCCGTCATCCGTCGTGCTGCAGGCGGGCGACGTGCCGGATTACGGTTTGCGACCGGGCTCGGCGCAGCGAATGATCGCCTTGGCGTCCTTCAGTTCCAGGCAATGGCGCATGTCGGCGCCCTGCCGATGCTTCGGCTTGGATGCAGCCGCCTTGTCCTGAGCGTCCGGCTGGGGCGCCACCGTTGCGGCCGGGTCGGCCGCCGGTTCGACGTCCTGCGCCATCCCTGCATTCGCCACGACAAGCAGCGGCAACGCGATGAACCAGGTTTTCATGGGATCTCCTTTGCAATGTGAACGCACAGATGAAACCGGCAAACATGAATTCATCATAGCCTCGCCGGCGACGCATCGGCACGCCCGCCCGGGCCGACGCGGCGCATCGAAAAAATTTGTCGTCCAGGTGTAAGGACAGCTGCGCCGCCGCGACTGAGCAGGGGTGAGGCACGCGGCGGGTTACACCATGCCGGCTGTCTCATGACACTGCAGCCGTCGCCAGCATGGCGGACACGCAGCGCCGATACACCCACCCAAATCAAACCGTTCCATTCATCAAAGGAGATTTATTCATGTCCATTTCATCCAAAGGCGCCGCCCTCGCGTCCTTCGCTGCCGCGATGGCCCTCTCGATGTCCGCCGTCAACGCCGCTGAAAATCCCGGTGGCAGCAGCGGCCCCGCAGTCGGTGCCAGCGACAAGGTGCACTGCTACGGCGTGCTGTCCTGCAAGGGCACCAGCGACTGCAAGACGGCGGAGCACAGCTGCAAGGGCCAAAACGCCTGCAAGGGCCATGGCTTCAAGGCCGTCTCTGCCAAGGAATGCCTGGACAAGAGCGGCGTCATCGCCGACCTCAAGATGTAACCGTCCGCAGCCAGCCCCGGTGCGGCCCCGCCGCACCGGCAACCGACGCCCATTGTTTGCACTCGCCTGAGAGACTTCCGCATGACGCGCCCCCCTGCCCCGATCAGAAAAGCTTCGCCGGGTTTCGGCCTCGGCCTGCGGCCCGTGCATTACCCGGACTTTCTGCGCGAACCGCACGCGCTCGACTGGCTCGAAATCATTTCCGACAATTACATGGTGCCCGGCGGCAAGCCGCTCGCCATGCTCGATGCCGTGCTCGAACGCTACCCGGTGGCGATGCACGGCGTATCGCTGTCGATCGGCTCCACCGACGGGCTCGACCTGCAGTATCTCGCCGATCTCAAAAAACTCGCCCAGCGCGCGCAGCCGCTGTGGATTTCCGATCACCTGTGCTGGACCGGCGTCGCCGGCCGCAACGCCCACGACCTGCTGCCGCTGCCTTACAGCGAGGAGGCGCTGCGCCTGGTGGTGCGCCACGTCGGCCAGGTGCAGGACGCGCTCGGCCAGCGCATCCTGCTGGAAAACGTATCGAGCTATCTCGAATACCGCAGCTCGGACATGAGCGAATGGGAATTCCTGCGCCGCGTCGCCGAGGAGGCCGACTGCCTGCTGCTGCTCGACGTCAACAACATCTACGTCAGCAGCATCAACCACGGCTTCGACGCGCGCGCCTTCATGCGCCACCTGCCGGCCGAGCGGGTACAGCAGATCCACCTGGCCGGCCACAGCGACCACGGCGACTACATCGTCGACACCCACGACCACCCCGTCGCCGAGCCGGTATGGGCGCTCTACCGCGAAGCCTGCCTGCTGTTCGGCGAGGTCGCCACCATGATCGAACGCGACGACCACATCCCCGCGCTCGCCGAACTCATCGCCGAACTCGACCGCGCGCGGGCCATTGCCGCCGAGGTTCTGGACACCTGCGAGGCGGTGGCATGAGCGCGCCGACCCTCGTCACGCTGCAAACGGCGTTTCACGACCACCTGCTCGACCGCCCCAGCGCCATCGCCGACGACGTCGCGGCCGGCGGCCGCATCGACGTCGCCCATCGCCTGCACATCTATCACCACGCCTACCGCGCCCGCCTGCTCGACAACCTGCGCGACGCTTTCGAAAAAACCTGGGCCTACCTCGGCGACGACAGCTTCGACGACGCGGCGCTGGATTTCGTCGAGGCCAACCCCCCGCAGCACCGCAACCTGCGCTGGCACGGCGCGGATTTTCCGCACTGGCTGGCCGCGCGCTTTCCGCAGGACCCCGACATCGCCGAACTGGCCATGATCGACTGGCAGCTGCGCCGCGCCTTCGACGGCCCCGACGCCGAGCCCCTGGCACCCGCGGCGCTGGCCGAACTCGACGCGGCGCAGTGGGAAAGCGTCGGCTTCCGCTTCGTCCCCACCCTGTTCCTCGCGCCGCTGCGCTTCAACAGCGTCGGCATCTGGCACGCCCTTGACCAGGACCAGCCGCCGCCGCCCGCCGATCGCCTGCCCGACCCCGCCTGGCTCCTGATCTGGCGCAAGGCCTGGCAGCCGCATTTCCGCACCCTCGACCGCGTGGAACACGCCGCCCTGTCGCAGCTGCTGGCCGGTGCTTCGTTCGCCCGGATCTGCGCATCGCTGGGCGAACACCTGTCGGATCAGGATGCCACGGCCCAGGCCGCCCGCCATCTCGGTACCTGGCTGCAGGACGGCCTCATCGCCGGGCTGACGACCGCTTGAGCCCTTCGCCTCACCCTTCACCCCGCACCGCATCCCCCACCCGGATCGTCCCGCCCGCCAGGATGCGGGCATTGACGCCGCCGTGGCCGCGCATCGCGTTGAATCCGCCCGGCCCCAGCACGTCTTCCATGCGCGAGCAGGGATCGCAATGCCCGGTCACTTCCAGCACCACCGACTCACCGATGCGCAGCACCAGCGGCCGGTCGCGGAACAGCGCCCGCGCCGCCAGCAGATTCAGCCCCGACACCACCAGGTTGCGGCGCAGCAAAGCCGCGTCGACCTGCGCCCGCCCCGTCAGCGCCGCCACCACCGGCAGGTGCTCGGCCTGAATCAGCGTCACCTGCCGCTTGCCGCCTTCCACCCGGCTGCGCGACGGCAGCGCGTAGTGATCGCCCTCCAGCCCCAACCCGGCAATCGCCCTGACGGATTCGACCGCGGCCACCTCGCCGCGGCGCTGCGGGCGGATATAAATCGCTTCGATCCGCCCCGGTTGTGGGAAGCGGGTCGTCAGATCGCGCAGGGCGGCTTCGCTCAGGGATTTCTCCAATTGATCAGATTCAGCATCGCCCACGTGTCGCCAGGCGGCGAGTTTTGTTCTGGCACGATGAAAATAATGGCATAGGCTACAGGCATGCACTACTTCCAGGTTGCGCGAGGCTCTCTCGCGCAACGCGAAGGAGGCTCATCAAAAGGAGGATCGGCGATGAAAAATCGTGCCCGTGGGTCTTTATCGCTTGTCGCTCTGGCGTGGCTAAGCCTTGCCGGTCCGTCGCTTGCGCAGGCGGACGAAACGGTACTGGTCCCTGAGGAACTCATTGACTTCAGACCAGCGACCGGCAGCAGCTACAACATCGAGTGGCCGGGACCGCCCAGGAAACCGCTGAGCTACACGGATGTGAAGTTCTATGTATCGTCGCTGACTCTCGGCAAGCCTGCCGCAGCCGGCTATGCGTCGAGGATCAAGATCATGGCCCATCGCCAATGGTGGTGGGATAAGGCGCTGGGTGAGTTTGAAGCCCTCTATGCCGCCGGGAACACGGAACCCACCGTTGTCCGCTATGCGAGCGCGCTTTCGGGATCGGTCGCACCCGTCAACGCGCCTGCAGAAACACAAGGAATGTTTTGGTTGGGCTGCACACGATTGGGCAGGGTAAAGGGAAACATTGCCCATCACCAGGCCGAAACGGTCGTCTATCTCAAGGAAGAAAACCGCGCATTGCCAGGCAACGTCACTGTTCTGGGGCGTGTTTCACCCAAGCATAGTGTTAGATGCGGCGACTTTGCGTCTTCCGGCAGCGGCTCGGGTAGCCAACCGCCTGGCGGTGGCAGCGACACTCCCGATGATCGCGAGGTTCCCCCGGGCCGTCACCCACTCTAGGGTCACGCCGCGAGCTCAACCAGCCAGCCGCTGGATCAGCCAGATCAAGCCGCCGGCAACGGCCAGGCAGATCAGGCAGGCGAGCAGGATCTTTGCGAATTTGGGCATCCGCTGATGGTATGCCGGTTCGCTACTTGGCGCCGGCCGGATAGCCCACCGATTGCGCGAGGATGATGCGCTGATGCTTCTTCAGGCCCAGGGCCGCCCCCAGCGCGTCGCGATCGACCAGGCCGCGCACCACCACCGCCAGGCCGGCCGACGCGCAATACAGATACACGTTCTGGGCGATGAATCCGGCGTCGGTTGCGCTGTAGAACGCCTTGTCGTCCGCGCTCGCCCCGCTCATGCGGTCGAGGTCCGCCACGTACACCAGGTTCAGCGGCACGGTCGCCACGAAGTCCTGCACCCCCGCCTGCGGGCGAAGGTCGCCGGCCGCCACTTTGATCAGCGTATGCGTGGGCGGATCGTAGCGGTAGGCGCCGTCCGCGGTCGTCACATACACGTCGATCTCGCGCCAGTCGTGGGCCGAAGGCGCGGTGCGCTGGCCGGTGTGCGGCCGGTTCACCCCGTTGGCCGCCCACAACAGGTTGGCCAGCACCTGGGCCGGCAGCGGCTTGCCGGAAAACTCCCGCGTCGAATGCCGCGCCTTCAGCGCCTGCATCAGCGGCATGCCGCCCGCCGTTTCCGGCGGCGGCAGCTTGATCGACCCGGTGTCCTGCGCGTGTCCTGTTCCCATCATGCTCATCATCACTACCCCCGCCAGTCGCCATCCCTTCATCGCCAGTTCCCCCTGCAGAAAACGCGCTCCCTTATCAATCTAGACCCGCCGCCCCCCGGAGCAAGCGCGAGAACACTCGCCGCAAAACCAGCTATTTTTAAACCAGACTGATCCCCCAAGGAGAACGACGATGGCTGTTGTGAATATTGGTCACTACTATGCCGAGTGGATGCCCTCCGGCACGCCCGACCGGCCCGGCCGCGGCCGCATCATCCTGCGCAGCGCCACCCGGCTGACCGAGCTGTTCCGCCTGACCAACCTGGGTTCGGAGGACTACCGCAACCTGCTCCACATGCTGCAGACCGAAAAGCCCGTGTTCTGGGACAGCGAGGCGGGCTGGCTGCGCACCGCGCATCCGCAGATGCACGACGCCGAACCCGTGGGGGAGCAAGGGGGATAGGCAGGCATGCCGTGCGCGACCCATAGCTGGGACGAGTCCCATGAAATCGCACCCGCCTTCATCCCCGACCTCGAAGCGAAGTTGTCGAAAATTTTTACACTTCACTCAATAGATTGAAATCAGCGGACAAAAAGAATCAGCCAAACAATGGCTTAAGAATAAGGCGCGATTCTTGCTCAACTGAAATCAGTTCAAGTCTCAGTAGAGGGAGCAACCATGATTGTGCTGCGGCACCTCGTCACCTCAAGCGCCGGCTTGATATTTGCATTAACGGCCAGCCTTGCCTCTGCCATGCCTTTCACTCCCGTCGTCGACGAATTCTGGATTATCAAGAACGGCGGCGAGATCTTCCGGGATTCATTCGCAGACGGCGTGAAACCCCCGAGCGGGCCGGATGGCAACAACACGTATGTGATGCTCGGTGAAGCCGGGATGACCGCCGAGGCAGGTGGAAAGCTGAGCATGACCCCGTCGCTTGGCGACAAGGTATTGATCTCGGATACGCTTGCGGATGTGACCACCGCCGCGTTGAGAAGGCTGGCGACCAACCCAGCCAATCCGAATATCCTGGATCAGGCCAGTTCGTTCGAGATCCACGGGCTTTTCGACATGTCGAACATTCCCGCGATAACCGGCCAGAGCTTCGGCGTTCGCGCCAACGATCGTGCGCCCGATCTTGGGTTTGACGGCAATAACACCTTCTATCTCTTCCTCGGCGTTTCTGAAGCGACGGGGGACGTCAGCGTCATTTTGCGACTGAATGATTTCGAGTTGGATACCACCGACGTGTTATGGGTGAATTCCATCGAGGCGGTGCTGTTAGGCGCGGACCAGATCGAGTTGGTCCTTTCCAAGGCGGCCGGCAGTGACATGATCAACGCGTCCTATTTCCTTTTCGATTACGATCTCGTCGACCCCCTCCTGCAGTCTGATTCAATCCTGAATGCGGGGGCACTCTACCAACCGGAAACAGGCCCGGACGGCTCGCCCTTGACCGAGCCTTTTGTTCGCGCCCAGTTCATGTCCACCGATCGGATAACCGTCCCTGAGCCGGCCACCCTGGCCCTGCTCGGCATCGGTTTGGGGGGCATTCTTCTCGCGCGCAAACGCACGTCGAATACTTAATGCCGACCACCCACATAGGACTTGAAGCCCCGGCCCAGCGCCGGGGTTTTTATTGGTCATCAGATCGGCCTTGCTCACCCTCTGTCTTTTAGGTCACGGGATCGTCTGGAGACGCTGGCTCACCGAAAAAAGCCGGTGTTCTGGGACAGCGAGGCAGGCTGGCTACGCACCGCGCATCCGCAGATGCACGATGGCGAACCCGTAGGGGAGCAAGGGGGATAACCAGGCGGATGAGCTCGCCGTCAGTATGATTTATCGCGGAGTGCGATCAGGTTCGGGAGCAGAGTGGGAATGTCGCTACAGATAATGCTCCACAGCGTATCGTTGTCGATACCGAGGTAGCCATGTATCAGGCGGTTGCGGGTAGCGATGATGAGGCGCCAGGGAATCTGTGGACTGGCCTCACGAACAGCATCGGGAATGTGCGTCGCCGACTCGCCGATGAGTTCCAGATTACGAACGGTTGCGTCGTAGTTGAGCCCGCTGGAGACAAACCCTGCCTGATCGAGGCCGTCCGTGTAGGCCATCACCTTCTGCGCGAAGCTGATCATGTCGTCGACGTAGAACCGCCATTCGCGCCCGGCGGCGTCAGACATGGACGGCTTCTTTTTCGATGAAAGGGCGCAATTCCGGGCGCAGGCCTTTCTCGCTCACCAAGTCGACCGTACTGCCGAAGAGGTCCTCGAGATAAAACAGCACGCCGAAGTAACGTTCCGAAGTCGCGGGTCCGTCGAATGCGACGAGGACATCCAGATCGCTGTCGCTGCGTGCGGTCTGTCGCACGGTTGAGCCGAACAGGGCCAGATCCGTGACCCCGAAGCGGTCAGCAAGGACCGGCTTGCTCTGCGCAAGCAACTCAAGGGCGCGAGTACGGTTCATAGCAGTCTCCATTCACAGAAATGGCCGAAGCCGAGCACTACGAATACACTTGATGGCAGGCCCCGCTTGCCAATGCGCCGATTTTATCACCCAAACCACAGGGCCCGGCTTGCACGGGGAAGGGGTTACATCTAGACCCGGCGCGTGCCCTTGCAGTCCGGGTGGCGCGAGCAGCGCCAGAACTTCTTGCCCGCATTCGCACCCTGGTTGGCTCGGCGCATCACCATCCGGCTTTGGCATTCCGGGCAAAACGGCGCGCCTGTCGTCGTGATGCTCAGCGGATCCCGGAAAAACTTCACCGGCACGCTCACCCCGCGAATCAGCGCATGCAGCGTCTTGCCGTCCATCAACTCGATGTTCTTGCCCCGGGCAAACGCACAGGCCTCGTCCGTGAATACGCCGGACGTCACCACGAACCCGCCGGTGGCGCCCCGGGCTGCCATCTCCCCATAGAGCTCCCGCACGATGTTCACGCCCACCCGAATGGCCCGCCACTGCTTGCATTGCACCAGAAAGAGCTCGCCGCCCCGCTTCATGGTCAGATCAGCCCCGCCCTCGGCGCCGCCGCCGGATGTCGTCACCGAGTAACCCTTGCGCCGGAAAGCTTCCGCGACCAGCCCCTCGAACTGCTTCCAGCTCATCGTGCTGAGCGCGCCCTTGTCAGGGCTGGCCGCCACCTGCGCATGCAAGGCCCGGCGCTGATAGCGACCGTAAGCGGACATGCCGCCGCCCACCAGGAAAGCGAGCGGCAACAGATACTGGCCCACCGCAGCCAGGGTGTGGAAAAGATTCGGGTCGACAAAGTCGCCCATCGATCCGAACTGCGCGGTGGCAGCCACCCCGCGGGTGGCCATGCCATGCAGCCACACATAGGCAGTGATCGCGAGCACGACCCCCGCCCACCAGGCAAGCGTGCGGCTTATCCCGATCACATCATCAAACAGGTTTTGTTTACGCCGTGCCAATACGTTGTCCTTCGAGGTCAGGTGGCCTGGTCATCCCACTGCAAAACATGCGGAGCTTACCCCTTAGTTGCCCCGCAGGACCACATCCGCTGGCCTGACCCGGACCCGCACGCCCCCGGCGAGCACGGCCGCACAGCACCCAACGGCGGCTGTTCAGCCGCGTTCGTTTTGCGCGGCGTGCTCACGGCGCCGGCCCAGCAGATGCATCGCGGCAGCGATGAGCACGATCGCGACGAACAACGCATAAGGCGCGTACTGGTTGACGGTTGACGCCCAGACGTTGAGCTCGTTCAGCAGCAGCGCCCACACGCCAATGGCGACATAGGTCGCCACCAGCACCACCGCCAGATTCACCCAGGGGCGCAAGCCGATCAGAAATCCGATGATCGCCCCCACCACCGGGCCGGTCATCCAGAACGGCGCAAACACGAAAACGAACAGGCCGGCGATGCCGAACTTGCGCACCACGCCCCCGCGGGATTCCGCGGCGCGGTGGATGCGCGTGATGAAAGGCTCCAGGGTGCGCAGCTTGATCAGCTGCCGCGTGCTCTGCACGAACAGCGGGTAGATCACCAGCACCTGGATGGTCTCGATCAGCATGTTGAGGGGCACCACCTGGGCATGCCCGAAACCGCTGGCATAGCCGAAGGACATCCCCGCCTCCCGGCCGATGATCAGGTTCAGCCCGGTCATGATCGCGTAGGGAAGAATGTGGTCCGGAAACAGGTGCCACCCGATCCCGAACGCCAGCAGCATCAGGCCGGTCAGCGCCAGGCCGACACCCAGCATCCGGCCTTCGGTGCTGGCGAAAAGTGTTTCATGCATTCTTGCGTCTTGGTTCATCTGGATATGTGCGGAAACTGGGCTGTGGACCGGTTTTTAACAGCAAACTCAGATTGCCCGAATGCCCTTGCAGCCGGGGTATCGAGAACAGCCCCAGAAAGCATTGCCCGAATTTGCGCCACGCTTGGCTGTGCGCCGCACCATCGCGCTTTGGCACACCGGGCAGGTGGGCGAACCGGCAGGCGTTGCCGCCGGTGAAGCATCAGCTGCCTTTGCAGGGACACTCGCCCCACGAATCAGCGCATGCAGCGCCTTGCCTTCCATCAGCTCAATATTACGGCCCACGGCAAATGCCCGAGCCTCATCCGTGAACACACCGGACGTCACCACAAACCCGCCCGTAGCGCCCTCCGCTGCCATCACCCCATAGAGTTCGCGCACTGTGGCCACGCCCACCTTAAAGGCCTTCCATTGCTTGCACTGCACCAGAAAGGTCTCGCCATCCTTCTTCAACGACAGATCGATTCCGCCATCGGCACCGCCACCACCGGTCTCGGTCACCGCGTAGCCCTTGCGCTGGAAAGATTCGCCCACCAAAGCCTCGAACTGCTGCCAACTCATATCGTTAAGCGCACCCCGATCAGGGCTGGTAGCCACTTGCCCATGCAATGCACGGCGCTTGTAGCGGCCATAGGCAGACATGCCCGCGCCTACCAGGAAAGCAAACGGCAAGAGGTACTGGCCAACCGATGCCAGTGTCTTGAAAAGGGTCTGGCCGACAAAGTCGCCCATCCTGCCGGGCTGAACGGCTGCTGTCACTTGGCTTGCGGAAACGGCATGCAGCCAGAGATACGCAACCATCGCGAGGACCACACCCACCCACCAAGGCAGCTTGCTGGTGATTGCGATCAGATCGTCAATGGGACTTTGTTTACGGTAGGCCATCGGTCAGTTAGCGTTTATTTATTTTTAATGCCAGACATAACATGTCCCGTCGGTCCCGCTTGGGCAGCCGACTCGCAATGGCCTAATTGATCGTCAAAGAAAAAGTCTGGTTCAAACTCCTGCAAAAAAGGGCCTTTGGGCAAACCACCAAGAAACATAGCTTCATCCACTGTGATGTTCCAATCCATAAGAGTTCGAATGGCGCGCTCGTGTGCCGGCGCACTCCGTGCTGTAACAAGCGCAGTCCGTACCCGCATTGGAACGTCTGAGCCTGCAGCGGCTTGAAGTTTATGTAGTGCCACAAGTAGCGGCTTAAATGGTCCAGCTGGCAATGGGCGGTGTACGTGAGCACACTCGTGTGCAACAAACTGCTCTAAACCACCGTCCTGAAATACTTGCTCAGCCTCATCCGAGAAAAGTACAGCATCGCCATCGAATGCAATGCGTAATTCGTTTGGATGCCGCTCAGCATCAACCAAAGAGCTGAAAAATACCTGTGCCGCCGGGTACCCCGCCTTGAGCGCCCCTTGCACATCCTCACCGTTAGCAGAAAGAAATAGGTGCGCCCCTAAGGTCTTCAAATAGCCATGCGCTGGTCGCCCTCTGGTAAATACCCCACGCCCCAACTGTAATTTCTGCATATCTGCGGATTTGAAAACGCGTAGACCTGATACAGGATCATTTCTTGACAGGATTACCACTTCAACCCGGCGAGCCGAATCCGAATTGAACGCTAATAGTTTTTTGACTAATGGGAACGCAACCCCTGGTGCTGCAGGTATATCAATGCGATCTAGCTGCAGCTTCATGTACGCCTGATCGTCATCCTCAAGCTCAAAAATCTTGTTCTCTTCCTCAAAGTCAAACAGCGCACGCGAAGACAGTGCGACGACTAACTGCCCATCCAGACTAACCGGCATTCAAGCCCCCAGGAGTTTCAATTCATTTTCTAGTAGTGGTAATCCGCAACCAACTACAGGCGTTTTCTCAGCCACCACACGTCTTTTAATAAATTCTCAAACCGCATACAAACATAGCTAACCTAATACCGCCACCATCTCTGCAATGACCCTCAAATCATTAGCACTCTGCTCTTCGAACACGAGTGGTTTGTAGCGCTGGTCCGTTGAATCGGGCTTAAGTGTGATTCGGCTGTGCTGCCAACGGCCATCTTCACCAGCAATCTTCTCACTCTCATAGAGCTTGATTGTGTAGTGCCCGCCAGTATCCGGATCATCAATGCTCCGGTGTTGAACAAGAACCACTTTCCCCTGCCTCGTCCCGCTAGGATTTAGGTTAAACAGGCACCATGACCCATTGGCAATGCGCTTGTTCATGGATTCGCCAACAACCCTGGCGACAAATTGCCCTCGTTTAATTCTGAAACTGTCTGGCAGTTCCACCCATTGGTATTGGGGAACATTTATGAGGCCCCCCTGGAGTGACACTTCATCTATCGATTGCACCTCGCTAAAGGTGCCTGCCGCAATATCGAGATCATAGATGGGGACAGCATTCTCATACGGCTTGACCTCACTCGTATTGATAAGCCTGAGTGTCAGTCCCTTAAATTTTTCATCAACGCCAATTTGATCGACCTTTACCTCATGTTGTGAGATAGATATGCTCTCTTGATATACCTGCTCCTTCCTGCCCATGATCTGTTTGAACCAAGCATTGGTTTCTTTATCAGTACAGAATATGTAGCAGCCTTTCATGCCACGGGTCATAAGAGTACGGTAGGTGTTCTTGATGATGCTATCGGCCTTTTGCTTAGCTAACAGCGGATCATTTTTGAGAAGCGTCTTGTAGCCCTTGATAGATGCATCCGTTCCCGCCCTTTTAGTGGCGTCCGTTACAGCCAGCCCATCACGAATAATAAAATCCGGCCCAATAATCACACCGATGTAATCGGTCTCCAATCCTTGGCAGGTGTGGATGCAACCGACTTCATTGACCGACTCTGGTTTACGTATCCACAAGCTGCCATCACTGGCGAGATTCCACTTCATCGAGAAGTTGTGATCTTCAATGACAATGTCATTCAGTCTTGCGTCGTTCTTGCTGACCCAACTCCAGCAATAACCAGCCACGAGGCGGGCCTTATTGTTGATACGGTTCTTCTCAAAGATTGCTTCGCGAAGCTCATTCGGCGAATCAAAAACTCGGAAATCGAAGTTAATACCTTCAAGGGTTTCGTTGGCGGTTTCGCGAATCTCTAGGGCATTGTCGACCCAAGCCAGATAGCCGTCAGAACCATTGCATCGGAACTGAGATTGCAGTTCCAATTTATGGACAGTTGCGCCAGCTTTACTTGCCCATGACCTTATCGAGTCGGTTTCCCCTATGTCTTTGAAAGTAACCCGTTGATCCTCGTCAATAAAGAACACACTGAACTTGGCGGCATTGATGATTTCCTTGATCTGGTTCTCGCCCATGTTTTGGAACATGCCAGATTTCTCATTGAGCCGATGGGCTTCATCGACGATGAGTGCATCAAATACGTTAGCCGCCGAGTTGGTATACGCGCCTGACCCTTTGAATAGGTTATTGATATGGCTTTTTCTGAATGAGCCGGTTAGTAACGCTGTATAGACGTCACGAGGCGCTGCGTTCTTGGTGACATACTGTGCTACTAACTGATCCTTAGTTAGTGCCACCAGCAGATTCACCGCCACCACGGATTTCCCTGTCCCAGGTCCGCCCTCGACGATCAGAACGTGTTTATCTTTGATGGTGGCCTTCTTCGCCAACGACAAGGCCGTCTCATAGACGATTTTCTGATCGTCGATCATCAAGAATTCCTGATTGCCTTTCAATAAAGACACAAGCTTGTCAGCCAGGCTTTTAGAAGGTCTGATTCTGCCCTTATCGATCCGGTACATCACTCCGCAATCGTCGCCATATTTGACGTATTGCTTTATGAAAGCAGCGAGCTTTTGCGCATCCTTGCGAAGAAACGCAGGAGCTTTCTGTGTGTGATATTCGTAAAAAGGATTATTGATGACATCACCCGAGACGCAGTTATGCAGATAGGCACATGGCCACAGGCCGATGTTTTCCTTCTGCACTGTCTCGTTGAAGTCTTCCAGCAAAGCTGCATACGTCCAAGCTTGATACGAGGGATGGCTAACCTCGCGCTGTGCCCCACCAACAAAAGTCCTGACAACACCGTCCATAGGGGTCACTTCAACAGTCGTCCACTGCTTCAACTCAACGATGATGGCGGCATCCTGTTGATGCTGTCCCTTGCCTGTAAGAATAAAGTCTATGCGCTTGGAGGTTTGCGGAAGCGTATATTCGATTGCCACACCTGAGTTACCGGGGATCTCGTTATCGGCAAGTACGTTACTCATGTACTGCATCGATAAGCGCCAAGCATCAATTTCGCTCTTGCTGGTAGTCCGCCCTAAGTTGCGCTGGAATGAGGCAAGGATCTTTTCGTCAATGCTGTTACTACGAACGTCATCAAGAAAATCTGCTTTCGTAGATACATAAACTAACACCTCACCCCCTCCGCATTTTTATTCGTATTCTGTGTATTTTTTCGAACTGCCCCGCACTTTGTCCGCAGGGTATTTTTGGGAATTTAATTCAAGCTTCTTTTCGACAGCCTGCATCAGATTCAGATGCAGCTTATCTGCCACCCGGACCAAGTAAATTTGTATATCCGCAAGCTCCAATGCGATCGCATCGAGCTTAGCAGGCGAGAGATTTCGACTCTGCTCTTCTGTAAGCCACTGAAAATGCTCGACTAGCTCAGCAGCCTCAGCAATAAGCGCCATGGAAAGGTTCTTAGGAGAGTGGAACTGATCCCAATCCCGCTCAATTGCAAATTGCCGCAATTTTTCCTTGAGCTGTTCTAGAGTCGTTTCTGACACGATATCTCCACTGTCTGATTTTTAGGAACACCCCACTTGTTGTTCTAAAGCAGGACCAAGAGGGCTATTTGCTATCAGCCGCATCTTCGCACAAGCAGGTCAATGTTTTGCGTCGCCGTCACAGCAACTGCGATACCTCGAACACCGCATCGATCCCCTGCCCGTTCCAGTTGTATTCGAGATAGGCGGCATGCAGGCAGTTTTTCAATAACGCCGTGCTGAAGGCAGCCAGGCATTCGCCGGAGGGGTGCCGTACCGAGGGGTAGAGAATGCCGCGTACCCCGTCGGACCTGAGTTTTCGCCCGATGCCCTGGGTATGACCGTAGTCGTCGGGATCGACGATGCGCGGGTCGGCATGGCTTGCCTCTCGCAAGTCGGCCACCTCGCCCTTCGCTTTCACTGTGTAAAGCCGCATCTGCAATCGCATGGGGGGCTCGTGGGTGGCCCCCATGAAAAGGGCCGCGTGATAACGGGTTTCGGCGATGGCGGTGTCCTGCTTGCGTGCGCAATAGAACACCCCATACGTGCCGTCGCTGAAGCGGCTGCCCTGCGGGTTCAGGTGGGTGAAGGCGGCCATGATGCAGGTGCTGCCGGGGCCGAACAGCCGCTCTTCGGGGGGAACCAGGCTGATCTCGCCGACTTCGTCGCGGATGCGGTCGTTGGTCATGGCCTCCAGCGCATAGAGGGCGTCAAAATCCTCGGGGCTGGCAACGCGCTCGAACAGGCCGATTGAAGGAAAGCGACTGGGGATGACGCGCCAGGCCGGGTTCCAGCTCAGGCGCGTGGATGGGTAGCTCAAGCCCAGCCCCCACGCCGGGCGTCCAGATACTGGCGGACGGCCAGCAGGTCGGCGACGTTGCCGCCGAGCATGCGGTCGAGCGCGCTCTTGCCGCCGAAGAGCGGCGCGGTATTGGGCTTCTTCACCCAGGCATCGGCCGATGCCGTTGCAGGCAACAAGACCTGCAGCGCCTTGTAGATGCCCAGAAGGTAAGACAGGCGCTCGAGGGTATCGCGCTTGAGGTCGGCGCTTTCGGGGGCGGATTTCCACTTGAAGAAGGTCGAGCGGCCGGGGGTGCCCAGCAGCACCATCTGCTCATCGGTGTTGAGCCCCCAGTCGCGCGCGATGTTGAAGAACGCGCGCAGGCCTGCGGCGGACAGGTCGCGGCTGCTTGGCTTGGCTTGGGCCTTGATGGCATGGGCTGTGTGTTGCATTTCGCCTCCGCACTAGTACTGAAGTGTACTGTTAACCGAAATTTAGTCCAGTTTTGGACTTTTGGCAATACGGAATGCCGCCGGCGCAGGCGGCCGACCTTGCGAATAGATCGAAGCTTATGAACGCGGGTTTAAGTCACCCGCCCGCTGGCGAACAATGCGCCGACGTTGAGCGGAATGCCTTGCCCGGTTCGCAGTGCGCTGATCTCGGCGAGGTGTTCCTGTTTGAATTGGGCAAGCTGGGTTTCGTCCAGTTGCGCGACCAGGCCGCGAAAGCCGGCATACCAGATCACGCGCCACCAAACCCCAGCATCGTTCATGGGGTAGCCGATGTCGTGCCGGTGGATCCGCACGTCGCTCAGGCCGGCGCTGGAATACAGGGCGTGGAATTGTTCTTCGGTGCTGATGTTCTTCCAGGTGAATACGGGCGGCGCGATGCCGTAGCGCTGGATGCGTTCCAGAAAAAGGTCGACGTTGGGTTCGAACGAGCCATGGGAAAACGAACTGGCCACCACCTGCCCGCCAGGCTTCACCTTGCTGGCGATGTGTTGCAGCAGGCCCAGCATGTCGGGCAGGAAGAAAAGGCCGAACGAGCAGTTGGCAGCGTCGAAGCTGGCGGCGTCGAAGCCGATGGCCTGCATGTCCATGGCATGCAGCTCGATGTTGTCCAGGCCCAGGCTTTGGGCGCGGGCACGCGCCTGGGCGAGCATGCCGTCGGAGAGATCGATGCCGGTGACCTTGCCGCGCGGCAGGTGCGGCGCGATGGCGGTGGCGGCAATGCCGGTGCCTGTGGCGACATCGAGCAGCTGCTCGTGGCCCTGCAGTTCGAAGATGCGGGGCAGGTGCGCGGCGGCGTGGTGGAAAAACTCCATGCCGCTGCTGCCGTAACCCTCGGCCACGGTGTCAAAGGTTTTCTTGAGCTGGGTTTTGCGTTGCGAATCGTCCATGGGGTTGCGCTTACACCGAAAGATCATTTATCAAGCGTTTGAATGAACTGCTCGGCCGAAACGATGGGGCAATCGAAGCGATCGGCAAGACTCAGCAAATCCTGGTCGCCGCTGACCAGATAGGCCGCCTTGCCGGCGACCGCGAGTTGCAGGAATGGCTGATCGAAAGGATCGCGGCATTCGGGGGTAACGGGGGGAGGATTGGGGATGCGCACGGTAGCGCACCACGGCAGGTAGTCAGCCAGCAATTCCTGTTGTTCTTCGCCGCTGAGCTTGAATTTGGGATAAGCCAGCACGCGGATCAATTCCGCCGTGGTGGCCTTGGAGACAAGCGGCACGCAGTGCGCGCTTTGCCAAGCGTGGCGCAAGACGGCGAGCCGGCCTTGGGCGAACACCAGGGCGGAAAGCACCAGGTTGGTATCGAGCACCACCCGTGGCGGGCGGCTCATTTTTTCCGCTTGGCCGTGGATTGGCGCGCCCAGGTGACGGCGTCGGCGATGTCCTGCTCGGTCAGGTCAAGCTCGGCCAGCTTGGCGCGAACCGCATCGGCGCGTTGGATGCGAACGGGGGTGAGGATGACCTGGCCATCCTTGGTTTGCACGTCGAAGTATTCAACCTCGCCCAGCGCATTGGTCACGCTCTTGGGCAGGGTGAGCTGGTTCTTGGAGGTCATCTTGGCGAGCATGATCTGTCCGATATCAGAAAGTAAGGAATTCTTACAATAGCTCGAATGTAGGGTCGACTCAAGCCCTATCCCTTCCCCGCCTCCTCATCCAGCTTGCGTAGATGCGCCAACTTCTCGGCGATCTTGCCTTCGAGACCGCGCGGGGTGGGCGTGTAGAACGCCTGTTCCTGCAGATCATCAGGGAAGTAGCGCTCGCCCGCAGCATAGGCTTCGGGCTCGTCGTGGGCGTAGCGGTAGGCGCGGCCGTAGCCCAGTTCCTTCATCAGCTTGGTCGGCGCGTTGCGCAGGTGGATGGGGACGTCGTTGGAGGGGTTGGACTGCACGAAGGCGCGCGCGGCGTTGTAGGCGACGTAGGCGGCGTTGCTCTTGGGCGCGCAGGCCATGTAGAGGCAGGCTTCGGCGAGCGCGAGTTCGCCTTCGGGGGAGCCGAGGCGCTCGTAGGTTTCGACGGCGTCCAAGGCCAATCTCAACGCGCGCGGGTCGGCCAGGCCGATGTCCTCGCTCGCCATGCGGATCAGCCGCCGGCCGAGGTAGCGCGGGTCGGCGCCGCCGTCGAGCATGCGCACCAGCCAGTAGAGCGAGGCGTCGGGGTCGCTGCCGCGCACGCTTTTGTGCAGCGCGGAAATCTGATCGTAGAAGGCTTCGCCGCCCTTGTCGAAACGGCGCATCGATTGCGCCAGCGCGTTTTCGACAAACGCGGCGTCGACTTCCTTCACCTGCGAGGTGCGCGCGGCGGTGTCGAGCTGTTCCAGCAGGTTCAAGAGCTTCCTGGCGTCGCCGTCGGCGTAGGCGGCCAGCAGCTTGTCGACGCCCTCGCCCAGCTTCAGGTCGGGCAGTTCTGTTAGCGCGCGCTGCATCAGCTGGCCGAGCTCGTCGGGGGTGAGCGATTTCAGTACGTAGACCTGGGCGCGCGACAGCAGCGCGCCGACGACTTCGAACGAGGGGTTTTCGGTGGTGGCGCCGATGAAGGTGAAGAGCCCGGATTCGACGTGCGGCAGGAACGCGTCCTGCTGCGACTTGTTGAAGCGGTGGACTTCGTCGACGAAGAGGATGGTGGCGCGGCCGAGGGTCTGGTTCATGCGCGCGCGCTCGACGGCTTCGCGGATGTCCTTGACGCCGGAGAGCACGGCGGAAATCGCGATGAAGTCGGCGCCGAAGGCCTGCGCGGTCAGCC
>JAKBJA010000087.1 GCA_021836225.1 Pseudomonadota bacterium | reverse complement strand
GCGGATCTCTGGAGGCGGGCATCCAGGGTGTCAAATGGTGTCAATACGTGTGTAACGCGTTGATTGTAGAAGGCATGAACGGCCTGCAAAGCCGTCTACGCCGGTTCGATTCCGACCCTAGCCTCCATTCAGGCGCACCGTCGCGCACATTCAACCCTGCGACACACGGAGTGGAAGCATGTCCGAACTACCGGACATGTCTGTTACTCGCGCCTCGGGAGCCGCTGGCTCCCACGTCCGTGCCGTCCGGTGGTCGCTGCGCGGCCGGGGAGTTCCCTCGGCACTCGGCACTCGCCCCGGACGCCCGGGCTGCGCCCGTGGCTTCAACGCCGGTCCCTGGGCTACCGGGGGCTCTTCGCCCACGCGGCTCCGCCGTCGCTCTCCGTGGCTCATCGCTGGTCGCTGTGTTCGATCTCGGCGAGCGCGTCCCGAAGTACTTCTTCCGCGACGCCACGCCGTTTGAGCGCGTCCGCCAGCTTTCGAGCGCCGTATTGATCGTACTCCGACTCATCGCGCCGGAGACCCTCACTGATGTAGCTCTTCAGAAGGGTCTGATAGCCAGAAAATCCTTTAGCGGGAGCAATGGCTTTCAACGATTCCACGACGTCAACAGGAATTCGCATCGTGATCGTCGTGCTTGGCCGATCCTTCTTGAGGCGCTTACGCAATCGTTCATTGAGCATAGATGGTTTCCTCGGTGGCCGAGGCACGCCTCGCTGAGATGAGGCGAATGGAGTCGTCTTGCACCTCGATGTGCACAACGGTCAGTAATCGTCCGGTCGAGCTGAAGCCGACCGCTGCATCGCGGCGCTCGTCATTTCGACTGGCATCCTGCAAGACAAACAGAGGATCATCGAAAACGGTCACGGCTTCCTCGAAAGATACCCCGTGCTTCTCGAGATGTTGCGCGGCTTTCGCCGGGTCCCACACAAAGGTGGTGCCGTGGTGAACGAACGCGCTATCCGCCATGAGGAGACAGCCTACCGGAGCGTATTTACATTGTCAATACATGATGCCTCCGGGACTCTGGTAGAGACTTCGACCGCGCGGCTGAGGATCCGCGACCGCGCCTTCGGCCGCGCCGGCGAGCAGCTGAAGTCAGCGGAAGGGTGGATCCGATTCGAGACAATTCGGATCTCTGCCCGTACGCCGGTCCGTTACACGAGCCGCAGAGTGATTGCCCTCAATACGGCCCGGGTGCGATCTCTTGTGTCGAGCTTCGCGAGGATCTCGGAGACATAGTTCTTGACGGTCCCCTCGGCCAGCTTGAGGCTGCGCGCGATTTCTTTATTCGAGTATCCCCCAGCCAGCAACCTAAGAATTTCGAGCTCACGAGCGTTGAGATCAATTTGTCTTTCCCCGACTCCCCTCGCTGATACTAGGCGCGCACGAATCGGCTGCATGGCCACCGGTGATAACCATTGTTCGCCGCGCCGCGCGCGATCGATGGCGGCGATGAGATCCTCGGTGGAAGCTCCTTTAAGCAGGAAACCCTGAGCGCCCGCCTCGACAGCCGCTAGCAGGAGATCGCTATCTTCGAAGCTCGTCAGCATGACGACCGGCGTTCTGTCGCCCCTTCTGCGCAATTCGCGAACCATCGAGATGCCATCGATTCCGGGCATTCGGATGTCACTCAAGATCACATCCGCCGGTGTCGCCTCAATCCGCTCCAGCACCTCCGCCCCATCCGTCGCCAGCAGCACCACTTTGGCGCCCAACCCTTCAAGCAAGGCATGCAGACCTTCTCGCACGAGATCTTGATCGTCGGCCAGCGCTACACGAATCATGGTGGACGCCCCTTTGGGAGGGTCACACGCAGCCGAAAGCCGCCTTCTGGCGCCGTATCGGTCTGCACCCGTCCCCCAAGTAGCGCCACGCGCTCCCGCATACCGCGAAGTCCGTAACCCACCCCCTCTGCTCCCCGGCAAGCTCCGTCGTCACGGACCTCGAGTTGCAGCGCTTCCCGATCCTGGCGCAGGGATAACCAAATATTTCGTGCACTTGCGTGTCGCACAGCGTTGGTGAGTCCCTCTTGTCCAACCCGCACGATCGCGTCGGCCCGATCAGTCCCATCGACGCGAACGTGCTCATCGAGGTCAAGGTGAATCTGCGGGGACGGAAATGCATCCGCGATCCGCCGTAACGCTTCGCGTACATCGATCCCGTCGTAGCGACGTAGATTCGCCACGAGGGCGCGCAGATCCGACAGCAGCTCGGTCACCAGGCTTCTCGAGACAAGCCATTCACGCTGCCCGGACAGTCCGGCGTGATGGCCGAGGAGATCCAGATTGAGTGCCAAGGCGGTGAGGCGATGGCCGGCTACGTCGTGTAGCTCGCGCGAGACGCGCAGCCGCTCCCCGTCGCGCGCGGTCTCGGCGAGCAGCTCTCGAGTGGCCAGCAATCGGGCGTTCACCTCTCGAAGTTGTCGGGATATTTCTTCCGCCCGCACGCGCTCGAAGGTGGTCAGCAGGGCAAACGCCTCCAAGCAGACGTACCCGAATACTGTAAAGCCGAAATCGGCGGCACGCCAGCGGGTCATCAGAACGGCAAGGAATGCGAGATTCAGGACAACGAGACTCATTACAGCGGTTCTCCGGGAGCAATTGGCCCCGATCGTCACCGCGATCACGATCAATAAGATGGGTGTGAAGCTCGATGGCCCGAGCGCAAGCAATGCGAGCTCGGATGCGACCATGAGAGATATTGAGGTTATGGTGCGAGCGTCTTTCAGCTGGCACGCTACCCCGCCGCGCCGCATGGCGAATCCGACCACGAAGGACAGCATGCACAGCACGGCCGCGATCCTTCCGGCTGCTTCGCCAAGGGGTGACCAGTCGGGCGATTCTCGCCAAAGACCGACGGCGACTGTCGCCCACGCCAGGTAGCCGGCGAAAAATACTTGGTTGGGCGCGAATTTCGATAAGGTGCGAGCTAAGCGCATGCGAGACGATAGCCTCACCTCGGTTTCAGCCGCAAGGTCCGATACCCAAGACATGACTTCTGGCACTGGGTTCGACACATAGGCACGTCCACTATGGAGGTCTCTCCTCGGATGGCAGCACAACATTGGGCGGAAAAACGGCTTGTATGACCAGGCGACGCTTCTTTGGCACGGCGGCCGCGGTTGCGGCGGGCGCTGCCGCAGGCGGCGGAGTTGGGGCCGCATATTTTCGCCGTAAAGCGCAACAGAGGTCTGCTCAATTTCTGAGCGGACAGCTCTTTTCAAATCCCACGTTCGACTATACGGCGAGGACTGTGCTTGGCACTGCGTACTATGGCTGCGCGAATCCGGGAAAAGTGTTCGCCATCACTTCGCGCATTACAGACGGAGACTATGAGTCGGGCTATAGGGCCTTTCTTGATGCTGGAGTCGAGAGCGATCAATGGGCGGAAGATGCGGCGCAAAAGAGCCAGCACATGAGTGCGCGCGAGGCGTATTTGTGGGCGGCAAACTACCTGTACGCCTCGCTATACTTTCTCGATGGAACCACGGATCCCAGCCGAAACCTATCCACGTGGAAACACTATGAGAGCTGCTGGGCAGCGGCGGCGCCATTGAGCACTCCAGCGATCGAGCGGTTGGAGATTCCTTATGAGAATACGACTCTGACAGGGTGGCTCTTCCGCGCCTCGGACACGGGGCAACGGAGGCCGCTCGTGATTCTGAACAACGGATCCGATGGATCAGAGCTCGACATGCTAGTGCTTGGGGGCGCTGCTGGAGTTCGGCGAGGATACAACTGCCTGACATTCAATGGACCGGGACAGGGCGATGCGTTGTGGCTGAAGCACATGTATTTTCGACCCGATTGGGAGAAAGTGATTACTCCAGTCGTGGATTTCGCAGTTGCACTCCCTGAAGTCGACGCGAATCGGATCGTACTCGTGGGCATCAGCCAGGGTGGGTACTTCGTCTCGAGAGCGCTGGCGTTTGAGCACCGAATTGCTGCGGGCGTTGCAGACCCAGGCGTCTGGAACGTAGGGCGTGCATGGACAGAGCGGCTGCCGAAATCGATGCTGCGATTGCTGGATGCCGGAGACAGGAAGAAATTCGATGACGAGATGACAACTGGCCTCCGATTCGTGCCGGAGCCGGAGACGCGCGCCACACTGACGTTTCGAATGCGGCCCTACGGGACTGATTCGTATTACGAGGCGTTCCGAGCCGTGCAACAGTACAATCTAAAGGATGTGGTGGGACAGATTCAGTGCCCGATGCTGATCACGAATCCCGCGGCGGAGCAGTTCTTCCCGGGGCAGCCGCAGGAGCTTTACGACATGCTGCGATGCCCGAAAACGTTGGTGGACTTCACGAGGGAGCAGGGAGCGCAATTGCACTGCGAAGTGAACTCGCCTGGGTATAGGGACTTTCGGATCTACAACTGGCTCGATCAGATTCTGAAGAGTTGAATCACAGGTAGCAAGCATCCAGCTGGCAGAATTCAGGGAAACTGACTGGACCGTGCGCCAATCCGGCTACGGCAGCGACCGCTCAGTCTCGGCCTCGCCGCTCCATTGTCGAGTTTTTCAAGAGAATGGGTTGGATGCGGCGTTCACCGCGCGGTCATGGATGGCCGAGACCGCAGGGGGCAGCAACCGCCTCTCAGGGCACCGGAGAGGTGAATTGGCGGCTTCCGAGACGCTAACGGCCTCCAGAGACGATGGCGCGGGGTGTCAAAATGTAAATATTCGGTGAACCCGTTCGCGTTCGCTGGTCAGTGAGCGGGTAGCGCTGGACACCAGTTTTCATTTGCGGTACGGTAGCCGGCGTGGACGGGCTGACTGCGAGGGATTTTAATCAGGACGCGGCATCGGCGGAAACGCCTTTTGGCCGGGAGTTTGTCACTCTCTCACGG
>JAKBJA010000067.1:22363-26100 GCA_021836225.1 Pseudomonadota bacterium | reverse complement strand
CTGATGAACCACCAGCACCGGGCCTTCGGCCACGGTGTTGAGGTCGGCGTCAGTGACGACAATGGCGAGCTCGATGATACGGTCGGTGTCGGGCGACAGGCCGGTCATTTCCATGTCGAGCCAGAGCAGGTGCGTGGGATTGAGCGCCATGAGAATTTCCTGAATTGAACAGGCTGCATTTTCGCATAGACCATGACTGGCGCGGGGTAGCAGAAGGGCCTGCTTGCAGCCATAATCCAGGCTTCTTATCCAGGAGACGTGCCATGAAAATCCTGATGATTTTACTCGCTACCGCAATCCTTTCCCCGGGCGTGCATGCCGTACCGTTTGCCAAGGGTGACCCCAGGACCGGCAAGCCCCTGCACGACAAGGCCTGCATCAACTGCCACGCCAGCATGCTCGGCGGCGACGGCAGCAGGATCTATACGCGCGACGACCGCAAGACCAAAAACGCTGAACAGCTTGCGGCCCGCATCTCCGGCTGCAACGCCAACACCGGCGCGGGCTGGTTCCCGGAAGACGAGGCGCACGTCGCCGCCTACCTCAATCAGCAGTACTACAAGTTCAAGTAAGGAAGCGCTATGACCACCATCGTTGAAGAGCTCGTCCGCAAGAAATGCGCGCCCTGCGAAGGCGGCGTCGCACCGCTGACCGATGCGCAAATTGCGCCTATGCTGAAGGGTTTGGCGGGCTGGCAGCGCGACGGCGTGAAAATCGTCAAGGAATTCAAGTTCAAAGACCACTATCAGGCCCAGGCCTTCACCAATGCGGTGATGTGGGTATCTCACCGCGAGGATCACCATCCCTACCTGCTGGTCGGCTACAACACGGTCAAGGTCGAATTCTGGACGCACGCCATCGGCGGCCTGTCAGAAAATGACTTCATCTGCGCGGCGAAAATCGATGCTCTCCTGGACATCTAAGGCAGAGGGAGTCATTTCGGCGCAGGCTAACGTGAGCAAAGCGAACGTTAAGGCGCTTTGCGCCGGCCGAAGCCAAAACGACTTCATCTGCGCCGCCAAAGTCGACATGCTGTTTGATATTTAAGGCATGACCGCCCTCACCGGCCAGGTCATCGCCGCATTCAGCCGCCGCTTTATCGTCGCGACCCCCGAGGGCAGCCTGCCGTGTCAGGTCAAGGGCCGCCACCTGCGCGTGGTGTGCGGTGACCGGGTCGAGGTGCGGCGCGACGGCAACGCCGGGGTCATCGAGTCGGTGCTGCCGCGCGCCTCCCTGCTGTACCGCTCTGATGCCTTCAAATCCAAGGCCATCGCCGCCAACGTCACCCAGCTTGCCGTGGTGGTGGCGGCGCGGCCGAGTTTTTCTATGGAACTGGTGCAGCGCTGCGTGCTCGCAGCTGAAGACCAGGGCATCGCCAGCCTGCTCATCCTAAACAAGGCCGACCTGCCGGAAACATCGGCCGCGCGCGAGCGCCTGAAGCTGCTCACCCGCATCGGCTATCCGCTTGTCATGCTGTCGGCGCTGACCGATGTGGCGCCGCTGCGTCCGGCGCTGCACGGCCACACCACGCTCCTGATCGGCCAGTCTGGAATGGGCAAATCGACGCTGATCAATGCCCTGTTTCCCGACGCCGACGTGGTAACCGCGGAGTATTCCGAAGCGCTCGACAGCGGGCGCCACACCACCACCCATACCCGATTGCACCGGTTGGACGCCGACTCGGCGGTGATCGATTCACCCGGCCTGCAGGAATTCGCCTTGCAGCATCTGGATGCCGGCGCCCTGGCGCATGCCTTCGTCGAGTTCCGCCCGTTTCTGGGGCAGTGCCGCTTCCGCGACTGCAAGCACGAGACCGAGCCGGGCTGTCGGCTGCAGGAAGGGGTTGCGGCGGGCGAGATCGATCCAGTGCGGCTCAAACTGTTCCAGACCCTGCGCCGACTTCAGCAAAACGCTGCCCAGCGCCTATAAAGCAAGCACGTTCAGCACTACAAGGAGAGCGGCCATGAAAGCGTTTTTGCTTGCGTTGGCATGGCTCTGTCTCGGTTTGGCCGTGCCTGTACAGGCCGCCGGAAAGTGGGTGGCAACACCCTATGCACCGGCCAGGGTCGTGTTCGAGTTCTATCTCGACAACCCGCAAAAGATCGGCAGCGCGCTCTACTGGATACGCTCACTGATCAACCCCCTGCAGGAAGCGCCCTACGACTACTCGCCGGAAGATCACCAAATCGTCGTGGTGATCCACGGTACCGAAATCGTGACGGTGGCAAAAAGGAACGAAGCGAAATATCAGGATGCCGTCGACCGTATGCGCTACTACACCAACCTCGGGGTGAAATTCAAGGTCTGCGGGCAGGCGGCTGCGGATTACGGCTATGGGACGCAGGACTTCCAGGATTTCATCGAAGTGGTACCGAACGCCATGACCGAACTGGCGCACTGGCAGCAACAGGGGTATGCGCTGATCGTGCCGCAGGTTCTGGACAAGACGATCGACATCGAGTCGATCCGTTAGCCGGTTTGGACAGGTGGCCTTACTCGGGCCAGTGCTTGATGTAGCGTTTCAGCAGGCTGTTCTCGAAGTTGGCCTCTTTCAGACAGGCGCGCGCCACATCGTGGAAGGAAATGATGCCGAGCAGCTTGTTGCCGTCGAGAATCGGCAGGTGGCCGATGTGCGACTTGGTCATTACGTCACGTGCGTAGTCCACCGAATCGTCGGCGTTGGCGACCACCGGCTCGGTCACCATGACAGTGCTGACCTGCGCATCCTTGAGGTCGCATCCCTGCTTGACCATGCCCTGCACAACGTCGCGTTCGGTCAGCAGCCCCACCATCTCGCCATTCCTCAGCACCACCAGCGACCCGACGCCCAGACCCACCAGTTTGGCGACGGCGCTTTCCACCGAGTCAGTCGGTGCAATGCTGTGGATGTCGCTGCTTTTGAGGGTGAGAATTTCGCGAATCTGCATGGTGGTCTCCGGGATCAGCTTGGTGAATATCCAATAATAAACGACGTTAAGCGGCCAGCTACTGTCTGACCAGCGCGGCTTCGACCTGCTTGCGCTTTTCGCTGCCGACCAGCGTCTCCACCAGCACCAGCGCGAAATCCATCGCCGTACCGGGACCGCGCGAGGTCAGCACGGTGCCATCCTGCACCACGGCAGCGGCGCTGACGGTGATGCCGGGCAGCGCGTCGAGAAAGCCGGGGTAGCTGGTCGCCTGCTTGCCGTTCAGCACGCCGGCCTCGGCCAGCACCATCGGCGCGGCGCAAATGGCGGCGGTGTACTTGCCGGCCGCCGCCATTTTTTTCAGCAGGTCGAGAATGCGCGCATCAGCCTTCAGGTGCGCTGCACCCGGCATGCCGCCCGGAAGCACCACCATGCCGTAGTCGTCCTGCAGCGCGACATCGAGCGTGACGTCGGGAACCAGTTGCACGCCACGGCTGGCCTGGACGATGCCGGGTTTGAGGCCTGCAGTCACCACTTCGATGCCGGCGCGACGCAGCAGATCGATGATGGTGACAGCTTCGAGTTCTTCGCAGCCGTCCGCCAGGGGAACCAGAACCTTGGCCATGTTCGCCTCCTATGTTCTGTTGGATATCGCGACTGAATAATCAGTCACGGAAATTCTGATACTGCAGCGGAAAGTCGGTGATGCTCTTCCTGACCAGCGCGATGGTGTCCTGCAGCACGTCGCGCTTGGCGCCGGAGACGCGCACCGTGTCGCCCTGGATGCTGGCCTGCACCTTGAGCTTGCTGTCCTTGATGCACTTGACGATC
>JAKBJA010000067.1:0-22128 GCA_021836225.1 Pseudomonadota bacterium | reverse complement strand
GGGTGGACACTTCCTTGTTGACCTGGTCGACCGCGTTGCGCACTTCCTGCTTGTCGACTTCGGAGACGATGTCAAAACTCGGCATTGATTACTCCTCAACATCCATCACAAACGACTGCACCGGCAGTCCCGTTTCATCGTGGAACTCGGCCGCCGCCATCACGCCGAGCCGCGCCACCGCCTCGGCGTCGAGCGAGGGCGCGCGGTAAGCCGCGTACATCGCCCCCAGCGCATACGGACTGCCGCTGCCATATGCATAAAACCTTGAGAACTCCTGCACCGTGCGGTGCGCCGCCACGCCGAAGATGCCGTGGTGGTTGGCGATCAGCACGTCCATGCGGCTGGACTCGAGATCTTCCTCCTTGTCCTCGCCGGTCTGCAGGTAGTAGTGCTCCTTCAACGCGCCGTGCAAGGTGTTCCACACGCTGAAGATGCTGGCCACCGAATCCAGCTGCGGCGTCTCGTCCAGCGAGGCGAAATAATCCATGAGGATCAGCTTGAAGGTGGCCGATCCGGTGATCGCGACAAAGCTGTTGCCGACGCGGATGATCTTCTCGTGGTTCGCCACGTAGTCGGCGGACTCCTTGCCGCCGCCCCACTTCGTCAGGGTGTCGGCCGCAATCGCGATGCGGCCTTCCTTTCTGACGACGGTGACGGTGGTCATGATCCGGTTCAGCCGAAGTGGCAGACGTAGTGGTAGGGCTCGCCCGTCACTTCGATGTCGAAGCTGGAATTGCCCGGCACCTTGAACGACTGACCGGCGCCGTAGGTCTTCCACTCGCTCTCGCCGGCCAGCTTGACACGGCACGAGCCCGCCACGGTTTCCATGATTTCCGGCGCGCCGGTGTTGAAGGTCAGCGTGGCTGGCAGGATCACGCCGACAGATTTTTTGGTGCCGTCGGCCAGCGTGATGCTGTGCGACACACATTTGCCGTCGAAGTAGACGTTGGCCTTGGAAACAACCGATACATTGTCGAACTGGGACATGCTCATTTCTTCCTCTTGGCGTCAAGTTTGGCCGCGATGCGCATGCGCAGCGCGTTGAGTTTGATGAAGCCACCAGCGTCCTTCTGATCGTAGGCGCCGGCGTCGTCCTCGAAGGTGGCGATGGTCGAGTCGAACAGCGAATCGGACTTCGAGTCGCGGCCAACCACGATGACGTTGCCCTTGTAGAGCTTGAGGCGCACGCTGCCGTTGACGTTATGCTGAGTGTGGTCGATCAGCACCTGCAGTGTCTTGCGCTCCGGGCTCCACCAGTAGCCGTTGTAGATCAGGCTTGCATAGCGCGGCATCAGGTCGTCCTTCAGGTGCGCGACCTCGCGGTCGAGCGTGATCGACTCGATCGCACGGTGCGCCTTCAGCAGAATCGTGCCGCCGGGGGTTTCGTAGCAACCGCGCGACTTCATGCCGACGTAGCGGTTTTCCACCAGATCGAGACGGCCGATGCCGTGCTTGCCGCCGAGCTCGTTGAGCTTCGCCAGCACCTCGTGGGCCTTCATCTGCTGGCCGTTGATCGCGACGACGTCGCCTTGTTTGTAGTCGAGCGTAAGGTATTCCGCCTGATCCGGTGCCTTTTCCGGCGACACGGTCCAGCGCCACATGTCTTCCTCGGCTTCCGCGTTCGGGTCTTCAAGGTGGCGGCCTTCGTAGGAAATGTGCAGCAGGTTGGCGTCCATCGAGTACGGCGAGCCGCCCTGGCGATGCTTCATGTCGATGGGGATGCCATGCTTCTCTGCATAAGCAAGCAGCTTTTCACGGCTCAACAGGTCCCACTCGCGCCAGGGGGCGATCACCTTGACGTCGGGCTTCAGCGCATAGGCGCCGAGCTCGAAGCGAACCTGGTCGTTGCCCTTGCCGGTGGCGCCGTGGCAAATGGCATCGGCGCCGGTTTCGTTGACGATCTCGATCAGGCGCTTGGCGATCAGCGGCCGCGCGATCGAGGTGCCGAGCAGGTATTCGCCCTCGTACACGGTGTTGGCGCGGAACATCGGGAAGACGAAGTCGCGCACAAACTCCTCGCGCAGGTCGTCGATGTAGATCTGCTCGGGCTTGATGCCGAACTGCAGCGCCTTGGCGCGCGCCGGTTCGAGCTCCTCGCCCTGGCCGAGGTCGGCGGTGAAGGTCACCACCTCGCACTGATAGGTGTCCTGCAGCCATTTCAGGATGACCGAGGTGTCGAGGCCGCCGGAGTAGGCCAGCACTACTTTCTTGATGTCGCTCATGGTTTCAATGTTCAATGGGTGGAGCCGGATTTGTTCTTGTCGATGATCTCGACCTGACCGGGGAAGCCGCCGATCTTCAGGATGTCGAGGTTGGTCGCCTGGCTCGCCTTCTCGATCTCGATGCCGACGACGCGGCCGTCCTCCGACAGGTTGAGCACGACGCCATCGTGCGCTTCCCACGCCTGTGCGGGGTTTTCGGGGCTGATTTCGACATAGAGCGAGTCCATGTCCTTGAAGTAGGCGATGTTCATGATTCGATTTTTCCCAACAGTAGATATTCCATCAGCGCCTTCTGCACATGCAGGCGGTTCTCGGCCTCGTCCCACACCACCGACTGCGGGCCGTCTATGACTTCGGCAGTGACCTCCTCGCCGCGGTGCGCCGGCAGGCAATGCATGAAGACGGCATCGGATTTCGCCACCGCCATCATGTCGGCGTCGACCTGCCAGTCGGCGAAGGCCTTCAGGCGCTCGTCGTTCTCGGCTTCCCAGCCCATGCTGGTCCACACGTCGGTGGTCACCAGATCGGCGCCGCGACAGGCGTCCATCGGGTCGGCGAAGCTCTCGTAATTGTCGGTGCCGTAGAGATTCGCACGCTCGGGCTCGACTTCATAGCCCGGCGGGGTCGACACGTGTACGTTGAAATCGAGCACCTCGGCCGCCTGCAGCCAGGTATTGCACATGTTGTTGGAGTCGCCCACCCACGCCACGGTCTTGCCCTGGATCGAGCCGTGATGCTCGATGAAGGTGAAGATGTCGGCGAGGATCTGGCACGGGTGGTATTCGTTGGTCAGCCCGTTGATCACCGGCACCCGCGAGTGCGCGGCGAAGCGCTCGATGATCTCCTGCTCGAAGGTGCGGATCATCACGATGTCGACCATGCGTGAAATCACCTCGCCGGCGTCCTCCACCGGCTCGCCGCGGCCGAGCTGGGTGTCGCGCGTGTTGAGGTAGATCGCCGAGCCACCGAGCTGGTGCATGCCAGCCTCGAAACTCAGGCGCGTCCGCGTCGAGCTTTTCTCGAAGATCATCGCCAGCGTCCGGTCGACCAGCGGGTGATACGGCTGGTAGCGCTTGAAGCGCGACTTGATCACTCGCGCGCGTTCGAACAGGTACTGCAGCTCGTCGCGCGTCAGATCCTTGAATTGCAGAAAGTGCTTCAGCATCACGCCGCCCGCTGCAGGTAGCTCTTGACAATGCCGGACACGGCCGCAACCAGCGCATCGACTTCGGCCGCGCCGTAAATCAGCGGCGGCACCAGGCGGATGACCGAGTCGGCAGTGACGTTGATCAGCACCCCGGCGTCGCGCGCCACGGCCACCAGTTCGGCGCACGGGCGATCAAGTTCGATACCGATCATCATGCCTTCGCCGCGGATGTCCACCACGCCGTGCACGCCATTCAAGGCAGCGCGCAGACCGGCACGGATGGCTTCGCCTCGCGCGCGCGCATTGTCGAGCAGCTTTTCCTCTTCGATCGCTTCCAGCGTCGCCAGTGCCGCCGCGCACGCCAGCGGATTACCGCCAAAAGTGGAGCCATGGTTGCCCGGCTGGAAAACGTCTGCTGCAGCGCCGCGCGCCAGGCAGGCGCCGATCGGCACACCCGAGCCCAGGCCCTTGGCCAGCGCCATCACGTCCGGCATCACGCCGGAATGCTGGAAACCGAACCAGGTGCCGGTGCGGCCGATGCCGGTCTGCACTTCGTCCAGCATCAGGAGCCAGCCATGGGCATCGCAAATCGAACGCAATTCGGCCAGGAAATCCGGGGCCATCAGGTTGATGCCGCCCTCTCCCTGCACCACCTCGACCAGCACTGCAACCACGCTCTTGTTGTGCTCAGCCACATGGCGGATCGCTTCCAGATCATTGAACGGTACCCGTGCGAACCCCGTCAGCAGCGGCTCGAAGCCTGCCTGGATCTTACGGCTGCCAGTCGCGGTCAGCGTCGCCATGGTACGGCCGTGAAAGGCCTTTTCCATCACGATGATGGTCGGCACCTCGATGCCCTTGCCGTGGCCATACAGGCGCGCCAGCTTGATCGCCGCCTCGTTGGCCTCGCAGCCCGAGTTGCAGAAGAATGCCTTGTCCATGCCGGAGAGTTCACACAACTTGTCGGCCAACTCTTCCTGGCGCAGCACGCGATACAGGTTGGACGAATGGATCAGCGCAGCAGCCTGGTCGGCAATGGCCTTCACCAGTTTGGGATGCGCATGGCCCAGCCCGTTCACCGCGACGCCAGCGACGGCATCGAGATAACGCTTGCCGGCTTCGTCCCACAGATAGGCGCCTTCGCCACGTACGAAAGCTACCGGCTGGCGGCTATAGGTGTTCATCAAATGTGTTGTCATGGCAGTCCTCAACCAGGCTGTCCCAAAATAGCTGTACTTGAAATTACTTAAAATAGAAAACGGCGGCCTAAGCCGCCGTACTTGTCATGCAGCGCCTTGATTATAGGCTGAAAAGCGCAGAATGAGACATCCCGGTTGCCATGAAGAACAGCATCGGAATCGACAGCATGGTATTGGTGCGCGATGCCAGGAAAGCCACCCGGCGCGCCTTGTTCTTCTCGTCGTCGGACGCGGACACCATGCCCAGAATTTTCTTCTGGTTCGGCCAGATCAGCACCCACACGTTGAACAGCATGATGGTGCCGAGCCAGGCGCCGATGCCGATCGGACCCATGCCGTTGCGCAGCAGGAAGGCATCCGTGAAATACGGGCCCAGCAAGGCGGCGCCGGCAATCCAGGTCACCACGGCAGCCCAGCGGAAGAACAGCAGGGCGCGCGGGGCGACGTGCTTGGTGATGCCTGCGGCGGTGCCGTCGGCGCCGGCATTTTTAAGCGCCGCCACCTGCACGAAGTTGAAGTAATACAGCAGGCCGATCCACATGATGCCTGCCATGAAATGGACCCAGCGGGACAGTGCGGAGACGATATCGACGTTTTCCATTATTTTTTCCTCTCCCTCAAGCCAAAAAGTTTCTGGCAAAAACATACAGCACAGCAGTGAGCACAACGCCGGCGATGACGGTGCCCCATAGCGAATCCAGCGGGTTTTTCATCTTCTCTCCTCTTTTGAATAGTTGACCAATTTGGTCGGGCAAACTGGCGCAAGTATCTTCAAAATGTCGCTAACGCGCAAGCGGCGTAGCCACGGCCTCCCGGGCTGCGTGTTAAAATCCGGCAATTCCTCAAGCCCCTGCCCACTCATGGATGACGCTTCCGCCAACGCCGCCTTCATCATTCGCGGCATCACCACCAAGGGCAACCGGTTCCGGCCGAGCGACTGGGCCGATCGTCTGGCAGGTGCGTTCGCCGTGATCGATCCCAACAACCGCACCAATTACTCGCCCTACGTACAACCCAAAACACTGGACGGCATTCGCTGCGTGGTCGTAGACAAAAAGCTCAAGACGTCCGATCCCAACGCCTACCGTTTTTTGCAGACCTTTGCCGAGGCCAACGAATTGCTGACCGAAAACGCTGACTGAAGCCGCGCATCCCCGGAAATAAAAAACGCCGCATCAAGCGGCGTTTTTTATTGTGCAGATCAGGCTGCTTCAGCAGGCCGGCTCAGGCCATCGCCTTGACAGCCGAGGACAGGCGGCTCTTGTGGCGCGCGGCCTTGTTCTTGTGCACGATTTTCTTGTCGGCGATGCTGTCGATCAGGCCCATGGACGACTGGAAAACCTGCTGGGCGGCGGCCTTGTCGCCAGCCTCGATCGCCTTGCGCACTTTCTTGATCGCGGTGCGGAGTTCCGAACGCTGGCTCATGTTGCTGTCGCGCTGGGCGCTGGCTTGACGTGCGCGCTTGCGCGCCTGGGCGGAGTTCGCCATAAGATTCTGCTCCTGTAAGCCCAGCCAGAGGCGGGGCATTATGATCGATAGGCGCCCTGCATAATGCGCAGGACAAATTAATCTAGTCTCCGCGCCCTGTTTTCGATGGGGCGCAGCAAATTCAAACTTGATCGCCCCGTTTGCAAGCGGGCGAATTCACCAAAGGCGGCGATTGTACGGGAAATCCCCGCCATAAATCAAGCAGTTTATACGTTGTTGCAGTCGATGCGCCCGACCCGCACAATGCGCGCAAAACGCCACCATCCATGAATCTCCTCAAAGCCCTCGCTGCGGTCAGCAGCATGACCCTGCTCTCCCGCATCCTGGGATTCGCACGCGACGCCATTATCGCCCGCGTATTCGGTGCCGGGATGCTGACCGACGCCTTCTTCGTCGCCTTCAAGATCCCCAACCTGCTGCGCCGCCTGTTCGCCGAGGGTGCGTTCTCGCAGGCCTTCGTGCCCATCCTGGCCGAATACAAGAACCGCCGCGGCCACGACGCCACGCAGATTCTGGTCAACCAGGTTGGCACCGTCCTCACGCTGGCGCTGGTCGGGATTGCGCTGCTGGGGGTCGTTGGCGCGCCTTGGGTCGCCTATGTCAGCGCGCCGGGCTTCCGCGCCGACCCGGGCAAGTTCGCGCTGACCGTCAGCTTGCTGCGCATCACTTTCCCCTACATCGTCTTCATCTCACTGGTGGCGCTGGCGGCGGGCATTCTCAACACCCACAGCAAGTTTTCGGTGCCGGCGTTCGCGCCGGTGCTGCTCAACGTCGCCATGATCGTCGCCGTGCTGTGGCTGGCGCCTTATTTCGACCCGCCGGTGCTGGCGCTGGGCTGGGGCGTGGCGCTGGGTGGGGTGCTGCAACTGGTCTGGATGCTGCCGCACCTGCTGAAGATCCGCATGCTGCCGCGCCCGACCTGGCATTTCGACGATCCCGGCCTCAGGCGCGTCCTGAAACTGATGGCCCCAGCGACGCTGGGCGTCTCGGTTGCCCAGATCAGCCTCTTGATCAACACCATCCTCGCGTCGTTTCTGGCCAGCGGCAGCGTGTCGTGGCTGTATTACGCCGACCGCCTGATGGAATTCCCCGCCGGCATGCTGGGCGTGGCACTCGGCACCATCCTGCTGCCCAGCCTGGCCAAACATTATGCCGACGACAACCCGGCCGACTATTCGAAGCTGCTCGACTGGGGGCTGCGCCTGACCCTGCTGCTCGCGCTGCCGGCTGCCGCCGCGCTGGCGGTGCTAGCCGTGCCGCTGATCGCCACCCTGTTCAATTACGGCGCATTCACCGCAACCGACGTAACCATGACCCAGCGGGCACTGGTCGCCTACAGCGTGGGACTGGTCGGGCTGATCCTGGTCAAGGTACTGGCGCCCGGTTTTTACGCGCGGCAGAACATCCGGACGCCGGTCAAGATCGCCATCATCACCCTCGTCGCCACCCAGCTGATGAACCTCGCCTTCATCTTTCCGCTCGGCCATGCCGGCCTCGCGCTGGCGATCGGGCTGGGCGCCTGCCTCAACGCCGGCTTGCTGCTGCATCTGCTGAAAAAGCACCGGATCTACCACCCCCAGCCAGGGTGGGCCGGCTATTTCCTGCGTGTGCTGCTGGCGGTTTCGCTGATGGCGGCGATGCTCTTTTATGCCATGGGTGAATCGCAGTGGTGGCTGGCGGCGGGCTTCCTCGACCGTGCGGTCCGGCTGTCGCTGCTGGTCGGCGGCGGCATTGTTCTGTATTTCGCCGCCCTCGGCCTGATGGGCTTCCGGCCGCGCCAGTTTGCCCGCCGCGCCGCCGAATAAGGCCCTGAATCGGCTAGAATTAAGCCTTTTTCGCGGCGTCACGCCGCCATACGCATCAATCCATGCGCATCACCCACGGTTTTCGTCCACTCGGCACACCCCACGCGGTCACCATCGGCAACTTCGATGGCCTGCACCTGGGGCACCAGGCCATGCTCGCACGTCTGCAGGACGTGGCGCAGGCGCGCGGCCTGCAGACGTGCGTGCTGAGTTTCGAGCCGCACCCGCGTGAGTTTTTCGCCCCCGAGCAGGCGCCCGCGCGGCTGTCCAGTCTGCGCGAAAAGGCCGAATGCCTGCAGCGGATGGGAATCGACCGCCTGCACGTGTTCCGCTTCGACCGAACGTTCTCGGCGCTGACTGCCGAAGCCTTCATCGAACAGGTGCTGGGCACGACGCTCGAGGCGCGCTACGTGCTGGTGGGCGACGATTTCCGCTATGGCGCGAAGCGCGCGGGCGACTTTGCGTTGCTTAAACAGGCTGGAGAGCGGCTCGGCTTCGACGCCGAATCCCTGCCAACGGTCGAGGTCGCAGGCGAGCGGTCTTCGTCCACCGCTGTGCGCCAGGCGCTCGCCGCCGGCGAACTCGAGCACGCCGCGCGACTGCTGGGCCGCCCCTACAGCATCTCGGGTCGCGTGGTGCACGGCGACAAGCTGGGACGCGATATTGGCTTCCCCACCGCCAACATCCAGCTCAAGCACAACCGGCCGCCGCTGATGGGGATTTTCGCGGTCGAGCTCTGTGGCCTCAACGGCGAGCCGCTGCAAGGGGTGGCGAGTCTGGGCAAGCGCCCCACGGTTAAGGGCGCGGACGCCGTGCCCGTGCTCGAAGTGCACCTGTTCGATTTCAACGCCGAGATCTACGGCCGCCGCGTGCGCGTGGACTTCCTGCACAAGCTGCGCGACGAAGAAAAATATCCCGACCTCGACAGCCTGGTTGCGCAGATCCGCCGCGACGTCGACAACGCCAAACAATTCATGAAGCAACGTCATGCCTGACTACAAAAACACGCTCAACCTGCCCGACACCCCCTTCCCGATGCGCGGCGATCTCGCCAAGCGCGAACCCGGCTGGGTGAAAAGCTGGCAGGAGAAAAAACGCTACGAAGCGATCCGCAAGGCGACGGCCGGCCGGCCGAAATTCATCCTGCACGATGGCCCCCCCTACGCCAACGGCGACATCCACATCGGCCACGCGGTGAACAAGATTCTCAAGGACATCATCGTCAAGGCCAAGACCCTCTCCGGCTTCGATGCGCCCTACGTGCCGGGCTGGGACTGCCACGGCCTGCCGATCGAGCTGCAGGTGGAAAAGACCCACGGCAAGGACATTCCCCCGTCGAAATTCCGCGAGCTGTGCCGCACCTACGCCGCCGAACAGATCGAGCGCCAGAAAGCCGACTTCATCCGCCTCGGCGTGCTGGGCGACTGGGACCATCCTTATCGCACGATGGACTTTCAGTTCGAGGCGGACAGCCTGCGCGTACTGGGGCAGATCCAGCAGGCCGGCTACCTCTACCAGGGCGCCAAGCCGGTGCACTGGTGCGTCGACTGCGGCTCGGCGCTGGCCGAGGCCGAGGTCGAGTACGAGGACAAGACCTCGCCCGCGATCGATGTCGGCTTTGCCGTGGCTGACCCCGCCGACCTCGCGCGCCGCTTCGACATCACAACGATCAGCGAACCGGTCCGGATCGTCATCTGGACCACCACGCCGTGGACGCTGCCGGCCAACCAGGCGGTGGCGCTGCACCCCGATTTCCAGTACGCGCTGGTGCGCACCGCCAAGGGCCTGCTGATCCTGGCCGACAGCCTGCGCGAAGCCGCGCTGACACGCTACGGCCTCGCCGACGGCGCCGAGGTACTCGCGCACACCACCGGTCAGGCGCTCGAAGGCGTGCTGCTGTGGCACCCGTTCCAGGAACGCCAGGTGCCTGTGATCGTGGGCGACCACGTCACCGCGGACGCCGGCACCGGCGCCGTGCACACCGCACCCGGCCACGGTCTCGACGACTACGTGGTGGGCAGCCGCTACGGTCTCAAAGTCGACAACCCGGTGGGCGACGACGGCCGCTTCTACGCCAGCGTGCCGCTGGTCGGCGGCATGAGCATCTGGCAGGCCAACCCGCTGATCCTGGAAACCCTGGAGGCCAGCGGCAACCTGCTGGCGCACGAAAAACTGCTGCACAGCTATCCGCACTGCTGGCGCCACAAGACGCCGATCATTTTCCGCGCGACGCGGCAGTGGTTCATCGGCATGGAAGCCGGCGGCGAGAAAACTCTGCGTGAGCAGGCGATGGCGGCGGTCGACGCCACCCAGTTCTTCCCGCACTGGGGGCGTGCACGGCTGGAGGCGATGATCAAAAACCGCCCCGACTGGTGCGTTTCGCGCCAGCGCAACTGGGGCGTGCCGATGCCCTTCTTCACCCACAAGGAAACCGGCGAACTGCATCCGCGCACCGCGGAATTGCTGGAGATCGTGGCGAAGCGCGTCGAAGCGGCCGGCATCGAGGCCTGGTTCGCGCTCGACCCGGCCGAGCTTTTGGGCGACGACGCCGCGCACTACGACAAGACCGGCCACACGCTCGACGTCTGGTTCGATTCGGGCGTCACCCACGCCTGCGTGCTGAAGCGCCGCCCCGAACTCGCGCATCCGGCCGACCTCTATCTCGAAGGCTCGGACCAGCATCGCGGCTGGTTCCAGTCGTCGCTCCTCACCGGCTGTGCCACCGACGGCCGCGCGCCCTACCAGGCCCTGCTCACCCACGGCTTCGTGGTCGACGGCAAGGGCCACAAGATGAGCAAGTCGAAGGGCAACGTCGTCTCGCCGCAGAAGGTGATGGACCAGTACGGCGCCGACATCCTGCGGCTGTGGGTGGCGACCACCGACTATTCGGGCGAGCTCACCATCTCGGACGAAATCCTCAAGCGCGTGGTGGAAGGCTACCGGCGGATCCGCAACACGCTGAAGTTCCTGCTCGCCAACCTGTCCGACTTCGATCCGAAAATGCATGCGATGCTGGTTGAAGACTGGCTGGAAATCGACCGCTATGCGCTGGCGATGACGCGCAAGCTGCAGGGCGAGCTGCAGGCGCATTACGACGCCTACGAATTCCACTTCATCGTGCAGAAACTGCAGGGCTTCTGCTCGGAAGACCTCGGCGGCTTCTACCTCGACATCCTGAAGGACCGCCTCTATACCAGCGGCGCCGACAGCCGCGCACGGCGGGCCGCGCAGAACGCGCTGCATCACCTGACGCACGCGCTCACGCGCTGGATGGCGCCGATCCTGTCGTTCACCGGCGAGGAAGTGTGGACGCAACTGACAGGGGACGATTCGGTGTTCCTGCACACCTGGCACGACCTGCCGGCGCAGGCTGGTGAGGCCGAGCTGCTCGATCGCTGGACCCACATCCGCGCGGTGCGCGCCGAGGTGCAAAAGGAACTTGAGACCGTACGCGTCGCCGGCGGCATCGGCTCGTCGCTGCAGGCCGACGTCACCCTGCACGCCAGTCCTGAAACCCAGTCCCTGCTGTCGCCGCTGGGCGATGACCTGAGATTTGTATTGATCACCTCGCAGGCGCGCGTGATCGCAGCCGGAGCCGACCGTGTCGAAGTCACCCCGAGCGCGGCGAAGAAATGCGACCGCTGCTGGCACTACCGGCATGACGTCGACGCGCACGCCGAGCATCCCGGCCTGTGCGGCCGCTGTGTGAGTAATCTGTATGGTCCTGGAGAACCGCGCACCCATGCTTAAGTCACTGGATCCGGCAATGCGCAAGTGGCTGGGCCTCGCGTTCGCCGTCATCGTGCTCGACCACCTCACCAAGTGGTGGGTGTCGGTCACGCTCGACTACCAGGAATTCATCCCGGTGCTGCCCTTCTTTTCGCTGGTGCGGGTGCACAACACCGGCGCGGCATTCAGCTTCCTCGCCGATGCAGGCGGCTGGCAGCGCTGGTTCTTCATCGCCGTCGGCATCATCGCCACCGTGGTCATCGTGCGGCTGTTGAAACGCCATGCACACGAGCCACGGCTGGCATTTTCGCTCGCGCTGGTGCTCGGCGGCGCGCTCGGCAACGTCATCGACCGCGTGGTGCTTGGCCATGTAGTGGATTTTTTATATTTCCACTACCACAGCTTTGCCTGGCCAGCATTCAACGTGGCGGATTCCGCCATCACCGTCGGCGCCGCGATGCTGATCTGGGATAGCCTGCGCGGCAAGTCCACTGCGCCGAAAACATCATGAATGCACGCACCGTCGCCCTCGGCGACACCCTGCAGCTGCGCTACGCGCTGCGTCCGCGCGGCGGCGATGATCTCATCTCCAATTTCGACGATGCCGAGCCGGAGACCGTGACGCTCGGCGACGGCACGCTGGCGCCGATGCTGGAGCAATGGCTGATCGATCTCGTACCCGGCGAGCGTCACGTGTTCCTGCTCGAGCCCTGGCAGGCCTTCGGCGAGAGCCAGCCCGAACTGATCCAGACGCTGCCCAAATCCGATCTGCCTGCCGACATGGAATTCGAGGTCGATCAGCTGGTCGAATTCGTCATGCCGAACGGCCAGACGCTGGCCGGACGCATCCTGGAAATCGGCGACGAGGCAGTGAAGGTCGACTTCAACCACCCGCTCACCGATCTGTTCATCGAATTCGAAGTTGAAATCGAACGCATCCTGTGACACCGGAAACCCGCCCATGACGCCCACCATCCTTCTCGCCAATCCGCGCGGCTTCTGTGCCGGCGTCGATCGCGCCATTGCCATCGTCGAACGCGCGCTGGAAAAGTTCGGCGCGCCGATCTATGTGCGCCACGAAGTCGTGCACAACACCTACGTCGTCAACGACCTCAAGGCCAAGGGCGCGATCTTCGTCGAGGAACTCTCCGAAGTCCCCGCGGGCGCCACCGTCATCTTCAGTGCCCACGGCGTGTCGCAGGCCGTGCGCGCCGAAGCCGAAGCGCGCGGGCTGAACGTGTTCGACGCCACCTGCCCGCTGGTCACCAAGGTGCACGTCGAGGTCAGCAAGATGCGCGACAGGGGCTACGAGATCGTGATGATCGGCCACAAGGGCCACCCCGAGGTCGAGGGCACCCTGGGGCAGTCCGAGGGAGGCATGTACCTGGTCGAAACGCCGGAAGACGTCGCCCGCCTGCGGGTCGGCGATCCCGACAGGCTCGCCTACGTCACCCAGACCACGCTGTCGGTCGACGACGCCGCGCGCGTGGTCGACGCCCTGCGTGCGCGCTTCCCCAATATTACCGGCCCGAAGAAGGACGACATCTGCTACGCCACGCAAAACCGCCAGGATGCGGTCAAGGCCATGGCACCGCAGTGCGACGTGGTGATCGTAGTGGGATCGCCGACCAGCTCCAACTCCAACCGGTTACGCGAAGTCGCCGAGAATCTCGGCGTGCCGGCCTATATGGTCGACAACGCCGGGGAAATCGACCCGCAATGGATCAGTGGAAAGAAGCAGATTGGCGTGACTGCCGGCGCGTCAGCGCCGGAAGTTCTGGTGCGCGCAGTCATCGAGCGACTGAATCAGCTGGGTATCGACTCGGTGGCCGATCTGGATGGCGTGCAGGAGAAAGTCGGGTTTCCATTGCCCAAGGGCCTGGGCTAACAGCGGCACCGACGTTCTACGGTTTCCTGTTTCACCAGCACTCCACCACGATTGGATCATTTTTCTTTCCATCTGCGCCCTGCACTCCCGTATTCGACAAGGTCAAGGTTCCGCATTTGTCTTTGGTCTGGCCCCCTTTGGGTGCGGCTTGCAATTCAAAGGCTGTCGCCGTCGGGTCCACGGAAAAACTGATGTCGTATTTGATAGCAGTGCCGGTCGCTCCCTTGGGTGACACATTCGACAAGAGTGCGCCACCGACATAGGTACCCGCAGTCGTGAAATGACGCTCCATGAACTGCGCCGTTTCCGTCAGGATGGCCTTCGCCTCGGCGCGGTTCGCCCGTAGCAAGTATTGCGTATAGGACGGGTAGGCAATGGAAGCCAATATGCCGATGATCGCGACCACGACCATCAGCTCGATCAGCGTGATGCCGGAAGCCTGCTTGCGTGCATTCAGAGCGCGACCGTAATTCATGTTTTTCATGCCTGTCCTTTCAAAGGTCGAGTCCGCCATTACTGGAGTTGCCGCCAGGAGCTGCGCGGATTGCTCGTTCCGGATTTTTCAGTGGTGACGCTGATCCCCTTCTTGATGTCCGAATTGAACTTGAACTCCTTGGCGCCTGCGGTAATGACCGTCGGCTGGTTGAGCGACATCGAACCCGACTTCTTGCCTGCGACCGGCGATTTAATATCATTTCCCTTGTTGTCTTTGCCGATGACGACGTAGTCCTTTTCATCGAACAGGCCGTCGTCGTTCATGTCCAGGGCACTGTAGGACAGCGTGCTACCCGTCGCAGCCTCCAGTTCCATCAGCCAGCCGGTTCCACCCAGAACACAGGGATCGGACGACGGAATGGACGTATTGAAGATCACCCTGCCGTAACGCAACAGGGGGGGGCTCAGAACCCGCTCACCCTGTGCCGTTCCCGAAGGCGGAAGCAGGTTCAGATACCATCCCTGCTGGGATTTCCAGTTCACAGTCCCATCGTTACCATCGAAGACCACCCGCGCAGTCGCGTCTTCATAACCAATGGATTGCTTGTTCAAGCTGGTAACCACTTTGTCTTCGTCCAGCAACCCGTAAAACGTTTGCACCGTCTTGTTGGTCTCGTCCCCGCTAAGCAGGTAGCGCCCGGTACCGAAATAGACCATGGCCTTGCCCGATGCGTCAGAAGGCGCTGGGCCCACCTCCACCGGCGCGGTTATGGGTTGGCCCGACGCCGTCGTAAACATGGGTTGACCACCAAGCGCGATCTTCCATGTTGCTGCGGAGAAATCGAATTTCCACAAATTCCCCAACAGGTCACCGGCAAACACCGCGTCGATGATGCGGTCGCCGTCGTAATCGACCAGGCTGGGGGTGGACATCCCGTTCTGGGTTGCATCAGACGAGCAATCCCCTTTGCCCGTATCAAAGAACTTCACATTCGAGGGCGCGTCGATCTGCACCATGTACAGGGCCGATCTGCAATTCGCGCTGCCATAGCCGTTGCCAAACACCGCGTAGTATTTCCCGTCACTGAAGCGGCCGATTGCAGCACTGCCCACCGGGTAGCCCATGTCATTCAGCGTGCTGCCAGCAGCGGCATTCTTGCCGTCAAACTCCCACAGCACGTCGCCCCCGCCAAAGTCATTGCTTGAAAAATCCTTGGAGATATCGAGCGCAAACACACCGCGCCCCCCCGCACCCAGCGGCGTGACCAGCACGGTCTTCCATGTCATGCCGCCATAGTAGACATCGCCCACGGTCGGCGCGCCGTCGACAAAATACTTATGGCTATAGCCCGGCTTCGTCAGTTCGGGGAGATTCGCATACACCAGCGCCGGCACATAGGCGAACAACTCCTTTCCGGAATCGGCGGTCGCCACCGACTCGTTTTTATCGTTGGCCTTGTTGCCGTCGCCGTCGGAATCCACCAGGGGGTCCGTATCCGCCCAGCCCATTTTGGCGCTAAACGCGTGCAGCATGCCATCGTTGGCCCCCACGTAAATCATCGGGTTCTTGGCGCTTTTGCCGGCCATGTAGGTCACGTAGTTTGTGCCCTCATCGCCGCTCAGCTTGTCGTAGCCGAAGTTCTCCTCGCTCACAAACAGCGGGTCGGAGTTGACGATGTCGCCGAGCAGTGAGGTGCGGTTGCGGTAAGTGCAGGTGCCGCACTTGCTCTGCTCATTGCTCTGATCGCCGCGCAGATAGTTCAACACGGTTTCCGCGCCCAGCGCAGTTTGCTGCGATGCGCTGATGCTTCCCCAGGCGAAATCAACGCCATTGCCTGTTGCATCGTTCAAGGTCTTGATGTTGCGGTCCGCCGCGGCCGGAATCTTGGAACTGGCCGTCCACTGGGAGTCGCCCAGGGTGCCGTCGGCCTTGATCGAAAAAGCCTCCAGTTCCCCGGTCCAGTTGCCCGAGTCGAAACTTGCCTGGTAGATATTGGTGCTGGTGTCCAGCCGCCTGGAGTTGGTGGCGATCGACGCGGCCGACGAACTGCGGCTGATGATGTTGTTTACCATTTCCTGCATCGCATCACTGAGCGATTGAGGATCTTCGGCGCTGAAGAACAGGCCGCGGCCGTTGATCGCGGCATGCCAGAGGTCGGCGACGTTGCCGGCCTTGTCCCCGCCGGTGACCGGCCACAATGGACTCAGGTCTCCGGATGCCAGGTCAGGATAGCTGCCAGTGTAGGTGTCGCCAGCCCAGGTCAGCGCGGGGGTCAGCGTCGAGAACCAGTTGGTCAGGCCGAGACCCACGGTGAAGGTCGACATGTGCTGCCAACTGGCCGGGTCGTTCTTGGCGTCGAAGTAGTCGGCGGGGGGTATGGGGTCTCCGTCTTCGACCAGCTTGTCCAGGGTGCGCGGGCTGCGCGGCACGTTGTTGGTGAGGTCGGTACGCAGGTCGGTCGACCAGTAATAGAACGAAACGTCGGCGAGGGATCCCGAGTTGGCATCCGCATAGGGCGAGGCAGGCGTGTAAGCGGTGCCATCGGGCAGGCTTACGGACTTGTTGTCCACATTGTCCGAGTCGCTCACCTTGCTTGCCGCGCTGCCGTTCCATATGCCGTCAGTCATCAGGATCGAGTAGTTTGCACGGCAGGCATGCTGCGTGCCTTCGGTTACCTGGGGATCCTCGGCATAGGGGTTGTTGGTTCCGGTCGTGGTCCGGTAATACTCCCCCGCCCGGCCCAGGGCAGCGCGCAGCGGGGTGCCCCCGTTCGCCGGAAGCTTTTCCAGCCATTTGAAAAAATCCTGCTTGTGGCTGCTGCTCAAGGCGCGGATACGATTATCGATTTTTGTGCTATCCCAGCCCGCGCACCCTGTGCCGGAGAAGTCATCGCAACTGCTGTTCAACGCCTGCCACGCTAGCCGCATGCTGTCGGGCAGGTTATTGAATGCGCGGGTTGCGGCGCTGACGGTCGCAAGGTTGCGCGTACGGTAGAACGAATACCAGTTGGCAAAGTTCTGCTGCTCACTCGCGCCAACAGTCGTGTAAACGTAGCAGTCTTCATTGGTCTTTGAAATGCCGCCACCGGTGCAGCTTCCTCCGCCCGTCTGGTAACGATAATAGTAGGCGGCGACGTTGACCGTATCGCTGCTGAATTGCTTGGCGGATCCGCTGTCGACGGCGGGATGCCGCGCGTAGCAATGGTTGGACTTGGGCTGGAAGCCGAACGAAGGCTGATACCCGCTGGACAGGTCGACCGGTGTCGAGCTGATATCGAAGCCGTTGAGATACGCGCTGCTGTATGACGTCGTGTACGGTGTCCCGTCGGCCTTCAGCGGCGGAAGGTAGGTGGTGGCAGGATTGTAGTACTGCGCGTTGTAATCGCCCGACAGAAAATATCTTTTGGTATCGCTGCCATCGTAGTTATAAAAAATCGAGTGGCCACACCCGCTGGTTACGCGTGCATTTTTAGCCATTGAGTCAGGCACATAGCCCCACGCCATCGACCCCGAGTCGTCCAGCGTCACCACCAGGTTGGGAGCGACGCCGCCTGCCAGATAGAGCGGTGCGGACGGCAGCGCGATCGGTGCCACGGCCTGCGAGGGCAGTGCGGGCAAAAGCAGGGCAGCCGCAAGGCTGAAAGACCGGATCGGATGGCAGGTTTTCATGACTACTCCTTGAGTTTTGCAGCCTGGCTTCTTAAATGCTTCTGCGGAAAGTGGTTTGTAAAATGACGGTTGAGGTTCCGTCGGTGCCGATGCCGCGTGCAGTGATACGGAAAATCTCGCCGCCACTGAGCGGCTTCGCCACCAGGCTATCGTCGCCGCCGCTGGCCATGTTTGCCGGCAGTGCCTCAACGACAAAGCGCGCCTCCTTCACGCCAGTGAGCGTGCCGACGTAGGCCACAGACTTCCCGTCCCAGTCATAGGCCTTCCAGTAGTCGGTCGAGGCGGCGTTGGCCAGTTGTGCGTAGTAACCCACCTTGCTGCCGTTGAAGGGCGGCAGGCTCGCTCCGCTGAGCACGACTTCGGCCGCGCGCACGGCCGCTTCCGCCCCTTGAAAGGCCAGATCGCGGCTGCGCGCGTTGCCCGCCATGCGCTCTTCCAGCGTCGTCGACTGCATGGCGGCGAGGGCGATGAGGGTCAGCATCACCAGGAAAATCAGCCCGGTTATAAGCGCCACGCCGGCCTGGCGCCGTTGGCCGCTACTCAAGGATCGTGAGGTGCGCATGATCTGTCTCCTACTGCGTTCTGTTACGCACGCTGACGGTGGTGGTGAACACCTGGCGCAGTCTTTGGTCTGCCGCTGTGACCAGAGCACCGTCGTAGGTGTACTTCTGTTTGGAAGTCGTGACGTTGTCATCGTTGCCGGCCACCAGCAGGCTGATGCGGACCGCTGCCACCTGTTCCCAGTTGGCTACCGCGTCGGCCTTGACGTAGTTTTCGACGATGCCGTCCCCCGTCGTGTCGAGGCCGTACAGGATCTGCATGTTCTCCACGCCATTCGCGATTTCCGCGGGATTGTCCCCGCCAGCGGCCTTGTAGTTATCGAACTGCCACAAGGCCGGCCGGCCGTCGGCACCGGTGCGGATGAAATAGCTTTTGCTCTGCATCTTGATAATCTCGCCGCCGCTGTCGGAATATTTCTCGCCAAGGTCCGTGGTCGAATTGCCCGGCAAGCCAGCGCCGGTATTGTGGACGATGTTCTCTTCGCCTTTGCCGTACGGCGCGGTGATTTGAAGTACGCTGGCAGCCTTGCAGTTCGTCACCATGACGATGTCGCCAGGTTCCAGGTCATTCGGCGCCGTCACCTTGATGTCGGCGGAGGTTTTGCCCGGCTCTTTTGTTACCGTCACGCCACCGCCAAACGCGCTGCGCAGGATGATGGCATCGGTCCCTGCCAGAATTGTCGGCCCAGTAATTTTTCCCAGTCCACCCGTATCATTTGTCAAAGCCGGGGACCATCCGGCGCCCACCGCATCATACCCATTGATGGGAAACCCAAAGTTATAGGCAGATTCGCCGTTCTTGTTCAGCGTGTTGTGGAATTCCCCGCTTGAACTTGCGCACCCCCGGTAACCTGCCATGCGGATGTCGCGCGAGATGATTTCCAGCGCATAACGCGCGCTTTCCTGCATGCGGGAGAGGTTGTCCATGCTGCGGAATGACTGTCGGCTTTCCAGATACAGGTATGCCACTCCGGCCAGAACGATCAAGCCGATCGTCATGGCAACCATGAGTTCCACCAGCGAGAAGCCCCGCTGTCTTTCACTAGACATCATCAGGAAGGGCGTTCTCATAGTTGCGAATCCACTCGAAATTGCTGGTCGGCTTCGCCGCCCGCTCGCTCGTCATTCCATTCGACAATGATGGTGACGGCACCACCCGCGACGGCTATCGAGCCATCGCCGGCTGGCAGCGTGCCTGCCAAAGCAGTGTCCCACTCGGCCAGATCGGCCTTTGCCAGGCCGTTGCCGCCCGGGGCTGCGTCCAGGGCAAGGTTATAGCCCCCTGCCAGCGCAACCTGACGGTTCGCCCGCATGCGATCGAGCACGTCATAGGCCAACCAGGTTGCCTGGGTACGGTGGTAGGCGCTATGCGAATTTTTCAGACTCGATGCCATGAGCCCGGCCAAGCCGAGCAGACCGATGGACATCACGAGAACAGCCACGAGCACTTCCAGCAAGGTGAACCCTCGCATGGAATGTCTGGCATTGCGGGCTTGGCCGCTAATCATGGACATTGTGCAGTCCCCTTTTCAACATATGACCGGCCCATGGCGTTGATGATGATGGCTCGCGCGTGGTCCTTTCCACGTGAGTCGCAAAGACGGAAAGTGTCGTTAAACCCGGTTGCGAATCCGGTGGCCGTGAAGGTGACCCGCAAGTGGGCTCCGGCAGTGAGCGTATTGCTGCCGCCGAGCGCCGGCCAGACCCGCAGCACTGCCTCGCCCGCGTCAACCGTCCCGTCTCCATCCGCATCGGCAAACACCATCCATCCGGTGGACCAGTTCGTTGAGCCGGCACAGGCCGCCCCGCCATTGGTAGAACACACCGTTACGGGTGCGGCACGCTTGACCGCTTCGCTGCGCGCGTAGTTGAGCGCAGTGATCGCCTGGTTGGCCTGCGCCGTAATGCGGCTGTTGAGCACCATGTTCTGGAAGGCGGGGATGGCAATCGACAACAGGATGCCCAGCACCGCAATGGTGACCATCAACTCGATCAGCGTGAATCCGGTTTGTTTGGTAGTCATTTTTTTCACGATTGTTTACGAGCCTCAACTTAATCCATCCGCACCCACAAGCTCCAGCGTCTGCTGACTGGTGGCCTGTTTGCTAGAATGAACGGCAATTTCGGGCTTTTTCATTGACGCATAACATCCTTATTATCGGCGCCGGCGTCTCTGGCTTGAGCGCTGCCTTGGCCTTATTGAAGCGCGGCCACAAAGTCACTCTGCTGGACAGCGGCCCCGTTGGCGGCGAGTCATCCTGGGCGGGGGGTGGAATCCTGTCGCCGCTGTTGCCGTGGGATTACGCGGAGCCGCTGTCCGGACTGGCGCTGCGTTCGATGGCGGCCTATGCGGACTGGGTCGGGGATATCGAAGCACGGTCTGGGCGTGTCGCCGAATACTGGCGGTGCGGCATGCATGTGCTGGGGGCGACCCAACCCGATGCGGCGCTCGCCTGGTGCGAGGCACACGGCCTGACGGCACAGCGCACCAATACAGGCGACAGCCTCTGGCTGCCGGATATCGCGCAGGTTCGCAATCCGCGTCTGCTGGCGGCGCTGCAGGAAGCCGTGGTGAGGCTGGGCGGGGCCATCCATGCACACTGTGCGGCTGAAGCGGTCATCCCCCGGTCGCGTCAGATGACGGCCGTCCGCACTGCACAGGGCTCGTTCGCCGCTGACCGGTTCGTGCTGGCCACCGGGGCATGGGCGGGGATCGCGCTGCCGGGCTTGGCCGGCGTACCGAACATCCGTCCGATCCGCGGCCAGATGCTGCTGTTCAAGCTGGAACCGGGCGTACTCGACACGATCCTGTATCGCAACGGGCTGTATCTGATTCCACGCCGCGACGGTCATGTGCTGGTGGGCAGCACGCTGGAGGATGCGGGGTTCGACAAATCGACCGACGCCGCAACGCGTCAGCGTTTGCATAGCGAGGCTGCCGAATTGCTGCCCGTGCTGGCCGGGTTGCAGCCGGTACAGCACTGGGCCGGGCTGCGGCCCGGCTCGCCGGACAATATTCCGGCCATCGACCGCCATCCCGATTTCGACAACGTGTTCGTCAACACCGGGCATTACCGCTATGGCGTGACGATGGCGCCCGCTTCGGCCGAACTGCTGGCCGACCTGATGGATGGCAACACGCCAGCCCTCGACCCCGCGCCGTATCGCTGGCAGGCCGCGCTTGAACGCCGGTGGAGCGAAGCGCTGTAGTGGCCGCCGTCATCGCAAGATCGTTTAAACTTTGCGCCACCCAAGCCCACGCTGCGCCTTCATGCCCCACGCTCCTGCCCATCCGTCGCTCGATGCCAACCATGCCGGGTTCATGCAGGCCTGCTTCCTCGATGAGCGGTTGATCCAGGCCCGGTATGCCCCCTGGCGGGATACGGGGCGGTTCATTGTCTGACACGGCCGGAATGCATCCACCACGGATCGTCTGGATCGCCAGCGACGGCAAGCCGGGCCATCTGAACCAGTCGCTTGGGCTGGCAGAGGCGCTGGCGCGTGCCACGCCCATCGAGACGATCACCCTCCCCGCGCTGCCGGCCTGGCGCGCTTGGCTGGCACTGCTGCTGAAACGCTTTCCCGGCCCTCTCCTCCCCGAACCCGATCTGATCGTCGGCGCAGGGCACGCCACCCACCTGACGCTGCTGGCGGCACGGCGTGCATGCGGTGGACGCACCGTGGTGCTGATGAAGCCGACCCTGCCGCGGCGCTGGTTCGATCTGTGCATCGTGCCGCGTCATGATGGCATCGCGGCAGACGCGCACACACTGGTGACCGAGGGCGCGTTGAACCGCATCCGTCCAGCGGCGACACGCGATTCGGGCCATGGACTGCTCCTGATCGGCGGCACCTCGCCGCATTTCGAATGGGACAGCGATGCGATCCAGGTGCAGATCAACAGCATCCTCGCGCGCACGCCTGATCGTCACTGGACGCTCACCACCTCGCGCCGCACCCCGGCGGATTTTCTGGACGCTCTGCCG
>JAKBJA010000068.1 GCA_021836225.1 Pseudomonadota bacterium | reverse complement strand
AGGTGAAACCCTCCCCCGAGATGGGGACGAGCTTCGACAGCGAATATCTGATCGGCCTGGGCACGCTCGACGAGCGCATGCTGATCCTGGTGGATATCGACAAGCTGATGTCCAGCGCCGAAATGGGGCTGATCGAGAAAATCGCGGCCTGAGCAATCATCGAATAATTCAATAAATCCAATCACATAAATCGGAGAGTACGAACGTGTTTAAGAATCTGAGCATCAAAGCGCGGCTGGTATTCATTCTGGCTTTTCTGTCGGCCCTGCTGCTCGTCATCGGCGGCATCGGCCTCAGCGGCATGAGTAAAACCGAGGCGGGCCTGAAAACGGTTTACGAGGACCGCACCATTCCGCTCGGCCAGGTGGGGAATGTTGAGGTTCTGTTGCTGAAAAACCGGATTGCCATCACGGCTGCCCTGGCCACCCCTACACCGGAAGTCATTGCCGATTCCACCGCAAAAGTCGAAACCAACATCGCGGAAATCAGCAAGATTTGGGACGCCTACATGGCGACCTATCTCACGCCGGAGGAGAAGGTTCTGGCCGATAAATTTGCCGTGGATCGCAAGGCGTTTGTCGTCGAGGGCCTGAAGCCTGCAATCGCCGCCTTGCGCGCAAACGATATCGAAGCGGCGAATCAAATCGTGGTGGATAAAATCCGCCCGCTCTATCAACCCGTTGGTGAGGGTATTGGCGCACTGGCCAAGCTGCAACTGGATGTCGCCAAGCAGGAATACGAACTGGCACAAGCGCGCAGCGCGAACAGCCGCAACATCGCCATCGCTGCGATTGCCATTGGCCTGGTTCTGTCCGCGTGGCTCGGCTTCATGCTGATCCGTTCCATCACCGGCCCCCTGAATGCCGCGGTGAAACTGGCGCGTGGCGTGGCCGAAGGCGATCTGACGCAACGCATCGAGGTCCACTCGACGAATGAAGTCGGTCAGATGATGCAGGCGCTGAAAGACATGAACGACAGCCTGGTGAGGGTGGTCGGTCAGGTGCGCACCGGTGTCGACACCGTGGCCACCGCGTCGAGCCAGATTGCCGCCGGCAACCTCGACCTGTCCTCCCGCACCGAACAGCAGGCGTCGAGTCTTGAGGAAACGGCCAGCTCGATGGAAGAACTGACCAGCACCGTCAGGCAGAACGCCGAGAACGCCCGTCAGGCCAACCAGCTGGTGGTGTCCACCGCCGATGTCGCGGTCAAGGGCGGCCAGGTCGTCGGCCAGGTTGTCGACACCATGGCCTCGATCAAGGAAAGCTCGCGCAAGATTTCCGACATCATCGGCGTCATCGACGGCATCGCCTTCCAGACCAACATCCTGGCGCTGAACGCCGCGGTCGAGGCTGCGCGTGCCGGCGAACAAGGCCGCGGCTTCGCCGTCGTCGCCTCCGAAGTCAGAAACCTCGCGCAGCGCTCCGCCAGCGCCGCCAAGGAGATCAAGGGCCTGATAGAGGATTCCGTCGGCAAGGTCGACGCCGGCAGCGAACTGGTGGACAAAGCCGGTCACACCATGGAAGAGATCGTCAGCTCGGTCAAGCGCGTCACCGACATCATGAGCGAGATTGCGGCAGCGAGCCAGGAGCAGAGCGCCGGCATCGAACAGGTCAACCAGGCGATCACGCAGATGGACGACGTGACCCAGCAGAATGCCGCGCTGGTGGAAGAGGCCGCGGCGGCCTCCGAGAGCCTGCAGGATCAGGCGAGCAAACTCACCGAGGCGGTAAGCGTGTTCAAGCTGGAGCAGGGGGCCTATGGCGTGCGCCCGGCCCATGGCGCGACGGCTGCATCGAATACCTCGATCCGCACGAACAACGCGAAGGGCATCAAGGCCACGCCCAAGGCCATGCCGGCGCCGGCTGCGCGACCGAAGAAGCTTGCGGTGGCGGGTGGTGGCAACGAGGAGTGGGAAGAGTTCTGAGCGTGCGCAATGTCACAGGCGGCATCAACTGAGCCGCAGCTGTGAAGGCTTCCAGACGACGATCGGCAGCGCTGGTTTTGCAGGCTCGAATTGAATGTGCATCAGATTGGATGAAAGGCAAAAAATGTTGGCGAATCTGAACATCAAGTCGCGGCTGGTATTTGTGATCGGCTTCCTCTCCTTGCTGCTGATGGGCATCGGGATCATGGGCCTGACAAGCCTGGGCTCGACCAACAGCGCCTTCAAGAGTGTCTACGAGGACAGGGTGGTCACACTGGGGCAGCTGGAACGCATTTCTGCCCTGGTCAACAAAAACCAGATCCTCGTTGGCGAAGCGGTTGTCGGCCAGTTATCGGCCTTCCCCGAAGATGTGGCAGTGGTCGACAAGCAGGTCGTCGAGGCCAGGCAGGTGATAGAAGAAATCAACACGACCTGGAAGGCCTATACGGCCAACCGGCTGACTGCCGAAGAAAAGAAACTCGCCGACGTCTTCGACGCCAACCGACTTGGCTATGGCCGAGCAGGCCTGATGCCGGCGCTTGCCGCCTTGAGCGGCCATGATTTCCAGCAGGCCAGTGAAATCCTGCAGGGGGAGATGAAAGCGTCCTACCCCGCAGTGCGGCAAAGCGCGGAAGCGTTGATTGCCTTGCAACTCAAGATTGCCAAGGCTGAATTTGAGGCTGCGCAAACCCGATTTGCTCTGGTTCGCAACATCTCCATCGTGGTCATCGTGTTCGGCGTGCTGCTGGCCGCCCTGATCGGCTTCTGGCTGATCCGCGCCATCACCCGCCCCCTGGACGCCGCCGTGAAACTGGCGCGCGGCGTGGCTGCGGGCGATCTCACCCAGCGCATCGACGTCAACTCGACGAATGAAATCGGTCAGCTGCTGCAGGCGCTGAAAGACATGAACGAGAGCCTGGTGGGCGTGGTCGGCCAGGTGCGTGCCGGTGTCGACACCGTGGCCCACGCGTCGAGCCAGATTGCCGCCGGCAACCTCGACCTGTCTTCCCGCACCGAATCGCAGGCCTCCAGCCTGGAAGAAACCGCCAGCTCGATGGAAGAGCTGACCAGCACCGTCAGGCAGAACGCCGAGAACGCGCGTCAGGCCAACCAGCTGGTGGGATCCACCTCTGACGTCGCCGTCAAGGGCGGCCAGGTCGTGGGTCAGGTGATCGACACCATGGCCTCGATCAAGGACAGCTCGAGGAAGATCGCCGACATCATCGGCGTCATCGATGGCATTGCCTTCCAGACCAACATCCTGGCGCTGAACGCCGCAGTGGAAGCTGCGCGTGCCGGCGAGCAGGGGCGCGGTTTCGCGGTGGTCGCCGCCGAAGTCAGAAACCTCGCCCAGCGCTCCGCCGGTGCCGCCAAGGAGATCAAGGCCCTGATCGAGGATTCGGTCGGCAAGGTCGACGCCGGCGGCAAGCTGGTGGACGAAGCCGGCAAGACCATGGGCGAGATCGTCAGCTCGGTCAAGCGCGTCACCGACATCATGAGCGAGATCGCCGTGGCGAGCCAGGAGCAGAGTTCCGGCATCGAGCAGGTCAACCAGGCCATCACGCAGATGGACGACGCGACGCAGCAGAACGCCGCCCTGGTGGAAGAAGCCGCGGCTGCGGCCGAAAGCCTGCAGGACCAGGCGGCCAAGCTGGCCGACGCGGTGAGCGTGTTCAGGCTGGATGCAGGTGCTTACACCGTGCGCACCGACTTGCCGGTCCTGAATGACGTCGTGTCGACATCGCCGAAGACCAAGTCCGAAGCCATGCCGGCACCCGCTGCGCGGCCGAAGAAACTGGCCGCCGGCGGCGGAAGCAGTGATGAGTGGGAAGAGTTCTGAGTGGTCGTCTGCCCTGATGCCAGGCCTGCATTGAATCTGGAGACAAATCGTTTCCTGTGGGGCGGGCGGCTCAGGATGGACGAGCGTCTTGGCCGTTAACCGAAATTGAAGTGTGGATTAGAAGGTAGTGCAGAAATGAAGTTGAAATCGAAAATCATCATGAGCATGGGGATGGTGTTCATGCTTTTCAGCGTGGCGATCGGCGTGGCGCTGACCGGCATGCAGAGCAACAAGAACCGCTTCGAACAGTTCCTGGAACAGGATCTGGCGCTTGCCCAGGCAGCAACCAATCTCTATGCCCATGGTTTGCAAATGGGCCAGGCCTTGCGCAATATCGTCATGGACCCGACCAATCAGGCAGCTTACAAGAACCTGGAGGCATCATCGGCCGAGTTCAGGACCAACAGCGAGAAGGCACTGGCCCTTGCCGCAAGCGCGCCCGCCGACCTGAAGATCCTGCAGGAAGTGGTGGCGCTTCGCGAGCAGCAAATCCCCATCCAGGCGAAAATCGTTTCGCTGGCGGGTTCGGACCAGGCGGCAGCCATTGCTGCGATCAGTCTGGAAGAAACCCCGGTGTGGCGCAACATCCGGACGCGCCTGATGGACTTCACCAAGGAAAAGAACACCGCGGTTGAAAACACCAAGGCCGAGATGGCAGCGTTTAGCCAGCGCATGCTGACGATTACGCTGGTGCTCGTGGTGGCGGCGCTGGTCGTCGCAAGCGCGATCGTCTGGTGGCTGGTGCGCCACATCATGAAGCAGCTTGGCGGCGAGCCGGCCTATGCCGTGGAAGTGGCCCGTGCAATCTCGGAGGGAGATTTCTCAAAGACGGTTGCCCTCGAGAAAGGCGACACCACGAGCCTGCTGTTCGCGATCAACGCCATGCGCCAGAACCTGACTGCAACGGTTGGTGAAATCCGGCATTCGACCGAAGCCATTGCGGTGGCTACGCGCGAGATCGCCACCGGCAATGCCGACCTGTCCTCGCGCACCGAATCGCAGGCGTCGAGTCTTGAAGAAACGGCCAGCTCGATGGAAGAGCTGACCAGCACCGTCAGGCAGAACGCCGAGAACGCCCGTCAGGCCAACCAGCTTGTTGTCTCCACCGCCGACGTTGCGGTCAAGGGCGGCCAGGTCGTCGGACAGGTCGTCGACACCATGGCCTCGATCAAGGACAGCTCCAGGAAGATCTCCGACATCATCGGCGTCATCGACGGCATCGCCTTCCAGACCAACATCCTCGCCTTGAACGCTGCGGTCGAAGCCGCACGTGCCGGCGAACAGGGCCGTGGTTTCGCGGTGGTCGCCTCCGAAGTGCGCAACCTGGCGCAGCGTTCCGCGAGTGCCGCCAAGGAGATCAAGGGCCTGATCGAGGATTCGGTCGGCAAGGTCGACGCCGGCGGCAAGCTGGTGGACGAAGCCGGCAAGACCATGGACGAGGTTGTCAGCTCGGTCAAACGCGTCACCGACATCATGAGCGAGATTGCCGCGGCGAGCCAGGAGCAGAGCGCCGGCATCGAGCAGGTCAACCAGGCCATCACGCAGATGGATGACGTGACCCAGCAGAACGCTGCGCTGGTCGAGGAGGCCGCGGCGGCGGCCGAGAGCCTGCAGAACCAGGCCGGCACACTGGCCGAGGCGGTGAGCGTGTTCAGGCTGGAAGCGGGGGCCCACAGCCCACGTGCGGTACTGCCGGTGCTGAGCGACCGAATCGTGCCGATGCCGCACAGGGCGGCCGAAGCCAAGCCCAAGGCGGTGCCGGCGCCGCTTGTTCGGCCGAAGAAGCTGGCAGCCGCGGGGGGCGGCGGCAACGACGAGTGGGAAGAGTTCTGATATGCTCGACGGGGAAGCATCATCCCGAGATCGCAAGCCGATCGCCTGACTCGTCGATGCCATCGCACGGCCCGCAGCCCTCTTGGACTGCGGGCTTTTTTACGTGTGCAGCGTGCGAAACCTGAGTGGCTGTGTGTTCAAGCGGAAACATGGGGCGAATGCCCTAAGTAAACGAATCGAATTGCCGATAACACATATAAGAGTCAGCCTGTTGACAGCCCCGTCCAAGTTCACCCTTGCTCCACTTGTATGGAGCGATGGGGAGCAGCCATGACGGCGCGCGAAAAGTGTTTTAGAAATGACTTGAACGACCGCTGGCTTTTGCGGCGTGGCGGGACAAGTCCTGGGATCACATGTCAGTCTGACTGTGGTGTGTATGTAGTGTGAGTTTTTGAATTGTCTTGAAAAAAGGAAATATTGAAATGAGCAGCAAATTGATGAAGTCCGGAATGGCAATGATGGCAATGGTGGCTGTAACACTGTCGGGTGGCGCCGTTGCGGCCGAGGGGGGCGCGACAGCCAAGGAAGCCGAAGCGATGGTGAAGAAGGGCGTTGCCTACATCAAGGCCAACGGCAATGACAAAGGCTATGCCGAGATCAGCACCAAGGGCGGGCAATTCTCTGACCGCGATCTCTACCTGGTGGTCTATGGGCTCGACGGCAAGGTATTGGCCCATGGCGCGAACCAGAAAATGGTCGGCAAGGATCTGATCGGCCTCAAGGATGTTGACGGCAAGGAATTCGTGCGCGAGCGCGTGGAAATGGCCAAAGCCAAGAACACTTTCTGGCAGGACTACAAATTCACCAATCCCGAGACCAAGAAGGTCGAGCCCAAGTCGATGTACTGCGAGCGACTGGACGTCACGGTTGTGTGTGGCGGCATCTACAAGTAAAGACTAAAGCGAAAATCAGTTATGGCGCGGGTAATGCCCGCGCCGCAGCAAGCTGAATTAATACAAGATATTAGCGAGAACAGCAATGAAGGTATGGCAAAAAATCATGGTAGCGCCAGGGGTGGCAATATTGTTCCTGGTCATCCTGGGCGTGATGTCATACAGCGTTCTGAATCGCCAGAATACGGCGTTGGATGAGCTCTATACCGATCGTTTTGGCAATTACCAGATGGCGGCCAATTCAGCACAAGAGATCAGTGAAGTGCATTCCAATGTCTATCGGTTGTTTACCTGGATCGGCAATTTAGACGAAGACAAGGTTACGCAAATTACAAACGAGCAGAAAAACAAAATTGATGCAGTCGCCAAAGATCTTGCGCAGTTTGCAGTTCGTTCCGGCTTGGCTGAGGATGAAAGCAAGCTCGCAAAATCCATCATCAAGCAACTTGAAAAATACAAATCCGATCTGCTTACGGCGATCGATTTGAGCACCGTGGATGTCAGCACGGGCATGAGCGCCATGCAGACAGCCGATGACGAATTTCAGTCGCTCGTCAAGAGCTTGGACAAGCTGGTACAGCTTGAAAAGAAGTTGGCACAGGCGAGCCATGAAAGTGCTGGCAATGCCTTCTCACAAGTTTCAGTGGCCCTGATTGTTCTGCTACTGCTTGCGCTGGTCATTTCTGGTTGGGTGGCTTTTTTCATGAGCCGTGTGATTGTTAAACCTCTCAAGCACGCCATTGCGGTGGCTGATCATATTGCCAGCGGCGACCTGACGCAGACCATCGAAGTACGCAGCAAGGACGAAACCGGCCAGCTGATGCAGGCGATGAAGAACATGAACGAGAGCCTGGTCAACATCGTCGGCCAGGTGCGCACCGGCACCGAGACCATCGCCGTCGCCTCGCGCGAGATTGCATCGGGCAACGCCGACCTGTCCTCGCGCACCGAATCGCAGGCCTCCAGCCTGGAAGAGACCGCCAGCTCGATGGAAGAGCTGACCAGCACCGTCAGGCAGAACGCCGAGAACGCCCGCCAGGCCAACCGGCTCGTCGTCTCCACCGCCGACGTTGCGGTCAAGGGCGGCCAGGTCGTCGGCCAGGTCGTCGACACCATGGCCTCGATCAAGGAAAGCTCCAGGAAGATCTCCGACATCATCGGCGTCATCGACGGCATCGCCTTCCAGACCAATATCCTCGCATTGAACGCTGCGGTCGAAGCCGCACGTGCCGGCGAACAGGGCCGCGGTTTCGCGGTGGTGGCCTCCGAAGTGCGCAACCTGGCGCAGCGCAGCGCCAGTGCCGCCAAGGAGATCAAGGGCCTGATCGAGGATTCGGTCGGCAAGGTCGACGCCGGCAGCGAACTGGTGGACAAAGCCGGTCACACCATGGAAGAGATCGTCAGCTCGGTCAAGCGCGTCACCGACATCATGAGCGAGATCGCCGCAGCGAGCCAGGAACAGAGCGCCGGCATCGAGCAGGTCAACCAGGCCATCACCCAGATGGATGACGCGACGCAGCAGAACGCCGCCCTGGTCGAGGAGGCTGCCGCTGCGGCCGAGAGCCTGCAGGATCAGGCGGCCAAGCTGGCCGACGCGGTGAGCGTGTTCAAGCTGGAAGGTGCAGCGTACAGCGTGCGTCCTGAGCAACCCGTCCAGAAAAATATCGTGACTGCCTTGCCGAGGAGGCAGCCAAGGCTGTGTCCAGCCCGGTTACGCGGCCGAAGCAGCTCGCCGCCGGTGGAGGCAGCAGTGCCGAGTGGGAAGCGTTTTAAACAGGATAAAACAAGAGCAATACCGATAAAAAAGAAAAAGCAGTGAATCGTCGGGGCCCACGATCAGAGCATAGGCATGGAATTGGATCGCAGGTCAAAGGGAGACAGTAAATTCAAATTTATTTAGGGAACCTGCAATGCGAACCAATATGCCAGTCAGCAATGTCGAGTATGTCCTCAAAGACACGGAAACCGTCGTGTCGAAGACGGACCTGCACGGCAATATCACCTACGTCAACCAGGACTTCGTCAACATCAGCGGCTTTTCCGAAGCCGAACTGATGGGGCAGCCGCAGAACATCGTGCGCCACCCCGACATGCCGGTCGAGGCCTTCGCGGATTTCTGGCGCACCCTCAAGAGCGGCAAGGCCTGGACCGGCCTGGTGAAGAACCGCTGCAAGAACGGCGATCATTACTGGGTGCTGGCCAATGCGGCCCCCATCATCGAGAACGGAAAAATCACCGGCTATGGGTCGGTTCGGGTGAAGCCCAGCCGCGACCAGGTGCAGGCGGCCGACGGCGCCTACCGTGCCGTCAAGGGCGGCGACAAGTCGCTGGAAATCCACGAGGGCAAGGCGGTCAAGCGTTCGATGTTCCCGACGGCAAGCGCGATCAAGGCGGTTTCCATCAAATCTATCCTGGCGCTCATGGTGGGCGCCGCCGTTCTGTTGTCGCTGTCGCTGGAGCTGCTGGCCTCGCTCGGCGCCGGCAACCCGTCCGCCATGAACTGGCTGATGGTTATCGCGGCGATAAATGTGCCGCTGGTGGGCCTGTTTGCCTGGATGCTGAACCGCTGTGTGGTGACGCCGCTGGAGCAGACCCGATTGGACATCGAGCGCATGAGCTCGGGCGACCTGACCGGCGACATCGAGCCCAAGGGCATGGCAGAAATGGCCAGAATGCTCGACGCGCTGCGCGTGCAGCAAATCAACATCAAGCTGCTGGTCGGACAGATCAAGGAAGTGACGGATGGGGTGAACGCCGGCGCCAGCGAAATCGCCTCGGGCAATGCGGACCTGTCCTCGCGCACCGAATCGCAGGCATCCAGCCTGGAAGAGACCGCCAGCTCGATGGAAGAGATGACCAGCACCGTCAGGCAGAACGCCGAGAACGCGCGCCAGGCCAACCAGCTTGTTGTCTCCACCGCCGACGTTGCGGTCAAGGGCGGCCAGGTCGTGGGTCAGGTCATCGACACCATGGCCTCGATCAAGGAAAGCTCGCGCAAGATTTCCGACATCATCGGCGTCATCGACGGCATCGCCTTCCAGACCAATATCCTCGCCTTGAACGCTGCGGTCGAAGCCGCACGTGCGGGCGAACAGGGCCGCGGCTTTGCGGTGGTCGCCTCCGAAGTGCGCAACCTGGCCCAGCGCTCCGCCGGTGCCGCCAAGGAGATCAAGGGCCTGATCGAGGATTCGGTCGGCAAGGTCGAGGCCGGCGGCAAGCTGGTGGATGAAACGGGCGTAGCCATGGACGAGATCGTCAACTCGGTCAAGCGCGTCACCGACATCATGGGCGAGATTGCGGTGGCGAGCCAGGAGCAAAGTTCCGGTATCGAGCAGATCAATCAGGCCGTGGGCCAGATGGACGAAATGACCCAGCAGAATGCTGCCGTGGTCGAAGAAGCGGCCGCCGCGTCGGAAAGCCTGCAAGAGCAGGCATTCAAGCTGTCGCAGCTGGTGGCCAGCTTCAGACTGGTGCCGGGTAGCCATGGCACAGCCCATCGTGGAGGCGTAAAGCTCACGCCAGCCCCGGTCCGGTCGAGAGCCAAGGCGGCACCCGCGCTGAAGAAACTGGCAGCGGTTGGCCGCAGGTAGGGGGAGGCCATGTAGACCATCCGGATCGTCGAAACGGTATGTCGCCACCTGCCATCAGGCCGGTGGCACCGGGCAGAAGCAACACATTTTTTGTTTTTCAGGTATTGATCAATGCGGTCCAACTTACCAATCACCAACGTCGAATATGTCTTGAGGGATGATGAGGCGCCGACGTCGAAGACGGATATTCACGGCAACATCACCTACGTCAACCAGGACTTCATCAACATCAGCGGTTTTTCCGAAGCCGAACTGCTGGGGCAGCCGCATAACATCGTGCGCCACCCCGACATGCCGGTAGAGGCCTTTGCGGATTTGTGGCGCACCCTCAAGAGCGGCAAGCCGTGGACCGGCATTGTGAAGAACCGCTGCAAGAACGGCGATCATTACTGGGTGGAAGCCAACACGGCACCCATCATCGAGAACGGAAAAACCGTCGGTTATACCTCGGTTCGCGGCAAGCCTGCCCGCGACCAGGTGCAGGCGGCAGAGGGCGCTTACCGTGCCATCAAGGCGGGCGACACGACGCTCGCGATTCATGAAGGCAAGGCGGTCAAGCGTTCTGCGTTTGCGGGACTAGGCGCCCCGAAAGCGGTTTCCCTGAAGTCGATGCTGACGCTCGCAGCCGTCTCGATGGCGTTGCTGTTTGTCTGCATGGGAACCCTGGCCTGGTTCGCGATGACCGGTGACAGCGGGTCCTACATGCGCTGGCAGATGGCCATTGCAGCAGCAGGCGTGCCGTTGGCCGGAATGTTCGGCGTGCTGGCCTATCGCAGCGTGGTGGTGCCGCTGGAACGTACCCGACAGGAAATCGAACGCGTGAGCGCGGGCGATTTGACCGGGAGAATCGAGGCCACGGGCATGACGGAGCTGGCCAGCCTGATGCACTCACTGCGCATGCTGCAGATCAATCTCAGATGGGTGGTCGGACAGATCACAGAAAGCACGGATCTCGTGAATGCCGGCGCGCACGAAATTGCGTCCGGCAACACGGATTTGTCCGGACGCACCGAGTCGCAGGCCGCCTCGCTGGAGGAAACCGCCAGTTCGATGGAGCAGCTCACCGGCACCGTCAAGCAGAATGCCGAGCAGGCCCGCCACGCCAGCCAGCTGGTGACGTCGACAGCCGATATCGCGACGAGCGGGGGCCAGGTTGTCGGAAGGGTCGTCGACACCATGGCCTCGATCAAGGAAAGCTCGCGGAAGATTGCCGACATCATCGGCGTCATCGACGGCATCGCCTTCCAGACCAACATTCTCGCCTTGAACGCCGCGGTTGAAGCCGCGCGCGCCGGCGAGCAGGGGCGCGGTTTTGCGGTGGTCGCCACGGAAGTGCGCAACCTGGCGCAGCGCAGTGCGGGCGCAGCCAAGGAGATCAAGACCCTGATCGAGGATTCCGTCGGCAAGGTCGATGCCGGCGGCAAGCTGGTGGACGAAATGGGCGAAGCAATGGACGATATCGTGACCTCGGTGCAACTGGTGACGGATATCATGGGCGGAATTGCCGCGGCCAGCGTGGAGCAGAGCGCGGGAATCGATCAGGTCAACCAGGCCGTGGGCCATATGGACGAAATCACCCAGCAGAACGCGGCCCTGGTCGAACAGGCTGCGGCGGCGTCCGAGAGCATGAAGGTCCAGGCGGACAAGCTGACGCAACTGGTGGCCAGCTTCAAATTGAAGAAGGGGGCCGCCGCCGCTGTCCGTCGCGCTGGCGTCAAGGTCCTTCCTGTACCGATACGGCAGAAAGCCACGCCTGCCGCTGCATCGGCACGCACGCGCAAGCAGGCTGCCATTGGATAACGTCAATATGAATGCGCTATTCGCCCCCCTTCCGGGCAATGCCATCAGCCGGGTTCGGCAGACGTGTGTCTGCCGCGCATCAGCGGACGTTCCGGCATCCGCAGGCGGTTTCGCCAGGAATTGCATCAAGCGGTTTTCCCGGTTGAGGGGCTTCAATTGAATAACCGGGACAGCACCAAGATCTTCGATTTCACGCCGCGCGATTTCGCCCGCGTGCGCGCCCTGATTTACCGACAGGCGGGAATATCGCTGGGCGAAAGCAAGCAGGAGATGGTCTACAGCCGCCTGGCGCGGCGCCTGCGGGCAAAGGGCATCAACACCTTCGAGGAATACCTCGACCAGCTCGAAAGCGGGGCGGACAGCGAGGAGTGGGTGGCCTTTACCAATGCGCTGACCACCAACCTGACCTCGTTTTTTCGTGAGGCGCACCATTTCCCGATTCTTGCCGAGCACATGCTCAATATGAAAGGCCCCCTGTCGATCTGGTGTTCGGCCAGTTCGACCGGGGAGGAGCCGTATTCGATCGCCATGACGGTCTGCGAGGCGTTCGGCACGCTGACGCCGCCGGTCAGCATTGTCGCCACGGATATCGATACCAATGTGCTCGATACGGCGGCGAACGGGGTGTATCCGATCGAGCGGATCAACAAGATGGAGCAGGGTCGCGTCAAGCGCTTCTTTCAGCGGGGCAAGGGTGAACGCTCAGGGCTGGTGCGGGTGCGCCCCGAACTGCGTCAGCTGATCACCTTCAAGCCGCTCAATCTGCTGGCCGGCAGCTGGCCGGTGAGCGGGCCGTTTGATGTCATCTTCTGCCGCAATGTGATGATCTATTTCGACAAGCCTACGCAGAGCAGGATTCTTGCGCGGTTTGTGCCCTTGCTGAAACCGGAGGGTCTGCTGTTTGCCGGACATTCCGAGAACTTCATGTACGCGACCGATGCGTTCAGGCTGCGCGGCAAGACGGTGTATGAGCTGGACCCCCGTCATGGTGGCGCAAGGAAGGCCACATGAATCCTGCCATCGAAGAACATCTGGCGACCAACCTGTACTACGACCGGTCATTCGACTGCGAGGCCGCCAAGATCCTGCCCGGCGAGTATTACTTCACCGGCAAGCCGATGGTCATCGTGACGGTGCTGGGGTCCTGCGTGGCGGCCTGCATCCGCGACCGCGTGTCGGGAATCGGCGGCATGAATCATTTCATGCTGCCGGACAGCGGCGGCGATGCCGGCAGCCCGATGTCGGCGTCGATGCGCTACGGCGCCTACGCCATGGAAGTGCTGATCAACCAGCTGCTCAAGGCGGGCGCCCGCCGCGACAACCTGGAGGCCAAGGTATTTGGCGGCGGCAACGTGTTGCGCGGCTTTACCAGCATCAACGTGGGCGAGCGCAACGCCCAATTCGTGCGTGACTTTCTGCGCACCGAAAACATACGCATCATTGCCGAGGATCTGAACGATGTTCATCCGCGCAAGGTGTATTTCTTCCCGGTCACCGGCAAGGTGCTGGTCAAGAAACTCAGACAACTCAACAACTACACGCTGGTGAAGCGGGAACAGGACTACGCAAGCCGGCTCAAGACCAATACGGTGAGCGGCGAGATCGACCTGTTCTGAACGCCGGAGAGTACGCACAATGACTATCAAGGTTCTGATCGTGGATGATTCGGCGCTGATCCGCAGCGTGATGAAGGAGATCATCAACAGCCAGCCCGACATGGAGGTGGTGGGCGTGGCGCCCGATCCGCTGGTGGCGCGCGATCTGATCAAGCAGACCAATCCGGACGTGCTCACGCTGGACGTCGAGATGCCTAAGATGGACGGCCTGGAGTTTCTCGAGAAACTGATGCGGTTGCGTCCGATGCCCGTGGTCATGGTGTCGTCGCTGACCGAGCGGGGCTCCGACATCACCATGCGCGCGCTGGAAGTGGGGGCGGTGGATTTCGTCACCAAGCCCAAGGTCTCGATCCAGAGTGGCATGCTCGAGTACACCGACCTGATCGCGGAAAAGATCCGCATCGCGTCGCGCGCCCGGATCAAGCCGCGCACCTTGCCGGGCACCCAGGCCAGCCCCCATCTGGCGTCGGTGGGCAACCCCTTCACCAGCAGCGAGAAGCTGATCATCATCGGCGCGTCGACCGGCGGGACCGAGGCGATCAAGGATTTCCTGATCCAGCTGCCGCCGGATTGCCCGGGCATCCTCATCACCCAGCACATGCCGGAAGGCTTCACCCGTTCGTTCGCCAACCGGCTCGACAAGCTGTGCCGGATTTCCGTCAAGGAAGCCGAAGGCGGTGAGCGCGTGCTGCCCGGCCACGCCTATCTGGCGCCGGGGCATTCCCATCTGCTGCTGGTCAGGAGCGGCGCCAACTACATGACCAAACTCGACCAGGGCCCCCCGGTCAATCGCCATCGTCCCTCGGTCGATGTCCTGTTCAACTCGGCGGCGGTCGCGGCCGGCAAGAACGCGGTCGGCGTCATCCTCACCGGCATGGGCAAGGACGGCGCGGCAGGGATGCTGGAAATGAAAAAGGCCGGCGCCTACAACCTGGCGCAGGACGAAGCCTCGTGCGTGGTCTTCGGCATGCCCAAGGAAGCCATCGCCATCGGCGCCACCCACGATGTCGGCCCCTTGCACGAATTGCCGGGGCGGGTGATGCAGTTCTTCGCAGCGCACGGCAACCGAGCCATGCGGGTTTGAGGACGCCGCCAGATCAAGGACGCCGGCCGGTCGAACAACCCATCGTGAGACGATCAATTCAACTCCTGTGCCTGCTGTCTGCCGTGGTATCCAGCGTTATGCTGGCGGCATGCGAACAAGCATCCCCGCCGGCGAAAACGCTGCACTACACCCATGCCCCGGCCGGCCAGGACATTCCGACCTACCGCTTTGCCATCCACCCTCTGCATAACCCGCAAAAACTCAGCGCGGCCTACCAGCCCCTGGTCGATCATCTCAACCGCCAGTTGCAGGGCGTGCACTTCGAACTGGAGGCTTCGCGCGACTACCAGGCCTATGAGCGGAAATTTCGTGACCGAGAGCCGGCGTTCCTGTTGCCCAACCCCTGGCAGACGCTCGATGCCATGAAGGCGGGCTATCACGTCATCGCGATGGCGGGCGATGCGGAAGACTTCAAGGGGGTTTTCGTCGTGCGTAGGGACAGCGGCATACGCATGCCGGCCGACCTCAAGGGCAAGGTGGTGAGCTACCCGTCGCCCACCGCCATGGCAGCTGCGATCATGCCGCAGCATTACCTACATGCACACGGCATCGACATCAACCGGGATATCCAGAACATCTACGTGGGCTCCCAGGAGTCTTCCATCATGAACGCCTATCTGGGCAAGTCGGACGCTGCCGCCACCTGGCCGCCGCCCTGGCGGCTGTTCCAGAAGGACCATCCGGCCGAGGCGGCCCAGCTCGAAATGATTTGGGAGACCCCGTCGCTGCTGAACAACTCGGTGATGGTGCGCGACGACGTGCCGGCGGACATTCGAGAGCAGGTGCGCAAGGCGCTGATCGAACTGGCGCAACAGCCGGCCGGCAAGGCCATCCTGAGCGGCATGCAAACCGCGCGCTTTCACCCGGCCGACAATGCAAGTTATGACAAGGTGCGCGACTATATTTCCCGCTTCGAGCAGGAAGTCCGCCCGGTACAGCAACAGTGATCTTCGACGGGCTGCAAAAATGGCTGACAGGCACCCTGAGGCGACAACTCGTCGTCGGCGTGGTGCTGGTCGTCGCCACAATGATGTCCCTGCTTGTCTGGGATCTGACCCGCCGGCAGCAATCGGCGCTGCTGGCGCAGCAATCCGAACATGCGGCTGCACTGGCCCAAAGCGTCTCCACCTCGGCGGCGGTGTGGGTGGCATCGCGCGACTTCAGCGGGCTGCAGGAAATTGTCGGCGGCCTTGAGCGCTATCCCGATCTGCAGCATGCCATCGTACTCAATGCCAAAGGACAGGTGCTGGCCCATACTGACGCGACGCGACGCGGACTTTATCTGACCGATTTGCCGTCACGCGCGGAACTGACGTTTTTGGGCCAGGACGCGGCCATGGTCGACGTCGCCAGTCCGATTACCCTTTCCGGCCATCACATTGGCTGGGTGCGCGTCGGTCTGGGCCAGCAATCGATTGCTGGCCAACTTGCCCGGATTGCCCGCAACGGAATTTTCTATACCCTGATCGCGGTTGTGCTCGCCGCCATTCTGGCCATGCTGGCAGCGCGCCAACTGACGCGCCGGTTGTACGCCATTCAATCGGTAGCGGATGCGGTTCAAGGCGGTCGCCACGAACTGCGGGCCGACATCCCCGGGGTGGATGAAGCAGCCCAGCTTGCGCGGCAATTCAACGACATGCTCGACACCCTGGAAAAACACAGCGAGGCGCTCGGCCAGGCCAATGCAGCCCTGCGCAGTGAAATCGGGCAGCGCCGGGTTGCCGAGGAAGCGCGCGACCGCATGATCAGCGTCGTTGAAACGTCGCCGGATTACATCAGCATGGCCGACCCTGACGGCAAGATGCTGTACCTGAACCGGGGCGGGTGGGCAATGATCGGGCTGTCCGAGCGCCCCCTCAATGACCTGAGCATCCCTGGCGTGCACCCGCAATGGGCAACCGACATCATCCTTGGCCAGGGCATTCCTGCCGCCTTGCGCGACGGCAGCTGGTCTGGCGAAACCGCGCTGCTGAACATGCGCGACGGCAGCGAGATCCCCGTGTCGCAGATCATTCTGGCCCACCGCGACGCGGACGGAGAATTGCTCTATCTGTCGACGGTGATGCGGGACATCACCGAGCGTAAGCTGGCCGAGAAGCAGCTCCAGCGGCTCAACGAAGAACTGGAGGAGCGGGTGGAGCAGCGCACGGCGGACATGAAGCTGGCCAAGGAAGAGGCCGAGCGCGCCAACCAGGCCAAATCCGAGTTTCTCTCCAGCATGAGCCACGAGTTGCGCACGCCGATGAACGCCATTCTTGGCTTCGGCCAGCTGATGGAATACGACGCCAGCCTGCCCGAAGAGCATCAGGACAACGTGCGGGAGATACTCAAGGCGGGCCACCATCTGCTGGAACTCATCAACGAAGTGCTGGACCTGGCCAAGGTCGAGTCCGGGCACGTCAACCTGTCGCTGGAGCCGGTGGAGGTGTGCACGGTGATCGAGGACTGCCTGGGCCTGGTCGGGCCTCTGGCCGACAGGCGCGGCATCCGGCTCGCACACCACACGTTGGACGGGGCGAGCGTGCGCGCCGACCGTACCCGGCTCAAGCAGGCGCTGCTCAACCTGCTCTCCAACGCCGTCAAGTACAACCGCGAGGGGGGCAGCGTCAGCGTCGACGTGCATGCGGAGGATTCCGGCCAGCTGCGCATCCGGGTCGCCGACACCGGGGCGGGCATTCCGGCCGGTCGCCTGGGGGAACTGTTCCAGCCCTTCAACCGGCTTGACGCCGAGCACGGCGACATCGAAGGTACCGGCATCGGCCTCACCATCACGCGGCGCATTGTCGAGATGATGGGCGGCGCCGTCGGGGTTGAGAGCGAGGTCGGCGTGGGCAGCACCTTCTGGATCGAGCTGCCGCTCGAATCCGCGCCCGGCTCCGATCATGGCCTTGATCGCGAAGGATCGGCCGACGCGCGTGCCACACCGGCACGGCGTGCCGGGGCGGAACAGCATGTCGTGCTCTACATCGAGGACAATCCGGCCAATATCAGGCTGGTGGCGCAGATACTCGGCCATCGCCCGCACATCCATCTGCTGACCGCCCACACGCCGGAGCTGGGCATCGAACTGGCGCTGGCGCGTCGCCCCGAGTTGATCCTGCTCGACATCAACATGCCGGGCATGGACGGCTACCAGGTGCTGGAGGTGTTCAAGGCCGACGCCCGCCTGAAAGCCATTCCGGTGGTTGCCATCACTGCAAGCGCCATGCCGCATGACATCGAGCGTGGCCGGGCTGCCGGGTTCAGCGAATATCTGACCAAGCCGTTGGACGTAGCCGGGTTTTTCAGGGTACTCGACGGCCGCCTGCACGACAGCAAGGAGAAGCGAGCATGAAACCCGACGCCCTGAGCAATGAAAGCATTCTCATCGTCGATGACGAGCCGTCCAACCTCAAACTGCTGGACAAGATGTTGAGTGGACAGGGCTACAAGAACCTGGTGCTGGTCGAGGATCCGCGCGAGGTGCTGGCGCGTTACCGTGAAACGCGGCCCGCGCTCATCCTGCTCGACATCAATATGCCGCATCTGGATGGTTACCAGGTGATGCAGCAACTGAAGGCGCTGAACGATCCCTTGTTGCCGCCCGTCGTGATTCTCACCGCGCAGCACGGCAAGGATTACCTGCTGCGGGCGCTGGCTGCTGGCGCGCGCGATTTCATCGGCAAGCCTTTCGACCGCAACGAATTGCTGATGCGGGTGCGCAACCTGCTGGACGCGCAACTGGCGCATCGCCTGGTGCACGACCAGAAGGCGGTGCTGGAAGACATGGTGCGGGCGCGCACCGAGGAACTGCGGCACACCCGCCTGCAGATCGTGCAGCGTCTCGGCATGGCTGCGGAGTACCGCGATGAGGAAACCGGCAATCACATCCTTCGCATGAGCCACAGCTGCGCCTTGCTTGCCGGCAGCATCGGCTGGAGCGAGGCCGACTGCGACCTGATCCTCAACGCCAGTCCGATGCACGACATCGGCAAGATCGGCATACCCGACGCAGTCCTGCTCAAGCCGGGCAAGTTCGAGCCGCACGAGTGGGAGATCATGAAGACGCATGCCGCCATCGGCAGCAGGCTGCTCGAGGGGGACGATTCCGACCTGATGCGCATGGCTCGCGAAATCGCGCTCACCCATCACGAAAAATGGGACGGCAGCGGCTATCCGAACGGGCTGGCAGGCGAGGCCATTCCGCAGGCTGGCCGCATCGCGGCGCTGGCCGATGTGTTCGACGCGCTGACTTCCGTGCGTCCCTATAAAAAGGCCTGGACGGTCGATGCGGCGGTGGATCTGATCAAGGAAAACAGCGGCCGGCATTTCGATCCGGTGCTGGTCGAGGCATTCGTGCAGGAACTGCCGGGCATTGTGGCAATCCGCGAGCGCTTTGCCGAGCCGGGCCAGGCGAGGTGAAACCGGGCCGGCCAGCCGGTGCCATCGCAGGTGATAACCGGTCTGCTGCGGATGCCGGACGCGTCTCACGGGAAGCGCGCCCCATGCATTCTGTGCCCCGTCCGGAATCCCATCTCCAAGCTTAAGTTTGACGCCGGAATGCCGATTAATCCCCTAACAAAATGAACCGCCTCACTGGAGTCCTGCATGGCCGATCCGAACACGAAATTTCTGGTTGTTGACGACTTTTCCACGATGCGCCGCATCGTGCGCAATCTGCTCAAGGAACTGGGTTATTCCAACGTTGAAGAAGCCGAAGACGGGGTGGACGGGCTGGCCAAGCTGCGCGCAGGAAACTTCGATTTCGTCGTGTCCGACTGGAACATGCCGAACATGGACGGCCTGACCATGCTGCAGAACATCCGGGCCGATGCCGCGCTGTCCAAGCTGCCGGTGCTGATGGTCACGGCCGAAGCCAAGAAGGAAAACATCATCGCCGCGGCCCAGGCCGGGGCCAACGGCTACGTCGTCAAGCCTTTCACCGCCGCCACTCTCGACGAGAAGCTCTCAAAGATCTTCGAAAAACTCGAAAAAGCAGGAGCCTGACGTGGAAACGCAATTCGCCAGCTCCGCTGAGGCAACCGGCGAACATCGCGCTGCGGCGCTGGAGGGGTGTGAATCGGACGAAATGCTGGCTCGGGTCGGTCAGATCACCCGCACCCTGCACGAGAACCTGCGCGAGCTCGGTTTCGACAAGGTGCTGCAACGCGCGACTGCGGACATTCCCGATGTGCGCGAGCGCCTGAACTATGTGGCGCGCATGACCGAGCAGGCTGCGCAGCGGGTGCTCAACGCGACCGACGCGGCCATCCCCATGCAGGAACGCATCGATGCGGGCGCCGACGAGATTCTGGCCGGCTGGCAGGCCACCTTCAAGGCGCCGTTTTCCGAAGCCCAATACCGCGACATGGCGACGATGACCATGCAATGCCTGGCCGACATGCGCAACGACACGAGCGCAACCAAGCAGCAGCTGCTCGACATCATGATGGCGCAGGATTTTCAGGATCTCACCGGCCAGGTGATCCGCAAGGTGACCGATCTTGCGCACAATCTGGAGCAGCAGCTGGTGCAGCTGCTGATCGACTATGCGCCGGCCGAGGTGAAGCGCGATTCCGGCAGCGGCCTGCTCAACGGTCCGCAGATCAATCCCGAGCGAAAGAGCGACGTGGTGTCCGACCAGAGCCAGGTCGACGATCTGCTCGACAGCCTCGGCTTCTGAAAATTTCACCGCTCAAGATTCGAGATGCCGGGTTTCCCCGCATCTTGCTCCTGCATTGCCCTAAGACCGTAACGTCCGGATCACCGTGGACGTGGCGTCGAAGCCGTTCTGGATCATCTGCTCAAGCTGTGGCGCGAAAAAGGGCAGGGTGAGGTCCAGCACGATCAGCCCCACCCCCAGGGTGATGGGGAAACCGATCGCGAAGATGTTGAGCTGGGGCGCCGAGCGCGTGAGGATGCCGAGCGCCAGGTTGGTCATCAGCAGGATGGTGATCAGCGGCAGCGCCAGTTGCAGGCCGACGGCAAACACGGTGGAACCGAAAGCGGCCACGTTGAAGAACCCCGCGGCAGACAGCGGCTGCGTGCTGATCGGCAGGGTCTGGAAGCTGTCGACCAGCACGCCGATCAGCAGCAGGTGCGCATTCACCGCGAGGAACACCAGGACTGCCAGCATGTTGAAAAACCGTGCGAGCACCAGCGTCTGACCGGCGCTTTGCGGGTCGAAGAAGGACGCAAATCCCAGACCCATCTGCAGGCCGACGATTTCGCCCGCGGCTTCGACCGCGGCGAAAACGACGCGCATGATGAAGCCAATCGCCACGCCGATCAGCAGCTGCTGCACCAAGATGAACAGGCCGTGCCACGATCCCAGCCCCACATCGGGCATCGGCGGCAGGGCAGGGGCAATGATCAGGGCGATGAATATGCCGAGGCCGATCTTGACGCGCCCCGGCACGGCGCGATGGCCGAACACCGGCGCCACCATGATCAGGCCGAGTATGCGGGTGAGCGGCCAGATGAAGCTGATCAGCCAGGCATTGAGCTGGGCATCGGTGAGGCTGATCATGAAAGGGAGCTGCCCGTCAGGCCTATCCTATGATGCCGGGCAGGCCGGTCAGTACCCGCCGCATGTAGTCGGTCATCACGGTCAGCATCCACGGCCCGGCGAGGGCAAAGGTGACGAGCACCGCCAGCACCTTGGGAATGAAGGACAGGCTGGGGTCGTTGATCTGGGTGGCGGCCTGGAACACGCTCACGGTCAGGCCGACGACCAGGGTGACCAGCAGCACCGGGGCCGAGACCAGGATGGTCATTTCCAGCGCGGTGCGGCCTATGGTCATTACACTTTCGGGGGTCATGGCGGGTCTCCGTCAGTAAAAGCTTTGCGCCAGCGAGCCCAGCAGCAGATTCCAGCCGTCGACCAGCACGAACAGGATGATCTTGAAGGGCAGGGCGACGATCGCGGGCGACACCATCATCATGCCCATCGCCATCAGGATGCTGGCGACGACCATGTCGATGATGAGAAACGGGATGAATACCGCAAAGCCGATCTGGAAGGCGGTCTTCAGTTCGCTGGTGATGTAGGCGGGGATCAGCACGCGCATCGGGATGTCGGCGGCCGTTTTCAACGGGGCCGAGCCGGACATTTTCACGAACAGCGCAAGATCGGTTTCTCGCGTCTGCTTCAGCATGAAGGCACGCAGCGGGCCCGCCCCCTTGTCCAGCGCCTCCTGCATCTGGATGCGGTTTTCCGACAGCGGCTGGTAGGCCTCGACGTAGATCTTGTCGAACGTCGGCCCCATCACGAACAGCGTCAGAAACAGCGACAGCCCGATCAGCACCTGGTTGGGCGGGGTCGACTGGGTGCCGAGCGCCATCCGCAGCAGCGACAGCACGATGATGATGCGGGTGAAGCTCGTCATCATCAGCAGCGCGGCCGGCAGGAACGACAGCGAGGTCAGCAGCAGCAGGGTTTGCAGGCTGAGGGTGTAGGTCTGGCCGCCGCCTGCGCCCGGCGTGCTGGTGAATGCAGGCAGACCCGCACCCTGGGCCAGTGCCAGCGACGGCAGCAGCAGCGCGAGCAGTATGAAGATGGCTTTGATCGCGCGTGGCAGCTGCTTATTTGTCACGACGTTTCTCGATCATCTGGTGCAGGCGCGCAGCAAAGCTGGCATTGAGACCGTGCGCGGCCGGCGACTTGATTTCGCCGCGCGGCAGGGTCATCAGCGCATTGACGCTGCCGGGGGCCACGCCCACCACCAGCCAGGATTCCCCCACTTCCACCACCACGACGCGTTCGCGCGTGCCGACGGACGCGCTGCTGACCACGTGCAGCAGGCTGGACGAACTGCCTTGTGCAACGCCGAAGCGCTTGGCGACCCAGGCGGTCGCGGCGATCAGCAGCAGCACGGCCACCAGGCCGATGAAGACCTGCAGCAGGCTGCCGGCGGCGGAGACGGCGGGGGCAGGCGTGGCGTCCGGCGTGCCGGCCGCGTGCGCCAGCAGCGGCAGGCTCAGCAGCACCCATGCAGCGATCCGCTTCATTTGTTGAGCTTCCGGATCCGCTCGGCGGGCGTGATGATGTCGGTCAGGCGCACGCCGAACTTGTCGTTCACCACCACCACTTCGCCCTGCGCGATGAGGCAGCCGTTGACCAGCACGTCCATCGGTTCGCCCGCCAGGCCGTCGAGCTCGACCACCGATCCCTGCGCCAGTTGCAGCAGGTTCTTGATCGAAATCTTGGTGCGCCCCAGCTCCACGGTCATCAGCACCGGGATGTCGAGGATGAAATCGATATCCTTGGCAAGGCCGCCGGATGCCGCGGTTCCGGACAGTTCCTGGAATTGGGCAGGGCTTGCCGTGACGGCAGGGGTCGCCTGTTCGGCCATGGCGGCCGCCCAGTCGTCTTCGGCGATGGTTTGGGTGATGTCTTCAGACATGTTGGTCTCCTGTTTGCGTGTCGCTCGCGCTGGTTGACAGCAGTTTCTCGACGCGCAGCGTGTATTGGCCGTTGAATTTTCCGTAGGCGCATTCCATCACCGGAACGCCGTCCACCTTGGCCTCGATGGTTTTCGGGATGTCGAGCGGAATGATGTCGCCCACCTTCATGTCGACGATGTCGCGCAGGCTGATCGCGGCCGTGCCCAGATCGGCGACGATCTCGACTTCAGCCAGCTGGATCTGCTGCCGCATCATGCGGATCCAGCGCTTGTCGACTTCCAGGTTTTCCGCCTGCAGGCTGCTGGTCAGCAGATCCTTGATCGGCTCGATCATCGAATAGGGCATGCAGAAATGCATTTCGCCGCTGATCTGGCCGAGCTCGATGGCAAAGGTGACCGCGACCACCACTTCGTTGGGGGTGGCGATGTTGGCGAACTGGGTATTCATTTCCGAGCGGATGAACTCGAATTCGATCGGATAGACCGGTTCCCAGGACTTCGAGTAGGCCTCGAACACGATATTGAGAACGCGCTGGATGATGCGGTGTTCGGTCTGGGTGAAGTCGCGACCCTCGACGCGGGTGTGGAAGCGCCCGTCGCCGCCGAACAGGTTGTCGACCATCAGGAAGACCAGGTCGGGGTTGAAGATCATCAGCGCGGTGCCGCGCAGCGGCTTGAACTGCACCAGGTTGAGGTTGGTGGGCACCACCAGGTTGCGGATGAACTCGCTGTACTTCGACACCCGCACCGGTCCGACCGAGATTTCCACCCCGCGCCGCAGGAAGTTGTAGAGGCCGATCCGCAGCAGGCGCGCAAAACGCTCGTTGATGATCTCGAGCGTCGGCATGCGGCCGCGCACGATGCGTTCCTGCGTGGCCAGGTTGTAGGAACGTACTTCCGTGGGGTCGTTCGATTCGGCCGGCGCCTCGTCGGCTTCACCGGTCACGCCCTTCAGCAGCGCGTCGACTTCATCCTGCGAGAGAAAATTGTCGGCCATAAACTTAGGGCCTGCAAACAAACAACAAGAACATTCTGGCTGCGCTGGCAAGGCACGCTGCGGCGTTGCCCGTCACTTGCATGGAATGGCCATGCGGCGCGCCAGGCGCCTTGCATCGCGCCCCGCCAGCACACCCATAATTGTCCAGGTTGTTCATTTACAGGCCCCTTACTGGATCACGAATGAGGTGAACAGGACGTCGTCGACCTGCTGGGGCTTGCCATCGGCATAAAACGGCAGGTTGATCTGCGCCTGGATTTCCTGCGCGAGTTTTTTCTTGTCCTCGGCAGTGGCCAGTTCGTCGGCGTGCTTGCCGGAGAGCAGGGTCAGCAGGCGGCTGCGAACACGCGGCATGTGCAGCTTGATGGCCTCCACCTGTGCCAGGTCGAGCACCTGCAGCGTGATGTCGATCTGCAGATACTGCTCGCCATCCTGAAGGTTGACGGTGAAGGTTTCGAGCGGCAGGAAAACAGGCACTTTTGCCGGTTCGACCTTCGCTTTCTTGGAGGTATCACTGCCCTGGGTGAAATACCAGGCAGCCGCACCGCCGCCGCCCAGCAAAAGCACGAGCGCGCCGAGGATGACGAACAGCTTTTTCTTCGGCTTCCCGGCGGGAGCGGCTTCCGCGGCCTCGTCAATTTCGACAGGTTCGGCAGGTGTGGCCATCGATACGGTTCCTCTACATGGAAAGTGGTGTGCAGATGTTTGTCATTATTGAAAAAAACGCGCGCCTTCGATGCTGCAAATAGAGGGGGAAAAGGCACGCATATCGTTCAAAACAGGTGGGCGGACCGTCTCAGGCGAAGGTGTCGATCAGGCCCCGGCCGGATCGCTGGACGGGTTCATGGGCGCTCTGCAGACCGGCCGCAATGGCCTCGTCAGCGCCGGGGAACGGCACCGTGGCCCGTTGCGCCTGGCGGTCCGACGCGTCGTTCTGCTGCGGCGTATCCGCGCTCACCGTCGCCTGCCCCAGCTGGATGCCAGCCTCGTTCATCATTTCCCGCAGCCTGGGGAAGGCGGCTTCCAGCGCCTGGCGAACCTCGGGCTGGGCCGAGAAAAAACTGGCCGTGGCCTGCTCGTTCGACACGTTCAGCACAATCTGCAGCGGGCCCATGTTGGGAGGGTTGAGCGTGAGCGTCGCCGATTGCTGGGCGCCGGCCGTCATCCACACGATTTTTTCGCCCAGTGCCTGGGTCCAGGCCGTCGTGCCCACCGTGGGGGCCAGGCGGGGCGCCGCAACGTCATTCGGCGTGTTCAGGGTTTCAAGCGGTGCCTGCGCGGCGGGGCGCATGGCGGGGTTGCTCATGAGTTCCGACACGAATTCCCGCGTCTTGATGGCTTCGGCCTGGCGGGCTGCCGCCAGCTGGCCTGAAAAGGCCGTGGCTGTGGCTGCCTCCTTTGCTGCCTGAACATCCGCCTTGGCCGACAGCGCGGGGTCGGCCTTCTGGGGTGTGCGCGCTTTGTCGGCGTGTTGTTCGGCCTGCTGGGCGAGCGGCGCCCGTCCTTTGCGTTCATGCTGGAAGGGCAGGATGTTCGCGAGCAGTTCGGGAGCCTCCTCTGTGACAACGCCTTCCATTCCGGCAGGTGCCGGCTTCAGCGGGTCCGGGCTGATCCCGAGTGCAAGCAGGGCCTCCGGCACCAGCGCGGCGTTTTCAGCCAGCGGCAGGGCCAGCGAATCTCCCGTGGATTCCTCGGCTTCCGTCACGGCGGCTGTGGCGGCCGAACTCGCGCCGGCCTCAGTCGGTCCGCCGGCCTGCGATGCGGCGTCTGTGCCGGTATCCGCGCCCGCGCTTTCCTTGGCTGCGCTGCTGTTGCGCCGGTTCTGTGCCATCTCGCTGGACAGGACCTCGCTGAACGGCGTCTCCGGCGCGGCGGAATCCTGCAGCTTGCCGGCAGCGGGCTGCGTCTGAGCGGCATTGGCCGGATTGATGTTCATGGGGGTCGCGTTCATGGTGTCTGTCCTGTCTCAGGAAGGATTTCGTTTGTGCAGTGCGCGCCGGGCGGCGTGTTCGTCGTTCTGCTTCTGGTCCAGCCACAGCTCGCGGCGCGTGCTTTCCTTGCTTGCGCGGTCTGCCAGCGTGACGAAGGACATTTTCTTCTGCTCGCAGGCCTGCCAGGCGGCGCGCGCCTGGGCAATCCGCTGCCTGGCGTCGGCGACGACTTTTTGCTGGCCGGCGATGGCGTG
>JAKBJA010000051.1 GCA_021836225.1 Pseudomonadota bacterium | reverse complement strand
AATCACCGCGAATCATCGTGAATCTGAAGGCCGCGCCGCCGTTGCGCGCCGGGCGCGAATCGCGATGAATCGCGATGAAGCCGCATGGCGCGCGCACCGACAGGTGCGGTGGGGTGTGATCAAAAAATGGCTCATGGCTGCTCGGCGTCGGCGGGGTCCGCGTCCGGACCCGGACCTTCGCCGAACACCAGTTTGGCGTGCCGGGCGTATCGAAATCGATCAAGCGCGTTTGCCGCCATTTCTTTCCCGACCCGGAATACTGAGGCTGCATAATCGGCTGGAATTCCAAACTGGGATGAAATCATTAATGACATTTTCTTGGGGTCGTCAATTTCATATTCATTGTTGGAGTTGATAATTAATGGACTGACATGCCCGCGAGATATAACGGGCCGGTGGAAGCCGAACTGCAGGGCTTGCCCATCGAATTCGAATTCGAGAAGCGCGATTACCCATTTCTTCCCGCGCCGGAAAGCCACAAAATCCTCTTCCACTTTTTTGACTGAAATGCTGATGCCGAAAACCTCGTTTTCGGGATCGTTGGAGTTATACATATATTTAGCATTTTCTGAATTGAATGGGTCGTAAATCATTTGATGCTCCTTGTGTTGATAAAGAATGTGCGTTGACGAATGCGATTTGCTATTGATGAACATAAACTAACCTCCTTTTTGCGGCTTCAAGTGTCCGGCGCGCATACTGAATTGCTTGCGCTTCTGTTTTGCGCTTACCGCGTGAATATGCGCGCTCCGCGACCGAAGTTATGATTTTGTCTTCCGGCTCGCCACGGCGCATGGCGTGGCAGCAAAATGCAAACTCGCGGCGAAACTCACCATCACCACTTTGAAATTCAGCATGACCATCTCGGTTAATACGCGCAGGTGCCTCGGCTCCGCCGGTTCCTGCGCGCGAGGTAATGTGAGAGGCAGAGGAATGTAAGCCCACGCCCCCCTGGGGGCGAGAAACTGCAAACCCATCAAGACCATCAAGATGAAAACCGTTTTCAAGGACATGGCTTGAATCGAGCTTCTGCTTCTCGGACGAAACAGTGTTCGAAATGAGATTGGTCCACGTTTTGTATTTGCGCAGGTCTGGCTTGCGATTTGTGAACCCAGCGAGCCGCCCCCATTTATCTCCGGCCGTGCTTTTATCATCCGCATTACCGCCGAGCGCAACAACAATTATGGATTGAATCTGCCAGCGCTCCTGAATATTAAGATTGCGGTTTGAAAGAATGCGCATTTGGCAATTGCCCGGACTCGTTTCGATAATCAACGATGCATATTTTGATGAGATTTCAAAAGCAAGCGAAATTGGTAGATCGTCAAGCAGCAACCACGGGTGATATTTTGTTGGATCGGGCCGGATCCAAATATTTGCCTGTTTATTCACCTGTGCACTGCCCGCCTGCCGGATAATTGATAATGGGTCATCTGAATAAGTTAGAATTTTTGTTTGCACATCCATCTCATTATCTCGGTCGATAAACGGCTTAATACCTATTTCAAGATCGACGGATCGCTCCATGTTTTCTCTAAGCATGTAAATCATTTCAATGGATTGGGCGATTGGTTTTTTCATGGTTTGCAGTTTCTCGCCCCAGGGGGGGCGTGGGCTTTATCTGGTTTGGTGGTTTTCGGAGCAGTGCGAGCGGTCAGCGCGCAGCACTGCGCTGCTGCTACTCGTAGCAGCTACTTGTACGGGGCTGTTTTCATAGTTGGACTGTCCGGCGCTCGGCGTATCAGTGTCCGGCGCTCGGCGTATCAGCAGTTCAGGTTCAACGCCGGGCGCAAATTCCCGGGTGATGCTGGCCTGCTCGCCCAGGATGGCGCAGTTGAATTGGCTGCCGCAGTTCTGAATGGCTTCGAGCGCCCTCTTGATCTGCGCACGGCGCTCGCTGCGCCGTCTGCGATCCTCGGCAATCGCGCCGAACACATGCCCCTCGAGCTTGTCCAGGCCGATCAGCCTCGCGCCAGTGCGACCTGCAAACCATGAGCAAAGCCAGGCAAAAAGCACGCGAGCCGTGGGCGTTGGCAGAGACCTGTAATCCGTCATCGATATGGGCGCGTAGCTCCGTCCCCCCAGCGCCGCAGCAGTGCTGCGCGGGTTCAACCTGGCGACGACGCTACCCGCCTCATCTCCCCGCCCGATTGCCCCGGCAATCAGGTGTGTGATACCCCAGGCGCCGTTAGAGCCCTCGGCATAGACCGTGATCATCGCGAGCCGCTGGAATGCCAGCCTGACGCTTTCCCTCGTATTGCTGCCGGGCCGGTCTGATAGGCCAGCAACCCGGCAAAGCTCCGCAAGCGAAGTCTTGATTTCGATGGTCTGCGCGGCTCCGGCTATGTTCTGTTCGGGCTTGGCATCCTTGGGGGCATTTTGGTGCGGCAAGCCTGGCAACAACCCAGCATCGAGCGCGGTTTTCAGACTTCCACCGCGCGCGGCGATGGCGAGCAAGGAGAGAAACACGCCTTGCTCAAACTGGCTCATCTCCACCCCCATGACTCTCACCATGCCCCCCGCGAATTTCTGCTTGATGCGCACCTCACGGCGTTGCGCGCCGTCGGGCAAAGGGCGGAACATGCTCATCAGCCCCAAGGCCATTTCGTGGCGTGCGACCTGCCGCGTTCGCTGCATGTCGGCCCGGGCCGCCGCCGGCAGGCGCTTGCGCCGCACTCCTTTTGGCTTAGAAGGGGTTTGCATTTCGCCGCTCCTTCCCGGACCGATGGCGATGGTCGACCTTGCCCACCTTGCCCAGCTTCTGCAGCGCATAGGCCACGAGCCGCCCACCTGGCTGCTTCCTGAGCCATTTTGGTTCGACGGGCTTGCCATAGTTGGCCTTGACCTGCGCCAGCCGGATGTAGAAATGCCGTTCGAGGTCGTCGGCAATGCCATACTCATCCGCCTCCTTCTCGCTCATCACCGTCAGGTTGAGCTGCAGGCGCACCGCGGTGGTCAGGCTGCTCGCCCCCCGCGACCGTTCCCAGTCGTCCCCATCCTTGGACTTGCCGATGTGGTGCAGCACCAGGATGGAGCAGCCCGTTCCCCGCGCGATGCCGCCCAGGGCGCGCATGAGCGTCGTCATGTCGCCGTTGTTGTTCTCGTCGCAGTCGTGCAAGAACGCCAGGGGGTCGAGTATGACCAGCCGGCGCCCCTCGGCGAGGGCGCGCAGCTTGGCGTAGAACGGGCCATGCCCGATGAGTCCGCCGGGCTGCCGCTGGATCACGCGCAGGTCATCCTGCTCGTCCGTCCAGCTCCTGACGTCGAGCTCTGCATCAATTTGGGAGAGGTCATCGCGGCTCAGCGCCGCCCGTAACTCGTGCAATCGATAGTGCACAACGTGGGGAATGTCTTCGCCCATGACGATGGCAACAGGACCGCTCGCGGGGGCTGGCCAGAGTGCATCGCCCATGCCGGTACAGGCGGCTTTACCCAGGGCCACGGAGATGCCGATGTGCAAGGCCAAAAAGCTCTTGCCGACCGCGCCTTGCCCGACGATCAGGCCCACAGTGCCCGCCAGCATGCCGGGGAGCACGAAGTCCAGGTGGGGCGGTTCTGCCGCTTCGGCGAATGTGATGCGCTGTGCCATCACACACCCCCTTTCGTCACCGACGACGACGATTGCATCGATATCGACGACTGGCGCTTACGGCCACGGCGGGCGGGGGCGGGGGTGGGGGTGGGTTCTGGAGCCGCGGCGGGCTCTGTGATGACGATCCCGGCATCCCGCAGGAACCGCTCAAACTCATGCGTCGGAACGACTCGCGAGCCGCCGAGCCTCATGGTTTTGAGCGTCCCTACACCCAGGTCAATCACGCCCTCGCGGCCCACCATCCTTTCCAGGGTGCGCGGTGATTTATTCAGCGGTCCGGCAATTTCCCGCAAACTAAAAACCAACTTTTCCATTCCCAAACTCCAAAAATCGGAGCGCCGAATTGGGTTGGGGGTCTAGCTTTTGCTGCGCGTGCGGTGGTCGGCTTGCTCGTCATGCTCGCGCCGCGGAATGCAAAACGCGAGAGCCACCAGGCGCGCAGCGCCGGGCGGCTAACTAAAAAAAGGAGATCGAAGGGGGGGGCCGCCCGGGCGCTAGACGCGCCGGGCTTGGGGGCGTTGGGCGATGACGCGGGGGGTGAGCGCCAAAGACGCGATCGCGCGCGCCCTGATGCGTGGGGCGGGTGGCGCAGGGCGAATGCTTGGGGCGGGTGGAGCGACCAGCGCGAGTGCGTCGAGGGCCGTGGAATGCAAGCCGGTCAGACGCCGCAGACCCTGAACCTGGCCCGCGAGCCCGTCTTGGCAAAGATCCTCTGCAAGCATCGCCAAAAAAATCGTGGCGAAAACCGCCGACGTCAAAAGAACGGCGTGGCCAGCCCCAAGAACGCGAGCGTGGACCAGCGCCGGGCCGACGGCCGACAGGGCTGCCAGCAGCAGAATCATCCACATCCCTCTCCGCGCGAAGCGCCGCCCGCCGTCGCGCAGGGCGGCGGCAGTCGAGATCGAGATTGGCTGTGGTTGACTCATGATGAAAACATCGTACCACATGTTTTACGCAATAGTCAAGCGACGCCCGAAAATTTACGCGAAACGTCGCAAATCTGCACATTGTGCGAAGTAGGCTGCGCGGAGCACTCCTTTACGCAAACTACCCTCAAGGGGAACGGAGGGGGAGTGCATCTGCGTAGGTTTGCGCAGATTTGGGGGAATTGAGGGGGAATTGCGTCTCAGAATAGCCGCTTTTTGGCGCCAGAGACGAAAAAGCCGCAACGTGTGCGTCTCTGTAAGTTGTTGATTTATTAGATGCTTTCTTGCGCGCCCGGCTGACCAGCCCAGTTCACCATTCCGCTGATGACGCGAAATTACAACTAACCTGTAACCCGCATGGATACTAGCTCTGCTAGCATTGAAACCATCATTTGGGGGAAATGAGGGGGAATCGAACGATCGTTCGAAAATAC
>JAKBJA010000016.1 GCA_021836225.1 Pseudomonadota bacterium | reverse complement strand
GCACGCGGGTGCCTGGTGGCGGCACTGTCTTTCGTCACGATGCCTTTTTATCCCTTCCGAGCGCTCACCGAGGCGCAGCAGCGTGGTTACTGGGTGAGCGGGCTGTTCACGGCCCGCGTGCTTCTGACCGCGGCGCTGTCTGTGCTGTTGGCTTGGATGGCATGGGGCATCAGCGGCCAGTTCGCGGCACGGGCGGTGGGAGACCTGTTTCTCTATCTGGCGCTGTTTACGCTTCAGCGGAAAAGCTTTCCTGGATTGCTCACCGAGTCGTTTAAGAGTCGGGCGAGCGCCGAGGTCCGGGGCGAATTGTGGAAGCTCAGCCGGCCCACCCTGGTGATGACGATTTGCGGCCGTATTGGCCTGCTCACCGACAACATCATCATTGCGCGGCTGCTCTCACCGGGGCTGGTGACGGCATTCTACGTGACTCAACGCCCGGTGGTGATCGCGCTTTCCGGGCTGCAGAGCGTCGGGAGTTCCACCTGGGCGGCACTGGCCGAGTTGCACGCGCAGGGTCGGCGCGAGCTGTTCAACCGCCGGCTCATTGAACTGACCCGGCTGACCATGGTTTTCGCCTGTGCCGCCGTAATGCCGCTGGTGGCTTATAATCGCGGCCTTGTGACGCGCTGGGTGGGTTCGGAACGTTACGGGGGTGACTTGCTGACGCTGGTGGTGGGCGTCAATGCGCTTTTGCGTTCGGTTTTTACCGTCTGGGGCCTTTCTATAAATGGCACCGGTCATATGGGGCGGCTTGCCCCAGCGCTGGTCTGGGAGACGGCGATCAACGTAGCCGCCAGCATCGTCTTGACACGGCTTGCAGGTCTTCCCGGTCCTGTTTTGGGCACGCTAATTGGCCTTCTGACGGTGAGGGCATGCTTCGTGCCCGGCCTGCTGGTGAGGCTTTTTGGGATATCGCTTGGCGAGCTGGCCAGGGCATTAACGCTTCCGGCGGCCGTGGCGGCTCCTTACGCGGCCGCGGTCTGGTGGTTCGCCAGCGCGCACGGTGCTGCAGGCTACTTGGGCATGCTTTCGGAGATGAGCGCTGCGGCCGTGATTTACCTCGGCCTGGCCTGGATGGTGGTGCTCAGTAAAGACGAGCGTGCCGCCTGGCGCGAGCGAGCCAAAGCGTTTCTGGGCCGCGTGCGCGCGGCCTGAAGACCCGCGCTTGATGAGGAGGCCGGCTGGCCCAGGGACTTCGCTGCGAAGGTCGCGTAGGATGAAGTGATGGTCTCAATTGTGCTACCTAAAGGAGTCCGCGCGTTGGGGCGGTCTGGATTTCGCCCCCTGGCGCAGGACTTTGCGGCGGCCGTTGCAGCCGACCGGCGCGAATGCCAACGCGGGTGTTAGCGCTCACGGAGTAAACAAAGATGCCGGAGAGCCGAAAACCGCGGCTATACCCAGTTGCCGAACCCGATATCGGCGAACGCGAGGCAAGCTACGTGATGGATGCTGTGCGCTCGGGCTGGGTCTCGTCGCTGGGCAGCTATATCGATCTTTTTGAACGCAAATTCGCCGCTTACTGCGGGGCGCAATACGGAATCAGCACCTGCAACGGCACGGCAGCGCTGCATCTGGCACTGGCCGCGCTCGGCGTCGGACCGGGCGACGAGGTCATCGTACCCACGCTCACCTTCGTGGCGACCGCCAACGCGGTCCTCTATGCGGGCGCGGCGGTAGTCTTCGCCGATGTCGAGCCCGAGACCTGGTGCATCGATCCCGCCGCCGTCGAGTGCGCGCTTACGCCTCGCACTCGCGCGGTCATCCCGGTGCATCTTTACGGGCACCCGGCAGACCTCGATCGAATCATGCCGCTGGCTGTTGCCAGGGGCGTACCGGTGATCGAGGATGCAGCCGAGGCGCACGGCGCGCTTTACAAGGGGCGAAGGGTAGGCGGGATCGCCGATGTGGGGGTTTTTTCGTTTTACGGCAACAAAGTGATTACCACCGGTGAGGGCGGCATGCTGGTGACCAACCGCCAAGAGCTGGCCGAGCGCGCGCGCTTCTTGCATGGCCACGCGATGACACCCGAACGGCGCTACTGGCATCCGGAACTCGGTTTCAACTATCGTATGACCAACTTGCAGGCAGCGCTGGGAGTGGCGCAGCTTGAGCGGATTGATGAGTTGCTGGCGCGCAAGCGGGTGCTGATGCAATGGTATCGTGAACTTCTCGCCGATTGCGAAGGCGTGATGCTGAACCCGTGCGCGCCGTGGGCCGAAAGTTGCTACTGGCTGGTATCCGCGCTGCTACCGCCGGGGGTGCGGCGTGATACGGTAGCCGCCGAGTTGCGCCGCGAGGGTGTTGACACCCGTCCGCTCTTCTACCCGCTGCATACGCTGCCTTATCTGAAGCGGCGGGGCGACTCTCAACCCGACGGAGGAGCTTTCCCGGTCGCCGAGGGCATTGCCCGTCGGGGTCTTTCTCTCCCCAGCGGGACGCGACTTAAGAGGGATGATGTCGAGCAGATCGCAGCGGCTTTCAAGCGCGCTTTGGCCCGCGCGCACGATGCCTCGGGGGCAGCCTGAGGCGGCGGCCGGGCTGGCGCACAAGACGACGGAACGCCGATGGTAGGCGCAAGCGTAAAAGAGACGATCTCGTCGCTTGTGCCCGTGTGTTGGTGGGCGCGGCGCAGGGTGTTGCGCATCAAGTACGCTATTCGCATCTTCCGCCGGCGCGCGGTTACCCATGTTTATCACGGCTCTCCCTTGACCGTACGCCTTGCCGACCCGCTCGCGAAAGGCTGGTATGATCACGATTGGCCCGAACTCGCGGAGATAACGCTTCTGCGGAAAGGCCGGCTGCATGAAGGGGCCCGCGTCTTCGACCTGGGCGCCCACCAAGGCGTTGTCGCGCTGGTGCTGGCGGGCGGATCGTCGGCCCCGGGGGGAAAGTGGTTGCCGTGGAGGCAAGCGGACATAACAGCGCCATCGCCCGGCTAAACGCGGAACTCAATTCGGCGCCTCAGCTCGAGGTGATCCATGCGGCCGCGGCACGGCGTTATGGCACGCTTACCGTTAACCGAGGACTCAATGCGCGCGTGGATGACGGATCGGGGGCTTGGGGGCGTACCGAGGTCGCCGCCGCTTCGGTGGATGAACTGGCTGCCAGGTACGGGGCGCCTGACGTTTTGTTCGTCGACGTTGAAGGGTTCGAGGTGGAGGTCCTGGCGGGGGCGGTTCAAACGCTTGGCACATTTCGGCCCGACGTTTTCGTTGAAGTACGTCAGGGCTCGGGTCTGGAGCTTTTTGGCGGCAGCGCGGCCAAGGTATTGAGTTTCTTTCCATCGTCGATCTACCGGCTGTTCCTCCGGGATGGGGAGATCGCGCGGTTTGCCTTGCTTAAGCCCGGAGGCGAGATTCCCGGAGGTCGATTCTTTCTGGTGTCAATATGCGCGGAAAACCGACCCTAAAAGCGAGCCCTAACCGGTGCGCCGCCACCTGCTGCCGGCCGCCTTGTTATTGTGGCTGCCCAGGACTGCTTGCGGCCCCGACTGCGCTGGGGCTGGCTCGGCGCATTCGTGGCTTGGGGCGGCCAGGACAGGGCGTTGCGCCCGGAGAACCGTTTGGTGGATGAGTCGGCCAACAATCACGCCTCGCATCTCAGGTGGTTGACGACTCTTCGTGCTCGACTGCACGGTTCGCGCCGCTACGTCGATTTGCGCTGGGCCGTGCGCGAAGGCGTCGTGCATGCCTGGCGCCGAAGGCGCCTGCAACACAAGATTTTGACCACGCCTCCTGTCCGGACCGCGACGGCAGGCCCGGTGGAAGTCCGCGTACTGACTTGGCGGCGCGACTGCATCGACGCGCTCTGGGCGCTCAAGAGCTTCTACCATTTTGCGCAGGTTGACTACCCGCTTTTCATCCACGACGGCGGTCTGCTGCCGGGTCAAGTCAGGCTGCTCGCCCGCCATTTTCCGGCCGCCCGGATCATCACGGCTACCGACGCCGATCGGCTGGTGGATGCCGAGCTCGAGCGGCGCGGTTTGCAGCGCTGTCTCTCGTGCCGGAGCAAGCATCCGATGATGCGCAAGCTGTTCGATTTTTTCCTGCTTTCCAAGGCGGACTATTTGATTTCGATCGATTCCGACATACTTTTCTTTCGGTGTCCGGAACTGCTGTGCATACCGCCCGGCGGAATCGCGGCCAACCGCTACAACGAAGACGACTCGTGCTGGTATGCGATGAGCTTAGAAGAGATGGAGTTGACTTTCGGAATCAAAGTTGCGCAGCGGATCAATGCAGGCCTGTCGGTGATCCGCCGGCAATCGGTCGATTTCACGCTGGTCGAGCGCTGGCTTGCATGCCCCAAGCTGTCGCAGGAAATCTGGCTTACCGAGCAGACCTTGCACGCGCTTTGCGCGGCCGTCAACGGGGTCGAGCTGCTGCCAAGGACTTATCTGGTTAGCACGGCGCCAGGGCTGCCTCCCGGGACGGTTTGTAAGCACTATGCCGGCTTTTTCCGCCCCCTCCACTACGAGGAGGGGATGCGTTACCTGATTGGCTGGGGTTTTCTGGATGCGCTACGTCGGCAGGGAGGGCCGGGTGCGGCCTAGAGTGCCGGCGTGTTCCAGGCGGGCAGGATAGCGACGCAGACGGGATGTACAGATGGACCTGTCGGTTGTGCTGCCGGTTATTAACGAGCGGGACAACCTGCAGGTGCTGATCCCGCGGCTGCGCGCCGTGCTGGAGCCCGAGCATCTGGACTACGAAATCCTGGCGATCGACGGCGGCTCGACCGACGGCACCCAAGCCGCCGCGCGCGAGCTGGGAGCCAGAGTGGTTGCCCAGCGCGGTCCCGGATACGGCGGCGCGCTGGCAACGGGGTTTGCCGAGGCCCGCGGCGAGTACGTGGTTACTCTGGACGCTGATCTGTCGCATGACCCGGCGTTCGTAGCGAAGCTTTGGCGCGCCCGCGAGCAGGCGGACATCGTGATCGCCTCTCGGTACGCCCGTGGAGGTATGAGCTATGACTCCTGGGGAAGGCGCCGGCTGAGCAGGCTGCTAAACTGGTTTTTGCGCCGTC
>JAKBJA010000187.1 GCA_021836225.1 Pseudomonadota bacterium | reverse complement strand
CGCCGGACAGGAAGGTGAGCGGCAGGATGAGGAAGTTCTGGAACGCCGCCAGCTGGTCGTATTTTTCCGCCCAGATGCCGGCCACGATGCCGACCGCGCCCATGATGGCGCTGGCCAGCAGCGCATATGCCAGCAGCCAGCCCAGGTGCGGCATCTGCCACGGCGCGAACCACAGGGTCACCGCCCACACCCCCGCGCCGACGATCAGGCCGCGGATCACCGCCGCGCCCAGATAGGCGAGGAAAAACTCCAGGTAGGACAAGGGCGGCAGCAGCACGAACACGATGTTGCCCTGCATCTTCGACTGGATCAGGCTGGACGAACTGTTGGAAAACGCGTTCTGCAGCATGCTCATCATCACCAGCCCGGGCACCAGGAAGCTGGTGTAGGACACGCCGGGATAGACCTCGACGTGTTCTTCGAGCACGTGGGAGAAGATCAGCAGATACAGCAGCGCGGTCACCACCGGAGCGACCACGGTCTGCACCACCACTTTCCAGAAGCGCAGCATTTCCTTGTAGAACAGTGCCATGAATCCGCTCATGTCCGCTTCATGATGTCGGTGAAGACATCCTCCAGATCGGGTTCCTGCAGCTGCATTTCGAGCACTCGCACGCCGGCGCTGCGCAGGTCGGCGAGCAGGGATTCGAGTTCGGCGTACTCGCTGAAATTGATGCGCCAGCTGCCGTCCGCGTCATGCTGCAGGCGGGTCTGCCAGACGGCCGGCACGGTTTCCGCATCCAGCCGCAGTTGCGCGCAGTGCTCGTTGGTCAGCTGCAGCAGGTTGCGCGTGGTGTCGCAGGCGACGACGCGGCCGCTTTTCAGCATGGCGATGCGGCCGCACAGGGCCTCGGCCTCTTCCAGGTAATGCGTGGTCAGCAGGATGGTGTGGCCCTCGCGGTTGAGGCCGCTGATGAATTCCCACAGCGAGCGGCGCAAGTCGACGTCGACCCCGGCGGTCGGCTCGTCGAGCACGATGACCGGCGGCTTGTGCACCAGCGCCTGCGCCACCAGCAGGCGGCGCTTCATGCCGCCCGACAGGCTCTGGGTGTTCTTGTCGGCATGCGGGGTGAGGTCGAGGTGGTGCATGATCTCGTCGATCCAGCCGTCGTTGTGCCTGAGACCGAAGTAGCCGGACTGGATGCGCAGGGTTTCGCGCACGTTGAAGAAGGGATCGTAGACCAGTTCCTGCGGCACCACGCCGAGCGCGCGGCGCGACTGGCGATAGTCGCGCACCACGTCGTGGCCCATGATGGCGGCGTCGCCGGAATCGGCGCGGGTGAGTCCCGCAAGAATGGAAATCAGGGTGGTCTTGCCGGCGCCGTTGGGGCCCAAGAGGCCGAAGAATTCGCCCGGCTGGATGTCGAGCGAGACGCCGTCGAGCGCCTGGGTGGTACGGAAGCGCTTGCGCAGCGCGTTGACACGGATTGCAGGCGCCGCCTGGTTCATGCCGGCAGCAGCTCGGACACCCCATACAACTCGGCCAGCGTGGTGAAGCTCGCTGGCAGGCCCCTCAAGACCAGCGTGCGGCCGGCCTGCCCTGCCTGCCGCATGGCGCTGAAGACCAACGCGAGTGCGGCCGAATCGGCGTTTTCGACACCGCTGAAATCCAGCGTATCGACGCCTTTGGCCAACTGGGGCTGCAACTCGCGCAGCAACCCGCCCACGCTGTCTACAGTGACCGCGCCGGTGATGCGGCAGCGGTTGGCTTCACAGGCAATCACGAACCGGAGCGAGGGGCCGGTTGGGTCTCGCCGCGTGCCGATTGGTCAGCCATTGCCTTGATCAGACCGTCGATCCCGCTCTGGCGAATGGTGTTGGAGAAGGAGGCGCGATAATTTGTCACCAGACTGACGCCATCGATCGTCACATCGTAGACCTTCCAGCCGAAGGCCGTCTTGTACATGCTGTAGTTGATGGGAATGGGTTGCCCGCCCGGCTGGCGTATTTCGGAACGCACGGTCACATCGGTGTCGTCCGGCTTCATCGTCAGCGGCTTGAATTCGACCGTCTGATTGGTGAATGCGGTCAGCGAACTGGAATAGGTGCGCACCAGCAGGTTGCGAAACTCGTTCACCAGCGACTGCTTCTGCTTTGCAGTGGCGCGCGGCCAGTGCTTGCCGAGGGCCAGCTGGGTCATGCGGTTGAAGTCGAAGTTGGGCAGGACTTTGGCTTCGACCAGTTGGTATACCTTGGTCAGGTTGCCGTTCTGCAGTTCCTTGTCCTGTTTCAGGATGGTCAGGACTTCCTGCGTGGTCGTGCGTGCCAGAACGTCGGGGGGCGTGTCATTGGCCAGCGCTGCGGGAGCATTGAATCCCAGCAGTGCCAGCAGCAGCAAAAATGAGCGAAACATGTTCAAAGTATTCCTGTTCAAGAAAATGGGGGGCAATCGGCTAAAGGGTAGACGTCCGCTGCTTACTTGAGTTCACCCGTCAGGCGCGCCAGTTGCGCCACATTCATGTTGTAGTCGTTGACCGTGCGCAGGTATTCGGTCTGCGCCAGGACGTGGTTCTTGATCGCGTCGGCCACCTTGTCGGCGGTTTCGATGCCGGCCGACAAATCGGCCATGGTCGCCACCATCCAGCGCCGCGCGGCCGCCGCGCCTTCGGCCAGGTCGCGCTGCGCGTCATGGTTGGCGCGGGCGTTGGCGTAGGCTTCGCTCACTTCAAACGGGATGCCGGCCACCGCAAACGCCTTCTTGTGGTTGAGCGCTTCCAGTTCGGCCTGCGCCTGGTTGACGCGCGCGCTGGCGACGCCGAACACGCTGTCCCATTTGACCCCCACCACCGGGGTGAGGCCGCCGCCGTTGAAGGGGTCGTAGAGGTAGGGATTGTCCAGCCGTTCGCGCTGCGAGGCATAGTTGAACTGGCCTATCACGCCGGCGTACACGTCCGGCATGCGGTCGGCCTTTTTGGCGGCCACCAGGGCGCGACGGGCACGCAGTCCCGCTTCGAGCTGCTGCATTTCCGGACGCTCCTGCAGGGCGCGCGCCTGGAAATCGGCCAGCTCGATCTGCGGGAAGGGCACCGGCTCGATCCGTTCGTCGGCCACGGAAAGTTCGGCCTTCAATCCGACGCCGGTCAGCACTTTCAGGCCATCGAGGCTGATTTTCTCGACCGCGCGCGCCTGGTGCACATACTTGGCCAGCAGGCCTTTGGCGGTTTGCAGCGCATACAGGTCCGACTGTCTGGACTCGCCGGTTTCTTCCTTCAGGTTGCGCTCGACCGACTTGATGGCGCTGTTCAGCCGCTCCTGCATGTCTTCCAGGAAAACCCGGATGTCGCGCGCGGTCAGATAGCCGAAATAGGCGCGCTTGGTGTCATATATCGTGTCGCCGCGCGTCTGCTTGAGTTCGCCGCGCTTGAGGTCGATATTGCCCTGCGCGGCCTCGCCGTAACGTTCGACCTTGCCGAATGTGTAGAGCGGCTTGATCAGCGCGAAGTCGAGATGCGTCCAGTCGGAAATGCCGTCGATCTTGTCGCCGTCGGTACGCGGCACGGTACCGCTAAACGCGCCGCCTTGATAAAACCCGCCCTCGACCTCCGGCGCCAGGCCGATGAAGGCATTGGCGCTGACCCGCCAGCCCGCGTTGCCCTGCACTTCCTCCAGCATGCCGCGGGCAGCCTCGACCACCTGTTCGCGCTCCTTGATGCGGGGATCGGCGGCCAGGCTCATTTGCACTGCCTGCTGCAGGTTGATGGTCTCTGCCTGCGCGGGCAATGCGGCCAGCAGAAAGCCGGCAGCCAGGAGGGTGTGGGTGAGTGATTTGAGTTTCATTGGGGCGCTCCTTCTTGAGCCTTACCGTATATAAATTGTCCGATCAGATTTTCCAGCACCACGGCGGACTGGGTGATGAGAATCCGGTCCTGGTCCTTCAATGTCTCGCTGTCGCCACCCGCTTCCAGGCCAACATACTGTTCGCCCAGCAGGCCCGAGGTCATGATGGCGGCCGAGGTGTCCTTGGGAAAAGCATAGCGCTTGTCGAGGCGAAGGGTGACCGCGGCTTCGAAAGTTTCATTGTCAAAACGAATATCCGCCACCCTGCCCACCACCACCCCGGCGCTCTTGATCGGCGCACGCGGCTTGAGCCCGCCGATGTTGTCGAAGCGCGCGACGACTTCGTAGCTGTTGGATGCGCTTACGGCACTCATGCTGCCAACCTTGAGCGCCAGGAACAGCAGCGCGGCAATGCCTGCGATGACAAATAATCCCACCCAGAGATCGAGTACGGTCTTGTTCATTTAATTAAGTCCCCGGAACATGAATGCGGTCAAAACAAAATCCAGCGCCAGCACGGCCAGGCTGGAGGTCACCACGGTGCGCGTGGTGGCACCCGACACGCCTTCGGCTGTCGGCGGTGCGTCGTAGCCCTCGAACAGCGCAATGGTGGTGATGGCAACGCCGAACACCACGCTCTTGATGACGCCGTTCAGGATGTCCTGCTCGAAATCGACAGCGCTCTTCATTTGCGACCAGAACGAGCCTTCGTCGACGCCGATCAGCACCACCCCGACCAGATAACCGCCGAGGATCCCCATCGCCGAAAACAAGGCCGCCAGCAGCGGCATCGAAATCACCCCGGCCCAGAAGCGCGGCGCCACCACGCGGGCGATGGGGTCGACCGCCATCATTTCCATCGCCGACAGCTGCTCGGTCGCCTTCATCAGCCCGATCTCCGCGGTGATGGCCGATCCGGCGCGACTGGCGAACAGGAGCCCCGCCAGCACCGGCCCCAGCTCGCGCACCAGGGAGAGCGCCACCAGCGTACCCAGGGCCGATTCGGAACCATAGCGCTGCAGGGTTTCGTAGCCCTGCAGCCCGAGCACCATGCCGACGAACAGGCCCGACACCAGAATGATGATGAGCGAGAGCACGCCGGAGAAATACATCTCGCGAATGGTGAGACCGAAACGGCGGAATGCAGTGCCCGAATGCAGCAGCATCGCCACGAAGAAGCGGGCGGCAAAGCCGATGCGCCACACGCCCTCGATCGTGCTCCGCCCGAGGTTTTCTATCGATTGCTTAAGCACCCTGTCTCCTCAATCCCAGATCATCGGCATAGGGCGGCGCCGGGTAATGGAACGGCACCGGGCCGTCGGCCTCGCCATGCACGAACTGGTGCACGTAAGGCAGATCGGACGCGCGGATGTCCTCTGCCGTGCCCTCGGCGACGATCACGCCCTCCGAGACGAAATACACGTAATCGACGATCTTCAGCGATTCCTGAACATCGTGCGTCACCACCAGCGAGGTCAGCCCCAGGGTGTCGGTCAGGCGGCGGATCAGGTTGCCTGTCACCCCCAGCGAAATCGGGTCGAGCCCGGCAAACGGCTCGTCGTACATCACCAGCATGGGGTCGAGCGCGATCGAGCGCGCCAGCGCCACCCGCCGCGCCATGCCGCCGGACAGTTCGGCCGGCATCAGGTGCGCGGCGCCGCGCAGCCCGACGGCGTGCAGTTTCATCAGGGCCAGGTCGCGGATGGCGTCTTCCGGCAGGTCGGTGTGCTCGCGCAACTGGAACGCCACATTGTCGAACACCGAGATGTCGGTGAACAGCGCGCCGAACTGGAACAGCATGCCCATCTTGCGGCGCAGGCGGTACAGCCCGGCCGGGTCGAGTTCGCCCACGGACTCGCCCGCCACGCGCACCCTGCCCTGGCCGGGCTTGATCTGCCCGCCGATCAGACGCAAAAGCGTAGTTTTGCCGCAACCGCTGCTGCCCATGATGGCGATGACCTGCCCGCGTCGGGCGGTCAGGTTGATGCCCTTCAAAACCGGCCGGGCGCCATAGCCAAATGCGACATCTTCGATTTCGACCAGATTGTCGTGTTGCAAGAAATCGAACCTGTATTTTTATTCGGGCTGCCATTTTACCCAAGCGCACCGGCGCCGCCGCCATGAGGCCGGTGTTTTTAACGCGGACTCAGTAACCCATCACCTGCCGCAGGGTGTTGGCCTGCTCCATCAGTTCGAGGTTGCCACTGCGGCTGAATACGAACAGGGGTTCCCCCGACGCTGCCTGCCGGGTGATGCGTTGCGCCAGCAGACGCAGATCCGGCGCGTCGTCGAGCCACCAGACATGCGCATCTTCCCACGCTGGGCTGGCCAGCACGACCCGCGTCGAAGCGGGCCTGGCCGGCGCCGCATCGCCCGCTCCCAGCACGAAATAAAACCCGTCCTGGGTGTCGTCGAGCCATTGCGCCCAGCTCGCGTCGGATGCGGTCTGCCAGACGGCGGCCGGCAGATAGACCGCCGAGAATTGCGTGTTGTAATAAGACAACAGCCAGTCGTCCGGCAGCCCCTCGGGATAAAACCCGTTGCGCCACGCAGGATGCAGCCAGCCTGCGGCGCCGACCAGGACCAGGGGATGGATTGTCATGTTGCTGCAGGGTGCCGGCGTTTCAGGCGCGGCGCCAGCTGGTGCCGCCGGCCCCGTCTTCCAGCACGATGCCGGCTGCCGTCAGCGCATCGCGGATGCGGTCGGATTCGGCAAAGTCCTTTGCCTTGCGCGCCGCCTGGCGGGCCGCGATCAAGGCTTCGATCTCGGCTTCGGAGAGGCCGCCGGAAGTGCTGCCCGCCTGCAGGAAATCCGCCGCATCGCGCTGCAGCAGGCCGAGCACGCCGCCGAGGCTGCGCAGGATCTGTGCGGCGCCTGCGTCGCCGCGGTTGGCTTCGCCGGCCAGTTCGAACAGCACCGCGAGGGCTTCCGGGGTGTTGAAATCGTCGTCCATCGCCGCCTTGAAGCACAGCGCAGCGGGGTGGCTCCAGTCGGGTGCGGCCTGCGTGACCGGCGTGTGTTTCAGCGCGGTGTACAGCCGTGTCAGCGCGCCTTTGGCGTCGTCGAGGTGGGCGTCCGAATAGTTCAGCGGGCTGCGGTAGTGCGCGCGCAGGATGAAGAAGCGCACCACCTCGGCGTCGTATTGCTCCAGCACCTCGCGGATGGTGAAGAAGTTGCCGAGCGATTTCGACATCTTTTCGTTGTCCACCCGCACGAAGCCGTTGTGCAGCCAGTAGTTGACGAAGGTGCAGCCGTGCGCGCCCTCGGACTGGGCGATTTCGTTTTCGTGGTGCGGGAACTGCAGGTCCTGGCCACCGCCGTGGATGTCGAAGTGCTTGCCGAGCAGGTCGGCGCTCATCGCCGAGCATTCGATGTGCCAGCCGGGGCGCCCCGGCCCCCACGGCGACTCCCAGGCCGGCTCGCCGGGTTTGGCGGCCTTCCACAGCACGAAGTCCATCGGGTCGCGCTTGTTGGGGTCGATCTCCACCCGCTCGCCGGCACGCAGTTCGTCGAGGCTCTTGCCGGACAGGCGGCCGTAGGCGGGGAAGCCGCGCACGCTGTAATAGACATCGCCGTTGGGTGCCGGATAGGCCAGACCGTTATCGACCAGTTGCCCGATCAGCGCCAGCATCTGCGCCACATACCCGGTGGCGCGCGGCTCGCGGTCGGGCGGCAGCACGCCGAGCGCGCGTTCGTCCTCGTGCATCGCCGCGATGAAGCGTTCGGTCAGCGCGGCGGGGGTTTCGCCATTTTCCTGCGCACGTCTAATGATTTTGTCGTCGATGTCCGTAATGTTTCTTACGTATTCGACCTGATAGCCGCTTGCGCGCAGCCAGCGGGTCACCATGTCGAACACCACGAACACCCGGGCATGGCCAAGATGGCACAGGTCGTAGACCGTCATCCCGCACACATACATGCGGACCCGGCCGGGAGTGATCGGAACGAATTCTTCCTTGGTGCGCGTCAGGGAATTGGTAATGTGCAACATGAATGCAAGCGGGCTACAGACGGAATGGCGACATGCGGGAATCAAGCGGCGCGCCGACTGTCTCAGCGAGGGCTAACCTTGTTAGAATGCCTGCTTCCCAAGATGATCCGAGCATATCACATGGCTTTGTCACGTTTCTTTGCTGCCGTTGTCGCCTGCGTCATCGTCGCCAGCACGCCCGTTCTGGCCAATGAAGTCCAGGAAATCAACCAGCAGTTCCGCAAGGGCGACCTCAACGGCGCGCTCGACCGCGCCAACCGCTATCTGGCCAAAAACCCGAAAGATGCGCAGGCACGCTTCCTCAAGGGGCTGATCCTCGCCGACCAGGGCAAGACCAACGATGCCATCACCGTGTTCACCGGCCTGACCGAGGATTACCCGGAACTGCCCGAACCCTACAACAACCTGGCCGTGCTGTACGCCTCGCAAAGCAAGTACGAGGAAGCGAAGAACGCGCTGGAGATGGCGATCCGCACCCATCCCAGCTACGCCACCGCCCACGAAAACCTCGGCGACATCTACGCCAAGATGGCCTCGATCGCCTACGACAAGGCACTGGCGCTCGACAACAAGAATGCCGCCGCGCAGACCAAGCTTGCACTGATCCAGGACATGATAGGCGGCGGGCAACCGCGCAAGCCGGCTACTGCCAAACCGGTCGCCGCCGCTTCCGCCAAGCCCGTTGCCGCCGTCGCCAGGGTGGCCGCTGCGGACCCCTCTCCTGTCAGCCCCGCCCCGGCAAACGCCGGCATCGAAGCCGCCATCACCCGCTGGGCACAAGCCTGGTCGGCGCGTGACGTCGATGCCTACTTGGCCGCCTACGCCAGCGATTTCACCGCCGATGGCATGACGCGCGCGAACTGGGAAGCCCAACGCCGCGCCCGCATCACTGCGCCCAAGAGCATCGAAGTGCAGATCAGCGACCTCAAGATCGAGCAGCAGGGCGACACCGCCAGCGCCACCTTCCGCCAGGCCTACCGTTCCGACCGCCTGAACTCCACCGTGACCAAAACGCTGAAACTGGCATTGCAGAATGGCCAGTGGCGCATCGTCGGCGAGACGTCCCAGTAAAACCTATGCTGCGTCTTTTCCTTACGCTCCTGCTTGCCGCCCCGACGCTTCATGCCGCCGGGCTGGACGCTGACCGCCAGCTGGCCAACAGCCTGCTGGCGGTCACGCAAAGCCGGATGCCGGAAGCGCTCACCGCCGTCGATCGGCTGACGCAGCAACACCCGAATTTCCGCCTGGCACACCTGGTCAAGGGCGATCTGCTGCTGGCGCGTGCCCAGCCCCTGCAGACGCTGGGCAATACCGGCGGTGCACGCAGCGCCGACCTGGACCAGTTGCGCGACGAAGCACGTCAGCGCGTCCGTGCCCTCACCGATTCGCTGCCCAACGACAAGGTTCCGGCCTACCTGCTGAACCTGGACGACAGCTATCGCCATGCGCTCGTAGTCGATGCCAGCCGCTCGCGCCTGTATGTCTATGCCAACCGTGCCGGGCTGCCCATCCGGGTGGCCGATTTTTACGTCACCATCGGCAAAGCCGGTGCCGGCAAGCAGAAGGAAGGCGACAACCGCACCCCGGTCGGCATCTACACGATCTCAGGCTTCAAGTCGCCGCGCGAACTCACCGATTTTTACGGCAGCGGCGCGTTCACCCTGTCCTATCCCAACGAGTGGGACACCCGCCAGGGGCGCAACGGGCACGGCATCTGGATCCACGGCAGCCCGAGCAACACCTACAGCCGTGCGCCTCGCGCCAGCGAAGGCTGCGTGGTGCTGGCCAACGACGACCTGACCCGGCTCGGCCACTATGTCCAGACCGGCAAAACCCCGGTGATCATTGCCGAACAGGTTGAATGGGTGGCCTACGATGCGCTCGATGCGCGCCGCGGCGATCTGGCAGCCGCCATCGACCAATGGCGGAAGGACTGGGAGAGCCGTGACACCGCGCGCCTGCTCAGCCATTACAGCGCGTCGTTCCGCACCGGGTCGCAGAACCTGCAGGCGTTTGCCGCCAGCAAGCAGAAAGTCAACGCCGCCAAATCGTGGATCAAGGTCGAGCTCGACAACGTCAGCCTCATGCTCTACCCGCAAGGGGCAGGCCGTGGCTCTAAAGACGCTGTCCCAGGGGATACACCTTCGGATAAAGCGTCAAGAACCACGCACTACCCGGAACGGCCCGACTTCGCGCTGGTGAGCTTCGTGCAGGACTACCAGAGCAACAACCTCAGCGACCGCACCCCCAAGCGCCAGTTCTGGAGCCGCGAAAACGGCCGCTGGAAAATCATTCACGAAACCTCTCTTTAGGACGCATACGACACATGGTCAAGCTGCACACCAATCACGGCATCATCACCCTTGAACTCGACGCCGAGAAGGCGCCCAAGACGGTCGAAAACTTCCTGCAATATGTGCGCGACGGTTTCTTCGACGGCACGATTTTCCATCGCGTGATCGACGGTTTCATGATCCAGGGCGGCGGCTTCGAGCCCGGCATGACGCAAAAGCCCACCCGCGACGCGATCGAGAACGAAGCGTCGAATGGCCTGAAGAACGGGGCCTACACCATCGCCATGGCGCGCACCCCCAACCCCAATTCGGCGACCGCGCAGTTCTTCATCAACGTCGCCAACAACAGCTTCCTCAATTTCACTGCGCCCACCCCGCAGGGCTACGGCTACGCCGTGTTCGGCAAGGTGGTCGAGGGCATGGACGTGGTCGACAAGATCAAGAAGGTGAAGACCGGCAACCGCGCCGGCCACCAGGACGTGCCGCTGGATGACGTGGTCATCACCAAGGCTGAAATCGCCTGAAGGCGTTGATGAAAGCGGGTCGCACCTTTTTTGTAGCCGACCTGCATCTCACCGACGAACGCCCGGTCGCCACCGGGCGTTTTTTTCGCTTCTTGCAGGAAGAGGCGGCGGATGCGGATGCGCTCTACATCCTGGGCGACCTGTTCGAGGCCTGGACCGGCGACGACCACGACGAGCAGGTGGCGCACGACACCGCGCGCCAGCTCAAAGCGCTGGCCGATGCCGGCACGCAGGTCTATTTCATGCACGGCAACCGCGACTTCATGCTGGCGCAGCGCTACGCCGCACGATCGGGCATGACGCTGCTCGCCGACCCCACCCGCATCGATCTGTATGGCGTGCCGACGCTCTTGATGCACGGCGATACCCTGTGCACCGACGACACGGCCTATCAGTGCTTTCGCCGCCGGGCACGGCATCCGCTCACACTGGCGTTGCTGCGGCGGCTGCCTGTTGCCTTGCGCCGCCGCCTCGCCCGGCAGGCGCGGGCAGGCAGCGAATCGGCCAAGGCCGGCAAGCCGGCCGCGATCATGGATGTGAACAGTGACGAAGTGGTGCGGGTGCTGCGCGAGCAACAGGTCAGCCGGCTGATTCACGGCCACACGCATCGCCCGATGCAGCATGTCCATGCGGTCGATGGCCATGACTGCGAGCGCTGGGTCGTGCCGGACTGGTATGCCCGCTGGGGTTACGTCGTGTGCGACGCAGCAGGCTGCGCGCTCAAGGTCGCGGAATTATGACGGCGCGTTGATCGCGGTGAGGCCTTCCGGCACACGAAACAGCTCGGGCCGCAAAGGCTCCCGGGTCTCGCTTTCGAACTGGCGCGTCCGTCCGGTGAACTCGCGTTCCTCCAGCGGCAAACCGAGCTTGAGCGTCGCACCCGCTTCCCACACCTGGTTCGCCAGATCGCAGTCGTGCTGCATCTCGCGCGGCGTGTCCTTCCACATGCGGTATTGGGTGGCGGCCAGAATGGATTTCAGTTCGGCCATCGCACGCGCCGCATCGGGCGCCGCACGCCGGGCGGCGATGCCCTCGCTGCACACCACATCCTTCAGCGTCAGACTGAAGCGGCGGGTGCCCTGCGCAGCGGCGCGGATGTCGAGCCGGGGCTTCCAGCCGGCGGGTCTGGGCGGCAGCGTGCCGGGCGCGAACACCATGGCCATGTTGTTGCCGTGCATGACATTGATCACCCGACGCTGGCGCCGATCCAGCAGGACAAAATCGCCGTTGTCCTCGCCGCTGTCCATGCGCATGAAATCCGGGGTCACCAGGATGCGCGTCAGATAGGGCCGATCGCCCGGGTCCTGATCGTGATAACGCAGCGCGATCATGTCCTGCTGCCGGGCAGGCATGTCGGCTGCATGGGCTGCGCCCATGCCAAGCAAGCACAACATCAACCCCATTCTCATCCTGCAAGCCCCCGTTCAAGATCGGCCTGGATGTCGGCCACCGATTCCAGCCCCACTGCGATGCGCACCAGCCCGTCGCCGATGCCGGCCGCCGCGCGCTGTTCCGGCGTCATGCGGCTGTGGGTGGTGGTCGCCGGATGGGTGATGGTGGTCTTGGTGTCGCCCAGGTTGGCGGTGATCGACAGCAGCTTCGTCGAATCGATCAGCTTCCACGCGGCCGCCTGGCCGCCCTTGAGTTCGAACGCGACGATGCCGCCGCCGGTCTTCTGCTGCGCCATCGCCAACTCATGCTGCGGATGCGACGGCAGACCGGGGTACAGCACGCGCGCCACCTGCGGCTGTGCCTCCAGCCATTGCGCCAGCGCCAGCGCGTTGCGCGAATGCGCCTCCATGCGCAGCGACAGCGTCTCCATGCCTTTCAGGATCACCCAGGCGTTGAAGGCCGACAGCGTCGGCCCGGCGGTGCGCAGGAAGGTGTAGACGCCTTCCATCAGCGCCTGGCTGCCGAGCACCGCGCCGCCCAGCACCCTGCCCTGCCCGTCCAGATACTTGGTGGCGGAATGGATGATGATGTCGGCGCCGAGTTCGAGCGGTTTTTGCAGCGCCGGCGAGCAGAAGCAGTTGTCGACCGCGAGCCACGCACCCGCCTCGTGCGCGATGTCGGCGAGCGCGCGGATGTCGCTCACTTCGGTCAGCGGGTTCGACGGCGACTCGACGAAGAACAGCTTGGTGTTCGGCTTCACCGCCGCGCGCCATTCCGCCGGGTCGGTCGGCGACACGTAGGTGGTCTCGATGCCGAAGCGACCGAGGATGTTGGAGAACAATTGAACCGTCGAGCCGAAGATCGAGCGCGACGCGACGACGTGCTCGCCCGCCTTCATCAGCCCCATCACCGTCGCCAGGATTGCCGCCATGCCGGAGGCGAACGCCACGCAGCGCTCGGCACCCTCGAGCGCGGCAAGCCGCGCTTCCATCATCTGGACGGTGGGATTGGTGAAGCGCGCGTAGATCGGGCCGGGCTGCTCGCCCTTGAAACGTGCCGCGGCTTCGGCGGCGCTGCCGAACACGAAGCTGGAGGTGAGGAACAGCGCCTCCGAGTGTTCGTTGAACTGGCTGCGTACCGTGCCGGCGCGCACCGCCAGCGTCTCGATGTCGTATTCGTCGTTGTTCATGTTCGATTCCAAAATAAAAAACCCCGAACGGCAAGCGCGGTTCGGGGTTTCCCTGGCGACGCTTTAGCCGAATTTATCAAGCGCCCGCAAGCTGAGGTTCAAATCGGCGCCAGGGACAATTTACGCCCGGCGCCGGACACGGTCAACCGTTTCCGGTCGCCAGGTTGAGATCGAGTTGCTGGGTCGACAGGGCCGACGGCGGCGGCGTTTCGCCATTGCGCACCGCCTCGACGTAGTTCAGGTACTCCGGTGTGACGTCGCCGGTGATGTAGCGGCCGTCGAAGCACGAGGTGTCGAAGTCGAGAATTGCCGGATTTCCCGCCCGCACCGCCGCGATCATGGCGTCGAGGTCCTGGTAGACCAGAGCGTCGCAGCCGATTTCGCGTGCGATGTCCTCGTCGGTGCGACCGTTGGCGATGAGCTCGTTGCGCGTCGGCATGTCGATGCCGTAGACGTTGGAGTAGCGCACCGGCGGCGAGGCCGAGGCGAAATAGACCTTGGACGCGCCGGCATCACGCGCCATCTGCACGATCTCGCGGCTGGTGGTGCCGCGCACGATGGAATCGTCGACCAGCAGCACGTTACGCCCCTTGAACTCTTCGCCGATGGCGTTGAGCTTCTGCCGCACCGATTTCTTGCGCAGCGCCTGTCCCGGCATGATGAAGGTGCGGCCGATGTAGCGGTTCTTGATGAAGCCTTCGCGGTATGGCACGTTGAGGTGGTTCGCCAGCTGCAGTGCGGAGGGGCGACTGGTGTCGGGAATCGGGATCACCACGTCGATCTTCAGGTGGGCGAACTCGCGCTTGATCTTTTCGGCCAGCGACACGCCCATGGCGAGCCGCGTGCTGTAGACCGAGACGCCATCCATCACCGAATCCGGACGCGCAAGGTAGACGTATTCGAAGATGCAGGGATTGAGCACCGCCTTGTCGCTGCACTGGCGGCTGTGCAGCTTGCGCTGGTAGTCGATGAACACCGCTTCGCCCGGTGCCACGTCGCGCAGCAGGCGGAAGCCCAGCGTATCGATCGCCACGCTTTCCGACGCGATGATGTACTCGTGCGGTGTCGCCTGTTCGTTGACGCCGATCACCAGCGGCCGGATGCCGTGCGGGTCACGGAAGGCCAGCAGGCCGTAGCCGGCGATGAAGGCGGTCACCGCGTAGGCACCCTTGCAGCGCGCGTGCACGCCGGCCACCGCGCCGAAGATCGTGTCCAGGCTCAGTTGCCGACCCGATGCGCGCACCTGCAACTCGTGCGCCAGCACGTTCAGCAGCACCTCGGAATCCGAGTTGGTGTTGACGTGGCGCAGGTCGGCGCGGAACAGCGATTCCTTGAGTTCGTGGGTATTGGTCAGGTTGCCGTTGTGCCCCAGCACGATGCCGTAGGGCGAATTGACGTAGAACGGCTGCGACTCGGCCGACGACGATGCGCTGCCCGCGGTGGGATAGCGCACATGCGCCACCCCCATGTCGCCGAGCAGGTTGCGCATGTCGCGGGTGCGGAACACGTCGCGCGCCAGCCCCTGCCCCTTGTGCATGTGAAAGCGGCTTTCTTCCGCCGTCACGATCCCTGCAGCATCCTGCCCGCGATGCTGCAACACCATCAGCCCATCGTACAAAAGCTGATTGGCCGCCGAATTAGAAACGACTCCGATTACCCCGCACATGCTGTGCACCCATCCATAAGATTATTCAAAGCGAACGTATTTCGCCACGTCAGCCGGCAGCAGCGGCAAGGCCGCCAATGCCATCGCCTGCAGGCTGTTCGACAGCCTGGCCTGCTTCCAGAACTCGGTACGCGGCAACGAGGTCAGTCCGGCAGCCAGCGTCAGGCCGACCAGGATCACCAATCCCTTGGCCAGCCCCAGCACCCCGCCCAGCACCTTGTCCGCGCTGCCCAGGCCCACCGCCTTGACCAGCGTTGCCAGAGCATGCCCCAGCAGCAGCACGCCGATCAGCACCACCAGAAAAACCACCGCAAAGCCTGCGAAATAGCGGATCGCCGGGCTTTCGATAGCGACGGGAAGCAGCGGCGCGACCAACAACGCACCCCACTTTCCGGCCAGAAACGCCAGGATCCAGGCAGCCAGCGAAAACAGCGTGTCGACCAGGCCGCGCATCAGGCCGCGCACCACGGTGAGGATCAGTACCAGCACCACGATGATATCGAGCATGCTCATTTCACGAGCACCTGGCCGCTCATGCCGTTTTCAGCCAGTTTCACTGCGGCTGCGACCGCGGCCTGGCGCGATGCGTAGGGTCCCACGCGCACACGCGTCAGTTTCCCGACGGTGTCGGTGTAGGCCGGCAAACCCGCCTGGGCCGCGCGCGCCTTGAGCGAATCGGCCTTGGCGGAATCGGACAAGGCGGCCAGTTGCACCACGAAGGCCTCGCTGGCTGCTGCGGGCTTGGCCTGCGCGACAGGCGGTGCAGCAGGTTTGGGCGGCGGTGGAGCGGACACCGGTTTGACCGGTGCGGCCTGGGCTGGTTCAGGCCTGGGGGCGGGCTCGGCCTGTGGCGCCGGCTTGGCGGGTTCGGTCTGAGTCGCGGGTTGCGCCGCAGGCGGGAGCAATGCAGCCGGTGCCGGGGTGGCCGCCACATCGGCGTCGCCAGCCTGCTCGGGCTGCGCTTCAGGTTCGGGGGCCGCCGCCATGCGGACAGCCAGCGAACTCGCTGGCGGCGGTTCGTCTTCCAACAGCAGCGGCAGCACGATCACCGCCAGCAGGGTCAACGCCACCGCGCCGATCAGGCGGCGCCGGGCGAGGCGTTTGAGGTCATTTTCACTGCTGGGTGGCGGCATGGTCGAGGACGGCGGCAACGGTATAGAACGAACCGAAGACGAGAATTCTATCACCTTCGTGCGCCGCGCTTCGCGCCTCCGCGAGCGCCATGTTCACATCCTGTTGCACGCTGATCGGCGCACTGTTTACCTGCGTGCGCAAAATGGCAGCCAGCGCCTCGGCATCCTGCGCGCGAGGCGACTCGGGGGTGCACGTCCACCACGCATCGATCAGATTGTGCAATGCCGCAAACACGCCTGCCGCATCCTTGTCGGCCAGCATGCCCACCACTGCCAGCGTGCGCCCGGCCGCCGGCTGCTCGCGCAAGGTGGCGGCAAGCGCCCGCGCCGCTTCCGGATTGTGTGCCACGTCGAGAATGATATCCGGCGCCCGTGCAATGCGCTGGAATCGTCCCGCTGCCCGGGCCGTGGCGAGTCCCTGGCGTATCGCCTGCTCGCTCACCGGCAGGCGGTCACGCACGGCTTCCAGCGCCACCAGCGCGGCGGCGGCGTTGCGCAACTGAAAGGCGCCCGCCATGGCCGGGAGGGGCAGTCCCGACAAGCTCGTGTCCGGGCCGCGATAACTCCAATGGGCACCCTCGCGCAGGGCGGAAAAATCCCGGTTCACACACCACAGGTCGGCGCCGATGTGCCGGACATGCTCGAGCAGGCTGGCGGGGGGCTCAGGGTCGGCACAGATGGCGGGGCGGCCCGCACGGTAAATTCCGGCTTTCTCGAAGCCGATCTTCTCGCGGGTATCGCCCAGATAGTCCATATGGTCGAGATCGACGCTGGTGACGATCGCGACATCGGCGTCGAACACGTTCACCGCGTCGAGCCGGCCGCCCAGGCCCACTTCGAGGATGGCAACGTCGACGCCGGCGTCGACGAACTGCAGCATCGCGCCCAGGGTGCCGAATTCGAAATAGGTCAGCGAGGTGTCGCCGCGCGCGGCGTCGATCCTTTCAAATGCGGCGATCAGGTCGGCGTCGCTCGCTTCCGTGCCGGCGATCCGCACGCGTTCGTTGTAGCGCAGCAGATGCGGCGAGGTGTAGAGGCCGGTTTTGTAGCCGGCAGCGCCGAGGATGGCTTCCAGATAGGTGCAGGTGGACCCCTTGCCGTTGGTGCCGCCGACGATGATGAGCGGAAACGCCGGGGCAAGCCCGAGCGCATCCTTGACCCGGCACACCCGGTCGAGCCCCAGCTCGATGGCACTGGGATGCAGCTGCTCCAGCCGCGCCAGCCAACCGGCCAGCGAAAGACCCGAGCGTGTCAACACGCCCTAGGCGGCAAGCGCCGGCCGGCCCATCATCATCGCCAGCGTGGTGGCGAGTTCGTCGCGCATCTGGCGGCGGTCGATGATGCGGTCGATGGCGCCCTTTTCCTGCAGGAATTCGGCGCGCTGGAAGCCTTCCGGCAGTGTCTCGCGCACCGTCTGCTCGATCACGCGCGGACCGGCAAAGCCGATCAGCGCATTCGGCTCGGCGACGATGAGGTCGCCCAGCATGGCGAAACTGGCCGACACGCCGCCCATGGTGGGGTCGGTCAGCACCGAGATGAAGGGCAGGCGGTTGCGCGACAGCTGCGTCAGCGCAGCCGAGGTTTTCGCCATCTGCATCAGCGAAAACAGTCCCTCCTGCATGCGCGCGCCGCCACTGGCGGAAAAGCAGACGAAGGCCGAGTTCGACTCGATCGCCGCTTCCACGCCCTGGACGAAACGCTCACCGACCACCGAGCCCATCGAGCCGCCCATGAATTTGAACTCGAACGCGGCCGCCACCACCGGCACCGCCTTGACGCTGCCGCCGAGCACCACCAGCGCGTCGGTTTCCGAGGTGCCGGTCTGGGCCTCTTTCAACCGGTCGGGATATTTCTTGCTGTCCTTGAACTTCAGCGGATCGAGCGGGGTGACCTGGGCGCCGATCTCATGCTGGCCTTCGGTGTCGAGCAGCATGGCCAGCCGCGCACGGGCACCGATGCGGTGGTGGTGGCCGCACTTGGGGCACACTTCAAGATTGCTTTCGAGGTCGGCGCGGTAGAGCACCTCATTGCACGCCGGGCACTTGGACCAGAGCCCTTCCGGCATCGATTTGCGCGCCTCGACGCGGCGCTTGATTTTCGGGGGCAGAATTTTCTGGAACCAGCTCATTGTTTTCTCCGCTAGCTAAATTTTTATACAGCTGATTTCGATGCGGCGTCGACACCGCGGCGCAACTCGGCCACCAGGTGCCTGACGCGGTTGACGCATTCGCCTTCCGGCGCGGTCTCGATTTCGTTGATGATGCGGCTGCCCACCACCACGGCGTCGGCAATCCGTGCCACCGCTTCGGCCGTTGCCGCGTCACGGATGCCGAAGCCCACGCCGACCGGCAGGCTGCAATGCTTGCGCACCATGGCCAGCTTCTCCGCCACTTCGTCGGTGTCGAGATTGGCCGAACCCGTCACGCCCTTCAATGACACGTAGTAGATGAAGCCGCCTGCGGCGGCAGCCACCTGTTCCACGCGCGACTCGGGTGTGGTCGGCGACAGCAGGAAAATCGGATCGAGCCCGTGCGCCTTGAACACGTCCGACACGCCTGCCGATTCCTCAGGAGGAATGTCCACCGTCAGCACGCCGTCCACCCCGGCCGCCTTCGCAGCCTGGGCAAAGGTCTCGTAGCCCATGTGCTCGACCGGATTGGCATAACCCATCAGCACCACCGGCGTGGTCATGTTGCTCTTGCGGAATTCCGCCGTCATCGCCAGCACATCCTTCAGCCCGACCTTGTTCGCAAGTGCCCGCTCGGAGGCACGCTGGATCACCGGGCCGTCGGCCATCGGGTCGGAAAACGGCACGCCCAGCTCGATGATGTCCGCGCCGGCTTCCACCAGCACATGCATCAGCGGCACGGTCAGGCCCTTGCCGGGATCGCCGGCGGTGATGAAGGGAATCAGGGCTTTCCTGTTTTGCGCTTTCAGCGCGGCAAAAGTCTCGCCGATGCGGCTCATGGTTGGGTCTTCTGAAAAATGCGGTTCATTGGGGGTGCCGACTTAGAGCGTGATGCCTGACACCTTCGCCACGGTATTGATGTCCTTGTCGCCGCGCCCGGACAGGTTGACCAGGATGATCTGATCTTTCTTCATGGTCGGCGCGAGTTTCTTCGCCTGGGCGACTGCGTGGCTGGACTCGAGCGCGGGGATGATACCTTCGAAGCGGCACAGGTCGTGGAACGCGGCCATGGCTTCGTCGTCGTTGATGGCGACGTATTCGGCGCGGCCGGCGTCCTTGAGGTAGCTGTGCTCGGGGCCGACGCCGGGATAGTCGAGGCCGGCAGAGATCGAGTGGGTTTCGATGATCTGGCCGTTTTCGTCCTGCATCAGATAGCTGCGGAAGCCGTGCAGCACGCCAGGGGTGCCGGCGGTGAGCGGCGCAGCGTGCTTGCCGCTTTCCACGCCGGAACCGCCCGCCTCGACGCCGATCAGGCGCACGTCTTCATACGGGATGTAAGGATGGAAGATGCCGATGGCGTTGGAGCCGCCGCCGACGCAGGCGATCACGGCATCCGGCTGGCGGCCGGTCAGCTCGGGCATCTGGACGAGGCACTCGCGGCCGATCACGCATTGGAAGTCGCGCACCAGCATGGGGTACGGATGCGGGCCGGCGGCGGTGCCGAGGATGTAGAAGGTCGACTCGACATTGGTGACCCAGTCGCGCATCGCCTCGTTGAGCGCATCCTTCAAGGTTTTGGAGCCCGACGAGACTGGCACGACGGTGGCGCCGAGCAGTTTCATCCGAAAGACGTTGGGCGACTGGCGGGCGACGTCTTCGGCGCCCATGTAGACCACGCATTCCATGCCGTAGCGCGCGGCGACGGTGGCGGAGGCGACGCCGTGCTGGCCGGCGCCGGTTTCGGCGATGACGCGTTTCTTGCCCATGCGCCGCGCCAGCAGCGCCTGGCCGATGGTGTTGTTGATCTTGTGCGCGCCGGTGTGGTTGAGGTCTTCGCGCTTGAGGTAGATCTGCGCGCCGCCGTATTGTTCGGACAGGCGTTTGGCGTGATACACCGGGCTGGGGCGGCCGACGTAGTGCTTGAGCTCGTATTCGAATTCGGCGATGAAGGCGGGATCGTTGCGCGCCTTGTCATACTCGACGCGCAGTTCTTCCAGTGCCGCCATCAGGGTTTCGGCGACGAAAATGCCGCCGTAGGGACCGAAATGGCCTCGGGAATCGGGGAGATCAGTCAGCTTCATGATGCTTCTTTCGCGTTCGCAATGAATCGCGCAATCTTGTGCGCGTCCTTGATGCCTTTTGAGACTTCGACCCCGGAGGACACATCCACCGCCCACGGATGAGTGCGCTCGACTGCCTCGGCGACGTTGTCGGGCGTGAGTCCGCCCGACAGAATGACCGGTTTGGGCAGATCCGGCGGGATCAGGCCCCAGTCGAACCGTTCGCCGGTGCCGCCCGGCATGCCTGGCACGAAGGCATCCAGCAACAGTCCGCGGGCGGCATCGAAGTCAGCCGCGCATTTTAGCAAATCCGTGTCCCGATTCACCCGCACCGCCTTGATAAAGGGTCGGCCGTGGCGCGCGCAGTCGGCCGGCGCCTCGTCGCCGTGGAATTGCAGCAGGTCGAGCGGGACGACGCGCAGCACGGATTCGATGAACACCGGGTCGGCGTCGACGAACAGGCCCACGCTCTGCACGAAGGGCGGCAACGCATGCACCAGGTCGGCGGCGGCTTCGACCGACACGTGGCGCGGGCTTTTTTCGTAGAACACGAAACCCAGGGCATCCGCCCCGGCTTTGCAAGCGAAATGCAGATCCTGCAAGCGAGTGATGCCGCAGATTTTTACGCGAACAGCCATCGTTCAGAGCTTTCCGGCAGGGCAAAGTGCGCAGGATACCGGATGTGGGTGAGATACAGACCGGCGGCGTCGAAGGTCGGCGCGGCGAGCGTGCGGTCGCGGCTGTCCAGAAGTTCGCCCACCCACGCCGGCGGCTGCACCCCGGCGCCGACCTGGATCAGGCTGCCCATCAGGTTGCGCACCATGTGGTGCAGGAAACCGTCGGCGCGAAAGTCGCACAGCAGATAGTCGCCGCGGCGCTCGATGTGCGCCAGCCGCAGTTCCTTCACCGGCGATCTGGCCTGGCACTCGGCCGCGCGGAAGGCGGAAAAATCGTGCTGTCCGATCAGGTGCGCCGCCGCGAGGTTCATCGCATCGGCGTCGAGCGGACGATGGTGCCAGCCGATCAGTCCCTGATTGAGTCCGGGCCGCACCGGGTGGTTCAGCAGCGCATAACGGTAGCCGCGCTGAGTGGCCGCAAAGCGGGCGTGGAAGTCCTCGCCAACTTCGCGCGCCCACAGCACCGCAACGCCCGCCGGCAGGTGACTGTTGACGCCGCGCACCCAGGCCGTCAGCGGGCGCGTTGCGCGGGTATCGAAATGCGCAACCTGAAATGCGGCGTGAACGCCCGTGTCGGTGCGTCCGGCAGCAGTGACACCGGTTTTTTCACCGGCAATGGCCGACACCGCCGCTTCCAGCGCGTCCTGCACGCCGCAGCCCTGCGGTTGTGACTGCCAGCCACAAAACCCAACGCCGCAATATTCCAGACCCACTACGATTCGCATATCAGGACGGCCTCATGCCAAGACGATCCCCACCAAGAGCAAGCCCGCGAGTATGACGGCGCTGTCGCGGGTTTGCCAGCGCTCGGCCTCAAGGGTATAGGTGGGGGGCGTCGCGTCGTCGGGTATCGGTACGCGCAGCGCATCCAGCCAGCGCGCCGGTTTGGGCGTGCGCTCGACATAATCCAGCGTCAGACCCAGGCGCACCGCAAAGGCGCGCCGATCGAAGCCGAACCAGGTCAGCGGCCAGGCCAGCGCATACAGCCCATAGATCAGGCGCGGGCGGGACGTGGTCGCCAGCAGCACGGCCAGCCCGACCAGCATCAACACCAGCCGCCCGGCGCGCAGCGCCCCCTGCTGCAGCCCTTCGACGTCCGGGCTCGCCCACCCCAGGGCCGGCCACAGCGCGGTACCCTGCAGGGCATAGGCATAGGTGAGCAGCAGCACCGCCAGCAGCCAGCGGGTACGGCGCAGCAGGCGCACGCCTTCGTGACGAACCGGCGCAAACAGAAAGGCCGTCGCGCAGGCGACGGCCAGGATGATCAGCAGGGGCAGCGCAGCACGTTCCACCGCCGCTGCCCACCCGCACCACAACAGGATGCGGGCTGCCGGATGCGGACCTTTAAGCAAGCGAACTCATCATGCCTTTCGCGTCGGCCTTTTGCTTGTCGCTGCCCTCGGCCAGCACTTCGTTGAGGATTTCACGCGCCCCTTCCTTGTCGCCCATTTCCACATAGGCGCGGGCGAGATCGAGCTTGGTGCCGACTTCGTCCAGTTCGAGCTCGTTGCCACCGGCTTCGCCGAGGTCGAGATCGAGGCCGCTGAAATCGAATTTGCTGTCGGGGCCGTTGTCTTCTTCCAGGCCGAGGTCGAGTTTCAGCGCTTCGTCGGCTGTGGCGGCGATGTCCAGGTCCGGCAGGTCGAAGCTGAGACCCTGGGTGTCCATTTCCACATAGCCCTGATCGGGTGTTGCAGCCGGCTCGGGCTGGGTGTCGAAATTGAGGACGTGTCCCGCGGTCTCGAACTCCAGCGGTGCGCTTTCAATCACCGGCGCGATCTCGGGTTCGGGTTCCTGCGCAGGCTCGGCGTGGAACTCGAGCACCGGCTCGGCCGCTGCTTCGGCCTCGGGTTCGTCGCCGCCGAAGGCCACCGCACCGCCGGCGACCGCTGCGGTGGCTGCCACCGTTGACGCTGCCGCTGCCGGGGCTGCACTCGACTGCACGCCGCCATACAAGGGGTTGGTCGGATCGATGCTACGGCCCATTTCGCAGGCCTTTTCCCACAACGGGCTCGATTTGCTGCCCAGCGCGGCATAGAGCTCGCCGGCGACCGCTTCGAACGTCACGGTGTTGCGGCGCGCGGCGTAGATTTCCAGCAGCTTGACGCGGATTTCGTGACGGTCCGGGTTTTTGCTGATGGCTTCCTTGAGAATTTCCTCGGCCTGCGCATCGCGGCCATAGGCCATGTACACCTCGGCTTCGGCGATGGGATCGACATCGTGGGTATCGATGGTGCCCAGGCCCGCCTGGCTGAAATCGGTCAGGAAAGACGTGTCGCCGGTGTTGACGCTGCCACCCGACGCTGCACCGATCACGGTGTTGGGTTGAACGTCACCGCCGGACATGATGCTGTCTTCAAGTGCGGTGCCGGGCGTTTTGCGACGACGACCGCCCCCCGCCATCATCCACCACAGCACCCCGCCCAGCCCGAGCGCAGCCAGGCCACCGCCCCAATACATCGGATTGGCAAGCAGCGGGTCATACCAGTTCTCGGCAGGCTCGGGGGTGGCCGCGGGCGCCGCAACAGCCGGCGCGGGTGCCGGCTCGGCGGGCGCCTCAGGCGCGGCTTCCGGCACAGCCTCCGGTGCAGGCGCTTCCGGTGCTGCCGCTGCCGGTGCAGGCGCTGCCGGAGCCGACGCTCCATTTTGTGCCTGCTCCTTCATGTCGACCAGCTTCTGCATGTCCTGAATCTGCTTTTCCAGCATGGACACGCGCTGGCTTGACTCCTGCAGCGCTTTTTCGCGTGCAGTGGCGTCTTCTTCCTGGGCACGCAGCTTTTCCTGCAGGGCACGGGTTTCATCGGCCTTGCCCGCGGCAGCCGCTGCCGGCGGCGTGGCCTTGGACAGCTTCAGCACATCCTGCTGGGCCGCGGGTGCCGGTTTGGCGCGGTCTTCCACCTTGGGGGTGATCTTGCCGCTGCTGGCCTGACCTGGGGTGGCCTGAGCCTCGGGCGCAGCGCTCACGGCAGCAGCCAGTTTCTGGCGATAGGCGCGCCAGTCATCCGCCTGCAGCTTGAGTTCGCGCACCGCTTCCCGCTGCGGAATGGCAGCCACTTTGTCAGCCGACGGCACGGTGAGCGTCTTGCCGGCTTTCAGGCGGTTGATATTGCCGTCGAACGCCTGGGTGTTCTGGCGATACAGCCCCAGCAGAGTCTGTTCCAGGCTGACGCCTTCGGGACGAACACGGCTGGCAATGCTCGACAGGGTGTCTCCCCGCTTGACCGTCACGCGATCCGGTGTGGGCTTGCTCGCAGCTGCCGGGGCAGGCGTTTTGGCTGTCTCCGGGGCTGCCGTGGTCGCCGCAGGTGCCGGCTTGGCGGCAGGTGCTTGCGCCGGGGTCACCGCTACCGGGGTCACCGTCTGGGGGCTGCCCACGCCAGGCGGATCGAGCAGCATGGTGTATTCGCGCACCAGCCGTCCCGAAGCCCAGTTCAGTTCAACCAGCATATCGATGAAGGGGTCATTGACCGGGCGGCTGGAGGTGACTTTCAGCACCGCCTTGCCATTGGGTTTTTTCTCAACGGAGAAGCGCAGTGAGGACAGCACCGGAGCGAATTCGACGCGTGCATCGCGAAAAGCCTGGTCCGAAGCAAGGCTGGCTGACAGGCTGTCGAGCTCGGCCTTGTCTGCCGCGAACAATTCGATCTCCGCAGCAAGCGGCTGGCCGAGCGCCGAGGTGACCGACAGCTTACCCAACCCGGCTGCATGTGCCATCAGCGGTACGGCGATCAGGCCGGCAGCCACCAGTTGGGTGGTGAAGCGCTTCAATTTCATCCCGTTTCTCCTTATTCGCCCCGCTCGGCGGGGCTGTTGAATCCTTGACGCCACTATTGACGGCTCGGCAGGCGCAATCTTTAGTGCATGAATCGCACCAGCTCCGGTTTTCCTGCCGTCAGGCCTCGCCCACTCAGGTTTCGAGCAGTATCCGCAGCATGCGGCGCAGCGGCTCCGCCGCCCCCCACAACAGCTGATCGCCGACCGTGAACGCGGTCAGGTACTCGGGGCCCATGTTGAGCTTGCGCATGCGGCCGATCGGCACGGTCAGCGTTCCGGTCACCGCAGCCGGGGTGAGTTCGCGCATGGTGATGTCGCGGTCGTTCGGCACCACCTTGACCCATTGGTTGTGGGCGGCGATCAGGCCGTGGATGTCGGCCAGCGGCACGTCCTTGGTCAGCTTGATGGTGAGCGCCTGCGAGTGGCAGCGCATCGCGCCGACCCGCACGCACAGGCCGTCGATCGGGATCGGCTTGTCGCTGCGGCGCATGATCTTGTTGGCCTCGACCTGCGCCTTCCATTCTTCCTTCGACTGACCGGACTCCAGCGCGACGTCGATCCAGGGAATCAGGTTGCCGGCCAGCGGCACCGGCCAGGCGTCGACCGGGTAGCGGTCAGAGCGGATGAAGTCGGCGACCTTGCGGTCGATCTCCAGAATGGCGGACGCCGGATCGCCGATCAGGTCCATCACCTCAGCGTGCACCGCGCCCATCTGCGAGATCAGTTCGCGCATGTTGCGCGCGCCAGCTCCGGAGGCGGCCTGGTAGGTCATCGGCGATACCCACTCGACCAGCCCGGCGTCGAACAATCCGCCCATCGCCATCAGCATCAGCGAAACCGTGCAGTTGCCGCCGACGTAGGTTTTCACCCCACTGGCAATGCCGTCACGAATGACATTGCCGTTGACCGGATCGAGGATGATGATCGCCTCGTCCTTCATCCTGAGTGTCGAGGCGGCGTCGATCCAGTAACCGTTCCAGCCCGCCGCGCGCAGCTTCGGGTAGATCTCTTTCGTGTAGTCGCCGCCCTGGCAGGTGATGATGGTGTCGCAGGCGCGCAGCTCGTCGATGCTGTTGGCATCCTTCAACGGCGGCACGTCGCGGCCGATGTCGGGACCCTTGCCGCCGGGGTTCGAGGTGGTGAAGAACACCGGCTCGATGTGGTCGAAATCGCGCTCTTCCTTCATCCGGCCCATCAGCACGGAACCCACCATGCCGCGCCAGCCGATCAGTCCTACCTTCATCATGTTCGTCTCCAGAAAATCCGTTCGCGCATTTCCCGCACGGGGCGCGCGTCAAAAATCACAGCGCCTTCACCACCGCGTCGCCCATCTCGCTGCACGACACTTTCCGGGTGCCTTCGGTCCAGATGTCGCCGGTGCGCAGGCCCTGCGCGATCACTTTCTTCACCGCGTTCTCGATGCGATCGGCGGTCGCCAGGTCGGCGAAGGTGTAGCGGTACATCATCGCCACCGACAGGATGGTCGCCAGCGGGTTCGCCAGGTTCCTGCCGGCGATGTCGGGCGCGGAGCCGTGGATCGGCTCGTACATGCCCTTGTTGTGCTCGTCCAGCGAGGCCGACGGCAGCATGCCGATCGAACCCGACAGCATCGAGGCGGCATCGGACAGGATGTCGCCGAAGATGTTGCCGGTGACGATGGTGTCGAACTGCTTGGGCGCGCGAATCAGCTGCATCGCCGCGTTGTCGACGTACATGTGGGAGAGCGCGACCTCGGGATAATCCTTGGCCACCTCGATCATCACCTCCTTCCACAGCTCGGAGCATTCCAGCACGTTGGCCTTCTCGACCGAGCACAGCTTCCTGCCGCGCTTCATGGCGATGCCGAACGCGACGTGCGCGACGCGGCGCACTTCGGATTCGGAATACAGCATGGTGTTGAAGCCGACACGCTCTCCGTTGCGCACCTCGATGCCGCGCGGCTGGCCGAAATACACGTCGCCGGTGAGTTCGCGCACGATCATGAGGTCGAGCCCGGAGACGACTTCGGGCTTCAGCGACGAAGCCGATGCCAGTTCCGGATACAGCAGCGCCGGGCGCAGGTTGGCGAAGAGATTCAGTTCCTTGCGGATGCGCAACAGGCCGCGCTCGGGACGCAGCGGGCGGTCGAGTATGTCGTACTGCGGGCCGCCGACGGCGCCGAGCAGCACGGCGTCGGCTTCGCGCGCGAGTTTCAGCGTCGCGTCCGGCAGCGGGTCGCCCGCCGCGTCGTAGCCGGCGCCGCCGATGGGCGCGGTTTCCATCTCGATCTTCGCACCGTCGGCGCGCAGCGCGTCGAGCACTTTCACCGCCTGCGCGACGATTTCCG
>JAKBJA010000148.1 GCA_021836225.1 Pseudomonadota bacterium | reverse complement strand
GGGGGACCGCTCGGCGCTAAGGACCCCCTCTTAATCTCCCCCTCGCAGGGGGAGAAGTTGCGGAAAGCAGCTCGGAAACCGTCCCGGCGGTGCTCGCGGCCAGCTTCTGAAGCTCCGGCCAGGATTTTACCAGCATGTTGTAGGCGAGCGCCTCCTGCGGCCATCCCTTGCGGTCGCATATCGTATAGAGCCGGTAGGCCAGGTCCTTCGCCGTCTCGGCCAACGAGCTGACGCGCCGGATGATCCGCGCCGCCGCCGCTTCGCCTCCGGTCTCCAAGGCGCGAATCAGATGTTGCGTCAGCTCCCAAATGGTCAGCCGCTTCTCCGAGGCCGGGTCCCAGTCGCCGTTCAGGCCTTCGCGAGGGACGAGTTTTACCTTGCCGGCTTTGGCCTTGATAATTCCGGCTTCTTCGAGCGCGTTGACCGCGGTGTCCTTGGCGCGCGAGAGGGTTTCGGCGTCGCCGAATTTCCCCTCGGCGGTTCCGTACTGCTCGAACCATGCCAGCGCCCATCGCGTCTCCGCGTCGTATTCGCCCTCCTGCGCGGCGAGGATTTCATCGAGCGCCTGGTTGATGAGTCCGAGCGCGGTCCGCACGCGCATCGGCGATCCGTCGGTTTCGAGCACCTTCGAGTAGCGCGAGAAGACCGCCATGCCGGGGCCGATCGCGGCCTGCGCCAGATCGACGGGCGCGATGCTGCCATGCTGGAGATTCTTGAGCGCGGCGGGAAGCTCGTTGCGAAGAGCCTCGACGAATTCGCGCCGGGTAGCGAGCGGGGCATCGTCGGGGCGCTGGCGGCAGGCGAGCACAACGGATGAAGCGAGCGCGTTGGCGCCGCGGCCCACCATCCGCCTGGCCAGCTCAGTTCGCATCGGCCAAGTACCGGTGATCTGAAATCCCGTTCGGATCAAACCCTCGAGCATTGTCTCCCAGCCGGTCGAAACGAGCGTCGAAGATGCTTCGTCCTCGTCTTCGTTGTCTTCCTCCTCCGCCTGCTTGAAGGCGTAAAAGACGGTTAAGGGATACGCGGGATTATGCGCCTCGCGCATTCGCGCGAACGCCTTGCCTAATCTTTCCTCGAAGAACCGCTGCGCCTTTTCCTTGCTGCCCTCGAATCGGTACGGAGTCGCTACCAGCTCCTGCGCCTTAGGCACCAGCAGCGTGCTGAAGAGCTGCGCGTAAATATTTCCCGCCGATCGACGGAGCCATACGTAGAAGAAGTCAGAAAGATCTGCGTACCCGATGTTGTCGTAGTAAGGCGGGTCAGTAGAGATAAAAGGCGACGCAGTGCCGTTGATAGCTGCGGTCGCGTCAAGCTGTGTGGCGCGGCCTTCGACGGCAACGGGCAGGTCGAAAAGCAAGGATGCTATACTGTCAACACCTCCATCGTAGTTACCGCTCGACCCTGAAAACACGTTGCTCTCGGCGAAGTCCCAAGCCATGGCCAAGGCCTGTCTTGTAAACGTGTTTCTCGCGTGTTCCCTGTTGCTTGCCCAAGTTGCGACGGTTGAGTTTCGGTCGGCGACTTTGTCCACGGCGAAGGCCAAATATGTTGCGACGGCGTCGGCGTAGGCTGTCGCGCCGAGGCCGCCCTCGTCGATGCCCTTGCGATCCTCGGCCATCCCCGATGCGCGCGCATCCTTGAGCACGCGCTCGCGCGCCTCGCCCACCAGATCGCTGAACGTCGTCAGCGCCACCAACTGCCGCGGGGTGAAGAGATCGCCAACGTTAGGCATGCCGTACGCCGGAGTCTGGAAGTTGCGATGCTTCTTCGGCAATTCGCAATCGGGGCGCCAAGTTGGGTTTGCGCGTTCCGCAACGCGCGCGTGCCCGTCATTGGCGTCGAGGTAGATGCGCCCTCGGATGCCTTCAGCCACGATAGTCATCAACTTCTCCGACATCCGGTGCGCCCGACCCTCCCGTCGTACATGGTCGAACGGAACCGGCGATTTGCAGGCGACGCAGGTTGCGCCCTTGCGATTGACTGTCCCCTCAATCTTCGGGCTGCCCTTTACGCGCACCTCGAACCGAATCGATCCGTTTTCCGCGATCGGTTCGGCCCAAGTCTCTTTGCCCTTCTTGGTCGAGAGCCAAAACGAGCGCACCAGCGGCATCATCGCGCCGCACGCCGGATTCGGGCATCTGACCGTCCGCGCCCACAGCCACGCGATTACGGTAAGCTCCCTGCCGACCAGGCCCTTCAAGTCGTCGCGAGACTTCGCCATCTCGGGCGTGACCTTGACCCTGGGATAAAGATGGCCGATGCGCTTCTCCGCCTCGTCGCGCATCCACTTGCCATAGTAGCGGACATCTTCGGCCAGTCCCTGCGCGCCACGGTACGACCCCGCGATCATCTTGTTGCGTGCCTGGGGATTGATTGGCGGCTTGCCTGCGAATTTCGGCGGAATCTCGATCAGCGCCTTGGTGATCAGCACGGCGACGGGGTTCAAGTCGCTGGCGTGGGCCTTGAGCCCGAGCCGCTGCGCCTCCAGCGGGATCGAGCCGCCGCCGCAGAACGGGTCCAGCAGCGGCGGCGGGTTGCCGTCGCAGGACTTCAGAATCTCGGCGCGCGCCGCATGAAGTACGGCTTCGTTGTTGGAGTTCTCCCATTTGACGAGGTTCTCGATTATCCCGAAGAGCCGCTTGCGCTCCTGCTCCTGCGCCTGCTCGGTCGGGAATTTCTCGGGATGGCTCGAGGGATCATCGACGAGCTGGGCGAACAGCACGGCCCGGCACGCCGCGAGCGGCCGTCGCGCCCACCATAGATGGAGCGTGCTCGGATGCCCGTGCCGGATGGACTTCTCGCGCGCCGCCTGCTTGTTGATCTCCTCCAGCGGCAGCGCCACCTCAATCAGCTTTCTTCGCGTTGGGGGTGTCAACGAATCTCTGTCCAGCGTCTGGCGTCGACAAATTGAGAAAGATGTCCGAGGTTGTCGGTTACGACGAGCGCTCCGGCCTCTTGCGCCTGAGCAGCCAGGATGACATCGCCGTCGAGTGCGGCTGGGTGGGCAGTTGTCACTCCTCTGTTCCTGGCGTCCGCCCAGAACCGGGCAGCGCGTAACATAACGTTGGTGTTGATGGGGCGATACACCAGGCTTTGCTTAAAGCTATCGAGGCGCTCGACGCTCTTTTGCAGTCCATTGCGCAAGAGCTCCCGGCGGATTTCGTAATCGGCGATTTCCGGCACCATCACGGTAACGCCGGCCTCGCAAATCGCTTCAAGCCAGCGGGCGAAGTCAGCATTCGGCTTCGGATGGCAGGCCATCCCCAGCGGTCCGCTGTCGAGCATCACCGCCTTAATCATGGAAGCGCTTGCGTGGGGAGAGGCGGTTTTCTTCGACGGAGCGTTTGAGTTCCGGCCAAACCGCCTCGTCGTAGCCGGAGTCCTCGGCCAGCCATTGGCGGAGCAGGGAGATCGCCGGCTGGTTCTTTTGCCGCTGCGCTTCGCTGCCGGGCAGCACAAGCTTTGCGGCTTGCCCTGCCAGCGCCGTGGCCGGCCCCGACGCCGAAACGGCTTCGGAGGCTGACTCGAACAGGCGGCATAAAACCTGGCGGAGCAGATCGGGGCCGGTCGTTGCCACGGGATCGAGCTGAGCCAGCGCGACAATGTTCTGCGTCGCGGGGGGCAACGATGTTTCCAGGGCCAGCAGGAGCTCCCCGGAGGCTACGCTGGAGCTGCGATAGGCGATAGGAGTTTGGTTCACGGCTGTCGGCCCTCCAGGCGCGCCCGAAGGCGCGGCGTCATGCTTGCGCTGAAGACCTGCCACGCCTGCCGGTGCAGCGCGTCAATGGTGCTCCCCACTGTCTCGGCCTTGGGTGGATGCTCCCGGTCGCTCACGCAGTCAATGTCGAAGATTAGCGCTCTCGGCTCGGGCTGGCGCACCTCACCCAGGGTCACGATAAGGCTCGTGTGGGCTTCCGGCCGGCACTCAAGCCGGTAGAGCAGGCCTGGGGCCGAGCAAACGGCGGCCGCGGCGAGGTAGTCGCTCGGCGCGAGCCAACCTCCCGGTGACTCGGCGGCGTCGGCCAGCTCGATCCGGTTGATGTACCTTAGCCCGATCCGGACAATCGCGCTCGGCTCAAGCGCTTTCGATAGCCGCTCCCAAGCCTCCAGCGTTGCACTTCGCATAACGGCCCAGCCAGGGTAGCGCGGCAGCAGGTTGACCGTGAGGAAATCGGCAGCCAACTGGAGCAGCATCATGTTGTCGCGCCGCTTGTAGCGCATCATGGGGCGCGGCGGGGCCAGGAAGTGGGCCATTTGCGCCCCGGGGCCGAGCTGCATCTGGAGGTCCACGATCGAGGCCGGCTCGAACACGGGGAACTGATCTTTTACCTGCCGGTAAAAAAGCTCGAAGAACGGGGGTTCCCAGTTCCCCGGAAGACGAAACCTTACCTGGCAGATGGCTTCCTGGATGCTCGGATTGGGGTAAGTTGGGTGCTCCTCGGCAGTTGTCAAGAGGCGGTTCCTCCCCTCCAATTGTAACGGAGCGGCGTACGCCGGGCACGCCCGTCCTCAGCTCGGCTTCTCGCTTTCGGCAAGGATCTCTCTAAGCCGGTAGTTCACGCTGGCGGCAGCGAAGTCCGGCTCCTTCTGAAACGGACGGTGGACGTATCGGGGGATGGCCGAATCGCCGTCCACCTCGACGATCGCGAGAATGAACTCGTCGGGCTTGTTGAGGGCGGTCAGGATTTCGTTGCGCGTTACCGTCACCGTGTCGGCGCCGGCGGCGCGGCCTTTGACCTCGATGAACCGGAGCCGGCCAGTGCCGGGGACCTTAGACTCGATGTCGTAGCCGCAATTGTCGGCGCTTACGTCGCGCGGCTGGTAGCCCAATCGCCGCTCGGCTTCCATCACCGCAGCCATCGCTGCTTGTTCCACCCGTGCAGTTTCGCGTGCCTGTGCGCCAGCGGTTGTCGCTGTGTCGCCATTGACCGTGGCGACCATTGCCTCGGGAACGACCAGAGCGCCGCCGATGACGACCGGCGGCATCGCCGATAACTGACGCTCCTGCTGAAGTTCGGCGAGCCGCTTCTCCAGCCGCGCCTGAAGATCGTCGGCTCGCTGGCGCGCGCGGCCGGAATTAAGCCGCG
>JAKBJA010000176.1 GCA_021836225.1 Pseudomonadota bacterium | reverse complement strand
GGCCAGCATTAGTGATGCGGCTAGGCTACCTGCCAGCACCCGACGCAGACGGACCCACGCCCGCCGAGGCAGACCCGGCGTCATGCGCCCGACACTCGCCAGCCATATGCTAAATCCGGTCGACAACTTAACAGCACCTCTCCCAATAACGGCACCCGAGATAGCGCCGCCCTGGCACAAAAAATCAGATTGGGTGAATTTGCTTGAAGATGGGCCGAATCCTTTGCGGTACGTCGAAGTGCCATACAAACTGCCAGATTCTTGTTAGTCCGCCGTTCTGGTTTGGTTCCGCGTTTGCGCTTTGTTCGGATCATCTCCGCTTCCGCACGTCGCCGCAGGTTCAGATGTCGGCTCATTGAGCCTGACTTTCGCAATGGGGGAGGGAACGGGGGAGGGAACGGCCGATCACGACCGCGGGGCAAGGCGACTGCGGGTGAATCAGCGTGCGAGGCGGCGGCGAGAGGCTGAGGGCGGGATGGGCCAGGCTGGGTGAGCGCGCTGGTGCGGATGGAGGCCGTTCAGGCTCAGTGGCCGCCGGCGGTCCGCGTGTCGAGTTGGCGAGAGGCATGGTAATGCCCGAGGGGTCTGGCACGGATCGAGGGAGGGGGGCGTCAGGTGCCGGCGGGGAGGGCCGCCAGCGCGGCGCAGGCCTTACCGTAGTGCCCATGCTCGGCCTCGCTGGGCAGCCGCAGGAAGTAGCGACGGGCATGATTGGCGACGACGGCCGGCAAGACAAACCACCAGCGGCGGATGGTCGCCGCGGTGTGCACGACCGCACGGTCCTTGGGGGCGAGCCGCTGCTGCATCGCCAGCGTGAGGTTGTAGGCCATCCCCTTGAGCAGCATGTCCGCGGCGTTGGCGTCGAACCCGTCCTTGCTGAAGGCGTCCAGGTCCCAGTCTTCCTTCAGCGTGCGAATCGTGGTCTCCGACGTGCACCTCTGGTTGTAGCTGTGGAAGACGTCCTCCTCGTCCCAGTCCACCGAGGTGCCCAGAAACTGCTCCTCCGCGATGGCCGGCAGTTCCAGCAGCGCCCCCTCGGCCGGTACCGCGGCCCGCTCGCGGACGACCACGAAGGCGCCGCGGCCGGCTCCAGTCCCCGGCCCGGTAGAGGCCCGAGGCCACCTCGAGCACGTCCCCGAGTGCCGAGGTGCCGATGGCGCGGTAGTCGAGGGTGTCGGCCCAGGCGCGCAGCGGCTTGGTGCCCTTGACCTTGAGGATATAGTCCAGGTCTCGCCGCTCCAACAGGGCCATGAAGTCCTCGTGGCCGTAGCCGCGGTCTCCGCGCACCAGGCGGACGTGGCGGCTGGCCACGAGCGGGCTGTCCAGCACACGGGTGAAGGTCTGGACCAGCCCGGTGCTGCTCACGGTGTTGCCGGGTCGCAGTTCGCAGTCGAGCAGGGTGCGGGTCAGGCCGTCGAAGCAGAGCTGGGGGTGGAAGCTGGACCGGCCGGGTTTGGTCGGGTTGTATCCCACCGCGCTCTCCTGCTGGCTGCCGTAGACCGTCTCGACCGTGGAGTCGACGTCGATGATCAGGTCCGCGCCCAGCGTCAGGCCGGCGACGTACTCATGCAGTGGCTGCAGGGCGGCGCGCACCGAGGCGCGGCCGAGGCGGACGAGTTCCTTGTAGAGGATGGTGACGTCGGGCAGCTTGGGCAGGCCGAAGAGGAACTTGAGCAGCGGGTCCTGCTCCAGCTCGACGAAGTCGAAGACGCGGCCCAGACCGAGCATCCGGCCGATCAGGAACAGCAAGACCTCCTGCATCAAGGAGTACCTGGCATGCTTGGCCTTCTCGTGGGGTGCCAGTGCCGCCGCAGTGCGGGCGGGGAGGCCGACGCGCTCCAAGAAGCGCCAGATGAGCTGGGCGCCGCCGTACGGGGTCGCGTTCTTGAGGGTGAACTGCTCGGGCAAGAGGGCACCGGAGCCGGGCTGGGGGGCCTTCACAGCTGCCACCGTTCGGTGTTCACTCCTCCCAGATCACTGGAAGACGTATTCGCCACAACTCTTGTGTTTCCTGCCAATACAAAGCGCGCAAAGAGACATGATGTGATATATTGCGAAATTCAGGGTAACTGGAGCCGGATATGGTACGCGACGGCGCGCATGACCGGAAAGAGGATGCCTCTGCCCGGCTGGAGTTGTGCTGTGGCGGATCGGCCCAGGGTCCTTACCCGGACTCTGGTCGTTACGGACGATGATCTGTGGGCCGATCAGTCCGTTCGTCTGGCAGATGCCTTCCGGGTATTCGATGAGGGCCGGTGGGAGCGCGTCCACGTCTCCGGGCTGGAAGCAGCAGAGCGGATGCAATCCGCGTCTTTGGAGGATGAACACGTTTGATTGCGGCAGCCGACGTCGGATACGGATTTACTAAGAGCCTATCCGAAAACACGCCAGAGAATTTCCAGGTTATGGAACCAGGAGTTTCCAGGGCTGCCCCGTAAAAGGACACCCGAAAGGGGAGTCCGGATTTGGAAGGTGTGGTGGCCAGGGGCTCATGGACGATCTCCGACGCGCTGTGGGCACAGATCGTGCTGGTGCTGCCCCCGGCGCGGCCCAAGCCCGAGGGTGGGCGCCCGCGCATGCCCGATCGACCGGCCATGGAGGCCATCTTCTACGTCCTGCGCACAGGCTGCCAGTGGAAGGCCCTGCCGCGAGCCATGGGCGCCGTCAGCACGGTGCATGACCGCTTTCAGGAGTGGGTGCGCGCCGGCGTGTTTGAGCGCATGTGGAAAGCCGGCTTGATGGCATATGACGAGGCGCAGGGCATCGACTGGAGTTGGCTGGCAATGGACGGCGCCATGACCAAGGCGCCGTTGGGGGGGGCGCTACGGGGCCGAATCCGACGGACCGGGGAAAGAGCGGGACCAAGCGGAGCGTCGTGACGGACGCCAGGGGTGTCCCGGTGGGCTTGGCCGTTGCCGGCGCCAACCGCAACGACTTCAAGCTCCTGCAGGAAACCGTGCTCAACATGCCCGTCACGCCACCCCGTGCCGACCCGGCCAACGCGGACGATCGGCCGAACCTGTGCCTGGACAAAGGCTACGACTACCGCGAGGTGCGCGAGCAGGTGGAATCCTTCGGCTGGACCGCCCACATCCGTACCCGCGGCGAGGAGAAGCAGGCCAAGCGCGACATCCCGGGCTATCGGGCCCGCCGATGGGTCGTGGAGCGCACCCATTCGTGGATGAATCGCTTTCGGCGTCTTCTGGTCCGCTGGGAGAAGAAGACCGAGAACTATGTCGCGATGCTCCACCTCGCCTGCGCCTGGCACGCGTATCGCGCGGCTGGAGTTCCGGTGTAGGCCACCGGCAGACCGCTGCGCCCGCGATCCGCCGCCGTCAGGCTGCCGCCGACGCTGCGGCCGGCATTGCCATACCCTCATAGCGGGCGCTCCTACGCGCCCTCTCTCGCCACCGGCCACTACGGTCCAGAAGCGCCCTCCCGCCACCGGCCGCCCGAGGCCCTACACGCCATCCAGGCCCCTGTTTTCGGATAGGCTCTTAGTACTGTTGTCAGGGATGTGGGAACGATCCGGGGTGTTAATACCATTAAGCAGGGTCGGAGGGCTGCAGGGTCACTAGGTTAAGGCTACCAGAAGATGTAGGCAGTAGTAACCCATGATTTGCCACCCGGTCGTCGAAGTCGAAGGTATGAGGAACAGCAAAAAGCACGCGGTTCAGGATTCGGCAACTCCAGCGGCGAATGCCCCTGCGGTGTCCGCAGTCACCCGACCCACGCGGGAGGAACGTCAGGTGCCGCTGGCGACCGCAGAGTTGCCGAGAGAATTGGAGAGATACGCGGAGCAGTTTTACGACGTCTTCGGCCGGGCGGAGACCTTTGATAATTTTTGCGCCTACACGGTGGGCCTGTTGAGCGATCTGCCGCGGAAAAACGGAGAGACCATGACAACGGCGATCGAGAGTGTGGCCAACAAGGAGGCCATCCATCGTCTGTTGGCTCTGTCGCCTTGGTCCGCGGAGGAACTGGATCGGCGACGGGTGCGCCACGCCCTGGAGGTGGCCAGCACCGGGCAGGACGGGATGCTGATCGTGGATGAGGTCAGCCAACTCAAGCAGGGCAAGCACAGTGTCGGCGTCAAGCGACAGTATCTCGGCTGTGTGGGCAAACGGGCCAACGGCCAGGTGGCGGTGACCGTGCACTACGCCGACGCGCGCCACGATTGGCCGGTCACGGGACGGCTGTATCTGCCGGAGGATTGGGCCGAAGATGCGGAGCGGCGCAAGAAGGCGGGCGTCCCGGAGGACGTGACGTTTGCGACCAAAGGCGAGATCGCCCTCGACCTGATCCGCCGCGCGCTCGCCTGGGGCATTCCGGCGCAGTGGGTCTCCATGGACGCCGGCTACGACAGCGTGGATCTGCTAATCACCTTGGAGCAAATGGGTCTGTCCTGCTGTGTCGGCGTCAAGAGCAGTTTCATGGTGCGCGCACCCGAGGAAGTGGAAGAGTGGGTACCACCTCCGCCCGCCCGGCGCGGCCGCCCGCGCATCCACGTCGACCCGCAGTCCCTGCCCCCGGTGTGCCGGGTCGATGCCTTGCGAGACGCACTGCCCGAGGAGGCTTGGCGCAACGTCATCTACCGGCAGGGCACGGCCGGCCCCCTGACCAAGCAGTTCGCCGCGCTGGATGTCCAGTGTGCCACGACCACGAAGGTGGGGCCCGCCGTTTGGCTGCTATTCGAGCGGCCGTTGCCGGGCGAAGCAGGAGATAGCAAATACTACGTGGTCTCGGCCCGGCACGAGATGGCGCTGGAAGATCTGGCGCAGGTTGCCCACCGCCGCCCACTGATCGAAAGATTCAGTTACGAGAACGGTAAGGGCGAGGTCGGCCTCCGCGATTACCAGGGCAGGTCGTGGCGTGGATTCCACCACCACTTGGCGATCGTCATGTTTGGCCTGACGTGGCTCAGCCTGCAACGCCGCCCGCTCCCGGTCGAGCCGACTCCACCGGCGCCGCCCCCCACATCCGGCACCCCGTCTGCCGGGCCGTCGGCGATCGTCTTCATGCGAGGCGACAGCCCGGTGACCGTCCAGATGGCCGGCACCTCGCCGGTCCCCGTACCGGCCCCGCGACATTTATGGGAAAGCGTGCAGGCAGTGCGCAGGCGCTTCACTGAATGGTGCGCCATCGCGGTCTATCGAGCGTTAGCCCAAAGAGGGACCTCCCTCTCTCCTCCGGCCTTCGTTCCGCTCTGTTGATGCCGAATCTGCACCGACCCTGACAACAGTATTAGCAGATCCACGCTGTCGTAGCCGGCGTCCATGGCGACCCACTGCGCCGGAATGCCCCAGGCGAGCGCGCGGCGGATCAGGTCGAGGGCGATCTCGCCTTTGGTCGCAAACGTCACGTCCTCCGGGACGCCCGCCTTCTTGCGCCGCTCCGCATCTTC
>JAKBJA010000075.1 GCA_021836225.1 Pseudomonadota bacterium | reverse complement strand
TCGATCCGGCGACCGCGCACAGCACCTTGCCGGTGGAAATATTGCCGCGATTGGTGCGCACCCCGGTGACCTTGCCGCCGACCACGTCGATGCCGAGCACCTCGGTGCGCTGGTGGATTTCAACCCCGCGCATGTCGGCGCCGCGGCCGTAACCCCAGGCCACCGCGTCGTGGCGCGCCACCGCGCCGGGCGCGTGATACAGAGCGCCGAGGATGGGGGCATGGCCGCCGCAGGACAGGTCGATCATCGGCGCCGCCTGCTTCACCGCCTCGGGGCCGACCACCTCCGATTCGATGCCGTAGTGCTTGTTCACCTCGGCGCGCCAGCGACTGGTGCGCAGCGCCGCGTCGGTGTGCGCCAGGGTGAAGTGGCCGCGGTTCGAGTAGAACAGATTCAGGTCGAAGTCCGTGGAGAGGTCCTGCCACAGGCGCACCGATTCGTCGTAGAACTTCACGCCCTCGGGCGTCAGGTAGTTGGAGCGGATGATGGTCGTGTTGCGCCCGGTGTTGCCGCCCCCGATGTAGCCCTTCTCCAGCACGCAGACGTTGGTGATGCCGTGGTCGCGCGCGAGGTAGTAGGCCGCCGCGAGGCCGTGGCCGCCGCCGCCGATGATGACCACGTCATACGCCGGCTTGAGCTGGTCGTGCCGCGTGAACATGCGCGGTTCCGGGTGCTTGTTCGAGAGCGCGAAGCGCAGCAGTCTCCAGGGCATGATGGTCTCCTAGCGGAACACCACGGTCTTGTTGCCGTGGGTCAGCACGCGGTCTTCCAGGTGGTAGCGCAGGCCGCGCGCCAGCACCGTCTTCTCGATGTCCTTGCCGTAGCGCACCATGTCCTCGGGCGAATCCGAATGGTCGATGCGGATCACGTCCTGCTCGATGATCGGCCCCTGGTCGAGGTCTTCGGTGACGTAGTGGCAGGTCGCGCCGATCAGCTTGACGCCTCGCGCATAGGCCTGGTGATAGGGCTTGGCGCCAACGAAACTGGGCAGAAAACTGTGGTGGATGTTGACGATCCGTCCCGGATAGGCGCGGCACAGTTCGGGTGACAGGATCTGCATGTAGCGCGCCAGCACCATGGTGTCGCCGCGCGCTTCCTCGAACAGGCGCTGCACCTCGGCGTAGGCGGCGTCCTTGTTGTCCGGCATCACTGGCACATGATGGAAGGGAATGTCGTGCCACTCGACGAGGCCGCGAAAGGTTTCGTGGTTCGAGATCACGCAGGGGATCTCGACATCCAGCTCCTTCGACTGCCAGCGCGCCAGCAAGTCATACAGGCAGTGCTCCTGCTTCGACACCAGAACCACCACCCGCTTCTTTTCTGCCGAGTCGCTGATGCGCCAGTCCATGCCGTACTGGGCAGCGATGGGCGCGAATTTTTCCTTCAGCGTGGCCAAGTCGAAAGACAGCGAGTCGGCGCGGATTTCCTGGCGCAGGAAAAAGCGTCGCGCCGGTTCATCGGCATGGTGGCTGGCCTCGACGATCCACCCCTGGTGCTGCGCGATCAGCCCGCTGACGGCCGCGACAATGCCAACCCGGTCGGGGCAGGACAGCGTCAGCGTGTAGCGGCGGGAGGCAGCCATCAGGTTTTCTCACAATGAAACATTTGTTCATATAATGCATCATGTGATTAACCGAGGTCAACTATTTTTCTTCATATGAATCATTCGGTCGTGCCATAATTCGCCCATGGATACCTCGCCCGATACCTTGGACTCCGATACGCCGGACGCGGCAAGCGGCACGCTGGAGCGCTATCTCGGCAACGCGATCCGCGACCTGCGCCTGCGCCACGGCCTCACCATCGCCGAAGTCGCCGACCGCGCCGGCATCAGCCGCGGCATGCTGTCGAAAATCGAGAACGCGCAGACCGCCACCAGCCTCGATGCCCTCCACCGTCTGGCGCAGGCGCTCGGCGTCTCGCTTGCCACCCTGTTCCGCAACTACGACGTGCCCGAAGGCAGCGCGCAACTGGTGAAGAAGGGCGAAGGCATGGAAGTCGTGCGGCGCGGCACCAAACGCGGCCACACCTATCACCTGCTGGCGCACGAGCAGGGGCCGACCAAGCTGTTCGAGCCCTTCCTCATCACCATCGATTCGCCGGACGCGACCTTCCCGGTGTTCGAGCATCCCGGCACCGAGTTCCTCTACATGCTGGAAGGCCGCATGGAATACCGACACGGCCAGCACACCTATCTGCTGACGCCGGGCGATGCGCTGAGCTTCCGCGGCGAAGTGCCGCACGGCCCGGAAAGGCTGATCGAACTGCCGATCCGCTTTCTCGCCACCATCGTCTACCCCACGCCGGTCGAGACATGAAGTCGTTCGCGATCACCCCGGCCACCGAAGCCGATATTCCCGAGCTGATCGAACTGCTCGGCGTGCTGTTCTCGATCGAGCAGGACTTCACACCGGATCCGGACAAGCAACGGCGCGGCCTTGTTAAGCTGCTTGCTTCGCCTGCCGGCCACATCGCCATCGCCCGCGACCCCGCGTCGCGCGCGATCGGCATGGCGACCGCGCAACTGGTGATCTCAACCGCCGAAGGCGCGCCCTCGGCCTGGATTGAGGACGTGGTGGTACGCGAAGACTGGCGCGGCAAAGGCCTGGGACGCGCGCTGCTCGACGCCGTGCTGGACTGGGCACGCAGCCAGGGCGCCGTTCGCGCGCAACTGCTCGCCGACCTCGACAACGCGCCCGCGCTCGCTTTCTACGACAAGCTGGAGTGGCAGCCCACGCAGCTGGGTGCGCGGCGGCTGATGTTGGATAAAGCATAAGACACGCCGGTTTTTTCGTTCCAACTGCCAAGAGCCACAAGATGGCAACCTGCTAGCAGGTGAAAGCAGGTCTGGATTGTGCGTCCAGCCGTGATCGACACCGCGCATGTCAAGCTCATGCTTCATGCTATTGGAGCCGTTTTGGTGCAAGACGAATATGGACGCACCAAAATGGGCTTCAGGTTCGTGGGTAAAGCCGCTCGGCTCACCTTTCTATTAAATAAATAAAAATATATTCAATGGCTTGCGTTCATCTATCCGGTTTGGCATAGCCATTGCTAATCATTCAGCAACGGGAAAAGCGGCGCACGTCGCCTGCATGAACCGCGATGTGTGGCTAGGGTTCCGGTCTCTTCTGAGATGTCTGGTCCGAGAGCTGCCGGCACCGCTCAGGCGGGGCTCCACGGAGGGACAAAAGCCCGGGAGACAGCGATTGCGCGACGCTTTCTCCGGACTCGACTTTGGCCTTCCATTTAGGAGCTTCACATGAATATCGCGCGCCTTACCCGTACCCTCATCGCCAGCATCGGTTTTGTCCTGCTGACGCAACCTCTGACGGCGCAAGCCGAAGTCAAGATCGGCGTGTCCGACTGGCCGGGCTGGGTGGCCTGGTACGTCGCCGAGCAGAAGGGCTTCTTCAAGAAGCACGGCGCCGACGTCAAGCTGGTCTGGTTCGCCAACTACACTGACTCGATCAGCGCGCTGTCCGCGGGCCAGGTCGACGGCAACTCGCAGACCTGGAGCGACACCATGGCGCCCCTGGCCAAGGGCATCGCGCTGAAGACCATTCTGGTCAACGACAACTCGGCCGGAAACGACGCGCTGATGGTCGGTCCGAAGATCAAGTCGTTCAAGGATCTCAAGGGCAAGAAGATCGCGCTGGAGGAATTCAGCGTGTCGCACTTCCTGCTCACCATGGGCCTCAGCAAGCACGGTATGACGCTGAAGGACGTGCAGGTGGTCAACCTCTCCGCCGGGGACGCCGCCGCCGCCTTCATGGCCGGCCGCGTCGACGCCGCCGTGGTGTGGAATCCCTGGGTGAATACCATCCAGACCAGCGGCAAAGGCAAGCCGCTGTTCACCTCGAAGGACGTTCCCGGTCTGGTGCCCGACCTGCTGGTGGTGCAGGAGAAATCGCTCAAGGCCAAGCGCAAGGACTTTGTCGGCATGGTCAAGGCCTGGTACGACGTCGAAGCTTTCCTGCGCAGCAATCCGGATGAAGCGGCGAAGATCATGTCCAAGGTGGTTGGCCTGGATGCCAAGGAATACAAGGTCTTCCTGCCGGGTACCAAGTTCTTCGACCAGAAGGCCAACCTCCAGGCCTTCGGACCGGCAACCGATCCCACCTCGCTCTTGGGTGTCGCGCCGACCATTTCCAAATTCCTGCTCGACAACAAGCTGATGGAAGGCAAGGTCGACTTCGCCAAGGGGATCGATGCCTCGCTGGTCAAAGAAGTCGCCGGCGTCAAGTAAGCAACCAGGTGACATGACGATGCAATCCAGACCCGGCACCCGGCCGCGCCGCCCCGGCATGTGGGCGATCCGCGGCCCTCTGTCCCGCAGGCAGTACTGGCTGTTCGCCGCGCTCGGGCTGCTGGTGCCGCTGGGCCTGTGGTGGGTCATGTCGAGCGGGGCGGCGGTGGACAAGGTGTTCCTGCCGGGCCCGGTCGATGTGTTCAAGCGGCTGGTGACCTGGTACACGGAAGACGACCTGCTGTCCGACATGGGCATCAGCATCTACCGCGTCACCACCGGCTTCCTGTTCTCGGCGGTGATCGCCCTGCCGCTGGCGCTGATGATCGGCACCTTCCGCCCGGTGCAGGCGGTGCTGGAGCCGCTCACCGACTTCATCCGCTACATGCCTGCGGTGGCCTTCATTCCGCTGGTGATGCTGTGGGTCGGCATCGAGGAATCGTCCAAGATTTCCATCATCTTCATCGGCACCTTCTTCCAGATGGTGCTGATGATGGCCGAGGACGTGCGCCGCGTGCCGCTGGCGCAGATCGAGGCGGCGCAGACCATGGGCGCGACCCGCGGCGAGAGCCTCAAGCTGGTGATCTTCCAGGCCGCCAAGCCGGCGCTGCTCGACACCCTGCGCGTCACCATGGGCTGGGCCTGGACCTACCTGGTGGTGGCCGAACTGGTCGCCGCGAACTCGGGTCTCGGCTACTCCATCCTGAAGGCGCAGCGCTTCCTGCAAACCGACAAGATCTTCGTCGGCATCATCCTGATCGGGCTGATCGGCCTGGTCATGGACCAGTTGTTCCGCCTCGCGCACCGCAAGGCCTTCCCCTGGCTTCATCTCAAATCATGACCATGCCGAAAATTTCCATCCAGCACGTCGGCAAGGTGTTCGGTGAAGGCAGCCACCGCGTCGAGGCCTTGAAGGACGTTAGCCTCGACATTGCCGACAACGAGTTCGTCACTTTCGTCGGTGCATCTGGCTGCGGCAAGTCGACCTTGCTGCGCATCATCGGCGGCCTCGAATATCACACCGCCGGCGAGGTGCTGGCCAACGGCCAGCCGGTCGCCGGGCCTGGCGCCGACCGCGCCATGGTGTTCCAGCACTACAGCCTCTATCCCTGGCTCAAGGTGATGGAGAACATCAAGTTCAGCCGCCGCCTCAAGCACGGCCGCGAGGCCCTCACCTCGGCCGAGGTGGAGGCCGCCTCCGGCCGCGCCGATGCGCTGTTGAGCCTGATGGGCCTCAACGCCGCCGCCAACGCCTACCCCAACCAGCTGTCCGGCGGCATGCAGCAGCGCGTCGCCATCGCCCGCGCGCTGATGGGGCGGCCGGAAATCCTGCTGATGGACGAACCCTTCGGCGCGCTCGACGCGCAGACGCGTGAAGTGATGCACGACCTCATCCTGCACGTGCATAGATTGGAAAAGCCGACGCTCGCCTTCGTCACCCACGACGTCGAGGAAGCGATCTATCTGGCGGATCGCGTGGTACTGATGGCGCCGCGCCCCGGCCGCATCGACACCATCTACCAGGTGCCCCTGCCGGCCGAGCGCGAGCAGGACATGAAGCACACGCCGGAATTCCTGCGCCTGAAGAAGGAAATCCTCGCGCGCATCCGCGAGACCTCCGGCATGAAGACCGACCAGGACATGCTGGATCAGCTCAATATCCAGGGGGAAATGGTGTGAGTGGCCAGCCCGTTCTCTGGCAGAACCTCACCTGGGAAGACGTCGCCGCGCTGCGCGACCAGGGCATCCGCATGGCGATCCTGCCGGTGGGCGCCACCGAGCAGCACGGCCCGCATCTGCCGCTCGGGGTCGACACGCTGTCGGCCGAGGCGGTGGCACACGGCGCTTCGGCGCTGACCGGCATCCCGGTGCTGCCGAGCCTGGCCTACGGCTGCTCGCTCGGGCATTCGCCGAAATGGCCGGGGACGATTTCGCTGCGCCCGGAAACCTTATCGAAGCTGGTGCTGGAAATCGCCGAGTGGCTGCACAGCGCCGGCTTCGACCGCCTGTTGTTGCTCAACGGCCACGTTACCAACTGGGCGCCGCTGCGCTGCGGGCTGGAGAACATCCGCCACACCTACCCGGACATGCGTGTCGCGTTGCGTTCGATCTGGGACATCTCGGACGAGGCGCATCGTCGCTATCACGAGGACGCCGCCAACTTCCACGCCAACTGCGCCGAGACTTCGTTGATGCTGGCCCTGCATCCCGAACTGGTGCGCATGGACAAGGCGGTCGACGAGCCTGACCGCTCGGCCGGTTGCTTTTTTTCGTATCGAGTGAACGACGAAAGCGTGCACGGCACCGTGGGCACGCCGAGTCAGGCCGAGGCACAAGCCGGAAAAGCCCTGCTCGACCTCTGCGTCAGCGAACTCGCGCAGCAACTCACCCAGGCGCTGACCGAGGCTACACCCCTCGAACGCGCCGGCATCACCCCACCCCCGTTTTAAGGAGTCATTCGATGACCATGCATTCCAAATCCGAAACCCAGGCGGTCGAAACTCAGGCCGCCAGGGCTGCCCTCGAAGCCGCCGGCGTCAAGTACGCACTCGCCAGCTTCGTCGATCTGCACGGTGTATCCAAGAGCAAGGTCGTTCCGCTTTCCCATTTCGAGCAGATGGCCGGCGGCTCCGAGCTCTTCACCGGCGCCGCGCTCGATGGCGTGCCGCAGGAAGTGAACGACGAGGAAGTCTCCGCGCGTCCCGACCTGAATTCGGCCGCCATCCTGCCGTGGAACCCCGAAGTCGTGTGGTACGCCAGCGACCTCTATCTGAAAGGACAACCCTTCGAAGCCTGCTCGCGCGGCATCCTGAAAAAGCAATTGAAAGCCGCGGCCGACCTCGGTCTGCGCTTCAACCTGGGGATCGAAACCGAGTTCTTCGTCCTCAAGCAGAACCCGGATGGCAGCCTCGTCCCGACGAGCGATGGCGACACGCTGGCCAAGCCCTGCTACGACGTGCGCGGCTTCCTCGACAACTACGGCCTGCTCGACGAAATCGTGCAGGCGATGGACGGCCTCGGCTGGGACGTCTATTCCTTCGACCACGAGGACGCCAACGGCCAGTTCGAGACCGACTTTCAGTACGCTGACGGGCTGACCATGGCCGACCGCTTCACCTTCTTCCGCCTGATGCTGGGCGAAATGGCGAAGAAGCGCGGCTACTTCGCCACCTTCATGGCCAAGCCCTTCGCCGACCGCACCGGTAGCGGCGCGCACTTCAACATGTCGATGGCGAGCCTGGAAACCGGCGAGAACCTGTTCGATTCCGAGGCTGACGCCAACGGCCTCAAGCTGTCGAAACTCGGCTACCAGTTCGTCGCCGGCGTGCTGAAGCACGCGCACGCGATCTCGGCCGTCATTGCGCCGACGGTCAACAGCTACAAGCGTCTGGTGCGCCGCGGCAACATGTCGGGCTTCACCTGGGCGCCGATCCACGTCTCCTTCGGCAGCAACAACCGCACCAACATGCTGCGCGTGCCGCTCGCCGGCGGCCGCGTCGAATGCCGCGCGGTCGACATGTCGTGCAACCCGTATCTCGCCGCCGCGCTGATGCTGGCCGCCGGCCTCGAAGGCATCCGCGAGGGCCTCGACCCCGGCAAGCCGCACGGCGAGAACATGTACCAGCACAGCGAGGTCGAACTGCAGGCGATGGGCGTGTCGCACCTGCCGCGCTCGCTGGAGGAGGCGATCGACGCTTTCGAGGCCGACCCGCTGACCCGGGAAGTATTCGGCCCGCTGATGGCCGAGACCTTTGTCAGATTCAAGCGCGACGAGTGGGAGGCGTATCACACCCACGTGTCGCAGTGGGAGCTGGACCGTTACCTCAAGTTTTTCTGAATCGCCATGGCACAGAACCTCAACCCCATCCCGCCAGAGCTGTTCCTGTGGGAAGAAGCGCTTCCCGGCGGCTGCCACTGGTCCGGCATCCTGCGCCGCGGCAATGCGCTCAGGCTCACCGACCTGACCGGCCGCGCCAACGTCTCGGCGCTGTTCTACAACGCCGAGGAAAAGCTCGAGCGCTACAACATGCCCGACACACTGAAGGCGCAGCACACCGCGCACCTGACCCGCGGCCACGCGCTCTACTCGGACATGGGCCACGTGCTGTGCTCGGTCGTTGCAGATTCCTGTGGCTGGCACGACACGCTGTGCGGCGTGAGCAGCGCCGAGATGGTGAAGGCGAAGTACGGCGAGGCCACCTACCAGACCCATCGCAACGCCATGCACCGCAACGGCCGCGACGGCCTGCTGGTCGAGCTCGGCAAATGGGGACTGGGCAAGCGCGACGTGGTGCCGAACGTGAACTTTTTCAGCAAGGTGGTGGCCGACAACGCCGGCCGGCTGCAGTTCGACGAGCCGAATTCTCGCCCCGGTGCCTATGTCGACCTGCGCTTCGAGATGAACGTGCTGGTGGTGTTGTCCGCCGCGCCGCATCCGCTCGACCCGCGCCCAGACTACGCGCCGGGCGATGTCATGCTGACCGCATGGAAAGCGGGCGCACCCGGCGCGGATGACGCCTGCCGCAACGCCTGCGCGGAAAACCAGCGCGGCTTCTTTCAAACCGAAATCCTGTTCCGTTGAGGTGAAATCATGAGCAGCTTCAACCTCGTCGAAAGTCCCTTCGATCCCAAACAGGCTGTCGTCGATGCAGTCGTCGACGCCGGCGATCCGTGGATACACGAAATCAGGAAGGGCCAGGTCTTCCGCATCCTCGACCTCGAAGGCAACCAGGCGGTCGACACCCTGTTCTTCAACGCGCGCGACCCCGAGGAGCGCTACAGCGCCGCCGACACCGTGCGTTCTCAGGGCGCGCTCTACCTCACCGCCGGCACGCAGCTGATGTCGACCGAGGGCCGGGTGATGCTGACGATCACCGCCGATACCTGCGGCCGCCACGACACGCTGGGCGGCGCCTGCTCGTGCGAGAGCAACACCGTGCGCTACGCGCTGAACAAGCGGCCGATGCATTCCTGCCGCGACAGTTTTCTGCACGCACTGGCGCATTACGACGGCGGGCTCACCAAGCGCGACATCACCAGCAACATCAACTTCTTCATGAATGTGCCGGTGACGCGCGAGGGCGGTCTCACCTTCGCCGACGGCGTGTCGGCGCCCGGCAAGTACGTCGAGATGCGCGCCGAGATGGACGTGCTGTGCCTCATCTCAAACTGCCCGCAGCTCAACAACCCGTGCAACGCCTACAACCCGACGCCAGTGCGGGTGCTGATCTGGGACGCGCCTGAACAATAAATAACCAGTGGCGGGACGGCCCGCCGCGGAGACTGCACGCGGGACGCCCCGCAAGGAAGCACACATGTTCGACAAGGTTCTCATCGCCAACCGCGGCGCCATCGCCTGCCGCATCATCCGCACCCTGCGCACGATGGGGGTGAAATCGGTCGCCGTCTATTCCGAGGCGGATCGTCATTCGCTCCACGTGCGCCTCGCCGACGAAGCAGTGGAGATCGGCCCGGCGCCGGCGGCGCAGAGCTACCTGCGCGGCGAGAAAATTCTCGAAGCCGCGCAGGCCACCGGTGCCCAGGCCATCCACCCCGGCTACGGCTTCCTCTCCGAGAACCCCGGCTTCGCCGAGGACTGCGCGGCGGCGGGCATCGCCTTCATCGGCCCCAGCCCGGACCAGATGCGCGCCTTCGGCTTGAAGCACACCGCGCGCGATCTGGCCGAGCACAACCAGGTGCCGCTCTTGCCGGGGTCCGGCCTCTTGAGTGATGCCGGCCACGCCCAGGCCGAGGCCGCGCGCATCGGCTACCCGGTGATGCTGAAGAGCACTGCCGGCGGCGGCGGCATCGGCATGCGCCTGATCTGGAGTGCGGACGAGCTGAAGGAGGCCTACGAATCGGTCGACCGGCTGGCGCGCGCCAACTTCAAGGAGGCCGGAATTTTCCTCGAGAAGTACGTCGAGCATGCGCGCCACATCGAGGTGCAGGTCTTCGGCGACGGCAAAGGGCACGTCGTGGCGCTGGGCGAGCGGGATTGCTCAGTGCAGCGGCGCAACCAGAAGGTGATCGAGGAAACGCCGGCGCCCGGCCTCACGGAGATTCAAAGAGACAATCTTCTCGCCACCGCTGTGCGCCTGGGCGAGGCGGTCGGCTACCGCTCCGCCGGCACGGTCGAATTCGTCTATGACACGCAAAGTGGCGAGTTCTATTTCCTCGAAGTGAACACCCGTCTGCAGGTCGAACACGGCGTCACCGAAGAGGTCACCGGTGTCGATCTGGTCGAATGGATGGTGAAGGAGGCGGCCGGAGAACTCGATCTAGACGGATTCAAGTCCGAGCCAAAAGGTGCTTCGATGCAGGTGCGCCTCTATGCCGAAGATCCAGGCAAGGATTTCCAGCCCGCCGCCGGCGTGCTGACCGAGGTGGTGTTTCCGGCTGACGCGCGCATCGAAACCTGGGTCGAGCGCGGTTCCGACGTGCCGCCGTTCTACGACCCCATGGTCGCCAAGATCATCGTCAAGGGGCGCGACCGCGCCGAGGCGCTGCAAAAAATGCAGCAGGTGCTGGCCAAGACCCGTGTCGCCGGCATCGAGACCAATCTCGGCTACCTCACCCAGATCGTGCGCGACGATACGTTTGCCGAAGGCCGCCAGACCACGCGTTATCTCAATGCCTTCCACTACCGCCCCACGACCATCGACGTCATCGAGCCCGGCGTGCAGTCGAGCATCCAGGACTGGCCGGGCCGCACCGGCTTCTGGGACGTCGGCGTGCCGCCGTCCGGGCCGATGGATGCGCTGGCGCTGCGCCTCGCCAACAAGCTGGCGGGCAATGCAGAAGGCGCGGCCGGGCTGGAACTGACCGTCGCCGGCCCCACGCTGCGCTTCAATTGCGACAGCGTGATTGCGCTGGCCGGTGCCGACATGGGCGCCGAGCTCGACGGGCAGCCGCTCACCAACTGGGCGGCACACGCGATCAAGGCCGGCAGCATGCTCAAGCTCGGCGCGATCAGGGACACTGGCTGCCGTGCCTACCTTGCGGTGCGCGGTGGTTTCGACGTGCCGGATTATCTCGGGAGCAAGGCCACCTTCACCCTCGGCCAGTTCGGCGGACATGCCGGGCGCACGCTGCGGGTCGGCGACGTGCTGCATATTCCGAAAATCGATGCGCCAAGCCGCGACAGCGCCTTGCCTGCCGCGCTGATTCCAGCCTACACCCACGCCTGGGAAATCGGCGTGCTCTATGGCCCGCATGGCGCGCCGGATTTCTTTACCGATGCCGACATCGACATGTTCTTCGCCACCGACTGGGAAGTGCATTACAACTCCAGCCGCACAGGCGTGCGGCTGATCGGTCCGCGCCCGCAGTGGGCGCGCAAGGACGGCGGCGAGGCCGGCCTGCATCCGTCGAACATCCACGACAACGCCTACGCCATCGGTGCGGTCGACTTCACCGGCGACATGCCGGTGATCCTCGGCCCGGATGGGCCCAGCCTCGGCGGCTTCGTCTGCCCCGCCACCATCGTGCAGGCCGAGCTGTGGAAGATGGGCCAGCTGCGTCCCGGCGACACGGTGCGCTTCAAACGCCTGAGCCAGGCACAGGCCGAGCGCATGGAAGCCGCGCAGGATGCAGCCATCGCCGGCCTCGCTGCGCCGTCTGCGCCCGCGCTTGTCGCCGATAGCGAGCCGCTCGCCGAGCCCGTGCTGCACCGCACCCCCGACACCGACAACCCCGTCGCTGTCGTTTACCGCCGCGCCGGCGACAAATATCTGCTGGTTGAATACGGCCCGCTGGTGCTCGACCTCAACCTGCGCTTCCGCGTGCACGCGCTGATGACGCAGCTGCAGGCCGATGCGGTGCCGGGCATCCTTGACCTCACTCCCGGCATCCGCTCGCTGCAGGTGCACTACGATTCGCGCGTGCTGCCGCTGACCAAATTGATTGACCTGCTGCTGGCGGCGGAAAAGGCGCTGCCAGCGATCGAGGACATGCAGGTTCCCACCCGCATCGTGCACATCCCGCTGTCGTGGGACGATGCCGCGACCAAGCTCGCGATCGAGAAGTACATGCAGTCGGTGCGCAAGGACGCGCCCTGGTGCCCGAGCAACATTGAGTTCATCCGCCGCATCAACGGCCTCGAATCCATAGAAGAAGTGAAGCGCATCGTCTTCGGAGCGAGCTACCTGGTGATGGGCCTGGGCGACGTCTACCTCGGCGCGCCGGTGGCGACGCCGGTCGACCCGCGCCATCGCCTGGTCACCACCAAGTACAACCCCGCGCGCACCTGGACGCCGGAGAACGCGGTCGGCATCGGCGGCGCCTACATGTGCGTCTACGGCATGGAAGGCCCCGGCGGCTACCAGTTCGTCGGCCGCACGCTGCAGATGTGGAACCGCTGGCGGCAGACCGCCGACTTCACCGACGGCAAGCCGTGGCTGCTGCGCTTCTTCGACCAGGTGCGCTTCTTCCCGGTGAGCGAAGCAGAACTGCTGAAAATCCGCGAGGATTTCCCGCTCGGCCGCTACCAATTGAACATGGAAGAGACCACCTTCAGCCTGCGCGACTACAACGCCTTCCTTGCCGACAACAGCGCGTCCATCGCCGCCTTCAAGACGCAGCAGCAGGCCTCGTTCGACGCCGAGCGCGAGCGCTGGCGCGCCAGCGGCCAGGCCGACTACGCGAGCGACCTGACGGTGGCCGAAGCCGCGCCCGACAGCGAGCTCGATCTGCCGGAGAACGGCCGCGCCATCGCCAGCCACGTCGCCGGCAACGTGTGGAAGGTGGAAGTGGAGGGGGGCGCCGCAGTGAAGCAGGGCGATGCGCTCGTCATCGTCGAATCGATGAAGATGGAGTTCGCCGTGCTGGCGCCGTGCGACGGTCGCATCCACAAGGTGTTCTGCCGCGAGGGCGGGCAGGTGTCGGCGGGCCAGGACCTGCTGGTGATTGTTGCGGTATGAGGTCGGACGGTCGCAATGCCGCTAACATTGAATCCGTTGGTGGCCTTCGGGCTGATCGACATGAAATTGTGACCGGGAGACACACGTGGCAGAAGCCAAGCTGAGCGCAAAGGATGTTTACACCCGCTTGCGCGAAATGATCCTGAATTTCGAGATTTATCCCGGTAGCCGGGTGACTGAGACGGAATTGGCCGACCATTTCGGCGTTAGCCGTACGCCCATCCGCAGTGCGCTGCAGCGGCTGGAAGTAGAGGGCTACCTCACCGTGCTGCCCAAGCAGGGGTGCTTCATCCGCAATCTGGACATCGAGGACCTGAGAAAGTATTACCAGGTCAGGATGAGCCTGGAACAGCTTTCGTTGCAGCTGGCCTGCACCTACATGAGCGACACGGCCCTGAGTGAACTCGCTGAGGCCTGGGATCCTGCCCGGCAGGCCGAACGTAGTGACGACCCCGAGGAAATGGAGGCCCGCGACGAGGCCTTTCATCTCGCTTTGGCCGAGGGCGGCGGGAATCTGGTGCTGCGCAACTACCTGGCTGATGTCAATCGCCATCTACGCATCGTCCGCCGTTTGGGATTCACCATGCCACAGCGTATCGATCAAACCTATGACGATCATTTTGAGATATGCAAAAGTCTCCTGCGCAGGGACGTCATCCAGGCGCAGTCGCTCATGCGTGACCACATTTCCCACAACGAACAGTTCGTCAAGACGCTCACCTTGACGCAATTGGCCATACACAAGAAACGCAGTTTTACGAAAGACAAACCCGACAAATAGCGGCCTTTTGCACCAAATGCGTGCAGCGTCATTCGTGTGTGCACCATAAGCTTTCTATTTGCCTTGCCCGCAAGCAACTATTTTGATCCGGCGCCCAACCGGGTTGGGCGGCATTACTGTGCTGAAAAACAAGGATTTTCTTGGTGCGGGCTGGGTGACTACAACCGCCTGGCATGATGCATGCTTCGTTGTATACATCGATGAGCGCTTCAGCGTGATCGAGACCAACCACATGCATACAGGAGAATTCATGGAAACCAGACCCACTTTCATTTCGGCATCCCGGACCCAGCCACGCTGGCAAAAGCTTCCGTATTACCTTGCATTGTCATTGCTCGCCACAGCGGGTGCGAACACGCAGGCGGCGGAATGGAGTACCACGAATGTCCAGTTGTTGTATGGCGATGGCTACGAACTCGGCGACAACGCCATGGCCATCATGACCCTGGAACACGCCAACGGCTGGAAGTACGGCGACAACTTCTTCTTCGTCGACGTCAGCAATCCCCTCGACAAGGGCACTGGCTTCTATGGGGAGTTTTCGCCCCGTCTGAGTCTGGGCAAGATCAGCGGAAAAGACCTGTCTTTCGGCATCGTGAAGGATGTTCTGCTGGCGGGCACGCTGGAAATGGGCGAAGACCTGCGCGCCTACCTGGTCGGCGTCGGCTTCGCACTCGATCTGCCCAAGTTCGCTTTCGCGGATGTGAATCTCTACTACCGCGAGAGCGAACGCGACTGGCTGGCCGAGCAGACCGACGCCGGCGCCCAGGTCACCATCGACTGGCTGCTGCCGTTTGAACTGGGCGGCCAGAAGCTGGCCTTCGAGGGGTTTGCGGACTACGCCTGGGGCGAAAAAGGCGGCAGCGCACCCAAGGCCGACAACCTGGTGGCCGGCCCCCGCCTTCTGATCGATGCCGGCAACTGGTTTGGTGCCCCGGGCACCCTCCAGATCGGTGTCGAATACCAGATCTGGCGCAATAAATACGGGGTCAAGGGGTTCGACGAGGATATTCCCCAGGCGATGGTCAAGTGGACGATGTGAGTACAACCATGAGGAACAAGGCAATGGACAAGGAACAAGGCAAAACGGTTGACCAGGGTCGGCGCACCGCACTCAAGGGGCTCGCCAGTCTGGGTATCGGGGTGATTGCCGGAGGTTTGGGCATCAACGAAGCCGAGGCGGCCAGAAAAGTGGCCATGGGCTTCATCTATGTCGGCCCGCGCGACGATTACGGCTACAACCAGGCGCATTTCGAAGGCAAGTCGGCCATCGTCAAGCAGTCGTGGATCAAGGCGGTGGACCAGGAAAACGTGCCCGAGACCATCGCCGTGCAGAAGGCGATGGAGAGCATGATCAACCTGGATGGCGCCCAGGTGGTATTCCCGACCTCGTTCGGCTACTTCGATCCGCACATCCTGAAAATCGCGCCGAAGTACCCCGACGTGATGTTCCTGCACTGCGGCGGCCTCTATGACGCCAGCAAGCATCCCAAGAACGTGGGTAGCTATTTCGGCTATATCGACGAGGCGGTTTACGTCTCCGGCATCGTCGCTGGGCACATGAGCAAGTCCGGCAAGCTGGGCTACATCGCGGCCATCCCGATTCCCCAGGTGCTGCGCAACATCAACAGCTTCACCATGGCCGCCCGCAGCGTCAATCCGAATATCACGGTGCAGGTGGTGTTCACGGGCGGCTGGGCCAATCCAGTGAAGGAAGCCGAATCGGCTAACAGTCTGATCGATCAGGGGGTGGATGTGCTCACCTGTCACGTCGACAGTCCCAAGGTGGTGGTGGAAACAGCAGAGAAACGCGGCGTCTATTCCTGCGGCTATCATGCCGACCAATCCAGGCTTGCGCCCAAAGGTTTTCTCACCGGTGCGGAATGGAACTGGAGCAAGGTCTATCTCGACTACGCCACCATGATTTCCAAAGGGACCAAGATTCCCAACCTGATCCGCGGTGGCTTCAAGGAGGGAGTGGTCAAGAGTTCGCCTTATGGAAAGGCGGTCAGTGCCAAGGCCAAAGCCCATGCGGACAAGGTGCGCGCCCAGTTCATGGAGGGGGATTTCGTCGTCTACAAGGGCCCCATCAAGGACAACACCGGCAAGCTGGTGGTCGCCAAGGGCAAGGAATACGGGCAGACCGACATCTGGCTTGAAAGCATGGACTGGCTGGTCGAGGGGGTCGTGGGCCGCACCAAGGGCTGACAATGCTGCCGCTTTTTGCGCCCTTTCTGATCCCCCTGACCGCGCTGGCGCTTTCACTGGCTCTGTTCGGGGGCTTCATCGGCCTCGCGGGGGCCGATGTGCTGGAGGTGTACCACTCCATTTACCGGGGTGCCTTCGGCAGCTGGTTTTCCTGGCAGAACACCCTCACCAGCGCGGCGCCGCTCATGCTCACCGCACTGTGCACCGCGTTGCCGGCACGTTTGGGGTTGATCGTGATCGGCGGCGAGGGAGCGGTGGTGCTGGGCGGGCTGGCCGCCGCGCTGGCCGGGCTGGCTCTGATCGACGCCAACCCGTGGGTGGCCCTCATCGGTATGGCCATCGCGGCCATGCTGGCGGGCGGTCTGCTCATCGGCCTGGTGGGCTGGCTGCGCCACAGCCGCAACGTCAACGAGACCATCAGTTCCCTGCTGTTCAACTACGTCAGCATCGCCATTTTGAGTTTTCTGGTGATCGGACCGCTACGCGATCCCGAGACCCTCAACAAACCCTCCACCCATCACATCGGCGAGGCCCACATGCTGGGTTCTCTGGGTGAGTCCTCCATCCACTGGGGATTCGGCTACGGGCTGATTGCCTGCCTGCTTCTGTGGGTACTGTACAAGCGAACGGTGTTCGGTTTCGCCGTCGACATGGTGGGGGGGAACGTGCGTGCAGCCCGGCTCTCTGGCCTGCCGGTGGGCCGCATCGTTTTCCGGGTGTGCATGATGGGCGGCGCTGCCGCCGGCCTCGCCGGCATGGTGGAGGTGGCCGCCGTGCATGGCCGCGCCAACACTTCGCTCAACGCTGGTTACGGCTACGAAGGCATCCTCATCGCCTTCGCCGCCCGCCACCACCCAATGGCCATCATCCCGATGGCCATCCTGTTCGGCGGCATCCGCGCCGCAAGCGGACTCATGCAACGCGACCATGACCTGCCGGACGCCACCAGCCTGGTCCTGCAGGGCATCATTTTCATTCTCATTCTGGCGGGCGAAGCCGTATTCGCCCGTCTGGCCAAGCGGCGCGGGAGCCCATCATGAGCGGCGACTCGGTTGAATGGATGACCGTGCTCATCGCCGTCCTCGGTGGCGCCATCCGGGTGGGCACGCCTTTCCTGTTCGTCAGCCTCGGCGAGTGCCTGACCGAAAGAAGCGGTCGCATCAATCTCGGCCTCGAAGGAAACCTGATCATGGGTGCCATGGCCGGCTACGGCGTGGCCTGGATCAGTGATTCCCCCTGGCTCGGCGTGCTGGCCGCTGGCGCCACCGGCGTGGTGCTGGGCTTCATTCATGCCCTGCTGTGTCAGCAACCGCGGGTGAACGACATTGCCGTGGGCATCGCCCTGATGATCTTCGGCACCGGCCTGGCCTTCTTCCTCGGCAAGCCCCTGATCCAGCCCAGCGCACCGCACCTGCCCGCCCTGTCTCTGGGTGCCTGGAGCGACAACCCGGCGCTACGGGCAGCGCTGGAGATCAACGTACTGTTCATCATCGGCATGATCCTGGCACCCGCCATGGCCTGGTTTTTCCGCAGCACCCGCTGGGGTCTGGCTGTCCGCACCGTGGGCGAGAGCGACGACGCGGCCCGCGCCATGGGACTCAACGTCAACGGCGTACGCATGCTCGCCACCATGGCTGGCGGTTTCCTGGCTGGTGTCGGGGGCGCCTTCCTGTCGCTCTATTACCCGGGCGGCTGGAGCGAAGGCCTGTCGAGCGGCCAGGGGCTGATGGCGGTGGCGCTGGTCATTTTCGCGCGCTGGGATCCGATGCGGTGTCTTTATGCCTCGCTGCTGTTCGGCGGCGCCGGTGCCTTGGGGCCGTCCCTGCAGTCGGTGGGCGTGACCTGGGGTTATTACCTTTTCAATGCTGCCCCCTATGTGCTGACCCTGGTGTTGATGGTCGCCGCCTCTTCGACGAAGGTGCGCTCCGGCATGCCCGGCTCGCTGGCGGCCCGTTAAGAATCAATGGAGAAAAACATGAATGTGTTCGTTACAGCCGATCCCTATCCCTGGCCCTACGACGGCGACCTGCGGACGGATAACACGGCGCTGATCATCATCGACATGCAGACCGACTTCTGCGGCCACGGCGGCTACGTCGAGCGCATGGGCTACGACCTGTCGCTGACCCGGGCGCCGATCGAGCCGATTGCCCGGGTCCTTTTATTGGCCAGGCAGCTGGGGATGATGGTGATCCACACCCGCGAAGGCCACCGCCCCGATCTGAGCGACCTGCCCCCCAACAAGCGCTGGCGCAGTCAGCGCATCGGCGCCGGCATCGGCGATCCGGGGCCGTGCGGCCGGGTCCTGGTGCGCGGCGAACCGGGCTGGGAAATCATTCCGGAACTCGCCCCGCTGCCGGGCGAGCCGATCATCGACAAACCCGGCAAAGGTTCCTTCTATGCCACCGACCTGGAACTGCTGCTGCACAAGGCCGGCATCCGCAACCTGATCCTGACCGGCATCACCACCGACGTGTGTGTGCACACCACCATGCGCAACGCCAATGACATGGGCTTCGAGTGTTTGCTGCTGGAGGACTGCTGCGGCGCCACCCATCCGGTCAACCATCTGGCGGCGCTGAAGATGGTGAAAATGCAGGGCGGCGTGTTCGGCGCCGTGGCCACCTCCGGGCAGTTGCTGGCGGCCATGACATGAACATCCTGGCGCTCGAAGCCATCGACGTCAGCAAGCGCTTCGGCGACTTGCAGGCGCTGGACCGGGTGTCGCTGAAATTGCGGCGCGGCAGCATCCATGCCTTGCTGGGCGAGAACGGCGCCGGCAAGAGCACTCTGGTGAAATGCATCGTCGGTTTTTACACGCCCGACGATGGCGAGGTGTTGCTGGGCGAACGCCAGCAGGCCATTGCCAACCCGCGCGCCGCCCACGACCTGGGCATCGGCATGGTCTACCAGCATTTCACCCTGATTCCCAACATGACGGTGCTGGAGAACCTGGTGCTGGCCCGCCCCCATCTGCCCGCGGTGATCGACTGGAAAAAGGAACGCCAGGTGCTCGGCCAGCGCATGCAAACGATGCCCTTCCAGTTGCCGCTGGACGCCTCGGTAAACCATCTGGCGGCAGGCGAAAAGCAGAAGCTGGAGATCGTCAAACAGCTGCTGCTCGACGTGAACGTACTGATCCTCGACGAGCCTACTTCGGTGCTCACCCCCGACGAGGCGGACGAGGTGCTGGGGCGCATCCGCGACATGACGCGCGAGGCCGGCCTCAGCGTGCTGATCATCACCCACAAGTTTCGCGAAGTGATGACCTACGCCGATGACGTCACCGTGCTGCGCCGCGGCCGGCACGCCGGCTCGGCCCAGGTGGCCGAAGTGGACGTAAAACGGCTGGCGGAGATGATGGTGGGCAGCGAATTCACCCACACCGCTTTGGCCCGCGAGGCTCTGGCCGAACAGCCGGTGAAGCTGGGCATTACCGGCCTGTGTGTGGAAGACGACAGCGGCATGACCGCGGTGCATGAGCTGTCGCTGCACGTGAAGGCGGGCGAGATCGTCGGTATCGCCGGCGTCTCCGGTAACGGCCAGCGCGAGCTGATGGAGGCGCTGGCGGGGCAGCGCCCGCCGCTGAGTGGCGAAATCCGCGTCATGGGCGAAGCCTATAACGGCCGCCGCCGCGACCTGCTGCGCCACCGCTTCCATTGCCTTCCCGAGGAGCCGCTGCGCAACGCCAGCGTACCGCGCCTGAGCGTGGCAGAAAACCTCGCCTTTCGCCGTTTCGACCAGCCGCCTTACAGCTTGCGCGGCTTTCTTCGCCGGGGGGTGATGGCAGCGGCCGCGGTGCGCGCCATCGCCGACTTCAAGGTGCGAACGCCGGCCCCCAACGCGCCCATCGGCGATCTCTCGGGCGGCAACGTGCAGCGGGCCATCCTCGCCCGCGAGCTGGGCGAGCAGCCCAACGTGCTGGTGGTGGCCAACCCCTGCTTTGGCCTCGACTTTACCGCCGTGACCGAGATCCATGCCCGCATCATGGCCGCGCGCAACGCGGGCGCGGCGGTGCTGCTGGTGAGCGAGGACCTCGACGAAATCTTGGAACTGGCCGACCGCATCCACGTCATGTCCGGTGGGCGACTGGTCTACGAGACCACACCGGGTGCGGCCAATCCCGTCGTCATCGGCCGCCATATGGCGGGTCACAGAGAGGAAGCCCATGCAGATTGACGCCCGCCCCTATCCGTATGCGCTGCCTGAGCGGCCGCCGGCCCTGGTCATCATTGACATGCAGCGGGACTTCGTCGAACCCGGCGGCTTTGGCGCTGCGCTGGGCAACGATGTGAGCCGGCTGCGGGCCTGCGTTCCAGTGATCGCCCGGCTGTTGGCGGCGGCCCGCCGGCTGGGGCTGCCGGTGATCCATACTCGCGAAGCTCACCAGCCCGACCTGTCCGACTGTCCGCCGGCCAAGCGCCAGCGCGGCGACTGCCATCTGAGGATCGGCGATGCCGGACCGATGGGCCGTCTGCTGGTTGACGGGGAGCCTGGCAACGCCATCATCGAGGCACTCAAGCCCGCGCCGGGCGAGATCGAGATCACCAAGCCTGGCAAGGGCGCGTTCTATGCCACGCCGCTACAGGAGATATTGCAGCAGCTGGGCGTGACCCATCTGCTGTTCACCGGCGTCACCACCGAGGTATGCGTGCAGACCACCATGCGGGAAGCCAACGACCGGGGCTACGAATGCCTGCTGGTCGAGGACGGCACCGGGAGCTATTTCCCCGAATTCAAGCGCGCCACGCTCGACATGATCACGGCCCAGAGCGGCATCGTCGGCTGGGCCGCGAGTTGCGAGACGGTGCTCGCAGGATTGGATAAGGCATATGGCTGAGACCGTTTCCGGCCTTGTCTTTGTCGACCTCGCCTCGATTCCCGGGCGGCTGGGCGAATTTGCCTGGGAGTCCCTGGGCCCAGGTGTGGAACTCAGCCCGCTTTATCAGGATGCGGCAGGCAATACCAAGCTCGCCCTGCTGCGCTATGCTCCCGGTGCGACGGTGCCCGAGCATCTGCACACGGGCATGGAATACATCCAGATCCTGGCCGGCGCCCAGCAGGATGAGCGTGGGGTGTATCACGCCGGCACTCTGTTGGTGAGCTTTCCCGGTACGCGGCACAGTGTCGCCAGTCCGGAAGGCTGCGTGGTGTTGGCGGTATGGGAAGCACCCGTGCTTTTTGTATAGCGTGCATGGTTTCAAAACAAGCGAATGCCAAAGGCATTCCCCCATCAAAATCGACTGACATGATTTCCAAGATTTCCAACCTGAATATCACCACCCTCCGCAGCCTGTATCAATCCGGCGAACTCACCCCACTTGGACTGTTGGAAGACCTGCTCGACCACATGGCCGGCGAAGACACCCACCACATCTGGATCAGCCGTCTCGATGCCGACGCGCTGCGGGCCTATGCAAGGAAGCTCGAAGGCAGGGACATCGCGACGCTCCCGCTCTACGGCATTCCCTTCGCCATCAAGGACAACATCGATCTCGCCGGCCTGCCCACCACCGCCGGCTGTCCCGAATACGCCTACGCGCCTGAACGCAGTGCCACTGTGGTGCAGCGCCTGATCGATGCCGGCGCGATCCCCTTGGGGAAAACCAACCTCGACCAGTTCGCCACCGGCCTCAATGGCACCCGCTCGCCCTACGGCGCCTGCCGCAACGCCTTCAAGCCCGACTTCATTTCCGGCGGTTCCAGCTCCGGTTCGGCCGTCGCCGTGGCGCTCGGGCTGGCGAGCTTCTCGCTCGGCACCGACACCGCCGGCTCAGGCCGCGTGCCCGCCGCGTTCAATAATCTGATCGGCCACAAGCCGAGCTGCGGCGCGCTGTCCACCCGCGGCGTGGTGCCCGCCTGCCGTTCGCTTGATGCCGTGTCGATCTTCGCGCTCACCGCCGAGGATGCCGAGCGCGTGCTGGCGGTCGCCGCCGGCTTCGATGCCGAGGATGACTATTCGCGGCCGCTGGCACCGCACGGTTTCGACTTCGGTCGCGCCAAGAATTTCAGGTTTGGCGTGCCGATGGCGAAAGACCTGGAATTCTTCGGCAACGCCGACGCGGAACGACTTTTCGGCGAAGCGGTGGAACGATTGAAAGCGCTGGGCGGCACGCCGGTGGAAGTCGACCTCGCGCCCTTCCTCGAAACCGCGCGACTGCTCTACGGCGGCCCCTGGGTGGCTGAGCGCTACCTCGCCATCCGCGACTTCTTCGACGCGCAGCCCGAGAAGGTCTTTCCGCCGGTGCGCGACATCATCGCCGGCGGCCGCGACATCAGCGCCGCCGACACCTTCGCCCATCTCTACAAGCTGCGTGCGTACAAGCGCGTGTGCGATGCCGTGTGGGACGACATCGACGTGCTGCTCACCCCCACCGCCGGCACGATCTACCGCATCGAAGAAATGCAGGCCGACCCCATCCGCCTCAACGCCAGCCTCGGCCATTACACCAACTTCATGAACCTGCTCGATCTGGCCGCCACCGCGGTGCCGGCCGGGTTCCAGAACGACGGCCTGCCGTTCGGCGTGACCCTGATCGCGCCGCCGCATCAGGACGGCCCACTGCTGCATCTGGGGTCAAAAATGCAGCAGGCACTCGGCGGCAAGCTGGGCGCTACGACCCACGCGCTGCCGCCTGCCGAGAACTTGAATTTGCTGCCGGAGGGTCAGGTGCGCATCGCCGTCGTCGGCGCTCATCTGAGCGGGCTACCGCTCAATCATCAGCTCACTGAGCGCAACGCGCGCCTGGTGGCGGCGGCGCAGACCGCGCCCAAATACCGCTTCTACGCCCTGCCCGACGGCAAGCGCCCCGGTCTCATCAAGGTGAAAGCGGGCGGCGCATCAATCGCCTGCGAAGTCTGGGAAATGCCCGCCAGCCAGTTCGGCTCCTTCGTCACGGGAATTCCTGCGCCGCTCGGCATCGGCAAGCTGGAACTGGCTGATGGTTCCATCGTAAATGGGTTTATCTGCGAAGGCATCGGGGTGGTCGATGCACAGGACATCACGGAGTATGGGGGGTGGCTGAAGTGGCTGGATAATCGGGGTGAGTGACTGCAAACGTAAAGCTAAGCGGCGAGCAATCGCACCGTGGATGCACTACAGAAAGCGCCATGAAATAACCCCGGCGTGGTTGTTCGTCCGGTTCAGCGCCGGGTTGGCCAGCCACTGGCGGGCAAGCACTTGTCCTTGTTCGTCGCTTGACCGAGCCATCCGGGAGACCAGCGTATCGCGGGCGGCTTGCGCCCGCTCGGCGAATGCTGCGTTGTCGAATAGGTCGGGCCGGGATCGGGTGAAATGCACGGCCAGTGCATACCATTTGAGGGCCAGGGCCGCGTCAGCCGGCACGGCCCTGCCGTGCTCATGGAGTCCACCCAGCGCCAGATGGGCCGCAGCCATGCCCTGGCCGGCTGCCTGTTCCAGCAAACGGATCGCCTGGTCGTCGTTCCGAGGGACGCCGTCGCCTTTGGCGTACATCCACCCGAGATGGAAGCAGGCCGGCGCATAGCTGTTTCGGGCGGAACGGGTGAACCATTCCACGGCCAGGGCGCCGTCCCTGGGCACGCCCCAGCCGTGGGCATGGAGGATGCCCAGCATGTACTGTGCGCGTGGGTGGTTCGCCTGTGCCGCCCGGCCCAGCCAACGGGCAGCCTTCCGGTGGTCCTGGGGGAAACCTGACGGCCAGCCGTGGAAATGGCCGTTTTCGTAGGCATAGCCAAGCTCGAACTGGATGTCGGGCCATCTGGCCACCCCGATCACGGCGACCCCGCACAGGGTTAACGCAGCGACCAGCCCCGCCACGTGCCATGCGCGATTCGTCCCGGCAGCAATTTTCATTCTCTCCCTTCAGGCTCCCCGTCGCCTGGGGCTATTGAAGCAAGGGAAGCATTTTTCCGCGTTCGGCGCCATCTGTGGAAGACGGCACGGCTTGTGAACATGCGATAGCGGCCGGTGGATGGACATCCTGCGTCCAGTCGTTGAGGCTCGCGCGCGTGCCTGGCAGGGGGGCGTCGCTTATTTGAGCAGGAACAGCAGCTTTTCATCCCCAACTTCGATCACGTCATTGGGCGTCAGCAGCTGTGGTTGAAGGCCGATGGATTTTCCATTCAGGCGCGCCGGTTTTTTTCCCTCGACATGGGTGATGAAATAGCCGTGCGGACGGGCATTGATCACGGCAAGCTGTTTTCCCGGTATGCCAAAGGTATGCAGCACCCGGGACAATTCGATTTCCTTGCTGGACGGACTGCCATTGAACACGCGGACCAAGCCGATACGGGCGCCTGCCCTGAGGCGGCGCTCATTCTTTGCCGTCGCCAACGCATAAGCGCCAACCGGTTGGGCAGACGCATCGCCTTCCATGGCAGAAGCCTGAATGATCATCGTTCTGTCGAAACTGGGGCCATCAATGGCTTTATGGTTGCGGTAGCGAATCTGGACGTCGGCAATTTCGATGACGTCGTCATTTTGCAGGATGTGTCGGGTGACAGACTGGCCATTCACCAACGTACCATTGGTGCTGCCCAGGTCATCCAGGATGTCATCGTTGCCGACAGAGGTGATGCGGGCATGCGACCGGCTGACCCCCTGGACGTCAAGGCACAGGTCATTGTCGGGCCGGCTGCCGATCGTGAAGCTGGATGCGTCGAGGAAGTGGTTTCCGGTGATTTCACCGTTTTGACTGACGATTAGTTTTGCCATGCGGGTTTAACGTCCGAATAGCCAGGCGAAGAGACCGTTCTTCTTCGCGTCTGGCTTGGTGGGCGGCCTGACTTTTGCCAGGATCACGGAAATATTGTCATCACCGCCATTGTCGTTGGCGATCATGACCAGTTGGCTGGCGGCAAGCGGCAAGTTGGCCTGGAGCGAATTGAGCACCAGTTCGATGTCCGCGTTGTCGACCATGTCGTTCAGGCCATCGGAGCAGACCAGATAGATATCCCCCGGCAGGGCCTCGCACTCATCCAGCGTAACCTCCACCTCGGCATGCAGACCCAGCCCGCGCGTCACAAGGTGGCGGTTGTGCGACCTTGCTGCGGCCTCGGAATTGAGTATTCCCTGGTCGATCTGCTCCTGCAACAAGGAATGGTCGTGCGTCATCAATTCCAGACGGTTATCGCGCAGGCGATAGATGCGTGAATCGCCGACATGCGCCATCGTGGCCTGACTGTTCCGGAACAACAGCAGCGCCAGCGTTGAACCCATTGCCTGGCTCTGGCTGTGGTGAACGCGCTGCGCGCGTTGTTGGCCTTCCAGGTAAATCGCCTTGTTGGCCTTTTTTATGACATTTTCAACTAAGGCGGCAAGGTCACTGCCGTTGTTGGGCTTGTCCTGCAATTCCGCGGTCAGCCCTTCAACAATGATTTGAGTGGTAAGGCTGCTGGCCACATCGCCGGACTGGTAGCCTCCCATGCCGTCGGCCAGGACCAGCAGGCCCAGATCGCTGACGGTGGCAATACTGTCCTCGTTCAGGTTTCGCAGTATGCCCGGGTCGGTCTTGGCGGCGATTTCAAGTAAAGGGGGGATGCCGGATGAGGCGTTTGTCAAAACGATGGTCTCCTAGTGTTTGTTATACTTTGTTATCGAGAATTCTCGCACCAGAAATTGCCCCAGGCAAGCTATCCGCCCAATCCGCTGCATGCTCAATCAAACTAGATTCGGTCGCTATGAAGTGGTATCCGTGCTTGGGCAGGGTGCGATGGGGGCAGTCTACAAGGCGGTTGATCCGCTGATTGAGCGTGCCGTCGCCATCAAGACGATCAACCTCGACCTCTCAAAAGAAGAACGCGCCGAGTTCGAGGAGCGCTTTTACCGCGAGGCCAAATCCGCTGGCCGCCTGAGCCACGCCAATATCGTCACCATCTATGATGTGGGCGAGGCCGACGATATCGCCTATATCGCGATGGAATACCTGGAAGGGGAGTCGCTGCGCGAAATGCTCGATTCCGGCGTGGTGATGCCGATAGAGATGATCCGCAGCATCGCGGCGCGCGTTGCGAGTGCGCTCAACTATGCCCATGAAAACCATGTGGTGCACCGCGATATCAAGCCTGCGAACATCATGGTCACGCCTAGCCGTGACGTCAAAATCATGGACTTCGGCATTGCCCAGGTTCCTACGGGTTCGCGCACGCAGCTGGGTACCGTTCTGGGCTCCCCCAAGTACATGGCCCCCGAGCAGGTGGCGGGCCAGCCGACGGATGGCAGGACGGATATCTTCGCGCTCGGCGTCGTGCTGTACGAAATGCTGACCGGGGCGACGCCTTTCAATGCCGACAACCTCAGCGCCATCATGTACAAGATCCTGCATGAAGAGCCTGCGCCGCCCAGCACCATCAACTCCCGCGTGCCGGTGGCGTTCGACCGGATCATCAGCCGGGCGCTGGCCAAGCGGCCCGAGGACCGTTACCAGACCGCTCGGGAGCTCTCCCGCGATTTGAGAGACCTCGATGCCGCCTCCACCCGGGAGCCGCGCAGGTCGGCCGCAAGTTCCGAGCCGGTAAAAGCCGCTCGCGCAGGCTGGGCGCCTGTAGAGGAGCCCACCACCCTGATGCTGCAGGCGCCCAAGGGGCAGGGCCACCCTGCGGTCGCGTCCTCGGGCAAGAGGCCGGGGAGCAAGAAAAAAATTGCTTCCGTTGCGGGTAAGGTACCCGTGCCCAAGCCGTTATGGCTCGCGCTCCCGGTATTGGTCATGGCTGCGATCGTCATCCTTTCGCAGCGGCCGCAGCATGATGACAAGATGGCAGCCCCGGAGGCGCAGGTGCTTGAAGTGACGCCTCCCTCCTCGCCGCAATCGGCGAGGTCCACGGCAAAAGCCGTTGCAGCGTCCGTGCCTGGTGTGCCTGCAGCCGAAAGCGTCCGCCCGCCGGCTCCCGAGGTGCCAGCGGAAGCGACCGTAATGCTCGCAATTTCTCCCTGGGGTGAGGTGTATGTCGACGGCAAGCGTGTCGGTGTCTCCCCTCCGCTATCCACGCTGCAACTGCAAGCCGGGAAGCACGACGTGGAAATCCGCAACCGGGCCTTTGCGCCCTACCGTGATACCGTGAACCTGAGACCAGGCCAGTCGCTCAAGATCAGGCACAAATTCAGATAAGGACATGACTATGAGGCAGATAGGTGCGCTGCTTTGCGCGGCACTGCTGATGACAGCTTGCGCTGCGCCCGTCGTTCGGGACGCTGGCCTCGACAAACTCGCCCTCCGCAAAGCGGAGCAGGACTTGTCGTCAGGGATTCGTGCTTACGAAGACGGGGATTACAGAAACTCCGCCCGGCTTTTGCAGAATGCGCTTTCAGAAGGGCTGTTTCTGAAGTCGGACCAAGTTGCGGCGCACAAGTATCTGGCTTTCATCCATTGCGCCCAGGCGCGGGAAAAATCATGCCGCAGCGAGTTTCGCAAGGCGCTGGAACTCGATCCCGGATTTGAACTGACCCCGGCAGAGTCGGGCCATCCTTCGTGGGGGCCCGTCTTCAAATCGGTCAAACAGCCATGACGTAAGTCCTGTATCAATAGAGGCCTGCTTCTGCTGAGGCCTGATTGTGTTGTCGGTCCAGCAAAGTCCTTCGCCCGAAACGGCGCAAAGGGGCGGTGTCACCCCGCAGCCACCTATTTTTTTTTGTAATACCCCACCAGTTCGCCCTTCGCCAGGATGTGTCCCTGCATCGCCTTTTCCAGGACGACCTTGGTCGCCGGGCGCAGAACAGGGAGGACGGTGTCGAGCGCGTAAAGCGTGTGAACGTAGCGATGGCGGCCGATGGGTGGGCAGGGGCCGCCGTAGCCTTCGCGCTTCCAGTCGTTGAGGCCTTCGCGCGTACCCGCCGGCAGATTCGCACGCGACGAGCCGGCCTCGAGCGCGTTGGTGTCGGGGGGGATGTTGTACAGCACCCAGTGCACCCAGGTCATTTTTGGCGCGGCCGGATCAGGGGCGTCGGGGTCGTCGATGATCAGTGCCAGGCTTTTCGTCCCGGCCGGCACGCCGGACCACGCCAGCGGCGGAGACTGGTCGCTGCCTTCGCAGGTGTACAGGGTGGGTATGTCCGCATTCTGGGCAAATGCACTCGAGTTCAGTTCCATGGTCGTGTTCCTTTCCGCGGCGCACGCCACGCCCATGCTCAAGACAAGCATGGCGCAGCAGCTGATCGGATTGTGGGTGGGGGTCTGCAAGGGGATCCCTTCCTTCGAGCTTGAACCATAGGTGCCATAAGCCGCGCCATGGACTGCAGTGATTCTCCGAGAAAGCGCATCGATGCGACGCTGCACCAAGCGGCCGCACGACCAGATGTTTTGCACAATGGTGGTGCATTGTCTGTTTCGCTCCCGGGCGCCATCCCGCGTAAATTGGACGATTGCGCGGGATGACATGATGGCAGGTTTCTTGCAGTGGAACTCCTGATTTTTCGACAAGGAGCCAACCATGAGCACGAAGTTGAAGTCCAGTTTGGGCCCCCTGCATCTTTGGGGCATCGCAGTCGGTCTGGTGATT